>JAXMAU010000075.1:0-24458 GCA_046350215.1 Gemmataceae bacterium | reverse complement strand
GGCCGCGGCCGCCCAGGCCGATCAGGGCAACGCGGACGCGGTCGCGGCCGGCGGCGCCGGCGAACGCAGGGGTGATCGCCGCGGCGGTGGCGGCGCTCAGGAAGTGGCGGCGGGTGGGATGCATGGGTGGGCCTCCTCGGGAGAGCGGGAGGGTGGGTGCGGGGGCGACATCGGTTAGACATATGCCGTCGCAGCGCGATCGGCGCCCTCGCCAAGCCGATGCCGGTCGTTACAGATCTGTTACACGCTGGCCTGTTGGTTCGCCGCCGCTGACTCTTCTAGGATGACAGCGGCGAGGCGTTCCCCACTCGCCCACATCTCCCTTCTCGTTGGAGGATCTGGCATGTCTGCGACCACTTCGATCCGTCGCGCGGCACTGATGGCGCTGGCAGTCACGGCCGGGATCGCATTCGGGCTGGCGCCGCCGGCGGCGACCGATGCGCCGCCGGCCGCCCCGGCGTACCGCGTCTCCGGACCGCACACCCACGGCAACCTGACCGTCTTCTTCCTTCACGGCGAGGACGCGATCAAGGGCAAGAAACTGGTGACGCTCGACGAGGCGCTGAAGGCGAAACAGGTGATCGTTCACGAGACGCGCAACGTCAACGAGCTGAGCATCGAGAACGTGTCCACCGAGACGGTGTTCGTACAGGCCGGCGACATCGTCAAGGGTGGGCAGCAGGACCGCACCATCGCCGTCGACCTGATCGTGCCGCCCAGGTCGGGCCGGCTGCCGGTCAGCTCGTTCTGCGTCGAACAGGGGCGGTGGGCCGCCCGCGGCGGCGAGAACGTCCGCCAGTTCAGCAGCAGCAGCGGCGCGCTGGTCAACAACAGCCTGAAACTGGCGGCTCGCGGCGCCAAGAACCAAGGCGAGGTCTGGAAGGAGGTGCAGAACGCCCAGCAGAAGTTGAGCATGTCGGTGCGTGGCAGCGTGCAGAGTGCGCAGTCGCAGACCAGTCTGCAGCTGACGCTCGAACACAAGAAGCTGCAGGACGCCATCGAGGCGTGCGTCAAGAAGCTGGAGCCGACCCTCGGCGCGAAGGACGCCGACATCATCGGCTACGCGGTGGCGATCAACGGCAAGGTGAGCGCCGCCGACGTCTACGCCAACGCCGACCTGTTCCGCCGGCTGTGGCCGAAACTGGTCCGCGCCAGCGCCATCGAGGCGGTCGGCGAGAACAAGGCCGGCGCCAGGGTCGACGCGGTGAAGGCGGAAGCGGTGACCGCCTTTCTGAAGGATGCGCACAGCGGCAAGCGGCAGGAGCGGAAGATTACCGATCAGCTGCAGGAGGTGCAGCGGGAGACGTCGAAGAACGTGCTGTTCGAGACGCACCTACCCGCCGCCAAGGCAGCGCCGATCCGCCGCAGCTACCTGGCCAAGTGACGACGCTGGCGGCGACCGGGGCGAGGCTTCTCCCCCGGTCGCGCATTGTGAAGATCGGCAGAAAACGGACAATTCAGGTAAATGGGGGAAGGCGGGCGCTGCCGGATGGTCGGGCGGGTGGTACACCAGCAGGGGCGGGTCGCCGCAACCCGCCGCACTCGTGAGGGACTCGACCATGCGACTGATCCTGATCCGCCACGGCGAAGCCGCCCCGGTGGGCGCGCACGGCGTCCACGACGACGAGGAACGGCCGCTCACCGATGCGGGCCGCGGGCAGTGCCGGGCCGCCGCCGCGGCGCTGAAGCGGCTGGGAGTGAAGCTCGACCGGCTGCTCGCCAGCCCGCTCGTTCGTGCCCGCCAGACCGCCGAGGAGGTAGTCGCCGGCTGGGGCGACGGTGCCCCGGAAGTCGAGGAGTGCGAGGCGCTGGCGCCCGGCGGCCGCAAGCGCAAGGTGAATCAGAAGCTGCTGCAGGACAGCGTCGACACCGTCGCCGTCGTCGGCCACAACCCCGACCTGAGCGAGATGGTCGGCTGGTATCTCGGCGACAAGGCGATCGGCATCGACCTGGACAAGGGCGGCATGGCGTGCATCGACTTCGACGGCGTGCCCAACAAGGGCGGCGGCACGCTGGCGTGGTTGGTCGGCCCCGACTGGTATCCGGTCGCCTGAGGCGGCGGGTGGCCATGCTCCCCGGCTACAACACCAACGGCTTCGCCCATCATCGCCTGGAAGACGCCGTCGCCCTCCTCGCCGACCTCGGCTATCGCTCGGTGGCGCTGACGCTCGACCACCACGCGCTCGACCCGTTCGCCGCCGACCTGTCCGCCCAGCGCGACCGGATTGCCGCGCTGCTGGCGCGACACCGACTCCACTGCGTGATCGAGACCGGCGCTCGCTTTCTGCTCGACCCGTGGCGCAAGCACCAGCCGACGCTGCTCGACCCCGACCCCGCCGCCCGCGCCGTTCGCCTGGACTTCCTCAGCCGCGCTGTCGACCTGGCCGCCGACCTCGGCGCCGACGCCGTCAGCTTCTGGTCCGGCACGCCGCCGGCCGCCGAGCCGGACGAATCGCTCAGGCGGCGCCTGGTCGACGGCTGCCTGCGGCTGTGTGACCACGCCGACCGCCGCGACGTGCGGCTGGCGTTCGAGCCGGAGCCGGGGATGTTCGTCGACACGATGACGCGCTTCGCCGACCTGTCCGCCCAGGTCGCGCATCCGCGCTTCGGCCTGACGCTCGACATCGGCCACCTGTACTGCACCGGCGAGATGCCGGTGACGCCGCACCTGGAACAGTGGGCCGACGTGCTGTGGAACGTCCACCTGGAGGACATCCGCGATGGCATTCATGACCACCGGATGTTTGGCGAGGGCGACGTCGACTTCGCCGAGCTATTCGCCGGACTGGGCAAGGTGGGCTACGCCGGCGGACTGCACGTCGAGCTGAGCCGGCACAGTCACAACGCCGTCGAGACAGCGCGGCAGTCGCTGGCGTTCCTGCGCCGCTGGGGCGTGGGCTGAATCGCTCACCTGGCCACGAAGCGTGGCCAGAGCACCCGGCGTTTGGCTCTCATCCTTCGCGGATACCAGCCCAGTGCCGGACAGCTTCAACGAAGCGGCCGGCCACCATCGCCGCGGCCCCGATCGGCAATCCAAACACCATGCCCATGCCTGCGCCAAGCGGAGCCGTCGGGCCGACGGGTTCCGGTCGCCAGATCATTGCCACAAAGTCCGGGAAGAGCAGCCCGACGAGTCCGCCGAACGCCGTCCCGAGCGCGGCCCCAATTAACCCGCCGAAGACGATCAGGAAGAATTCGCGTAGCAGCCTCATCGCACCGCCCTCCGCCGCCGAACGCCCAGGCTTCGAGGGCCGGTCCGTCGGATCCCTCCCCAGCGAAGGCGAGGGCGGAGGGCCGGGTCTGCTGCAGTGCCTGGGGCGGCCTGCCTTGTGATCCTCATTTGGTAACGCAGTCAGGCGACCTTTTCGACGAGGGAGCAAGCGATCTGTTTGCCGAGGGCGTGTGCGATCCGGGAGAGCCTCCCGAGCGTCAACGTGCCGACGGTGCCGGCCTCGACGTCGGCGAGCGTTTCGGCACTCAAGTGCAGTCGCTCGGCCAGCCGTTCGCGGGTAAGCCCCTGGCGTTCGCGTTCTTTTCTTAACTCGTCGGCGAGGCAGCGCAGCAGGACGACTTCGCCCAGCGTGGCGAACTCCGCCCCCTGTGCTTCGAGGTCCGCAATGGACGGCTTCTCACGCTGATACCAATCACGCAGTTCGCGGAGGCGGGCCGTCTCCTCCGGCGTTCGCTCGGTCTTTCGCTGGACGCTCTTCGCCATCGGTTCACCCCGCCCGTGGAGACGTTTCGTAGGCCGTGACGGGGTAGACCATCCGGGGGTCGTCGCCCGCCTCTTCCCAGACGACGGCCAGGTGCTTGCCGGTGCTGGTCCAGCCGAACGTGATCGGCCGACCGCTCGACGCGCTGGCATCCGTCTCGTTGTCTTCGTTCTGGAGGACTTCTTCCACCTCTTCCCTGGTGACGCCGTGTTCCGCGATGTGAGCGACGTTGCCATCCGGGTCGTCGTCCAGATCCCAGATGACGATCGGCTCCATTTCCCCGCTCCTTCACCCGGCACGCCGTCTTGCTGATTTTACGAGTGACGAAGCGGCTAAGCAAGGAACGGACCCCGTGCCGGCTCGGTCCGCCATTTGCTGAGGGGCACCGCGGGCGTGAGCTGAGGTTGCTTCGACACGGCCCGTTTGCGACACTGCCGGCGAGTCCGCCGCGGGGTGCGCCGCGGCCCGAGCCGCACGAGGACACGGAATGTCCGCTCTCCCCCCGCTGGGCGCGATCACGCCGCGCCGCATCGCCCTCATCAAACCGAGCGCCCTGGGCGATATCGTCCACACATTGCCGGTCCTGTCGGCGTTGCGACGACGGTTTCCCGAGGCGTTTCTCGCCTGGGTGGTCAACCGCGCCTACGAACCGCTCATCGCCGGGCACCCGGACCTCGACGCCACCCTGCCGTTCGATCGCGGCGCCGTCCGCGCAAGGGGTGGCTGTCGGCGGCACGGACGGGATTCGCCTTCTATCGCACCCTGGGCCGGACAGTTCGACCTCGTCCTCGACCTGCAGGGGTTGCTCCGCAGCGGGCTGATGACGTGGGCGACCGGGGCGGCGCGGCGGGTCGGACTGGCCGGCGCTCGCGAGGGGTCGCGGCTGTTCTACACCGACGTGATCGCCGACCCCGGCCGCGGCGGGCTGCACGCCGTCGACCGCTACTGGCGCGTGGCCGAGGCGCTCGGCGCCGGCGATGGGCCGAAAGAATCGCGGCTGCCGGTCGATCCGACGGCGGCGGAGTGGGCCGAGACGATGCTGCACCCGTGGCCGCGGCCGTGGCTGATGGTGAGCGTCGGCTCGCGGTGGTACACCAAACGCTGGCCGCCGGCGCACTTCGCCGACGTGCTCACCCGCGCGACGGCCGACTTCGGCGGCACCGCCGTGTTCCTCGGCGGCAGCGACGAAACCGCGCTGGCGGCGGCGGTCCGCGGACGCTTGACCTCCCCCAGCCTCGACCTGACCGGCCGCACCTCGTTGCCGCAGCTGGCCGCCGTGCTCGCCCGCGCCGACGTGATGCTCGCCAACGACACCGGCCCGCTCCACCTGGCGGTGGCGTTGGGCCGCCCGGTGGTGGCGCCGTATACTTGTACGAAGGCGGCGCTGACCGGCCCGTATGGGCAGCGGCAACACGTCGTCGAGACGCAGGTGAGGTGCGGCGGCAGCTATCGCAAGCGCTGCGCCCGGCTGGAGTGCATGACCGAGCTGGCGCCGGCGCGGCTCTGGCCGGTCCTGCGGGAGGTGTTGCAGGGATGGTACTGCCAGAGCAGGCGAGTGAGCTAGGGGCGAGCGACAGCCGTCGATCGCGGCTCATCCTGGCCAGCGCATCGCCGGCGCGGCGGGAGTTGCTGGAGCGGCTGGGCGTCGAGTTCGACGTCCGCCCGGCGCACATCGACGAGCCGGAGCATTATCGCGATCCGCGGACGTTCGTCCAGGCGGTGTCGTGGCTGAAGGCGGCCGCCGTCGCCCCGCAGCAGGACGCCGGCATCATCCTGGCCGCCGACACGATCGGCTGGCTGGACGGCGAGCCGATCCTGAAGCCGACCGACGAGGACGACGCACGGCGGATCCTGCGGCTGATGGCCGGCCGCAACCACGAGTTGTGGACCGGCGTGACGCTGTGGCGGCGGCCCGACGACGTGCAACTGAGCTGGCAGGAGCGCAGCGTCGTGCAATTTCGCGTCCTGTCCGACGCCGAGATGGACCGCTACCTGGCGACCCGGTCGTGGAAGAACCACTCCGGGGCCTATGCCATCGAGGAGAAGGGCGATCCGTATGTGCTGGTGGTCGAAGGCAGCGTGACGAACGTGATCGGGCTGCCGATGGAAACGCTCGCCGAACGGCTGGCGTGGCTGATGGATCGATAACCCGAAGCGCAAGCGAGGGATTTCTTCATTTTCTTCAGCCCGAAGCGTGAAGCGAGGGATTTCTTTCTTCCGCCCTCGCTTACGCTTCGGGCTGTGGTGGGTGGGTTGCGCTTCGGGTTGTGGGGTTACTTTTCCACCACCACGAACCGCGGTGACGCCGAAGTGCCCTGCTTTTGCGGGTCGTAATACTCGTACACCCGCGCTGCCGCGCCGCGGCACGCACCGGCAGCGTCGCCCGCAGACGGTACTCCAGCACCAGCGGGCGGCCGGGCGAGCCGGCGCGCAGGTACACCAGCACCGTCCGCGGGCGCACCTGGTAGCGAGCGATGCGCCCGTCCTGCACCAGCCGATCGAATCCGGCCGACTCGGCGATGAACCCCGGCGGCACCGGCAGGTCGAGCATCACCATCGGCGCCTCGGCGTCCTGGCGGTTCGTCACCGTCGCCCGCGCCGTCACCACGTCGCCGATCGCCAGCTCGGTACGGTCGTAGTCGATGCGGATCTCCAAAGGCTCTGCGCCGCCGGTTTCTTTACCTCGGGGACGTGGTAGCGGAACACGACCTGGTAGCCGGCGCCGGTCTTCGTCCGCTCTTCCAGCCGCACGCGGTTGACGCCGGCGGCCAGGTGCGGCGACAGGTCGAGTTGCCGCAGCACCTCGGCCTGGTCGGCCGGGATCGTCACCTGCTCGGTGTGCCCGCCGACCGCCACGGTGAACCGCCGCTCGTCGTCGCCGGCCGGGGCCGCCGTGCCGGCCAGCAGCGCTTGAGCGCCAGCACCGTCGCCTGCGTCGAGTGCCAGGTGCCGCCGGGTCCTGCGCGCCACCAGCCACGTCAGCGCGGCGGCCGCTCGCCTGCGGATGGGCCTTGCCGCGCAGCAGCGCCCGCCGCCAGCGCTGTCGTCTCCACTTGCCCCGACACTCCGCCAGCGTAGAACAGCGTCCGCGCGCCCGCTGGCCGCGCCCAGAATGCCTGCCGCCCGTCGTCCGTCGTCTGCCGCAGCTCGGCCAGCCGCGCCAGGTACGGCGCCGCGTCGGTCCCTTGCGGGTCCATTGCGAGTAAGGCGTTACACAGAAGTGCGAGAGCGTGTGGGTCGGCGACCGTCTCCGGCCGGTGGGTGAGCAGCCAGTTCCGCGTCAGAGACGTGTCGTTGGCCATCTGGCCGTCGGCGAACACCGCCCAGGTGACGTAAGCGGTCAGCGCCAGCCGGGCGGTGTCGGCGTCGGCCCCGCCGCCGGCGAAGTGCGCTCCGCGCATCGCCTCCCAGCTGCCGTCGGGCTTGCGCTGCCCGAGCAGCCAGCGGCGCGTCCGCTGCAGCAGCTGCGCGTCGACGTCGTGGACGCGAGCCATGTCCTGAAACTCCATCAGCCCATAGGCCGTCAGGCCGACATCCGCCGGCGGTCGGCCGTACCAGTCGAACCCGCCGCCGGCGACCTCGAACCCGACCAGCCGCTGATAGCCGAGGAGGATATACTGCCGCGCCTTGGCCTCCACCGCCGGCACGCTCAGCCGGTTCTGCCGCAGGTAGTCGAGCGCCAGCACGTTCGGATAGGTGGTCGACGACGTCTGCTCGAAGCAGCCGTAGGGCATCTGGAAGATGCTGTCCAGCCCCTCGACCAGCTGGCTGAAGCCGGACGGGTAGAACTTGACGAACGCCTTGACGCTGCCGTCGACGGCGTTGGCCGGCACGTCGAGCGTCACCTCCGCCGGCCGCGCCAGCCCGCCGCTGTGCGCCGTCTCGACCCGCCGGCCGTCGGGCACCACGTCGATCTCGCGCTCGACCGCGTCGCCGACGCCGCCGGCCAGCGCCGTCACCTTCAGCCGGTGCGTGCCGACTTTGTCGATCTTCAATGTGTATCGTGTCGACCGCACCTCGCCGGCGGCCAGCTCCAGCTTCTGTTCCGCCGGGCCAGTGAGGGAGTACCACGGCGCGGCGGCCAGGGTGAGCGCCACCGTCTGCGGCCGGTCGAGGTAGTTGTACACCACCACCGGCACACCCACCTCGTCGCCGCGGGTGAACGTGGTCGGCAGGTTCAGTTCGACGAAGAACGGTTGAAACACCTTCATCGGCAGCTGGGCGGCGCCGAGCCGGCCGTCGGCGGACACGGCGCTGGCGGCCAGCCGCCAGGTGGTGATCGAGTCGGCCAGCGGGATCGCCAGCGGCGGTAGCCGGCCGGCGTCGTCGGTGATTAGCTCCGGCTTCCACACCAGCGTTTCGGGGAAGTGCTGCCGCACCCGCGGCGGAGTAGCGCCGCTGCCGACGCGCATCCCCGACATCTCGGGCGCCATCCGCGGCGGCCCCGAGGCCGGTGCCGCCGACTTTTCGGCCGCGAAGAAGCGACCATCGGCGGCGACACCGGAAAACTTGCTGCCCGCCCGTCCTCCCATCATCAACATCAGAAACACCATCCCGCCGACCATGCAGAGCAGCCCGAGGCCGGCGATCCCGTGGACGATCAGCACCGTCCGCACCGACAGAAACAGCCACAGCAGCCCGTAGCCGCTCAGTACCGCCATCGCCGCCAGCACCGCCCAGCCGAGGCGTACCTGGTCCAGCCGCCGTTCGCGGAGTTTGGAGACCGCTTGCTGCACCTCCGGCAGCGATCGCATCGCCAGGGTGTGAACGCCGGAGGCGTTCAACTGCGTGGCCTGCGCCTCCGGCGCGGTCGGCGGTGGTGGAGTAACGCCGGCGGTGGCAGCGAACAGCGCCTGGTCGCGCCGGGTCGCGTTCGGTTCGTCGTCGGGCGACCACGGGTAGATGGCGTACACCGGCTTGAGTAATTCCTTCTCCAGCGTGTAGAACGTCGCCTCCATGCCCGGCCGCTGGGCGAGGACGTGGAACACGCGCTCGTCGACGCCGGCGAGGCTGATGGCGCCGGGCGTCGGCCGGCCCTTGCCGTCGGTCAGCCGCAGGTTCAGCGTCGCCTGCTTGCCCGGCTGGTACTCCGGCTGGTCGAGCGTGGCGTGGACCTGCAGTCCGTCCGGCGGGGTGACATACAACACCCGCGTCTTGCGGAACGGCAACCCCTCCGGGCCGACGAAGCGATACGCCACCAGTTGCAGCGTGCCGAACAGGTCGGCCGGCAGGTCGACGACCTGCTCGCCGCGCCCGCCGGACAGCTCGATCGTCTGCGACAGCAGCGTCTGGCCGTCCCTGATCAGATCGAGGAACACCGGCTCAACGCCGTTGCCCAGCGCCGTCACGGTCATCGTCTCGCCGCCGCGGTAGACGGCGCGGTCGGTGCGAACGAGGAAGTCGTCGGCGTCGCCGCGAACCTCCAGCCGGCGAGAAGTGCGCTCCAGCACCTCGCCGCCGGGCGCCACCACCACCAGGTTCAGGTCCGCGGCGCCGGCCGCCGCCATCAGCTGAAACGACCCGGCGCCGCGGTCATCGGTGACGACCTCGGTGGTGACAGCGCCGGTGGTCTGCACCCGCGCCCCTTTCACCGGCGTGCCGTCGGGCCGGCTGACGAGCACGAACACGGTGTTCGCCACCCCCTGCACCAGCGTCCCGGCCTCCGGCAGCACGTCCAGGCGCACCAGCCGCGGCGTGACGATCCGCTCGACGGCGCGTGTCTCCTTCTGATCGGCCGGGTCGGTCACCGTCGCGACCAGGCGGACGCGGGCATCCCCGCCGTCGCCCGGCTGGCCGACCAGCGCCGCCGGCGTCATGAACGTCACCTCGGCGGCGCCGCGGTCGTCGGTGACGGCGGTCACGGTGGCGTGCTCGCGCTCGCCGGCGTCCTTCACCCACACGCCAACCGCCACGGCCGCCTGCGCCACCGGCTTGCCGAAGAAGTAATCGGCCTGCACGCGGACGCGCGCCAGCTGCCCTGGCGCGTAATACGAGCGGTCCGGCTTCACATCCACCAGGAACTTCGGCAGCGTGTAGCGCTTGATCTCAACGGTCTGCTTGCTCTCCGTATCGCCCACCTTGCACGCCAGCGTGTAGGCGCCCTCGGCGATCTCGGCGGCGAGCGGACAGTCAGAAGCAGTAATACCATACTGGCTTGTCGGCGCCCGGTGCTTGAACAACACCGTGCCGCGCGGATCGGCCAGGGTGAACACCGCCTCCTGACCAGCCACCGGCCGCAGGTCGGGCCGCCGCAGCGCCAGCGCCCGCATGCGGATCGTCTGCCCCGGCTGATACAGCGGCTTGTCGGTCGACAGCATCAGCTGCCACGACCGGCGCAGCTGCACCGGCCGGCGGAGCGTCTGCGTCCCGCCCGGCGTCAGCGCCGAGACGACCAGCTCGTACCGGCCATCGGCCCAGTCGGGCACCTGCAATGGCGGGCTGCCGGCCCCCTGCGCATCGGTGGTGAAGCGGGCTAGCTCCTCGCTGCGGCCGTCTCCTGCCAGCAGCGCCACCACCACCGGCACCCCGGTCATCGCCGCTCCGCCGTTACGATCGACCACGCGCACCCGCAGCGACGTGCGCGTGGCAGCGAGCAGCTGGTTCTGACCAAGCACCAGCAGATCGATCGTCCCCGGTCGCAGCAGTGCGTAGTACATCTGCAAGCCGATCAGCACCAGCGTACACGCCGCCAGGCTGCCGAGCAGCCCCCAGGCGATGCGGTTACGCCTTTGAGTACGCCGATACTGGTAGTCGTGGATGTGTTCGAGCGTCGCCGGCACGAGGGCGGCGGACGGTTCGACGGCGGGCACGGCCTGCAGCAAGGCCAGCCGGCGGCGGGCCAGATCGAGGGCACGGCCGCACGCCGGGCAGGCGTGGCAGTGCGCCTCGACGCGGCCGGCCTCGTCGGCGGACAGCAGATCGTGGACGTAAGCGTCGACCAGCCGGTCGACGTGGTCGCTGGCGGCGGACATGGGAGTATCCTCGGGAACACGCTGTCCGCTTCAGGCGTCGGGCAGCGATGAGGGATGCAGAAGCGGGCGGAGCAGGTGGTGCAGCGCCTGCAGCGCGTGGTGCATGTGCGACCGCACCGTGCCCTCGGTGCAGCCGACCAGCTCGGCGATCCGAGCATAGGGCAGCCCCTGCCACATACGCAGGACGACGACCGCCCGCTGCTGGGGCGGCAGCTGGGTGACGGCGGCGCTCACCAGGGCGGCCGTCTCGCCGGCGATCGCCCGGTCGGCCGGTGAGCCTTCCGGGTCGGGCGGGTCGACCGAGTCAACCGTCGACAGCGGCACGGGCGGCCGGTGGCGCAGCCGGAAGTCGGCGCGGCAGCGGTTGAGGGCGATGGCGTACAGCCACGGGCGGAACGGCCGCGGGTAGTCGTACTGCCGCCGCTTCAGCCAGACGGCGAGGAACACCTCCTGGAACAGCTCCTCGGCGCGGTGGCGATCGCCGAGCATGCGCGTCAGGAAGGTGAGCAGGCCGGTGGCGTGGCGGCGGACCAGCGGTTCGAGCAGATGGACTTGCCCGAGGGCCACCTGGGCCATGAGGAATTCGTCGCGGTCGGCGGCGGGATCCATCGCACTCCTCCGGGCCGGCGGCCGAATCGGTCGCTTCATTCCGTCCTATGCGCTCACCGGCGGCGGCGTTGAACAAAATCGCGGGGCGGCGGGCGGATCGGGGAAACGTAACCTATGCTTCACACTGTGATAGTGCGCCCTGCTGTGACAGCCGAGGACTCGTTACGGATGGAACACGCGAGCGAACCTCAACGAACCGCGCCGGCGGATGACCGGCTGGTTCAGGAATGCCTGGCCCGGCTCAAGGACCGCGATCCGCTGCCGCGGGCGCAGGCGGTGCTGCAGCTGGCGCTGGTGGGCGGATGTGGGTCGACGGCGGTGATGGCGCTGAGCGACATGCTGGCCGACCGGGTGATGCACATTCGCCGGCTGGCGGCGGCGGCTCTGGGCGAGTGCGGTCCGGCGGCCCGGCAGGCGGTGCCGGCGCTGGTCCGCGCGCTGCAGGACCCGGAGGAGGCGGTGCGACGGACGGCGGCGATGGCGCTGGGAGAGATCGGCCCGGACGCCCGCCAGGCGGCGCACGCCCTGGTGCGGGCGTTGCAGGCCGACACCGCCAGCGTGGCCCGCTGGGCGGCGGCGGCGCTCGGCGCGATCGGCACGGCCGCCCCGGTGGCGATCCCGGCGCTGGTCGAGGCGCTGGGGCACGCCAACATCCGCAATCGCACCGTGGCGGCGGTGGCGTTGACGCGAATCGGCGTGCGAACGGTGCCGCGGCTGATGGACGCCCTGCAACACCCGTCGGCCGAGGTCCGCGTGCTGGCGGCGCGCATCCTCGCCCGCATCGCCCCGTCCGACGCTCACACCGCCCTCCCCCCCCTGCTCGCCGACCCCGACCCCGACGTCCGCGCCACCATAATGGACTTGCTGGAAGAGAAGAATTGAACCACAAAGATCACAAAGAGCACAAAGAAAGAGCAGAAAGGGAAGAAGGGGAAAAAGTAAAGAATGAAGATGGGTCGGTCAAAGCCGTCTACGTCAAGTGCTGACTAAAAGCTATTTCTTTACTATTCATATCTTCTTATCTTCTCTTTTCTTACTTTTCTTTGTGTTCTTTGTGATCTTTGTGGTTCAATTCTTCTTTGCTTGCCCTCTTCCACCGGAGTTTGTGTCGATGACCCGCCTGTGCGCTGTTTTGCTCGTCTGTCTGCTGGTGGCTCCGCTGTGTGCCGAGGACTGGGCGTCGTGGCGCGGGCCGCGCGGCGACGGGACGTCCGCCGAGAAAGGGGTCCCGCTCGCCTTCTCGCCGAGCGAGCACGTCCGCTGGAAGACGGCCGTCCCCGGCCGCGGCTACTCGTCGCCGTCCGTCCAGGGCGACCGCCTCTTCCTCACCAGCTGCCTCGAAAACCTCGCCGACCGCACCGGCGACCGGGTGCTGTTCTGCCTCGACCGGGTCAGCGGCAAGATCCTGTGGCGGCAGACCGTGCTGACGGCGCCGCTGGAACGCAAACACTCGCTCAACAGCTTTGCCAGCTCCACCCCCGCCGCCGACGGGCAAAGCGTGTTTGTTAGCTTCATGGGCGCCGGCAACACCATGCAGGTGTTCTGCTACGACTACGACGGCCACAAACGATGGCAGGTGTCGCCCGGCAAACTGCTGTCGGTCCACGGGTTCTGTTCGTCGCCGGTGCTGCACAAGGACACCGTCATCCTCAACGGCGACCAGGACGCGCAGGGTTACCTCGTCGCCCTCGACCGGGCCACCGGCAAACAGGTGTGGCGGACCGACCGGCCCAACCGCACCCGCTCGTACTGCGTGCCGATCCTCATCCCTGATCCCAGGCGGAACGGGGCCACGCAGCTGGTGCTGTCCGGCAGCAAGTGCGTCACCGGCTACGACGCCGACACCGGCAAGCTGCTGTGGATCCACGACGGGCCGACCGAACAGTACGTCGCCAGCCTGGTGCTACACCAGGGGCTGCTGTTCCTCACCACCGGGTTCCCCGAGTTTCATTTGATGGGCCTGCGGCCCGACGGCGCGGGGAACATCACCGGCACCGAGTACGTCGTCTGGCACCGGCCGCACCAGGAGAACGGCGCTCGCGGCGCCGCCTACGTGCCGTCGCCGATCGCCCATGCCGGCCACCTGTTCGTGGTGTCCGATGAAGGGTATCTGGCGTGCCTGGAGGGCAAGACGGCAAACGGCTGTGGCTCAAAAGCTCGGCCGGCGGCATAGCGCATCGCCGGTGCTGATCGACGGACACCTGGTCATCCCCGACGACGACGGCAAGGTGTGGGTGGTCAAGGCCGCGACGAAGTTCGAGGTGGTCCGCGTCATTGACATGAAGGAGACGATCTATGCGTCCCCGGCGGTGTCGCAGGGATGCCTGTTCCTGCGGACACTGAGCGAGCTGGTCTGCATCGGCGAATGAGACGACCCGCGGCGGCCGGGCCTGGGGGCGCGGCCGCCGCTGATCCGCCGGCTCACGGCTCTTCCAGGTAGGTGTAGCCGTCCAGCCCGCTCTCGTAGAACTGCAGGAACTTCTTCGACTCGCTCAGCGACAGCCGGCCGGCGCGAACCGCCCGCTCCAGATCCTTGCGGAGCATCTCGGTCAGCTTCTCGCCGTTGTACTGCACGTAGGCCAGCACCTCGCGGACGGTGTCGCCCTTGATCACGTCGTCGATGGTGTACTCGCCATCCTCGTCGATCGAGACATGAACGGCGTTGGTGTCGCCGAACAGGTTGTGCAGATCGCCGAGGATCTCCTGGTAAGCGCCGAGCAGGAACGCGCCCAGGTAGTACGGCTCACCCTCCTGAATCGGGTGCAGCTGCAGGGTGTTGCGGACATCGCGGAGGTCGACGAAGCGGTCGATCTTGCCGTCGGAGTCGCAGGTGATGTCGCCCAGCACCGCTCGCCGCGTCGGCGCCTCGTTCAGCCGGTGGATCGGCATGATCGGGAACAGCTGCTTGATCGCCCAGCTGTCCGGCATCGACTGGAAGATGGAGAAGTTGCAGAAGTAGGTGTCCGACAGCAGCGCCTCCAGCCCCTGCAGCTCCTCCGGCGTGGACTCCAGCTCGCGGACCAGCCGCTGGATCTTGATGCACACCGCCCAGAACAGCCGCTCGACCAGCGCCCGCATGTCGACGGTCATGCCGCCCAGGTTGAACAGGTTGAGCGCCTCGTCGACCGCCTGCACGGCGTCGTGGTAGCCTTCCAGCAGGTTCTTCTTCTTCAGATCGCGGTGGATGGCGAACAGGTCGGTCACCTGCTGCGGGGCGTCGCCCGGCACCTCCGGCGGCACCTGGAAGCGATCGAAGTTGCTCGCCCCGAGTACGTCGAAGACCAGCATGCTGTGGTACGCCACCACCGCCCGGCCCGACTCCGACACGATCGTCGGGTGCGGTACCCCTTCCTCGTCGCACACCGTCTTGATCCGGTAGACGACGTCGTTGGCGTACTCCTGCAGGGTGTAGTTGACGCTCGACTCGAAGTCAGTCTGCGAGCCGTCGTAGTCGATGCCCAGCCCGCCGCCGACGTCCAGGAAGCGCACGCCGGCGCCGACGCGGTGCAGCTCGGTGTAGATGCGCGCCGCCTCGGTCAGCGCGTTCTTGATCGAGCGGATGTTGGTGATCTGGCTGCCCAGGTGGAAGTGGACCAGCTGCAGGCGTCGGCCATGCCACGCTTTTTCAGGTATTCGACCGCCTCCAGCACCTCAGTGAGCGTTAGCCCGAACTTGGAGCGGTAGCCGGCCGACGACCGCCAGCGGCCGGCGCCGCGCGCCGCCAGCTTGACGCGGACGCCGATCACCGGGCGGACCTTCAGCGCCTCGGCGTGGCGGACGATCAGCTCCAGCTCGGTGAACTTCTCGACCACCGGGATGACCTGCTTGCCGGCCTTGCGGGCCAGCATCGCCATCTGGATGAACTCGTCATCCTTGAAGCCGTTGCAGATGATCGGCGTGCCCTGCTCCTCGCTCTTGGCCGCCCCGTTGGTGAGCGCCAGCACCGCCAGCAGCTCCGGCTTCGATCCGGCCTCCAGCCCGAAGTGAAACGGCTTACCGAAGTCGAGGATCTCCTCGACCACCTGCCGCTGCTGGTTCACCTTGATCGGGTAGACGCACAGGTAGCGGCCCTGGTAGTCGAACTCCTTCATGGCCGTCTGGAACGCCTCGGCCAGCTCGCCAACGCGGTGGCGAAGGATATCCGTGAAGCGCAGCAGGATCGGCAGCTGGATGCCGCGCGCCTGCAGCTGGTCGACCAGCTCTTTCAGGTCGACGAACCGATCGGTCCGCTTGGTCGGGTGGACCTGCAGGTGCCCGGCCTTGTTGATCGAGAAGTATCCCTTCCCCCAGTTGCGGACGCCGTAGGTTTCCAGGGCGTCGTGAATCTTCCACTTCTCCATCAGCTGAGGCTCCGCGCCTTTCGGCATCGAGTCGATCTCCTGTGAGCGACGAATCGGGGGATGCGGTGCGGACGGTAAGCGGCGAAGTACCGCCGCGGCGGCGACGACCGCCGCCGGACGTGCCAGGGATCACGGACGAGGCCGAAACTCCTTGTGCGCCAAGGGCATTAGCCTTAACATCAGTATAGCGACTCCCCCCCACCGTCAAGGGCGCTTGCCGGCCCGGAGGCGCTCTCGCCCGCGGAGTGTGGCCATGCCAACCGCTCACGAGGCGCATCACGACCTGGTCGACCAGCTGGTCACGCGGGGCGTTGTGGTCGGCGCTGCTGGCCGCCTTCCGGGCCACTCCGCGGCACCATTTCCTGCACCGCGTCTGGAGCACCAGAGACAACCGCTGGCGCGACGTCGACCCGCACCACGCCGACGAGGCCGACCTGCGGTTGATCTACGCCGACCGTGCCGTCACCACCCGGCTGAGCACGCCGCGGCGGGAGCGCCGGTCGCGATCAGCTCGTCCAGCCAGCCGTCGCTGATGGCGCAGATGCTCGAAGACCTGCAGCTGCGGCCGGGGCTGCGCGTGCTGGAGATTGGCGCCGGCACCGGCTACAACGCCGCTCTGCTGGCGCACGTCGTCGGCGCGGTGACGTCGATCGACGTCGACCGCGAGGTACTCGCCGACGCCGCCCGCAACCTGGCCCGGCTGCCCGATCGCTCGGTGCGCCTGGTTCACGCCGACGGCCGGCTGGGGTTCCCCGAGGCGGGCGCCGTTCGACCGCATCCAGGTGACGGCGGCCACTGCCGACCTGGAGCCGGCCTGGCTGGAGCAGCTGGTGCCCGGCGGGCTGGTGCAGGCGCCGGTGGACCTGGCGCCGGGGCTGGCGTGGCTGGTGCAGGGGACGGCGAGCGACGGCGTGTTTCGCGGCGGCATCACGCGGGCGGCCTTTTTCATGCCGTTGCGCGACGAGGGCGACCCCGGCCGCGACCGCAACATCCCCGAGGCCGCTGCCCAGCCGCTGACCGTGCACGCGCGGCCGGCGCCGTATGCCGGCTGGCCAGACCGCCGCGGGTTCGACACCCAGCACGACGTGTTACCGGCGGTGCGCTGCTCGGCTGGCTGGAGAGGCTGACGGTCGGTTACACCACCGGACCGGACGGCCGACCGGCCTACGGACTGGCCGACCTGGTGCGTGGGGAGGCATGCTGGCTAGGCGGAGCGGAGTGGCGGGTGAGCGGCAAGGGCGGGCTGGAGATGGCATGGCGTCTGTGGCGGGGCTGGCTCGACCTGGGCGGCCCGCGGCCGCACGAATGGCGCCTGCAGGCGTCGCCCGACGGCGCCCGGCTAACCCTGTCGTCGGCGGCGCGCGCCAGCCATCACCGCCAGGGGCCGCGCTGCGCCCAGCTGTGGGAGCTGATCGAGCCGCGCAGCCGGCCGGGGGAGTTCGAATAATGGCGGCTGAGCCGATGGGCCGCGTACTGACGGAAGTGACGATCGAGAACCTCCGTCGCTCGTTGACCGGCCGTCACCGGCCGGGTAGGTTGTCGGTATGGACTGCACGCATCTCATCACGATCGAACCAGGCAAGCAGCGGTCAGCCGTGCATCCGTGGGATGCGGATCACCGTTCGCGACGTGCTGGAGTACCTCGCCGGTGGGATGACGGTTGAAGAACTGCTCGCCGACTTCCCCGAGTTGACGGCGGAGGACGCGCCCTGCCTGGCCTATGCCGCAACTCAGCTGCCGAGTCCCGCCGTGTGAGTTTGTTGTTCGACCAGAACCAGTCCCCGTCATCTGCTCATGCGCCGGCGATATTTCCCCGCTCCGTCGTCGTCTATTCGACGGGGAGAGTGAACATCGTCCGCACGGGGACTGTCGATGCCTGACGAAGAGCGTCACGAACTGGCCGACGGGGGGTGCTGCTCTACTATCCGCAGTTCCTCGCCAGCGACGAGGCCGACGAGCTGTTCGCCGTCCTCCGCGATCGCACGGCGTGGGCAGGAGACCGGGTCGTTCGGCCGGCCGTTCCCGCGGCTGACGGCGTATACGCCGATGACGGCGTGGTTTACCGTTACTCGGGCGTCGCGCATGCGGCGGTGTCGTGGCCGGATTATCTGCGGCCGGTGCGGCAGCGTCGAGGCGACGGTCGAGGCGGGGTCAACAGTTTGCTGCTCAACTACTATCGCGACGGCCGCGATTCGATCGGGTATCATGCCGATGACGAGCCGGAACTCGGCGTCAATCCGGTGGTGCCGTCGTTGTCGCTCGGGGCGACCCGCCGCTTCCTCCTGCGGCACACTCGCACTGGCGAACGGCTGGCGTTTGACCTGCCGCACGGCAGCTTGCTGATCATGGCCGGCACCGTGCAGCACCACTACCGGCACGCCGTCCCGAAGACGACTCGGCCGGTCGGCCGCGCATCAATCTGACCTTTCGCACCATCCTGTCACCGTGAGCACGTCGATGGAAAACAACACCTATCTGAATCAGGTCTTGCAGGAACAGCGCGCACCGAGGACGAGCTGAAGAGCCGCGCGCGCATCCCCGGCACGGTGCCAATGCGCGCCGGCGCGCGGCGGCGGCAGCCGACTTGGTGATGTCGAGTTCCGCCGCGGCATCACCGGGTTGGACGACGCGGAGGCCCCGGCGGCGGAATCGAGTATCGCATTACCGGGTTCTGGCGGTGGAAGACCGTTGTCGTGCCGCCCAACGTACGTCGTCCACACCCGGCGTGGCCACGCCGAGCCGCTCCACCTGGGGCCGGGCGTGTCGTTCCGCTTCGACCCGTCGACCGACGCCTTCCTGCTCATCCCGGCGGCGGTGCAGACGTTGCTCATCAACGCGCGCTGCATCTCGGTCGAGCGCCAGGGGATTCTGGTGCAGGCGTATGTGCAGTGGGTGGTCGACGACCTGCGCACCGCCTATCGCAAGCTCGACTTTTCCGATCCGGAAGATCCGATGCGGATCGTCAACGTGCAGCTGCGCGAGCAGGCCGAGGCGGCGGTCAAGGACAAGGTGGCGACCATGCCGATCGACGCCATCTTGTCGGACAAGCAGCCGATCATCGAGGAGCTGACGCACCGACTACGGGGGGTCGCCGAGGGCAGCCGCGACAACGGCAGCACCACCGGACTGGGGCTGAAAATCGTCACCGTGCAGATCAAGGAGGCGGTGGTCAGCTCGACGCGGCTGTGGGAGAACCTTCAAAGCCGTTCCGCGCCGAGCGAGAGAAGCTGGCCCGCCTCGCCGAGCTGGAGACGGCCGAACAGCTGGCTCGCCGCGAGCTGGCCATCCGGCAGGCCCGCGAGACGGCCGAGGCCGAGACGCAGCGCGGCTCGACGAGCTGCGCGTCGGCAGGCGAAGCAGGCGTATGACCGCGACCAGGCCGAGACGGCGCGGCGGCTCGCCGTCGAGCAGGAGGCCGAGCGCGGCGCCGGAGCAGCGCCACCGAGAAGCGCGGCGAGTGGCCGACGAGGAGCTGGCGGTGCAGCAGGAACAGCTGGCCGCCGGCGTACTCGCCCGCGAGCTGGAGACGCTGCGGCGGCAGACCGAGCTGGAGCGGCTGCGCGGCGAGCTGGAGACGCTGCGGACGTCACTCGCCGTCGGCCGTGACGACCTCGAGCACCGTGCCCGCACCGCTCGCGCCGAGCGCGACGTCGAGCTATTCCACCGCCGCCGCGCCGAGAACGAGCTGACCGAGCAGCACGTCCAGGCGCAGCTGATCGCCCGCCTGCCGGAAATCGCCGCGGCGCTGCCCAAGCCGGAGCAGCTGCGCGCGATCACCGTCGGCGACGGGTCGACGTCGCTCACCGGGCTGGTCGGCCAGCCGTTGCACCTGCTCGACGGGGCGAAGCCAGCGACGAATGGCTCGTCGGCGAAGTGACCTTGGCGATAGGCTGGAACCCACGGGGGCGACACGCACTGCCCCGGTTCTTGCCCCGGAACACACGGGCGGACAGGGTGGTCGTCGACACCGGTGTGTTCGGGTATCTTCAGAGATGAGGGGGTTTACGGGCAAGGCGGAAGCCGAGGACGTAAGCACTCCAAGGCCAGAGCCCTTCAGGCGGGGGTTTCCAGCG
This sequence comes from Gemmataceae bacterium, assembly GCA_046350215.1. Classification (GTDB taxonomy): domain Bacteria; phylum Planctomycetota; class Planctomycetia; order Gemmatales; family Gemmataceae; genus JAXMAU01. The sequence continues at coordinate 4,752 of JAXMAU010000075.1, read as the reverse complement.
CGCTGCCACCGCTTCCTTGACGATCTGACGGCCACGCGTCCGTGTCGCCCGGCTGCACGAGCCTGAACGCCGCTTCCGGCTGAACACGCAGCAGATTCAGTGGCCGCCACCTGGCTGTACACCGCGCGTTGGCCAGTCGGTCCGCGTCGAATGATCTGGCGTCTTGAGCAGGAAACCGCTGATCATGGGTGGGATCGGCTCGACACCGCCACAGCACCGCTTGCCCGCGGGCGGGTTTTCCTCCCAGGCCTCCAGCCCGGCACCGGCTTCAAGCGGCGCTTGCGTTCGCCGCGGCACGTTAGCGGTCGTCGGCTCGGCACGGTAATGGCCGCGCCGCACCACCTCAGCCAGCGCCCCGCGTGGACCACCGGCGAGCGCGCACCAACAGGGCGGCCACGGTCGGCGATATGCACCGGTGACGTCGGCACCGCGCGGGCCGCGTGGGCGCGGAAGCTCCCTTGTCCTGGGCCGGGCGGCGGGGAGCTGGGCGCGGGCGTGCCCAGATCTGCTGGGTGCGGGCACGACGCGAACGGCCAGCGTGGAGGAGCGCCCGCGTCGATCTGTCCCAGGCCCGGGGTGTCGAGCAGGCCGGAGAAGTGAGGTCGGTGCGAGGGCGAGGGCGCAGGGCAGGTATCGGGCGCAGGGGAAGGGGGGAGGTGTTCTTGAAGAAGGCGTAGGGTCCATGTGCGGTTGCCGCTCTTGTGGGGGATGGAGGGGCGTTGAAGGTCTGAATCACCTCCAGTGGCCCGGCGGCCGGGCCAGAGGCTTGCATCGGAACTCCAGCGAGCAAGAAGCGGAGCACGGCAGTATGTCCGGTAAGATGTAATGAGTAGGTGTGTTCACCGGGGGCTAAAGACAAATCTGCGAATGGTAGCAGATACAGATCAGCGCAGGGCCGCGGCAACGGCGCGGATGAACGGTGGGGAGGTGCCGCAGCAGCCGCCGATGAAGGCGGCGCCGGCGTCGCGCACGCGCAGAGCGTCGGCGGCGAACTCCGCGGGAGTAATGCGATACACGATCTCGCCGTCGACGATCTCCGGCAGGCCGGCGTTCGCCTTGATCCACACCGGCCGGTCAGTGGCGGCGCGCAGCCGGCGGCACACCTCAACGTAGCCGGCGATCCCTTGCCCGCAGTTCGCCCCGATCACGTCGGCGCCGGCAGCGGTCAGCCGCTCCGCCACCTGCTCCGGCGTCGCCCCCATCATCGTCCGGTCGCGGGCCTTGCCACTGTCGAACACCATGCAGACGACCACCGGCAGCCCCGTCTCGCGCGCGGCGGACAGGGCGATGGTCGCCTCGTTCAGATCGGCCATCGTCTCGATCACCAGGGCGTGCGCGCCGGCGTCGGCCAGTGCTCGCGCCTGGGCGGCGAACGTGTCGCGCAGCTCCGGCTCCTTGACCTCCCCCGTGAGTAACAGCTTACCGCTCGGACCGATCGACGCGAACACCAGCGCCCGGCCGGCACCGGCGCGGCGCGAGATGTCGACGCCGGCGCGGTTGATCTCCGCCGCCTGGTCGGCCAGCCCCTTGGCGGCCAGCGCGATCGAGTTGGCGCGGAAGGTGTTGGTCAGGATTACCCGGCTGCCGGCGTCGACGTAGCTCCGCGCCACCTGCTCGACGCGATCGGGGAATGTCAGGTTCCACTCGTCGGCGCAGCCGCCCGCCGGCAGCCCGAGCGCCTGCAGCTGGGTGCCCCAGGCGCCGTCGGTCAGGATCGGGGCGGCGACCACCAGTTCAGCGATCAGCGGATGCATTCCGTCGGTCCTTTCGAATCGAGAAGGGAATACGAGTGGACCGCCGCGTAGAAGGCGTCCAGGTTCGCCAGCGGGACGGCCGCCGGCAGGTCGCAGCCGGACGACAGCACGAAGTGGCGGTGCTCGCGGGTGGCGTCCAGCAGCGCCGCCGCGCGGGCCGTCACCTGCTCGGCAGTCGACTGGACGAACACCGCCGTCGGGTCGAGGTTGCCGCACACGACGACCTCCGGCCCGACCTTCGCCAGCGCCGCCGGCACGTCCATCGGCGCGCCGAAGTGGAAGATCTTCACCCCCGACTCCAGCATCGCCGGCAGGTGCGTGAGCAGCGCGCCGCAGTTGTGCAGCATCAGCGTGAATCGTCCGTCGTCGACCGCCGCGACGATCTGCCGGACGTAGGCGGACGAGAACGTCGCCAGCCCACGCGGCGACAGCAGCCCGGCCGCCGGCTCGGCCATCAGCACCGCATCGGCGCCGGCGTCGCGAAACGCGCGGACATAGGGGATCAGGAACCGCACGCACTTCGCCACCAGGGCGTGAACCAGCGGCGGATCGATGAGCGTGTCGCGGCACGCCTCGGTCATCCCCGCCAGCCGCGCCGCCAGGGTGAACGGACCGATGCAGCCGCCCAGTACCAGTGGCCGGCCCGGCAGATGCTTCAGCCGCCGGACCGTCTCCAGAAATACCCCGGTGCGGCTCGCCCCCGGCTCCGGCACCGCCAGCGCGTCGACCTCCGCCTGGTTGTGGACGATCGGCGCGCAGACCGCCGGCACCTCGGCGTCGCCCATCGTCACCGCGGCGCCGAACGCTTCGGCCTCGGCGCTCAGGTCCATCGCCGACTGCACCACGCGGGTGGAGTAGCGCTGGTGCAGGGCGACCGCGGCGGCGGTCTGCGCCGCCGGGTCGGTGACGACAGCGCGGACCGTCGCCTCGGTCAGCGCCGTCCCCGGATAGCTGGCGATCGGCAAAACGACCCGATCGGCCGAGCCGAGCACGAAATCGGCGAGCACGCTCATCGGCGCACCTCCAACGTCAGGCGACGCCGCCTTCTTCGAGCACCTTGAACCCCATCAGGTCGCCCAGGTTCTCCAGCTGCTTCTGGTAGTCGCCGTAGAAGACGACCCGGTGCAGCAGCGTCATCACGTCGCCCTTGATGACGTCGCCGCCCCAGTTGAGGAACAGCCGCCGGGCCGACTTGACGCTCTGGCTGAACTGGGTGCGGCAGCCGAGCGGATTGGTCGACGTTTCGAGGATCTTGCCGGTACAGTACAGCATGGTGTCGAGGTTCACCAGCTTGGCGCAGGTCACCGGCTGGCCGACCCGGTTCTCCACCTCCAGCGCCACTCCGCCCTTGCTGTCGGTCTGGGTGCGGATGACGAACGGCTGCCGCTTGCCGCACGGCCCGTCCAGCTTGGTCGCCGACGTGCAGTGGAAGTGGATCAGCGCGTTCTTGGCGGTGTCGACCACCGGGTCGCTGATGAACCCCGGCACCCGGAAGGCGTAGGCGAACAGCAGCATCGTCAGCGTCGAGTCGATATCGCCCTCGCAGCCGCCGACCAGCCCCTCGTCGTTGAGCTTGCTGAACGTCAGGCAGCCGCGCGGGTCGCCCATGCAGTGCTTGCTGGTGATCGCCTGCGCCTTCTCCTCGGCCATCAGCTTCTTCACCGCCAGGTACAGCCGGGCCGAGCTGATGATCTCCTGGCGGGCCGGCTCGACGATCTTGCGCGCCGGCCCGATCCAGTAGTCCTGCGCCTCCGCCTCGGCCGCCTTCGGATCGATCGACTTGAACACCTCCATGACGCGGCTGTTGGGGATGGTGACGACCTCGGCGCCGAGCTTCGCCTTGACCTTGGCCGGCGCGCAGGCGGCGGACGTGCCGAGCGTGCCGCCGACGGCGAGGACGCGGGTTCGCCGCATCCACGCTGCCGCCCGCATCAGCCCGGCCATCGCATCCAGCTCCTTCCAGTCACTGGTCGGCAAAAGGGCGACCTTGTGGCCCATCTTCCGCCACTGTGGGAAGTACATCCAGCCGTGACCGCTGAACGGCTGCGAGAACACCGCCGTCGGCAGCCCGGCGTCGACGATCTTGCCCAGCAGCGGGGCGTTGCCCTCGTGGCCGGACAGGTGGATCAGCAGCACGGCGTCGGCGTCCTTCAGCCGGGTGGCGATGGCTTCCGGTTTGGCCGGCGGGACGTGATCGCCGCCGACGAAGCGGATATCGCCGAGCCGCGCCTCCAGTTCGCGAAGGTATTTCTCCAGCCGGGCCACCTCCTCGGTCGGCCGGGTCAGGTAGGAGTCGCCGCTGCGGCCGACGAACACCTTGTGGATGCGGACCGGCGGCAGGCCGACGGCGGCGCCCGGTGGGGCGGCGGCCGACGCGGTTTCGCCGGTCAATCCGGCGGCCAGGACGGTGCCGGCAACGGCCGAGGTGTTGAGGAACTCACGACGATCGAGCGGATAACGCATGACCAATCCTCCTCATGAGAACCAGAAGGCGCCTGGCGGGGTCGTCCCACCGAGGCGACGGGTGTTGAGGTAGGCTGGCCCCCGAGACGGTGGGTCAGTCGGGCGAGCGGCAGGTGGCGGACAACTGGAGGGAAAAATCGACAAGGTGTAGTCTAGTCCGCCGGCGGCGGGGCGGCCACGGTGGGTGCCGCCGAATGCGAGAAACCGACCGCCGGCGGAGGGAATCCGGTTGACATCTTTTCATCACCCTTTAATTTGACTGGTGTCCCCTTGTCGCGCGTCCGATGTTGACCGTGTGACGGGGGACGACCACCCTCGCCGCTTGCCGTCCCCTCAACGGAGTGCCTGCCGCACGTGTCGGCCGGCGACTGTCGGGACGCCACACGGCACACCCCCGAACACTGCCAACGGATGCCGATCCCTGGGGCTGGACTGCCCCCCTGGCGACGATCCCGGAACTCGATCGTCTGGTCCGGGGTCGGACAAGGCCGGTGACTGGACCTCCCACATGGATTCCCGCTCCTGCTCCCCCGCG
>JAXMAU010000074.1:0-24822 GCA_046350215.1 Gemmataceae bacterium | reverse complement strand
GGAACAAAAGACGTTGGGCATGGTCTCCCCCTCCACGCGGGGTGTGTGAGACCGGGACGGGAGGCGATTCCGTCACTGTACTCCGCCGCTGGGCGGGGAACAAGCGGCCAGCGGCGCCAAAACCGGCCAACCGGATCGACGAATCGCTTTACTTCGCCCGTCACCGGGGGTACGGTGGAGGAGGCCGGGCGTCCGCCGGAACACGCGCGCTCGCACGCACCCGGCCGCGCCGAGGAGGCTTCGCCATGCGCCGCGTCGCCGTCGGCCTGCTGCTCGCCGTCGTGGTCGGTTGGCTGGGCGCCGCCGAGGCCCGCGGCGGTCGCTTCGCCCTGGTGGTCGGGGTCAACGAGTACGACCACGCCGCCCTGACGCCGCTCGACTTCGCCGAGAACGACGCCGAGGAGATGGCGAAGACGCTCACCGCTGGCGGGTTCCGCGTCACCCTGCTGACCACCCGGCAAGGCAAGCGCGACACCGCCGCCCGCCCAACCACCGCGGCCATTCACAAGGCGGTCGCCGCCCTGCTCGCCGAACGGACGCGCCATGACACCGTGGTGCTGTCGTTGTCCGGTCATGGCGTGCAGCTGGAGGTCGACGACCCCGACGGCAAGGAACGGCCGCGGATCTTCCCGTACTTCTGCCCGGCCGACGCCGACACCGCCCGCTCCGGCATCCGCTTCGACACCGGCGCGGCCAAGCGGCTGGTCAACCTGAACACGCTGTTCGCCGACCTGGCCGACTGCGGCGCCGGGGTGAAGCTGGTGTTCGTCGACGCCTGCCGCAACCAGCAGCGCGCCGCCGCCCGCGCTCGCAACCTCAACCTCAAGAGCGTGACCGTGCCGGAGGGCGTCGGCGCCCTGTTCAGCTGCGCCGCCGGGCAGGTGGCGTATGAGGTGAGCGAGCTGGGCGGCCGCGGACACGGCATCTTCTTCCACTTCGTGCTGGAGGGACTGCGCGGCAAGGCCGGCAACGAGCGCGGCGAGGTGCGCTGGGCGGCGCTGGCCGACTATGTCACCACGCGGGTGACGCGCGAGGTGCCGCGGCTGACCGGCGACGACGCGCTGCGGCAGACGCCGCAGCTGGTCGCCAACCTGGTCGGCGAGTCGCCGCTGCTGCTGACCGTCGCCCGCGCCGGCGAGGCAGCGTTCCGCCGCGGGCTGGCGCGCTACCTGGGCACCGGCGGGAAGATCGACCTCCCGTCCGCCCTGAAGGACCTGGAGGACGCCACCGCCGACGGCCACCGGGTGGCGCAGGCGTGGCTGGCGGTGGAGCTGTTCGACGGGCACGCCGGCGTGAAGGACGTCGACCGGGCGCAGCGGCTGGCGGCGGCAGCGGCGCGGCAGGTGCGGACCGAGGCCGAGGCCGGCGATCCGCTGGCGCAGAACCTGCTCGGCGCGATGCACAAGCGCGGCGTGGGAGTGACGCGCAACGCAGCCGAGGCGGCGCGGTGGTATCGCCAGGCGGCCGACGCCGGGCTGCCGCTGGCGCGGAACAACCTGGGCACACTGTACGGCGACGGCGTCGGCGTGCCGAAAGACCCGGCCGAGGCGGTGCGCCTGTTCCGCCAGGCGGCCGACGCCGGGCTGCCGGTCGGCCAGTTCAACCTGGGGTGGATGTACCACCTCGGCCGCGGGGTACCGAAAGACGAGGCCGAGGCGCTCCAGTGGTATCGCAAGGCGGCGGCACAGGGCTACCCGATGGCGCTGGTCGTGATCGGCTGGGCCTACGCCGACGGCCGGGGGGTGACCAAGGACGAGGCCGAGGCGGTGCGCTGGTTCCGTCGGGCGATCGATCAGGGGTCGCCCCGCGGCGAGTTCAGCCTGGGGCGAATGTACGCCGAGGGCCGCGGCGTGCCACACGACGACGGCCGGGCGGTCGAGCACTTTCGCCGGGCGGCCGCGCAGGACGTCGACGCCCAGTTCATGCTCGGCACCCTGTACGCCGCCGGCCGCGGGGTGACGCGAGACGACGCCGAGGCAGTGCGCTGGTATCGCCAGGCCGCCGCTCAGGGGCATCCGGCGGCGCAGTGTTTTCTCGGGACGATGGTTCGGTTCGGTCGCGGGGTGGCGAAGGACGAGGCCGCGGCAGTCGACTGGTATCGCAAATCGGCCGAACAGGGGTGGGCCGAGGGGCAGTACGCGCTGGGCATCATGTACGCGCGCGGCTGGGGGGTGCGGCACGACCCCGACCAGGCGCTGCGGTGGATGCGGAAGGCGGCCGACCAGGGGTACGAGCCGGCGCGGCGGGAGCTGCATCCGCCGCCGAAGAAGTAGCCGCTACGACGGCGGGTCGGCCGGCCGCCACGGTGCGCCGTCGTCCGCCAGCAACTCCAGCAGCACCGCCGGCTCGGCTGGCTTGGTCATGACGTGGTCGAACCCGCTCTCGCGGGCCAGCCGGTGATCGTCCTTCTGGCCGTAGCCAGTGATGGCGATCAGCCGGGCGGTGGCGGTGGCCGGGTTCTGCCGCAGGGCGCGGGCGACGCCGTAGCCGTCCAGCCCCGGCAGGCCAATGTCGGACAGGATCACCTCCGGCCGCCAATCGACCGCCTCCTGCACCCCGTCGGGGCCGGAGTACGCCACGCGCACGTTGTGTCCCAGGAACGTCAGCAACAGGTGAAGCGAGTCGGCGGCGTCGCGGTTGTCCTCGATGATGAGGATGCGCCGCCGCGGGCCAGTGAGCGGGCCGACGTCGGCCTCGGCCTCCAGCGCTGCCGGCTCCGGCTCCAGCGGCAGCCGGACGACGAACTCGGTACCGCACCCCGGCCCGCCGCTCCGCGCCTCGACCGACCCGCCGTGCAGCTCGGTCAGCCCCTTGACCAGCGCCAGTCCCAGCCCCAGCCCGCCGCGGCTGCGGTGCAGGCTGCGGTCGGCCTGGCTGAGCGGCTGGAACAGCCGGCCGACCATGTCGAGGTCGATGCCGGCGCCGGAGTCGCCGACGTGGACGGCCGCCCGGCCGGCGGCGTCCGCCTCCAGGCACACGTCGACGCGCCCGCCGCGGTCGGTGAATTTGCGGGCATTGTCGAGCAAATTGTGCAACACCTGGGTGAGCCGGCTGGCGTCGCCCTGTACCCACGCCGGCGTCGGCGGCACGCGCACGGTCAGCGTCAGGCCAGCGCGCTCCAGCTCGGCGCGAAAGTCGTCGGCAGCGGCGCGGACCAGCCGGGCCAGGTCGAGCCGCTCGGTGCTCAGCTGCATCTGTCCTCCGGTGAGACGGGACACGTCGAGCAGGTCGTCGATCAGCCGGGCCAGGTGGCCGACTTGCCGGGTGATCACGTCGGTCGCCTGCCGCAGCTCAACCGCCGGTCCGGCGTGGAGACGGACCACCTGCACCGAGTTGCGGATCGGCGCCAGCGGGCCGCGCAGCTCGTGCGCCAGCATGGCCAGCCACTCGTCCTTGCGGCGGGCGGCGTCGGCCAGTCGATCCGCGCGCTCGCGCAGCTCGCCCTCCAGCCGGCGGCGATCGCTCACGTCGTGGAACACCAGCACGGCGCCGACCACCCGCCCGTCGACGTCGCGGATCGGGGCGGCGCTGTCGTCGATCGGCCGCTCCCTGCCGTCGCGAGCGATCAGCACCGTGTGGTCAGGCAGCGCGGCGGGGGCGGCGTCGGCCAGCACGGCGGTGAGCGGGTTGGCGACCGGCGCGCGAGTTTCTTCGTGGACGACGTGGAGGATGTCCTCCAGCGGCCGACCGACTGCCTCGGCGAACGGCCAGCCGGTCAGCGCCTCGGCCGTCGGGTTGAGGAGCCGTACGCATCCGTCGGCGTCGGTGGCGACGACGCCGTCGCCGATGCTCGCCAGGGTAACCTGCAACCACCCGCGCTGGTCGCGCAGCTCCTGCTCGACCTGCTGGCGGCGGGCCACCTCGCGGGACAGGTCGTCGATCCGCTGGGTGAGCAGGACGAACGGGCCGACGGCCGACTCGCGCGGCACCAGCCGGACCAGCAACAGCGGTTCGGCGGCATCGGTGCGCGGGCGGAGCAGCCGGCCCTCGGCGACAGGCGACCGGCGCGCCGTCGCCGCGGCGGACGGTGACCGCGCCGAGCACCTTTTGCCGGCTGCGACCGCAGGCGCGGAGGAACGCCGCCACCGCCTCGGGCGGGGTGGCGAGGAACGCCGCAAACGGCTGGCCGGCGACCGCGGCCGGGGGCACCGCAAACTGCGTCTCCAGCGCCGCGCTGGCGGCGACGACGGTGCCGTCGCCGGTGAGCAGCACCGCCGCGTCCGGGAACAGGTCGGCGACGTCGAGAAACTGGTCGGGTGTCACGGGCGGTCCCGCCGTTAGCCCTGAAAATACTCCCGCCCCTTCGCCCGTTGCGCCTCCGGTGTCGGCTTCAGGTAGACGACCACCCGGCACTCCGGATCGCCACCGGCAATCGTCTGCTCGAGCGCCACCTTGCCATACCCGAGGTTCTCGGCGGCGATGGTGCCGAACACGTTGGAGGTCATCATGCACAGGGACGGCCGGCCGATCACCTTGTCGGCGAACGGGCACACCCGGTTGCCCAGCACGATCCGCTCGTCGCTCACCTCGATGACGTGGAAGTCGCCGCGGATTCGCCGTTTCAGGTCGACCAGCACCGCCGCCACCTGCTCACGCGACAGCCGGTCGACCTGCAGCGCGGCGCGGTAGCCGTCGTTGATCGCGTCGCCCACACGCTGGCCGACCACGCTGATGAAGCCGGACGCCTCGTCCAGGCCGACCACGTCCTGCAGGGTGCCGGCCAGCTCGCGGATCAGGGTGCGGAGGAACAGGTCGCGTTCGAGGGGTAGGTCAAGGTCGCTCACCAGAGGCAAGGGGGGACACGCAGCCGTCATGGCCAGGGATCTCTCTCAGACTGAGGGAACAGGTTCCGTGACGGAATCGTCGAGCAAATGCCGCGCCGTGAACGTCAACGCCCGTGCGGATCGCCGGATGTCGAACCGGCGCCTGCCGGCAGGCACCCTGGCGCCGACCGGCAGGCGCGACGGTTCTCAACGTGTTCGCCGCCGGGCTACGGCGTGGCAGACCAGGCCGCCGGCGGGTATGCTGCAAGGGGAACGCTCGAACGGAGGACCGCCGCATGAACCCTGTCATTCCCCCTGCCGGGCCGGTAACGGGCCGGCGCCTTCGTGTCGAGGGCACACTGGAGGCGGTTCACACCGAGGACGCCACCTTCGCGGTGCGGCTCGCCGACGGTCGCCTGCTGGCTGGTCGGCTGGTCGGTCCGCCGGTGAAAGGGCTGGCCCGCCTGGCGGGGCGACAGGTCGTCCTGTTCGGTGTGGCAACGGTTGGCCCCGGAAACACTCTGACGGAGGTCGAGGCGGACGGCTTTCTACCGGCCGACGGCGAGTGGTGGGTAGTCGAGCCGGACGAACTACCGATGTCCGAGGAAGTGGGACGCGAGCTGGCGGAACGGCGGAAGGCGGTGCAGGGACAGTGGCCGGGGGATGAAACCGACGAGCAGATCGACCGCGCGCTGCGGGAGCTGAGCTGATGCCGCGGCCAGGCGGGTATTTGCTCGACACCAACGTCGTCGTCGCCCTGGTCCGCGGCAATGACCTCGGCCGCTACCTCGATGCCACCCACCAGCTCACAGGATCCACCGGGAAGGTCGCGCTCTCGGTCGTGAGTGTCGGGGAGCTGTTCGCGCTGGCGAACAAGTTCGGCTGGGGGGCCACCCGCCGAGCGCAGCTGTCCGCGATCCTCAGCGCGTTTCCCCTGATCAACCTCGACGCCGGGATCATCGCGGCTTACGCCGAAATCGATGCGGCGTCGGACGCCGCCGGGCGGCCCATGGGGAAGAACGATGTGTGGATTGCCGCCACCGCGCGGGTGATCGATGCCACCGTCCTGACCACCGACCGCGATTTCGATCATCTGCACGGCGTCTGGGTCGATCGCGAATGGGTCGACCCAGACAGTCGGCCGGGAGCCTGATCCCCGCCCGCGCCTTTGGCTCCCCGTGTGCTAAAATGGATAGAGATGTCGCCTGACGATCGGCGTCGGCCCGCTGCGGCCGTCCACGGACGGGACCGGCGCGGGGCGGATCGACGGGGACGGGAAGGTGGGAGATGGAGCGAAGGCAGACGGCCGCGGGGGTCGACGGCCCGGAGATGGCATTCGCTGAACAGGTTCCCCACCTGCTCTGGGTAGCGGGGCCGGATGGCGGGGCGGTGTACTTCAACCGCGCCGGTCGCGAGTACCTCGGCGGCGACCTGGAATCCCTGCTCGGCCACGGTTGGTTGCAGACCGTCCACCCCGACGACCTGGCCGCCACCCGACAAATGGCCGAGCAGTGCGTCCACACCGGCGAGTCGTTCGAGATCGCCTACCGGCTGCGGCGGGCCGACGGGGTGTACCGCTGGCATCTGGCGCGCGGCCAGACCGTGCGGGACTCGGACGGGCGGGTGGTACGGTGGGTCGGCACCTGCACCGACATCCACGCCAGCCGGGCGGCCGCCGACGCGCTGCGCGAAGGGGAGAGCCGTTACCGGCTGCTGTTCGAGGCCAACCCGGCGCCGATGTGGGTGTACGACCTGGCGACGCTCCGGTTCCTGGCGGTCAACGATGCGGCGGTCGCCCAGTACGGGTACTCCCGCGACGAGTTCCTGGGGATGACCATCCGCGACATCCGTCCGCCGGAGGAGCTGCCGGCCTTGCTGGACAACCTGGCGGCGCCGCGGCAGGAAGTGGAGCGGTCGGGACCGTGGCAGCACCGCCGCAAGGACGGCTCACCGTTGGCGGTCGACATCGTTTCGCACGCGGTGAAGCTGGACGGCCGGCCGGTCCGGCTGGTGCTGGCCGCCGACGTGACCGACCGGGTGCGGGCCGAGGCGGCGCTGAAGGCGAGCGAGGCCCGCTTCCGCGCGCTGATCGAGAACACCTACGACGGCATCACCTTGCTTGCCGCCGACGGCACCATCGTCTACGCCAGCCCGTCGGTCGTCCGCATCGGGGGACGGACGATGGAAGAGCTGCTCGGCCGTCAGACGCTGGAGCACTGCCACCCGGACGATCTGGCGGAGATCATCGCCCGGTTCCAGGGGTTCGGCGACCGGCCCGGTGAGACGATCACGGTGCAGTACCGCTACCGGCACAAGGATGGGGCCTGGCGGTGGGTCGAGGCCACCTGTACCAACCTGCTGGCCGACCCGGCGGTGGCCGCCATCGTCTGTAATTTTCGCGACGTGACCGCTCAGCGGGAGGCGGAGGCGGCGCTGCAGGCGAGCGAGGCGCGGTATCGGGCGATCACCGAGTACAGCTTCGAGGCGCTGGCGCTGCTGGACGCCAACGGGACCTACCTGTACGTCAGCCCGGCCAGCCGGGCGATCATCGGCTACACCCCGACGGAAATGCTCGGCCGCAACGGCTTCGAGCTGGTCCACCCCGACGATCTGGAGGCGGTGCGAGCAGCGTTCATCCGGCTGCTGCCGACACCCGGCGCGACCGACACCGCCGAGTATCGGGCGCGGCACCTGGACGGGTCGTATCGGTGGGTGCAGACGCGAGCCACGAACCTGCTGCACGATCCGGCGGTGGGGGCGGTGGTGTGTAACTTCCGCGACATCACCGAGGGGCGCAAGCTGGAAGAGCAGTACCGGCAGGCGCAGAAGATGGAGGCGGTCGGCCGACTGGCCGGCGGCATCGCCCACGACTTCAACAACCTGCTCACCGTCATCACCGGCTACAGCGAGGTGGCCCTCGCCACCGTCCACGAGCACGACCGGGTGCGGCCGATGCTGATCGAGATGAAGCGGGCCGGCGAGCGCGCGGCGGCGCTGACGGCGCAGCTGCTGGCGTTCGGCCGTCAGGCGATTCTGCAAACCCAGGTGCTCGACCTGAACACGCTGGTGGCCGACCTGCAGACGATGCTGGCGCGCGTGATCGGCGAGGACGTGCGGCTGGACGCGCACCTGCACCCCGCCCCGCTCGGATCAAGGCCGATCCGACGCAGATCGAACAGGTGCTGATGAACCTGGCGGTCAACGCGCGCGACGCCATGCCGAAGGGCGGCACGCTCACCCTGCGGACCGCCCCGGTCGTCCTGACCGCCGGCGCGCCGGACGAGGTGGAGGAGGTGCGGCCCGGCCCGTATGTCCTGGTAACGGTGACCGACACCGGCTGCGGGATGGATGCGCACACGCGGGCGCGGCTATTCGAGCCGTTCTTCACCACCAAGGGGCCGGGCAAGGGGACCGGGCTGGGATTGGCGACCGTGTATGGCATCGTCAAGCAGTCCGGCGGGCACATCCGGGTGCGAAGCGAGCCGGGGGAGGGGTCGAGCTTCGAGGTGTACCTGCCGGCGCTGGACGACGTTCCGGCGGCCGGCGCCGCACCGACCGGCCGGCCGGATCTGCCGCGGGGGACGGAAACGGTGCTGGTGGTGGAGGACGAGGAGGCGGTCCGGACGCTCACCCGCGCAGCGCTCCGCCAGCTCGGCTACACGGTACTGGAGGCGGCGGGCGGACCGGCGGCATTGTGTCTGGCGGAGCGGCACACGGGACGGATCGACCTGCTGCTGACCGACGTGGTGATGCCGGAGATGGGGGGAGGCGAGCTGGCCACCCGGCTCCGGGCGATGCGGCCGGAAACGCGGGTACTCTACCTGACCGGCTACACCGACGACGCGGTCCTGCGGCACGGGGTATCCGACGCCGAGGTGCCGCTGCTGACCAAGCCGTACACGATCGCTGCCCTGGCCCGCAAGGTCCGCGCAGTGCTCGACGGCGGACGGTGACGCGAGCATCGGGCCGCGTCGACGTGTCGGGCACCGTGAGGAACCCGCTGTGCGCCGGCGGCGGTGCGGGGTAGGATGAGGTCGGCTGATCCGATGGTGGACGGGGAGCGAACGGAGGGTCGTATGCAGGTCGTTACCCGCAAGGCGGACGAGCAGGGCCGGATCGCCTTGCCGGAAGATTTCGCCAACGAAATGGTAGTCATCGAACGAGTGGGGGCGAATGAGCTGCGCGTGCGCAAGAAGAAAACACTCGCGCAGCTGGTCGCCGAGATCACTCCGGAGAACCTGCACGGAGAATGGGACACCGGCCCGGCGGTGGGCGGGGAACAGCTGTGACCCGAAAACGTCCACACCCGCTCGCCGCGCGACCGGCTACTGCCCCCTACGTCCCCGACCGCGGCGACATCGTCTGGCCACGGACCAATCCGCGGTCATCCGATCGCCGTCACTCCTTCGGCGGTGTGAAGTCGGCGATGTAGAGCTGCGCCCCCGGCTGCTTACCGTCGCGGGTGGACGACCACATGACCTTCTTGCCGTCGGGACTGAACACCGGCAGCACGTCCGCCCCCGGCGCGAACGTCAGCCGAACCTTCTTCCCCGTGTCCACGTCCATCCAGTACAGGTCGTAGTTCGGCCGGCCGGGTTTGCTGTGGTCGGCGGCGGTGTAGATGATGTGGCGGTTGTCCGGATGCCAGTACGGCGCCCACTGCACCCAGCTCAGGTCGTCGGTCAGCGCTCGCTCGTTCTTGCCGTCGACGTCGATGACGTACAGTTGCAGATGATGCGGCTTCTTGCGGTCGGCCCGGAAGATCACCCGCTTGCCGTCGGGCGAGAAGAAGGGCCCGCCGTTGTAACAGCCCGGCGCGTGCGTCAGCTGGCGCACGTTACCGCCGTCGGCGTCCATGATGTACAACTCCAGGTTCTTCTCTCCCGAACGGTTCGAGCAGAAGACGATCTGCTTGCCGTCGGGCGAATAGCTGCCCTCGGCGTCGTATCCCTTCGCCGTCGTCAGCCGCCGCAGCCCGCTGCCGTCGAGATTCGCCTCCCAGATGTCGTAGTACGGGTCGAAGTCCCACACGTACCGGCGCGGCCGGCGACTCTTCGCCTCCTCGGCGCGGACGGCGCGCTCCTCGGCGTAACGCTTCTTCGCCTCCGGGTCGAGGTGCGAGCTGGCGAAAATGATCTTCTTGCCGTCGGGGCGGAAGTAGCTGCAGGTGGTGCGGCCGACGCCCGGCGAGACGCGGCGGAACTTGCCGCTCGCCAGGTCGAGGTGGAAGATCTGGTAGAACGGGTTGTCGACCCCCTTCTCCTCGCCCTGGAACAGGATACTCTTGCCGTCGGGGGCGAAATAGCCCTCGCCGGCGCGAGCGAACACATCGCTGGTGGTCAGGGCGCGAATGTTCCGCAAAAAGGGCGACTCGGCCGCCTTCCAGTCCGCCGGTTCGGCGGCGGGGATGACCAGGACCGTCAGCGCGACCAGCGACAGCATGCCGAACTCCTCGTGCGGGCAGGCCCCTTGAACCGGGCGACCATTTGCACGAGCATTATAGGGGAATCCATCTTCTCACGTCGCGGAGTCTTCCTTTATGTCGTTCTCGCGTATCGTGCCGCTGGCGCAACAGGGGCTGCCGATCGACCTGCCCGGCGGCACTCCAACCCTGATCGGCGCCGCCGTCGTCGGGCTGCTGGTGCTGTGGCTGCTGATGCGGCTGCTGTTCGGCCGCAAGAAGCCGATCGACCCGGAGGCCAACCTGGACCAGACGCTCGCCGAGCTGCCGCCGCCGCCCAAGGGGCCGCGCCACTACCAGCTGAAGGTGATGAACCTGCCGGTCCGGCTGCGCTACGTCGTCGTCGCCCCGGTCGGCAAGCGGCCGCTCGGCAAGGTCGACTCGGTGCTCGAACAGGTGTTCCGCGGACTGGGCGAGGTGTCGATCGACGACAAGCCGCGGGTCCGCCCGTGGCCGGCGCGCTGTCGGTGGCGGGTTCGCGCCCGACCTTCTTCCGGCTCACTCGCCGGCCGGAGCCGGACGGCAAGCCGTCGCGGTGGATCCTGCTCGCCGGCCCGGCCCGCCGCCGGCGGTGCTCCGGTGCTGCTCGGCCTGGCGGTGCTGACCGACGCCCCGACCAGGACCGGCCTGCTTACCATGACAGAGACGGAGTGGGGCGAGGTGCTCGACGTCGAGAACGCCTGACCGCCCCGCCGCCCGCATCCCGGAGGGCGTATGCGCACCGACGACCCGATCCCCTGCGGCCTGTGTGGCCGGGCTTCGCGACGAACCTGACCCGGCACCACCTGCTGCCGCGCTGCCGCGGCGGTACCAGCGACGATATCGCTCTTCTTTGTCCGCAGTGTCACTCGATGGTCCACTGCACCTATACCAACGGCACGCTGGCCGGCGAGTTCGCCACAGCCTGGACGAACTGCGCCAGCGCCGGAGCTGCAGAAGTACATCCGCTGGGTCCGCAAACAACCGGCCACCCGCCGGCTCCGCAACCGCACTCGCAACGACCGGCGGTGACGGCGGTGTGTCACCCATCGTCGCCCGTTTGGGTGCCGCGTACACGTTCCGTGAACCTGCGGCAGAGTACAAGCCTCGGGATAAACGTGAAGCGATAGCCACACGCTCGTCGCTGCGCTCCGGAGCGTGCCACCCGGACAGAGCCATCGTGGGCGTTTTCTGGGTGGCACGCCCTGAGGCTCTGCGAAGGGCGTGGTGGGGATTCCGTGACGCACAACCACGTGAGCGTGCCACATATGGCGCGGGTGGCACGCCCTGACTGCGAAGGGCGTGAGCGTGGGGATAGCCGTGACGCACAACCACGCTGCGGCCCGAGCGTGCCACCCAGAACTCGCAGCCATCGTCGCCCTTCGGGGTGGCACGCCCTGAGCTCTGCGAAGGCCGTGAGTGCGATTCCACCTGACACGCATCCACGCCCGTCGCTGCGCTCCGAGCGTGCCACCCAGGACAGCCGGTTTGCCAGGACGACACGATCCGACGTGTCAGCAATGTACCCCATGCCGGACAGAGAGGAGCGTTCATGGAGCTGCGTCTGGACCGATTGCTCGCCGACCTGCGCGAGCGCCGAGGAGATCCTCGCCGCCATCGACGGCGATCCGCTGCTGCTCAGCGCATTCCAGCGGCTGACCTGGTGCTGGCCAACGCCAGCCAGGCGCTGCACCCGCAGGCGCACCAGCTGTACGCCAAGGGGATCGTCTATCGCCGCGACCCGTACCGGCTCGTCTCAGTTGCCTCTAATCAAGATCTACAATCTTGGCGAACGCCGTCACGCTCGCCGACCTGGCGGCGCTGGCGGCCGAGCCGGGGGTGCGGCTGCGCTTCCTGCGGAAGATGGACGGCTCTCTCGTCCAGGCGTTTCGCGCCGACGGCCGGGTGTGGCTCACCACCCGTGGCATGCTGGAGGGCGCACGGGTGCGGGCCGACGAGCATGACGAGGACCGCGTGCCCGGCTTCGACTACCTGGCCGCCGCTCGCCGTCTCGCCGCCGAGCGCTATCCGCGGCTGCTCGACGACCCGGCGACGCTGGCCGGCCGCACCCTGCTGTTCGAGCTGATCCATCCGCTGGCGCGGTGGTGACCAACTACGGCGAGACGGCCGACCTGATTTTGATCGCGGCGTTCGACCACACTCGCTTCGCCTACCTCGGGTTCGACGAGCTGGGCCGGCTGGCCGACGCCCACGGCCTGCGGCTGGTCGACGCCCTGTCGCCGCCCGGCGCCACCCTCGCCGAGCAGGTCGACGCGCTTTCCGCTCGCTGGCCGGCACCGACGAGGAGGGGCAGCGTCGTCACCCTGGAGCGGGCCGGCGACGTGATCTACCGGGTGAAGGTCAAGTCGCCCGATTACCTGCAACTGTGCGCTTGATGGCCTTTTGCACCTACGAGCGAACGCTCGAATTGATCGACGCCCGGCCGGCTGTGCAATGGGACAACCTCCTGCGCGTGTTGCAGGAGCAGGGCAACGAGCGGGTGCCGGAAGAGGTGCTGACGTTCTATCGCGAGCAATTGGGACCGCTGCTGGGCGTACCTGGTGCGCTCGACCTGCGGCAGGGCCGAGCCGCGAACGGACGCGGATTGACGTAGCGATCGGCGGTCGGGGCGAGCGGACCTGGCCGACTACCGCAAGGCGTTCGCGCGCAGGCGGTGGCGTCTGCCCACCCGGCGTTGCTGTTCGCGGGCGCTGGATGGACGGCTCGACACGCCGCGGCTGCGCAAGATCGTCCGCGACGACGCCGAGGCGCGCGACCTGCTGACCCGCCTCGGACTGAACGCCGACCGACCCGCCTGGTGGCCGGCGCCCCACCTCGCGGGTGCTTCTCCGGCGTTACCGTGAACCGATCGCCGTCCATGCGGTGCTCCTCGGAGCGATACAACGTCAGGCTCAACCCGATCAACACGATGGCGGCTGCCGAGCAGGAGGAAGAAGCCCAGCCGCGACGATGACGTCACCGGCTCGCTCACGGCCACGTTGCCGTAGCCGAACAGGGCGGCACCAAACGCCAGGGCAAAGAACACCAGCGCCCACTTCGTCAGCAACGACATGACGCACTCCTTGAGGTGACGCGGACCGAAAACGGGTGCAGCGCGGCTGTGGCGAGCCCGGTCCCGTCAGGGCCGGGGAGGTATCGCCCAGGAGGCGACGTCAAGCGTTGTGCAGCGACTCGGGCACTGACGTGCTCCCACGGCTGTTGTGGCAAGGTCTCCCGACCTTGCCACTCTGCGGACCGCAGGTCTCCTCCGGCGTGCGGGAGACCTTCGGTCCGCCGGAGTGGCCCGGTCGGGAGACCGGGCCACAACGCTGCACCCGACCGGCGCGCTCTTTGGCGAGCCCGGTCCTCAGGGCCGGAGTCTTCGACTCCCGCTCGCCTTCAGTACGACTGCTTGCTGCACCGACCGACAGAAACGCTTCGTTACGTGACCGACTTGTAAACCGTCATACCCAGCACGAACAGCACCGCGCAGATCGCGAGGAACACGAAAAAGAGGACACGCGCGATGTCTCCCGCCCCTTCGGCCAGGTTGCCGAAGCCGAACGCGGCGGCAATGAGCGAGATAATAAAGAACGCCAGTGCCCACTTCAAGAGTGTAGACATCTCTTTTTCTCCACCGGCTCGCGGGCGATCGACGAGAGGGTCAACGCAAACGCCGCGCCGAGGCGGCCTGATCAGCGCCTAAACGTATCGCCTGACTCCTTCTCCGGCGCACCCCGCGCAGGCGGCACGCGCTTTGCGTTTCTCCGGCCCCCGAGGAGGGCGTTGTGATGCGCGTGCGCGATTTCTGGCAGATCATGAAAGACACCGGCCGCCGCTGGTACGAGGCGAACACCTTCCGGCTGGGAGCGTCGCTGGCGTTCTACACCGTCTTCTCGCTGTCGCCGTTGCTACTGCTGGCGGTGGCCATCGCCGGCGGGGTGTTCGGCCACGAGGCGGCCCGCCGGCAGGTGGGCGAGGAAATCGCGGTGGTGGCCGGCAGCCAGGTGGGCAGCGCCTTCCAGGACATGCTGCGGGCGATCTACGAGAGCGGTTCCGGCGGACTGGCCACCACCCTCGGCGTGATCCTGCTCCTGGTCGGCGCCGCCAGCGTGTTCACCGAGTTGCAGGACGCGCTCAACCTCGTCTGGGGCGTGGAGGGCAAGCAGACCAGCGGCGTGTGGGACTTCGTGCGCAGCCGTTTCTGGACATTCGCGATGGTTTTAGTGATCGGTTTTCTGCTGCTGGTGTCGCTGGTGGTCAGCGCTGCCCTGACGGCGGTCGCCACCTACGTCGACGCGGCCGCTGTCCCCGGCGGGGCGTACCTGTGGATGGCGGTGAACGCGGCGGTGGCGTTTGGCCTGGCGGCAGTGCTGTTCGCCCTGATCTACAAGATCCTGCCCAACGTGGAGATTGCCTGGCGGGACGCGCTGGCCGGCGGGGCGATCACCGCCGTGCTGTTCGCCGCCGGCAAGCACCTGATCGGCCTGTACCTGGGCCAGAGCAGCGTGGCGTCGGCCTACGGCGCTGCCGGGTCGCTGGTGATGATCCTGCTGTGGGTGTACTATTCGTCGCAAATCCTCCTGCTGGGTGCCGAATTCACCTACGTCCTGTGGCAGCGGCGGACGCACCGGGCGGACACTGCCGGAACAACGCCGCCGCAGGGCACGCCGGACGCCGGGGCGGCGCCGGCGCGCCCGACCGTCGGGGGAGCGGCCGGCTGATCGCGCCGCCGACCGCGCAGCGTGTGCCACTCCGGTTGCCCGCGGCTGGGCGACCGCTTTCTCAATCGTGTTCCCGCCCCGGAAGGCAGGAGAGAGTTGCCGATGGTCAATCCGAGTCCTTCGCCCTGGGTCGATGGCCGGTCGAACCTGGCCGAGCCGGGGTTCGTCCGCCGGGTGCTGACGGTGGTCGGCATCGTCACCGTGGTCGGCGTGCTGCTGCTGCTGCTGTGGCAGTCGGCGAGCGTGCTGCTGCTGCTGTTCGCCGGGGTGCTGTTCGGGGTGGTGTTGCAGGGGGCGGCGACCGAGCTGCGGCGGCTCACCCGGCTGCCATACCCGCTGGCGCTGCCGCTGGTGGTGCTGACGGTGGCCGCCGTGGTCGGGGTGGTCGGCTGGTTCCTCGGCTCGGAGATCGCCGGCCAGTTCGAGCAGCTGGCCGCGGGACTGCACGCCTCGACCAAACGGGTGCAGAACGACCTGCAGCGCTACGGCTGGTGGCCGGCGGGAATGGAACCGCCGTCGGCGGCCATGCTGTTCGAACACCGCAACAACGTGTTCGGGCAGATCACCGGAGCGGTGTCGTCGGCGCTGGGGTTGGCGACCAACGTGATGGTGGTGGTGTTCCTGAGCATCTTCGTGGCCGCCCAGCCGGACCGCTACCGGGCGGGGGTGATCCGGCTGGTGCCGTTCGCCTACCGGCAGCGAGCCGGGCAGGTGCTCGACGCGGTGTCGATCACCCTGCGCTGGTGGATGGGAGCGCGGCTGTTCGACATGGCGGTGGTCGGAGTGCTGACGACAGTCGGGCTGTACCTGCTGGGCACCCCGGTGCCGCTGGCGCTGGGGCTGCTGAGCGGGCTGTGCAACTTCATCCCCTACCTGGGGCCGGTACTGTCGGGGGTGCCGGCGCTGCTGGTGGCGATCACGCAGGGGCCGGAGATGGCGCTGTCGGTGGCCGGGCTGTTCGTGCTCATCCACGCGCTCGACGGCAACGTGCTGCAACCGCTGATCGACTGCCGCAGTGTCGACCTGCCGCCGGGGGTGATCATCGGCGCCCAGCTGCTGCTGGGGGTGCTGCTCGGCACCCTCGGCGTGATGTTCGCCACCCCGCTGGTGGCGGCGGTGGTGGTGGCGGTGAAGATGCTCTACGTCAAGGACATCCTCGGCGACCCGGTGCCGGTCAAGAGTGAGGAAGCGGCGCCCTGCGCCGCAACCGGCGGTCAACTGACGGGTCGGTCTGCCCCGCCAGATAAAAGACGGGAGCCGCGAGGGGCACACCTGGCTCCTCACGCCCCGGTGTCGATAGCGATCAGCAACCCTGCTTGACCTTCCGGCCGGCGCGGGCGGGCTGGGGCGATGATCGGCTGCGGCTGGCGCGGTTGCGGCTGGTTCGAGCCGCGGGTCCCGCGGACGACGCGCCGCCCTCGCGGGCGGTTTCCCGCCGCTCGGTCGGGTTCATCGCCGCGAAACCGCGGCTGTGCCTTGCCACTCGCTCCCGCCGTTGCCGCCGCGGCCTTGGGCAGCGCGATCGGCCCGCTGGCCGGCCGACGCGGTGGCGGTGCCCTCGTTGGCCGCCCGCTGGTGCGCCGCCTTGCCGCCGCGGCGGCCGATCTCGGCCATGTGAGCGCGGTCGCGGCTGACCGCCCACCCTTGCGGCCGGCGCGGGCGGCCTCGTCCACCGTCCACTCATGGGCGCAGCCCCGCCGGTGCCGCCGCCTTGCCGCCCATGCGGGCAATCTCCCGTTGCATTTCGGGGTCCATCGCCGCGAACCCCCGTCTTGCCGTTTCGCCATGACGAGTTGTCCTCTACGCAAAAGAGGGGAATGGACGTGTCAACCAGAGTAATCAAGACGGGTTAGCCGCGCCTGCCGGACCGGCAGACTCGTCGTAACCCTGAATCCGGCACGGATCTCGCACCGTTCCCCGTTACCGGGCCTCTCCCGGCCGGCAGTTCGGCGCCAGACAAGAACCTGACTGCACCGTACTGAGCAGGGAAGTGCTCGATTGCAGCGGCCTCACGAGCGCCATCGTCCACTCCTCGACCGCATTCGACGGTCGATCGCTCCCACCGACACCAGCCAAAAGCGACGAATGCAAGCAGAAGCGGCAGACTTATTCGCTCATTGGAAGACATTGAGGGCGCATTGTTCGTCGGAAGCGAGCAGAACAGCCCGTTGCCAGCCACGAGGGGGAGCGGCCTGAACGGTGCCATGCCCACGGCTTTGCGGTGCGGAGACACGTTCTCGGACGGGGTCGGTCGGAGAAACGCCACATGCCCACGCCAGCGTGGCATGGCACCCAGCAGTACCCGGCAGTTGCAGGGTCACCGGGGTGGCACGCTCGGAGCGTAGCGACGGGCGTGAATGGACTTCATGTTCATCCCCACGCTCACGCCCTTCGCAGAGCCAGGGCGTGCCACCCAGAACGAGGCCCCGGACAGCCCTGCTTGGGTGGCACGCTCGCCGCAGCGACGGGCGTGAATGGACTTTACGTTCATCCCCACGCTCACGCCCTTCGCAGAGTCTCAGGGCGTGCCACCCAGACAGCCCGTGATGGGTGCTGTTGCCGGGTGGCACGCTCGGAGCCGCAGCGACGGGCGTGGTAGCGTGCGCCGGGTTCGTTCGAGCGCTCACGCCCTTCGCAGAGCCTCAGGCGTGCCACTGGAGCCGACGGTGCGGGTTGTATCGATTGTGCAGCGGATCAGGCGGGAGCAGGCCGAGACGGCGGCCGATCTCTTCCAGGCAGAGGCGGTGGACGAACGCCGCCGGCGCGTGGGCGCCGAGCCGGTCGCGGACCTGCCGCTCGATCGCTGCCCGCTCGTCGGCCGGCAGTGCGTCCCACCCCTGCTGCCGGGTGCGGCCGGTGGTCGTCTCCGCCTGTCGCGCTGCTGGCTGCGCGGTGCTCGTCGGCGCGCCGGCGGGCGTCGGTGCGGCGAGCGTCCTGCTCGTGCAGCCGTATCGCGTCGGCGAGGTACTTCTGGACCGCCCCGCTGAACGACCGGCACTCCGGCCACTCGGCGCGCGTCACCTGGACCAGCCAGCCGACGATGGCGTGGGCGTCGTCGACGCTGCGGTCGCGCAGCACCAGCTTGGCCTGTTCCAGGTCACGCGGCCTCGGCAGAGTGGCGGGCGCGCTCGGGTTCCACCGGCGGTAGAACGCGCGGCCAGCTCCTCGGCCGGCGTCTTCAGCGCGGCGGGGGAGGGCGGCACCGGCGCGGTGGATGGTGCGGGCGGGCGTCGGCGGTTCGACGGAGAGGCCGAAGGCCGGCCGGCGGCCTCGAGCACGACTACCGGACCGACCTTGACCTTCTGAAACCGTTCGGCGGGCCGGCAGGCGTTGGGAAGCCGATCTGTTCCAGCCCGCTGCTGCCGGGGCGAGCCGCCGCTTGAGCACCGCCACGTTGCCGGCGTCGGTCAGCCCGGAGGTGCCCGCAGGCGAACTCGACCAGGTCCATGCTGAGCGTGGCGAGGTAAAACCGC
Source organism: Gemmataceae bacterium (assembly GCA_046350215.1). Taxonomy (GTDB): domain Bacteria; phylum Planctomycetota; class Planctomycetia; order Gemmatales; family Gemmataceae; genus JAXMAU01. Next base: position 6,422 of record JAXMAU010000074.1, on the reverse strand, counting down.
TTGTCGAGGAAGCGGTACATCCGCTGCGCTGTCGGCGTGCTCAGCTGGAAGAACACTTCCAGGTTGAGTCGCTTCAGGTTGCCGGCCTTGAGGCTGTCGTGGAACTGCGGCGTCCACGTCACCCAGCTTTGCAGCTCCTGACCGGGCCGGGCGCGGGCCGGACACCTGCCGGGCGATGCGGTAGCCGGCGACGATGCCGGTGGCGACCTCCTCCTCGTAACCGCGGCCGACCACGTCCCACCAGGCGTTCTCATAGCGGAGAGTGAGCCGCCTTGAGCCGCCGCAGGATGCTCGGCAAACGGGTGTAGCTGCGGCCGTTGGGCGCCCAGCCCATGATCTCGAACAGCCAGGCGCCAGCGCGAACGGGACGGTGGCGTCGGCGAAGTCGTGGGTGCGCTTGGCGACGTACAGCGCCGCCAGGATGATGTGCTCGTCGGCCGGGGTGGGCAGGCCGTCGTGCGCGGTGGAGGTGAGGATGACCTTCTGGCGGACGCGCTGGCGGGTGGCCGGGTCGTAGCGGGTGGCGGTGAACTCCATGCGATCGAGCTTGCGGCCTTGCTCGTCGCTCTTCTGGACGCGCGGCAGGGTCGAAATGGGGAAGTCAGCCAGGTTCAGTTCGTCCCGGCCGTCTCGATGGAGCATGGGGAGTCAGGCGTCGCTACGGGGATGGCGTCTGGGGCAAGATCCAGTTTTCCTCACCACACCGGGTCGGTTCAAGAGCGCCCGGCCGGCATTCCGCCGATTCGCGGCGGTTGGTGTGTGGTTATGACGAAACCGTTGGATGCAGGTTGCCGCCGACGCGGCGTTGCCGAACCGATGATTCGGCCGACAGTTGCGCGGCGAACACCCCGACCGGCGGTGCGCGGCGGCACGCGGATGGCGCGCCCGGCGGCACGACGACCATTCAGCCCGAGGTGCGCGACCGCCCGTCGTTTGGTGCGCCGCCGCACGCGAACTCATCTCTGCATTGCCGGTGCGCTGCCGCACGTCAACCGGAGAGAATGCGTGTCGATCGTATGCGCGTTGCGGAGGCCGCCGCGCAATTCGCAGTTGGCGTGAAGAAGCGTTCAGATGGACGTCTCTTCTCGTGCGGCTTCGACGCGCACTTTTCGGGCGAACAAGCCACGGAGTTGACGCAGCGGCGCGCACAAAACGGTACGGCGGTCAGAACGGCGAGGCCAGTTCGTCGAGGTCGCGTGGGCCGAGGATGTCGTCGCTCGCGAACAGGAACCAGTCCCGGTCGTCTCCGCCGGTGAGGCGATCGACGGCCCGGTCGGCCAGGACGGTCGCCTCGTTCACCGCCGTCACCGGGTTGTCGCGGCGGAACAGGTACGGGTCGTTTCGCCCGCCGGCGACCGGCCGGTTGTGCGCCTGGTGCGGTCCGTGTTCATCGCATCGGTTCGTCCCCATTCCGCCATCAGGGCGAGCAAGGCCGCCAGGGTCCGGTCGTGGCGAGTAACGCCGCCGACCGCCGCGTCCTCGCCGTCGTCGCCGTTCAGCACGTCGGTCTCGCCGCCACCGAGCAGCAGATCGCGACCGGCCCCGCCGATCAGGACGTCGCTGCCGCCGCCGCCGACCAGCACGTTGTCCAGCCGCGCGTTGCCGACCAGCGTATCGGCCCCCACCCCGCCCAGCCGCGTTCTCGACGTCGGTACCGACCGGCAGCCACAGGGTCAGATTACCGTTGACGCTCTGCAGCGTGTCGCTGGGGTCAACGCGACCGTTACCGACCGCACGCAGGGCGAGAAGTCGAGCGTGTCCGTCCCGGCGGGGTCGACAACGGCGTCGACGCCTTGCGGCAGGTCGGCGTAGAACCGATAGACGTCGTCGCCACCGCCGCCGGCGAGGCGGTTGTCGAGGCGGTTGCCGCTTAGCACGTCGGCCGCCGCGGTGCCGACGATGGTCTCGATCGCCGGCGCGCCCGCAGCAGAGCGTCGGCTCAGGTTGATCGGCTTGTTGGCCAGCGCCAGGTTGACGGCCACGCAGAGGGGCGCTGGCAGAAATCGAGGGTGTCCACTCCGCCGGCGTCGACGATGGTGTCACTGCCCTGGAAGCCGTCGGCGTTGAACCGATAGACGTCGTCGCCCAACCCGCCGCGAGCTTGGTTGTTGAGCAGGTTGTCGGTCAGCACGTCGGCCGACGCGGTGCCGATCACGTTCTCGATGACCGCTGTGCGACCGGCAGGACCAGCGTCAGTTGCCCGGTCACCACCTGCGGCCCGGCGGTGGACAGATCGACGGCGACGCCGAGGCCGCCGGCGGAGAAGTCGAGCGTGTCGACGCCGCCGGAGTCGCTGACCGTGTCGGTCTGCGGCCCGACGTCGGCGTTGAACCGATAGATGTCGTTGCCGAGTCCGCCGTTGAGGACATCGTCGCCCGGCCCGCCGGCGAGGGTGTTGGCCAGCGCGTTGCCGGTCAGCGTGTCGCTGCCACCGCCGCCGGTGACGTTCTCGATCGAGACGCTGGACGTCAGGACGAGCGTCAGCTGGCCGTTGACCACCTGCGGCCCGGCGACGGACAGGTCGACGGCAACGCCGAGGGCGCCGGCGGAGAAGTCGAGGGTGTCGACGCCGCCGGAGTCACTGACCGTGTCGGTCTGCGCGCCGACGTCGGCGTTGAACCGATAAATGTCGTTGCCGAGGCCGCCGTTGGACATCGCCTGGCCCGCCGACCAGATGTTGGCCAAGCCGCGTTGCCGGTCAGCGTGTCGTCGCCAAGCGCCGCCGATCAGGTTGGCGACGCGGCGGACGAGAGCGGTTGCGGCCCGGCCGGTCGTCAGGTTGGCCGTCACCGCGCTGGTGCGGGTGGAGTAGTCGAGGGTGTTGATTCCGAGTCCGCCGTCGAGGACGCCCGCCAGGCTGGCCCCGTCGCGGACGGTGAACGTGTCCTCGCCGGCCCCGCCGATCGGCCGTTCTCGACGGCGTCGAAGGTCACCGTCGCCACCGTGCCGGCGTTCGGGCCGCTCAGGTCCCAGGCGAGCGGCGTCGTCAGGGCCGACAGGTCGAGAAGATCGCCGCCGGGTCCGCCATCGACGCTCACCATCATCGCCGTGGTGGACGCGGACCACGTCGTTGCCGCCAGCCCGCTGACCCGAATCACCTGGCCCGGCGGAGGCGTGAACGGGGTCAGGGCGACACCGCCGCGCGTCACCTGCACCTGCCCGCCCGCCGCGTCGATGACGACGATGTCGTCTCCCGCCGTGCCCTCCAGCCGCGCGTGTCGTCGACGGACGCGACGAAGACGTCCACTTTCCAGTTCAGATCGCCTACCGCCGGGTATCGGTCGAGGCTGTCGAAGACGACGTTGTGGCCGTCGGCACTCACCATCGGGCTGTTCCAGCTCCGGCCGACACGGAGGGTGGACCCGAACCACAAATCCTTGAGATACCCCTGGGAAGAACTACCGCCTGGGCGGGCGCCGTGGGTTCGTCGCCCAACTCTGGAAGGCGACGTACCGGCCGTCCGGCGCTGATGGATCGACCAGTTGAAGGTTGCTCGGGATTCCGTTCGAGGAGGGCTGGGCGGCGACGATGCGGCTCGTCCACAGGTCTTTCACGAACAGGTCCTCGGACCAGCTGGTGTCCCCCGGCACCAGGTTGCTGGCCGCGTTGGTGAAGACGACGTAGCGGCCGTCGGGGTGATCGCCGAAACGGAGGAGCGGCCAAGCTGCTCTTGCAATGCCCCGTTGGATGCGGTGCTGATCCGCGTCAACCGGCCGGTCTGAAGGTCTTGACGAACACGTCGGCCGCCCGGTTGGTGTCGCCGGGCACCAGGTTACTGGCGTAGCTGCTGCCGAAGGCCACATAGCGGCCGTCCCCGATCGCGGGCACACCGTTCGAGCTGTCGTTCCCTTCCACGCCGTCGGAGGCGACGCTCGCCCGAACGATGACGCCGCTTTGCAGATCCTTGACGAACACGTCCTCTCGGTCGTTGGTGTCTCCTGCAACTGGTTGCTGGCGAGACTGGAAAGGCGACGTAGCGGCCGTTCGTACTGATCGTCGTCGCCGCGAACGTCCACCTGTTGGCCTGGGTGCTGTCGGAAGCGGTGTTCACCCGACTGATACCACCCGTTTGCAGATCTTTAACGAACAGGTCGGTCATGGCGTCGGTGTCGTCCGGGACGAGATTGCGCGGCCCGGCTGGAGAAAGCGACGTAACGGCCATCGCCGCTGATCGAGGCCAAACTGAGTCCGCCGGCGAGAACGGGCTGATGCCCTGCTCGCCGGCGGCGGTGCTGGCCAGGACGACGGCCCCCGTCTGCATGTCCTTGACAAACACGTCGCGGGCGTCGTTCGTGTCACCTTCGACGAGGTTCATGGCGGCACTGGCGAAGGCCACGTAGCGGCCGTCGGGCGCTCACGGAAGGATAGTAGCTATCGTTGTCGCCCGCCGACGGCGAGGTCCGAGATGGACGCCAGCCGGATGGCCGGAGCAGGTGGTCCTCCAAGCGCCTCCAGTGTCGCTGCCACGGGTCGCCGCCGCCTCCGGCGGGACCACGGTGGGCGGGAACAAAGGCGGGCGCTCGCACCTGGGAGAGAACATGACACTCACCGTCCTTCAAGGCGTTGAAGTAGGGGGGCGAGGGAGGAGCGGAGGCAGGAGACCGGAGGGATTGTATCAAATTCCGTACCGTCGGATCGGAATGTCGGCTGATGGGTCGGTCCGCGGGCAGCGACGGAGCGAGCGGTTGTCTCCCCGCTCCCGGCTGTGCCCACCTCGCACAGCCGGTGTGCGGATGTGGCGCGCCGGCAGCGCGATCGGTAGAACAACGGAGGTCGGTCGGGGCGACCGGGGAGGAGAGGCATGGACCTGGCGACGCTGGAGCAGCTATTGACCGCAGTCGGTCAGGAGGCGTTACGCGCGGCGACGGCGCTGGCGCCGGACGACGCCACGTTCCTCGCCGCCCACCGCCGGCTGAGCAAGCGCTATCCCGCCGACCTGACCCGCGCCGCCCTGGAAACCGCTCTGCTCCGCCGCCGCGCCGTCGGCAAGTTCAGTCGCGCCGACCGCATGTACTTCACCCGCGAGGCGCTGGAGCAAGCATCCAGCGAGCCAGTCGCTCGCCATCGGGCGCGGCGGTTCGCCGGCCGGGGGCCGATCGCCGACCTGTGCTGCGGCATCGGCGGCGATGCGCTCGCCCTGGCGGCGGTCGCGCCGGTGGTGGCGGTCGACCTCGACCCGGTGCGGCTGCGGATGGCCGGACTGAACGCGGCGGCCTACGACGTGGCCGACCGGGTGCGACTGGTCGAGGGCGACGCCCTGCAGGTCGACCTGACCGGCGTGGCGGCGGTGTTCGCCGACCCGCACCGTCGCGTCGACGGCCGACGGGTCGTGTCGATGGCCGACGCCCGCCCGTCGCTGGCCGAGCTGATGGCCCGCCTGCCGCGCGACCTGCCGCTGGCGGTGAAGCTGGCGCCGGGTCTGCCGTCGGCCGAGGTGGCGGCGCTGCCGGGCGAGGTGGAGTTCATCGCGCTCGACGGCGAGTTGAAGGAGTGCGTCCTGTGGGCCGGCGCGTTCCGTCAGACCGCCCGCCGCGCCACGCTGCTCCCCACCGGCGCCACGCTGACCGCCGACGTTCTCCCCCTCGCTCCGCCGCCCGGTCCGCCGCGGGCATGGCTCCACGACATCGACGCCGCCGTCGTCCGCGCCGGCCTGACCGGCGAGCTGGCCCGCCTGCTGAACGCTCACCCACTCGATGCCGCCGTCGCCTGTCTGACCGGCGACGCCGCCCACGACACCCCGTTCACCCGCCGTTACGCCATCGAGGCCGTGCTGCCCGTCGATCGCCGGCGCATACAGGAGTATTTGCGTACTCACGGCGTGGGACGCATCCAGGTACGTCGCATCGGCGCATCGCTCGACGTCGCCGAGCTGGAGCGACGGCTCAAGCTGACAGGCGACAGCTTTCGCACGCTGGTGCTGACGCCGGTCGACGGGCGGGCGCAGGCGATTGTATGCGAGGCGGTCGCATTCGGGTAAGCGATTACTTGCCCCGCGCCAGTTTGTAGAGGTCGCTGCCCATCTTCATGATGTAGAGGCTGTCCGCCGGCGGATCGTAGTCGATCCACGTCAGGCCGCCGACGCCCTTCAGTCCGGCCGGCGGCGCGATTGGCTTCGACCACGCCCGCCCGCCATTGCGGCTCTCGATGATGCCGGCTCCGGTCAGCACGAACAGGTGATTGGCGTCCTTGCCGAACACCGGACCGTAGCGGCCATCCTTGATCGCACTGATCCGCATCCAGGTGGCGCCGCGGTCCGTCGTCGCGATCAGCCCGCCGTCGGTCAGCCAGTACAGCGTACCGTCGTGCCAGCGCGGCAGGGCCTGGGCGCTCTGGTGGCCCACCGGACACCACGAGCCGCACGCCGTCCAGGTCCGTCCGCCGTCGGTCGTCCGCAGCAGGTTCGGCCGGGGCCGGTCCTTGCT
>JAXMAU010000073.1:0-25330 GCA_046350215.1 Gemmataceae bacterium | reverse complement strand
GGGCTGTTGGCGAGCGGGGTCCCGTTAGGGCCCCGAGTCAGCGCGTGAGGCGTGACGTCGTGAGTACGGCGACCCCTCGGGGCACTTACGTGCTCCCGCTCGCCTGGCCCACCTAAACGCCGCGGCCCCGTCGCGCGGGTCGCACGCGACGGGGCCGGGTCGATGAATACTCACGGCCGGCCGCGGTCGGCCAGCTCGCGCGGCAGGTCCGGTATTCGCAGGACGATGCCGGTCGGGACGTGATCGGGCCGCAACAGGCGGTCGCGGTTGGCCTCGAACAGGAACGAGACGTGGGAGCCGTCGCCGTAGAACTTCCTGGCGACGCTCAGCAGCGTCTCGCCGTCCTCGACGGTGTGCGTCCGCATGCCGTTCACCCGCCCGTACCCCGACGGCACGCCGGGCAGGCCGGGGATCGGCGCCGGGGGACCGGCGGCCAGCGGACCGGTGGCGCCGGACGCCCACGCCGGAGGCGTGGCGCCTGGCTGTGTCGCCCCGCCAGGACCGTCTTTGCGAACGAACAGGACGGCTACGAGAATGAGAAGGGTGACTCCAACCACCAGCCCGAGTCGTGCGTCGTGGGGCATGGGTGAGTCCTCCATTGGTCGGGCGAAAGATAGGTCGCGTTCGCCCCGTTGACCCGCCCCGCCTGGGCGTTTACCGTTCCTTCCCTCCACTATTCCCGCTCGCGATCGCCACTACCAGTGAACTATCCCCCGGTTTAAAGAATCTGGCCGACTCCGGTACGCCTCCGTCAGCCGCTCTGATAGCTCGCGCAGAACCGTCGCACTCCGCGCCACCGGCCCGCCTGTCGCGACACGCAGCACCGTCACGTCCCCTTCTTTCCCGGCGTGCCATTGATGAACACGTCCAGCTGTTGCCCGACGTACAGCCGGTTGGGGGTGCCGAGGACCTCGTAAATCACCTGGAGCACGCGCGTGTCGACCCGTTCGGTGTTATCGCCAGTGAGCGAACGCTTCGGGATGACGTAGGGTTCGACGCGAACGAAGCGAAGGGTGAACTCCTGGCGCGGGTCGCCGCGGAGCATGGCCCGCGCCTCGCCGGCTGAGACGTAGCGCGGGATGTCGTGTTCGTCGATGTCGACGCGGACGTGCAGGGCATTGAGGTTGCCCAGGACGATGAGCGCCTGGCCGGCGGCGGCGCTGACGTACTCGCCGGACCGCACGTTCACCTGCAGGACGACCCCATCCTCGAGCGCCTCCACCTCCAGCCGCTTCAGCTCCGTCTCGGTCTGATCCAGCGTCGCCTTCGCCTGCTCGACGCTGGCCCGTGCGATCGCCTTATCTGGCTCCCAGGCGCCCGCCTTCAGCAGCGCCAGGTCGGCCTCAGCCTTGCGGAGCTGCTCCTTTGCCACCTGCAGCGACTGCTCGGTGCGGACGCGCTCCTCGTCGCCGATCGCCCGCTGGGCGTACAACCGCCGCGATCGAGCGGCGAGGTCTTGCCGGTCGGCGAACAGCGCGCGGGCCTCGGCGACCTTCGCTTCCAGCGCCGGCACCTCCTCCTCGCGCGGCATGCGTTCGAGCTTGCCGAGCTGCGCCTCGGCGGCGGCGAGGGCGGCCTTGCGGACGCGCAGCTCGGCCCGGAGGGCGCGGTCGTCGAGGCGGAACAGCCGGTCGCCCTTCTTCACCGGCTGGCCGACCTTGACGAACACCTGCGTGACGATCCCCGGCAGGTTGGTGCCGACGGCAATGTTCTCGGTGCGCGCCTCGACCAGCCCCGCGCCGGCGACGCCGTCGGCGAACGGCGAACGGGCGGGCTGCACCGGCGGCGACAGCTTGCCCGGCTGCTGCTGAGCGCGAACGACGTGATAGACGGCGAAGCAGAGCATCACCACCGCCAGCAGCGGCAACCCGTACTTGCGGACCATGACCCACCTCCTCTGTGTGTCGGGCCACCTGTCAGGCCGACGCCGCCTCGGGGTGCGGCGTCTGCTCCTCGCTCACGATCAGCCCGTCGCTCATGCTCACGATACGATCGCCGAACTTGTAAACGCGGCTGTCATGCGTCACGACAATGACCGCCCGGTCCGGCCGAACAGCGACCTGCCGGATCATGCCCATCACCGTCTGGCCGGAGAGCGCGTCGAGGGCGGCGGTCGGCTCATCGCACACCAGCAGCTGTGGGTCGTGGATCAGGGCGCGAGCGATCGCCACCCGCTGCTGCTGCCCGCCCGAAAGCTGGGTCGGCAGCGCGTTCGCCCGGTCGCTCAGCCCGACCCGGTCGAGCATCGCCCGCGCCCGCTCGATCGCCGGCTTCCGTGGCTGGCGCGCGATCAGCAGCGGCACGGCAACGTTCTCCGCCGCCGTCAGTGCCGGCAACAGGTTGTACTGCTGGAACACGAAGCCGATGTGCTCGCCGCGGAACCGTACCTTGCGGCCGCCCCTCAGGTGCGTCAGGTTCGTTCCCAGCACCTCCACCTCGCCCGCCGTCGGCTCCAGCAGCCCGGCGATGAGCGAGATGAGCGTCGTCTTGCCACAGCCCGACGGACCGACCAGCAGCGCCAGCTCGCCGTAGGGCAGCTCCAGGTCGACGCCGCGCAGCGCCATCACCTGCGTGTCCCGTTCGCCGAACGCCTTGGTCACGCCGCGGCAGACGACGGCGGACCCTCCGGCGAATGGCGTCTCCCGTGTCAGTACGTCCGTGTGCGGCATCAGTCCGCTCTCCCGTGGGACGATTCTACTGCCGGCGGATACAGACCGCGGATGGCGGCCAGGGAGAAGCGCCAGATGTGCTCGGTCAGCCGGTCGATGTCGAAGGCGTCGGCCTCCTCCCGGCCGACCAGCATCGGCAGGACGTGGCGGACGTGGTGGTAGTGCAGACACTGGCCGGCGATGCTGCTGCCGATCAGGTCCAGTTCGACCTGCGGCACCGTCGGCGGCAGCAGGTCGCGCAGCACCGTGCGAAGCAGCTCGTATGTCGGGCGGATGAACCGCTGCACCAGGTCCTCGCAGGCGCCGGGGTGGGGCTGAGCGACCTCGCGCATGATCAGGAGCCGCTGCCAGGCCGGCAGATCCCGGTTGAACAGCCGGTTGAGCAGCCCGCGAATGAACCGCCGCAACCGCTCCTCGGCCGGCAGGTCGCCGTGGGCGTCCGACATCGGGCAGAGGGCGTCGACCGCCGCCGCGGCGTAGCGCACCGCCTCGACGTAGAGGTGCTGCTTGCTGCGGAAGTGATAGTTGACCGCCGCCGGACTGGCGTTGATCTGCTCGGTGATGGCGCGGACATTGGTCGCCTCATACCCCTTCGCGGCGAACAGTTCGCCCGCCGCGATCAGCAACCGGGTTCGCGTGTCGTCGTCCGCCATCGTCGCCTCGACTCCACCGATCGGCCTGTTCAAACAACCGTTCAAATCAATCGTATCAAACATCTGTTTCAGCGACAAGATCGACCTGTCTATCCGGCTCGCTTCTTTGGCGCGTCCGGATTCAATCGGCGTCACGATGGAAAGGATGCGAGGATATAGAGAATAGGGGCGTTGGTAAGTTACAATGCAATCGTCGGATTATGCGAGCCTCCGACGGACGAATCGTCGGGAGGCGCCCGCCCAGACCGATCAGGTTGCTTGCCGCGGGTGAAGCAATCGCGTATCCTCGACATGATCCCTTCGCGCGGGTCCTTCTGAAAAGGCAACCGGGATGATACCGCTCCTCCATCGTGGTCCCCTCTCCGGGCTGACCGGCGTCCTGTTCGGGCTGGTCCTCGTCACTGCCATGACTCCGGCCGACACCGCCGATCAACCAAAGGCGAAAAAGCCGCCGACTGCCCCGGTGACGACGTTTGAGCCGGAAAACCCCGAAGACCTCAAGGCGATTCAGGAACAGGTCAAGCTGGTCCTCAAGCGAGCATTGCCGGCGACGGTCGGCGTGTCGCTCGGCTCCAGCGCCGGCAGCGGGGTCGTCATCAACGAGGAGGGCTATGTTCTGACCGCCGGCCACGTGTCCGGGAAGCCGGACCAGGTTTGCACCCTGATTTTCCCCGACGGCAAACGGGTCCGTGGCAAGACGCTCGGCTGGAACAAGCGGCTCGACAGCGGCCTGATCAAGATCACCGAGAAGGGCAAGTGGCCGTTCATGCCGATGGGAGATTCGAAAAAGCTGAAAAAGGGTCAGTGGGTGATCGGCGTCGGCCACCCCGGCGGGTTTCGGCCGGGTCGAACGCCGGTGGTGCGGCTGGGCCGGGTGCTGAACAACACCGCCACGCTGATTCAGACCGATTGCGCGCTCGTCGGCGGCGACTCCGGCGGTCCGCTGTTCGACCTCGACGGCCGGGTCGTCGGCATCCACAGCCGCATCAGCTGGAACATCACCGCCAATATCCACGTTCCGGTCAGCGTCTACAAGGAAGACTGGCCGCGGCTGGCCAAGGGCGACGAATGGGGCGGGATGCTCGACTTCCTCAGCCGGCCCGGCAGCGCCTACCTCGGCGTCGGCTTCGAACCCGAGAAGGACGACCTGAAGGTGGTCGAGGTCACCAAGGACACCGCCGCCGAGAAGGCCGGCGTCAAGGTCGGCGATGTGCTGGCGAAGGTCGATGATGTGAAACTGGAGAAGCGTGCTGACCTGTTCGCATTCATGCGGAAAAAGAAACCAGGCGAACAAATCACCCTGGAGGTGGTCCGCGCCGGCAAACCGATGAAGATCTCGGTGAAGCTGGGCACCCGTCCGTCCGAGTAATCTCTTTTGCATCCCGAGGAGTCTTTCCGGAGTCGAGCGTCCATGATAACTCCCCTGCGTCTTTCCCGGTGCTGGCTCGTCTCAGTGGTCGCCGTGGCGGCCCTCCTCCTCGGGATTGGCGAGGCGGCGGCGCAGCGCGACCAGCACGGCCGGAATACCGCCCCCATCCTGGCGGCCTTTCGCGGCGTCGTCTCCCGGCCGAGCGAGAGTGTGGTCCGCGTCCTCGCCGATGACAAGGACGCGGCCCTCGGCGCCATCATCAGCGCCGACGGCTGGATCGTCACCAAGAGCAGCCTGCTCAAGGGCAAGCTCGTCTGCAAGCTGAAGGACGGCCGCACTTTCCCCGCTCGCCTCACCGGCGTGGAGGAAACGCACGATCTGGCCATGCTCAAGATCGACGCCAGCGGCCTGAAGCCGATCGAGTGGAAGGCAGCCAAGACCGCGGAGGTTGGCGACTGGGTGGCTACCGCCCTGCCGGGCGACCTGCCGGTGGCGGTCGGGGTGGTCAGCGTGGCGGTGCGGTCGCCGTCGGGGCGAGACGTGTCGCGGCGAGCGCCGGCGCCGAACAGCGGCTATCTCGGCATCGGCCTGGACCCTGGCGAAAACGGCGTGGCGGTCATCGCCATGATCGAGAAGGGCGGCGCCGCCGAGAAGGCCGGGTTGAAGGTCGGCGACGTGGTGCTGACCGTCGCCGGCCGCAAGGTCCCCTCACCGGACCGCCTCGTCACCGCCATCCAGGGCTTCAAGCCGGGGCAGGTGGTCATCCTGCGGGTCAAGCGCGGCGAGAAGGAGACGGACGTTCGCGCCACCCTCGGCAAACGGCCCGCCAGCATGATCAACCGCGGCGACATGATGAACATGATGGGCAGCACGCTCAGCGAGCGCCGCGGCGGCTTCCCGGTCATCCTGCAGCACGACACCGTCATCAAGCCGACCGACTGCGGCGGGCCGCTGGTCGATCTCGACGGCAAGGCGGTCGGCATCAACATCGCCCGCGCCGGCCGCACCGAGAGCTACGCCATCCCGGCGGAGGCAGTGCAAGCCCTGTTCAGCGATCTGCAGTCCGGCAAGCTGGCGCCGAAGGAAGATCCGGAGGAGAAGCGGCTGGCCGAGTTGGAGGAGGCGCTGAACAAGGCGAAGACCGAGGTGACGAAGGCCGAGGCCGAGCTGAAGTCGGCTTCCGATGACAAGAAGCAGGCGCTGGAGACGAAGCTGGGCGAGCTGCGCAAGAAGCTGGACGAGACGCAGCATGCGCTCGACAAGGCACGGCCCGACCCGACCAAGAAGTAACCGTCGCGACGAAGAGCGCATCGTCCGCCGAAGGCCGTCCCCACCGGGCGGCCTTCGCTCATTTCAACGGGACGATTGCCCGCGTCACCGCGTCGATCAGCGGCGTTTCCTGATCGGCGAAGACGGTGCGAACGTCGAGGACGAGCGTGTCGCCGCGGATGCGGGCCATCACCGCCGGCTCGCCGGTGCGCAGGCGGCGGGCCAGTTCGTCGTCGCTCACGCTGGCCTTCACCTCGACGACCCAGGTCGGCATCGCCTGGTCGGGGAGTGACCCGCCGCCGACGAACGCCTCGTCCGCCGCCGCGCGGGCGAGCGTCACGCCGGACACCGTCGCCAGCCGTGCCGCCAGCGCCTCGGCACGCCGGCGCAGCTCGTCCAGCGGCGTCGCCAGCATGCGCAGCACCGGCACCTCGCGGCGGGCGCGGTCCTCGTCCAGATAGAGCCGCAGCGTGGCCTCCAGGGCTGCCAGCGTCATCTTGTCGAGCCGGAACGCACGCATGAGGGGGTCTTTTTCGATCTTTTTTATCCACTCCGCCTTGCCGGCGATGATGCCGGCCTGCGGTCCGCCGAGCAGCTTGTCGCCGCTGAACAGCACCAGGTCGGCGCCGGCGGCGATGCTGCGGCGCGGCACCGGCTCGCCGTGGAAGCCGAAGGCGGCGAAGTCGACCAGCGCGCCCGAGCCGACGTCGTCGATCACCGGCAGACCGTGCTTGCGGCCCAGCGCCACCAGCTGCGGCAGCGGCACCGATTCGGTGAAGCCGGAGACGCGGTAGTTGCTGGTGTGGATCTCCATCAGGGCGGCGGTGTTCGGACCGATCGCTCGCTCGTAATCCGCCAGCCGGGTGATGTTGGTGGTGCCGACCTCGCGGAGCGTGGCGCCGGACACCGCCATGATGTCGGGGATGCGGAAGCTGCCGCCGATCTCGATCAGCTGGCCGCGCGACAGCACCACTTCTCTGCCGGCGGCGACAGTGCGGAGGACGATCACGGTGGCGGCGGCGTTGTTGTTCACTGCGGTGGCCGACTCGGCGCCGGTCAGGCGGCACACCCAGTCGCGGACGGCGTCCTGGCGCGACGACCGGCGGCCGGTGTCGAGGTCCAGCTCCAGGTTCAGATAGCCAGCCGCCGCTTCCGCCGCCGCCCGCGCCGCCACCTCGGCGACCGGGGCGCGGCCCAGGTTGGTGTGCAGCACGATGCCGGTGGCATTGATGACGCGGCGGAGCTTCGGCCGCAGCTCCAGGTGCAGGCGCGCTGAGGCCCGGTCCGCCACCGCCGCCGGGTCGAGCAGCCCGTCCACCGACTCGTCCCCGGCCAGCCGGCGGCGCAGTTCGTCCAGCTCGGCGCGCACGGCGCGAACGATCTCGTCGCGCGGATGCGTGTCGGCCAGCGCCCGCAGCGCCGGCAGGTCGAGCAGATCATTCACCGGCGGTAGACGGCGAAAGCGGTTTTCACTCATAAAGGGTCGCTTTTAATCTCAACGGGAGTTCACGCGGTCGGCGTCGGGTCGGGCAGGACGAGGAGACGGAAATCGCCCTCGCGGCGGGTCAGGCCGATGCGGTCGAGGTACTCGCACAGCGGCACGGCGTACTTGCGGGTGGTGCCGAGCATGTCGCGGATCTCCGCCACCGTCAGCCCGGCCTCCTGCCCGCGCAGCCGATCGCTCACCCGTCGCCGCATCTCCGCCTCGGCGTCGGCGTGTAAATACACCTCGTCGGTGACGCGGCACAGGTAGCCCTCGGCCACGCACACGTCGAACAGGTCTTTCAGATGCGCCGCATTGCCGCCGGCATGGTTGGCGAAGCCGCCCGGCTCCGGCGGCTGGAACCCGCCCGCCTGGTACGCCGCGATCAGCTTGTCCTTCAGCTTGCGCAGGTTGGCGCTGAGCCGCGGCTTGAAGTCGGCGCGACCGATCCGCCGCAGGTCGCCGATCAGCTTCTTCTGCGTCAGCAGCCCCTCGACGACGGCGTGGACCAGGGTGTCATCACCGACATAGCCGAGCTGCGATTGCACCTTCTGCCGATCGTGCGTCGACATCAGTGGGAACTGCTCGTGCAGCCGGTCGAGCAGGGCGTACACCTTCGCCTCCAGCTCGCCAATCATGTCGCCGTGCAGCAGGGTGCGACGAGCCGGGCCGACCGCCAGCTCGCGGAGCTTGCCTTCTTGCCGCAGCGCCGCCACCAGCGTCGTCGCCTCGTCGGGCGACAGTCCGGCGCCGCGCACCAGATCGGCCAGCTGAAACCCGTGGAACCCGCCGAACCACGCCACCGTCAGCGCTCGTTCACGCGGGTCGCCGGTCCACAGCTGTTCGATCCGCTCCAGCACCTCCAGGTGTCGCCGCCGCACCTTCTGGGCGACCGGCTGCAGCACCTGCCCGCCGCCGAGCGTCTGCGTCGCCGACGACTCGCGGACGACGAACGGCTGGCCCCACGTCGTCGTCGCCGGCTCGTCGAGGAACAGTTGCGCCAGCCCCCACCGGCCCGGCTCGATGCTGTCGCAGTCGAGCAGTGATACCGTGCCCATCCCTTCCAGGGTGCCGACGTGGAAGCGGACCGGCTGGCGGTGCTTGATCGGCCGTTTCATCTCGGCCAGGCAGTGCATCCGCACCGTCACCACCTTCGACGGGACGAGGTAGCCAGGCGTCGCCAGCTCCTGGCCGCGGATGATCGCCTCGTGCGGTACGCCGGCCAGGTTGACGGCGGCGCGCATGCCGCGATGCACCTCGTCGACCGACTGGTCGTGACTTTGCAGCGAGCGCACCCGCACACGCTGCCCCGACGGCAGCCACTCCACCTCGTCGCCGACCTTGACGCTGCCCGACACCACCGACCCGGTCACCACCGTGCCATGTCCCTGGACGATGAACGCCCGGTCGATCGGCAGGCGGAACCACGCCGACCCGGTTGCCTTGTCGACCCGTCGGCAGGCGTCGGCGATGGCGGAGCGCAGCTCGTCGATGCCCAGGCCGGTCACCGCCGCCGTGGCGATGATCGGCGCATCGGCGAGGAACGTGCCGGCGACGAGGTCGCGGACCTCCAGTTCGACCACCTCGCGGGTATCGGCGTCGACCAGGTCGCACATCGTCAGGGCGATGACGCCCTGCCGGATGCCGAGCAGGCGGAGGATTTCGAGGTGCTCGCGGGTCTGCGGCTTGACCGACTCGCGCGCCGAGACGACGAGCAGCGCCAGGTCGATGCCGGTGGCGCCGGCGAGCATGTTCTTGACGAACCGCTCATGGCCCGGCACGTCGACGATGCCGAGCCGGTACGGCGGGAGGTCGAGGATGGCGAAGCCGATGTCGATGGTGATGCCGCGGGCCTTCTCCTCGGGCAGCCGGTCACAGTCGATGCCGGTGAGCGCCTTGACCAGCGTCGTCTTGCCGTGGTCGATGTGTCCGGCGGTGCCAAGGATCAGATCGCGTGCCATGTGCTGCGGCCCTGGTGCTGGAGGAACCTCCTCATTGTAACGAAACCCCGCCGGCGGCAATCCGCCTTCCGGACGGTCGGTCGAGTTGATAGAGTGACCGAAAACCCCCAGGGAGGTCGCAATGCTCGGCGTGAAACTGGATGCCAGGACGTTTTTACAGCGGATCGGTGAGGAACTGTCGCGCATCGACCCGGCCGAGGTGAGCAAGCTGGCCGACCTGTGCTACGACACCTACCAGCGCGGCCGGTTCATCTTCGTCTGCGGCAATGGCGGGTCCGGGTCGAACGCCTCGCACTTCTGCGAGGACGTCGGCAAGGGCAGCCTGCGTCGGCAGGACTTCGACGACGAGAGCAAGAAGCGCGTCCGCATCCTCAGCCTGACCGACAACACCCCGTATATCACCGCCTGGGCCAACGACGAGGGGTACGATCGCGTCTTCGTCGAGCAGCTGAAGAACCTCGCCGGCGCCGGCGATCTGCTGATCGCCATCTCCGGGTCAGGCAACAGCCCGAACATTCTGCGCGCCGTCGACTGGTCGAAGCGACACGGACTGACGACGTTCGGCTGCACCGGCTTCGGCGGCGGCAAGCTGCGCGGCCTGGCCGATCACACGCTACACGTCCCGCTCGACGACATGGGCATCGTCGAGACGATCCACCTGGCGGCGTTCCACTGGGTCGTCGACGACCTGCACCGCCGCATTGGGCTGAACAACGTCCCGCGCGAAGCAGCGTGACAGGAGGCCGGCGGTGGGACGCAGGCGGCGCTACAGCGTCCGGAGCATCCTCGCCCAGCTGGACGAGTGCGCGGAAGATTACACGTTCCCGATGCTCGACAACGGCTACGTCCACCTCGGCGCCGTCCGGCTGACGGCGTTTCGCGACGAGGCCCGCTGGGCGATCATCATCGACGTCGTGGGCTATAACGTCCGCACCAACCTGCCCGAAGGGATCGACACCAGCCTGTACACCTTTGGGAACTGCCTGCGCGGCGACCCGGGGCTGACCAACGACGACTTCCTGTTCCTGCTCAGCTGGGATGGGGACGACGCGGACGAGTGGGGCAAGGTGCCGGCCACCGTGACCGAGGTCCGAATCCGCGGCCAGTCGGTCCCTGTCCCGCGCGACCCGGCGGTGTACGCCGCGAAGGGCATCCAGCTCGCCGACGGACCGCAATCGCTCCGCGGCGAGGAGTTGCTCCGCGTCCTCCTCCCCGAACAGCGCCAGGCGCTGCTGGCCACCGAGGAGGAGCTGCGCCGCCGCATCCCGGCGGACTTGCCGCGGTTCCTCAGCCTGGACGAGTGGTATCATCCGAACCTGGCGGGTGGCGAGGAGGTGCCCTCGGATACCGAGACGTTCCGCCTGCTCGCTCAGGCACTGGTGGAGGGCGACCCGAACCTGCTGCGCCTGTGTCAGCCGCCCAACACGCACTGGAGCAACTGGCCCGACGGCGGCACCCTTTGACGTGCCTGGACGGGACGATTCATGACCCGACACTACCTCGGCATCGAGATCGGCGGGACCAAGCTCCAGCTGGGCGTCGGCCCCGACGACGGTCGCCTGCGCGGCCTGGTGCGCGAGCAGGTGGACCCCGCCGCCGGTGCCGACGGCATCCGCCGGCAGATCGAGTCGGCCGTGCCGCGCCTGCTGGAGCGCGCCAAAGTGTCGCGCAACGACCTGCAAGGCGTCGGCATTGGCTTCGGTGGGCCGGTGGACGACGTGACGCGAACTGTCCTGACGTCGCACCAGATCGACGGCTGGGATAACTTCCCGCTGGCGGACTGGATCGCGGACGTCGTCGGGCTGCCGGCGGTGCTGGGCAATGACGCCGACGTCGCCGGACTGGCCGAGGCGACGCACGGCGCCGGCAAGGGACTGTCGCCGCTGTTCTACATCACCATCGGCTCGGGGATCGGCGGCGGGTTCATCATCGATGGCGAGATCTATCGCGGCGCCGGTCGCGGCGCCGCCGAGATCGGGCAACTACGGATCATGTGGAACGAGCGGAGCCACCGCCGCTCGAAGCGATCGCCTCCGGATGGGGATCAAGATTGACTATCGCCAGTTGGACCGCATCTCGCCCGCCAAAGACGGATCGGTCACTCCCGTGGCTGGTGGCCACTGCAGCGAAGGAAGGCGATCCGCCGCGCGCATCCTCGACCGGAGCGTGGCAGGCATCGGCCGAGGCGATCTGCCACGTTACCACCTTGCTCTGTCCGCGAGCATCGTCATCGGCGGCGGGGTGTCGCTGATGGGCGACGACCTGCTGTTCGAGCCGATTGCGGCGGACTGGTCGACGAACGAGTCTTCAAGTCGCGGGGCCTGACCGACATCGCCGGCGGCGCTGGGCGAGGAGGTCGTCCACGGGTTCGCCATCCGACTGGCACGCCAACGGCTGACGTCGCAATGCGGTAAGGGCGACGTCTGCGCTCAACGTGAAGAACTTCGGCCTTGACGGGACCGGGCTCACCAAGACATCGCCTGACGCGGCGTCGCCAATCGTCACTTGCCAGGCGAGCGGGAGCACGTCAGTGCCCCGAGTTGAACACGCTCATTGGACGTCGCGCCGGTAACGCACATCTGCGTGTTGCGAGCCGGATCTCCTGTCCTGGCCACCTCCGGCGGATCGAAGGTCTCCTGCATGTCCCGAGGAGACCTGCGGTCGCAGGTTGCAAGGTCGGGAGACCTGCCACAACAGCCGCAACCGGGCCTGACAACAGCCCCAACAGCCATCCCTGTGTGGCCGGTCTCCTGACCGGCCACCTGGGCGACCGGAGGTCTCCCGTCGTCCACGGTGACCATTCGGTCCTGGCACGCCAACGGCGGGTTGCCAGCTGGGACAGCCCTCGCTAACGCTTCGGGCTGGTATGGTAGAAGGGTCACCCCTCCGGCAGCGGCACCGGCTGCACGCCCTCGCCGCGGAGGATGGCGGCGGCGCGAGTCGAGCGCTGCTCGGCGTTGTCGCCGTGGACCTCGACGGCGACGAGAATCTGACCGAGTTCGAGCGATTGCTCGTAGTAGTCGGCGATCTCCTTTTGCAGCCCGCGCGTCATCATGGCGCCGGCGAAGCTGCCCGCCAGCGCCCCGCCTCCGATCATCGCCGCCCCACCGGCCAGGATCGGCACCCCCGCCGTCACCAGCGACGACGCGGCCAGCATCACCCCGCCGATCACCGCGCCGACGGCGCTGCCGGTGACAATGCCCTCGGCGGTGTAGGCGCCGGCCGGCGCCGGCGTCTGGACAACGCCCCGGAAGTGCCGCTCCTTGTGCTGGTCGGAGCAGAGGACGGCCAGTTCGTTGCGGTCGAAGCCGGCGGTGAGCAGGTCGTGTACCGCCCGGTCAGCCTCGGCCACGGTGTCGAACACGCCCACGCGAAACGGAACGTCGGTACTGGTCAGCTGCATGAGGTCGCCTCCGGGGTGGCATCGCCGGTCCCAGTAGAGCAACCCGCATGCCGTGCGATTCGACGCCGTGTGAACCTGCATCACCCATCGCGAGAGCAGATGCATGCCGAAACATGAGCACCGCGCTGCCCGGTTCACTCGCCCGCCGCGCGCCGCCGCGCGCTCGATCGCCGCGGCCATCTCGGCGATCATCTCCCGTTCGCTCAGCCCGCGCCAGTTGTGGTCCTGGGCGCGGTCCGAAGGTGATGCGAAAGCCCGCTTCGGGGCGCTGCGCTGCCAGCTGTCGAGCAGGTGGACGGCGTTGTTGAGGAAGTAGTCGTCGGCCTCGCCGACCCAGACGCGCAGCTTGCCGTGCAGCTTGCCGGCCAGCCGCGCCCAGTTCGTTTCCAGGTGGCGCCGCAGGTCGTAGCGCCGCCAGTGCTCCGCCACCGCCGGGTCGATCCGCCCGGTGCGACCGTCCCACAGCGGCATCGGCAACCCGTCCGCGCCGCGCGGGCTGAAGGTGGCGTTCCACGATCCCCAGTCGCGCCCCGACAGCGTCCAGCGTTCGCCGCGGCCGAGCACTCGTTCGATGGCCACCTCGTGCCGCATGGTGTAGCGCGTGTCGCCGTTGATGGAGCGACAGGCAGGCCGCTCGAAGCCGTGGCGGTTGACGTAAGCGTTGGTATCGCTGTAGATGTCGATCAGCTCGAAGGCGCGGAAGTCGACCGGGTCGGGACAGTGCGACCAGGCGCCGTTGAAGAAGTCGGGGTAGAACACCTGCAGCGCCAGCGACACCCAGCCGCCGGTCGAGGCGCCTTCCAGCACCCGCGCATACGGTTTGCCGATGCCGCGGAATTGCCGCTCGACGTGGGGGATCAGCTCCTCGGTGATCGCGTCGCCATAGGGGCCATGATTCGCCGAGTTGACCTGGTACGGGTCGCCAAGCGGGCCGGCGCCGTCGAGGTGCAGCAGGATCATCCGCGGCGTGTCGGCCGCCTGCCAGGTCCGGCGAAAGGACGAAAACGGGTGCATCAGGTCGCGGACGGCGGTGTAGCGTGTGCCGAACCCGCCGATCGCCACGCGCAGCGGAAAGAACACGTCCGGCGAGCGGGCGTGCCCCGGCGGCAGGATCACGCCGGCGCGCAGGTAGATCGGCCGTCCGTGAAAGCGGCTCAACCGCTCCGAGCGCAGGCGCAAATACTTCACCTCGGCGGTGTCGGCGGGCACCTGCTCGTCCGGCAGCCGGCGCGACAGCGCGAGCGATACCACCCCGCCTCGCGCCGGATCGAGCCGCACCCGCACCGGCTCGCTCACCAGGTTACCCGGCGCACTCGGCAATCGCAGGTCCGGGTTGTGGTCGAACACCGCCTGAACGTGATACTCGCTGGCTGGTAGTTCGGTGAGGTTGGCGAGCGGAAAGAGCATGCTCGATCGGTCGAGGACGACCGATTTGCCATTCGCCAGCGTCGCATCGGCGCCGAGTACCGGCGGCGCTGTCGTGCCGGTTTCGCCAATGCTCCGCCGCGGCTCCGGGCTGGCCGCGCGGCCGAGGACAACCAGCACGCGCCCGGCCGCCGGCGCGGCGAGCAGGTCGGGACCGACCGTCACCTCGAACCGCAACGTCGTCGCGCCGGCGCCACCGGACCGCGCCAGCCAGGCGGTGAGCGCAACAACCAGCAACCGGGCGACAACGACTGACCGGCGCATACAGACCCCACCTCCGCAGGTCAGCGTATGAGGCCGGCAGGCGGGATCAAGCGCTCCAGGGGAGTGGGTGACGGCCGGTGCTTTGCAGTCCGCGGACGTGCTTGCAGGTGTGCGGCCGGTCCTCGCCGCGATAGACAGCGTCGGGGCAGGTGCAGTGCCAGCGGAGCCGGCCGTTCGCCTGCCGCTCCAGCGCCACCTGGTACACCTCGCGGCCGCCGAGTACTTCCCACATCAGCGCGCAGCCGGGCTGCGTCGGGGCTGGCGCCTGGTACACCAGCCGGTAACAGTACGGACTGGGCACCCGTTTGCGTGTCGGGCCAGGAATCGCCGCAAAGAGCACGTCCGCCGCCATTGATTGTCGCTTCCGAACCGTCCGCACCATCGCCGTCCCCTCCTGCTGTCCACACGTTCATTATACGCGCGGGCAGACAGGCGCCGCAGGTCAGCAGCGGCTTTCGGCTACTTCTTCGGCCGCGGCACGGGGACAAGGAAGATCAGGTCGGTGCCGTGCTGCGCCGGCTCGAACCAGTTGTCGGTCAGCCCCTGGCGCTTGCCGCCGTTGTCCTCATGGTCATCGCCGACGCTCCAGAGCACGCCCTGTCCGGCTGACACCGTCTTCTTCCGCGCCGGCGGCTCCGGGACGGGCGGTAGCAGGGGCAGCGGTTGCCCCGCCTCCGGCATGCGCACCGGCGGCATCTCTGCCCCCGGCGGCATGGCCATTCCCGGCGGACCACTGCTGCCCGCTCCACCCGGCATTCCGCCCCCCATCGCGACGGCTTCATCCGGCATTTCCGGCCGCCAGGCGATCTCCTCCCCTTGCGATAGGCGATAGCGGAACGGCCCGTCGCTGTAGGGGTCGGTCGGCACCGACGGCAGATAGTCCGGCACCAGTTGCTGCAGCTCCGTCGCCGCTCGGCCGCGCTCAACCGCGTACCGACGTAGCGCCACCAGCAGCCGCCGCGCGTCGAGCAGCGTCAACCGGCGAACTTTCTCCTGGGGCAGCTGCCTCAGGTCCGGGCGAAGGAACTTCCACACCGGGTCCAGCCAGGGCGGAGTCAGACGCGGGTCCACAATCCCGCTGGCCAGCATGCGCACCACCCGATCCAGCCGCGCTCGCTCCCACGGCACCACCTCACTCAGCGCCAGCCGCGGACCGGGGTTCCAGAACGCCGGCCCCCGCGCAACGATCAGGTGCGGCTGGTACACCGCATTGCGCACGATCAGGTACGTCTGCACCGCCGGGTCGGCCGGGTCGAGTGGCGCCTCCTTGCGGTGTCGGTCGAGCACCTGCATCATCTGCCGCAGCAGGTCCGGCCGGCCGTCGATCCGCTCCAGCCAGCGATCGACCGCGGCGAGCACAGCGGCCTCGGTGGACACCGCCGCCTGCAGCGCGCCGGGCAAACAGTGCGTCGTCTGCGACCGGATCAAGAACAGGGCGACGTCCAGATGGCGGACGAACGCCGCCGGGTCGCCCTCCGCCTGCCGCTGCAAGCCGCGAACGGCCAGCGCCCGGCACACCGGGTCGACCTGCAGGCTACTGGCAATTGGCCACGCCGCCGTCAGCCGCCGCGGGTCTTCCAGCATCACCGCCGGCCCGGCCGCCAGCTTGGTCATTTCTTCCCATTCCGGATCGTTAAACACCTCGTTCAATCGCTTCGTCCACTCAGCCCCGTCCGCGCCGGCCGGCCATCCATCGCGGATCACCCGCTCCAGCGATTCCGCCGGCGGCAGGTTCGTCGCCGGCATCATGGGCGCCCCGCCTGCCGGGATCTCGGGCAACCGCACCTGGAGACGGTCGGCCAGTCGGGCCAGAGTGCTCCGCAACACCAGCCCGGCGTTGTCGTCCGGCGGCATCTGTTCCTGCTGCGCATCGACCCCGGCCGGCGGCGGCACATCCGGTATCTCGACGACCCGATACGCTAGCCCCAGCGCGACCGATGCCCCGACCGCCACCGCGACCGCCGCCACCCGAGCCACACCCGCTCGACTTGCCAGCCGGTCGGTCACCCACGGCCGCAGCAGCGTCCCGGCGCCCAGCAGCACGAGCAGCGGTGGAGCCAGCAGCTGCCACCCGTGCATCCCGCCCAGCAGCACCGACGGCACCCACAGTGCCAGCAGCGGCAGCGCCAGCCCGAACGCCACCACCACCGCCACCACCGTCTTGCGGCACAGGGGACCGCACAGCAGACCCAGCGTGAACCCGTAGAACGCCGGCAGGAACACCACCGTCCCGACGGTGACGGACTGATCCACCGAGGGCAGGTCGAACAGGTGCTCAAAGATCGGCTGGCGCGAGCTGGACGGGTACATCGCCAGCGACGTATACAGCCATGCCGGCACCAGCAGCGCCAGCACCGCCACCACACAGGCGGCGCCATGCAGCAGCAGTTTCGTCACCCAGACGGCCCGCAGCGGATAGCGGCCGTCGCCCAGCATGCGGTACGCTCCGCCCTGTTCGTCGGCCACCGTCGTCGCCCCGCACACCGCCCCGACGATCACCGTCACCGCCACCCAGAACACGATGCCGGTCGACAGCACCAGCAGTCCCGCCGCCGCGGCGAACAGCACCACCGCCCCCAGCAGCACCCCGGATTGCCGCACCGTCAGCCACAGCGTCGCCCGCACGCGCCGGCCGGCCGCCCGGGCGCCGTCGCGATTCAGGCCGCGGCGTTCGGTTCCTCCCGCCCCGCGCTGGCCATCAATCTGGGAGTAACACCACCCGGAAAGGGGTAGTGGCGCCAGCAAACAGGCCGCACCTGCGCCGAGCATCGCCAATTGCGGCGGAAATGGCTCGATCAGCCACGACAGGAACGCCAGGACGAGCAACAGACCGATCTGTACGACCACGAACCCCGTCACCTGGGCGACGATCGCCAGGGCGATCGCCGCCAGCACCGACCGCGCTCGCACGCCGGTCAACAACCCCCACCCGTACCCCGTCACTCCACCCGCCAGCGGAGTTACGAAGTGCCACACTGGCTCGCGCGCCGACCCGAGCAGGCTCAGCCACGGCACCACCAGGGCGAACGCCAGCACGAACAGCCCGCCAGCCAACGCCTTCGCCTTCCACAGCGGGTAACGTGCCGTCGGCAGCGCGTCGAGGAAGGGCTGCGTGCCGGCCTCCGTCTCGCCGGCAGTCAGCATCGCCCCACACACCATCCCGTACATCCACACCAGGACCGTCGACCAGAGGAGCAGGATCGCTTCCAGCTCGCCCTCGCGGTGCGAAGCCGGGCTGGAGATCTGCGGTACACCCAGCAGCACCAGCGCCGCCAGGGCGAGCAACGCCAGCCACACCGCCCGCGCCTCGCGGTATTCCTTCCACAGCACCGTGGCGATCATCGGCGGCCTCCGTTCTCCTCGATGACCGCCGGCCGGCCGTTCACGGTGGACGACCGGCCGTCGCCGTCTGTGCCGGCCAGCAGCGCGGTGTACATCTCCTCCAGGGTCAGCGGCTCCTCGTCGACCTCGACCACGCCTGGCCGGTGACGCAACGCCGCCACCGCCGGCCGGTCCGGGTCGAGCACGAATGCCCGCCACTCCCGTCCGCTCCGCTGGCAGGCCAGCATCACCCCCAGCCCGGCCGGTTCGACCGGAGTGTCCGAGTGCCGCACGCGCACGCCGATCAGCCGCTGCCGCAGTTCGTCCAGCGGGCCGGCCAGCAGCAGTCGCCCGGCGGAGATGAACGCCGCGTGGCTGGCGACCCGCTCGACCTCGGCGACGGCGTGACTGGCGATCAGGATCGTCCGCCCCTCGGCGGCCAGGTCGACCATGCTGCCCAGAAACTCGCGGCGGGTGAACAGGTCCAGCCCGCTCGTCGGCTCGTCGAGGATCAGCACCTCGGGATCGACCGCCAGCGCCAGCGCCAGCCCGACCTTGGCATAGCTTCCTTTCGAGAGTGTTTTTAACTTCGATTTCGCGTCGAGGCGAAACCGCTCGACCAGCGTGCGATAGCGAGCGGCGTAGCCCGGTTGGTGGAAGGCGGCGGCGAACTGGCCGATCTCGTCGACCGTCATCCAGTCGTAATACTTCGGCCGCTCCGGGACATAGCCGACGCGATGCCGCAGCGGCACCGCTGCCGACCAGCAGTCCTGGCCAAGAATCGAGGCCGACCCGCTGTCGGCCGGCAGCAGCCCGGTCAGCATGCGAATGGTGGTCGACTTGCCCGCCCCGTTGTCGCCGAGCAGGGCGTAGATCGCCCCGCGCGGCACCGCCAGCTTCAGGCCGTCGACCACCCGCCGTCCGCCGAACGATCGGGTCAACCCGTGCGTCTGGATCACCTCGTCCATTGCCGTTCCCCCGCCCCCGGTTCAGTCCGCCTGCCCGTTCACCCGCCGTAATTCCTCGTCCACGACCCGCCGCACCTCATCGGCCGGCAGGGCGCTGGACACCGCCTCGCGCAGCGCGGCGCGAATGCGCCCGCGGACGATGTCGTTGCGCGCCTCCCGGCTGAGGGCCGGCGCCTCCGCGGCGACCTCCATCCCCCGGCCGCGCCGCGCCACCACCAGCCCGCGGCGTTCCAGCTCCTGATACGCCCGCGCCACCGTGTTCGGATGCACCGTCAGCCGGCCGGCCAGCTCGCGGACGCTCGGAATCAGCGTCCCCGCCTCCAGCGCCCCGCCGGCGATGCCGAAGATCACCTGCGCCACGATCTGTTCGTAGATCGGCACCGGCGAATCCTGCTCGACGCGATACAGCATGCCGTCCTCCGGCTTTCGCACAGTGTACTAGATAGCTAGAACACTAATAAACCAGAACGCCTGATGCAAGCCCATTCTCGCCATTTTCTCGGCGTCTGGAGGACAGGTTCCCCTGGCCGGCCGGGGCGCGCCACGGTAGCCTCACCGGATGGCACGGAGGACGGAATGAGCAAGCTGCGCGATCGAGTGGCGGCGGTGACGGGGGCGTCGTCGGGGATTGGCCGGGCGACGGCGGTCGAGCTGGCCCGGCGCGGCGCTCATGTGGCACTGCTGGCGCGCACCGTGGCGGCGCTGGAAGAGGTGGCCGCCGAGGTGCGGCAGCTGGGCCGGCAGGCGCTGGTCGTGCCGACTGACGTCACCGACGCCGACGCCTGCCGCCAGGCCATCGACGCCACCGTCGGGACGTTCGGCCGCCTCGACGTGCTCGTCTGCTCCGCCGGCGTGTCGATGCGGTCGTTCTTCGAGGACACCACGTTTCCGGCGATCGAGTCGGTGATGCGGGTGAACTTCTACGGCACGCTCTTCCCCACTCGCGCCGCCATTCCGCACGTCCGGGCGACGCGCGGTTCGCTGGTGGCGGTGTCGAGCCTGGTTGGTAAGCGCGGCACGCCGACCTATTCCATCTACGGCGCCAGCAAGTCGGCGGTGCAGGGGCTGTACGACAGCCTGCGGCTGGAGCTACACGCCGCCGGCGTACACGTCGGCGTGTTCTCCCCCGGCCATGTCGGTACGCCGTTGCGCGAGAAGGTGCTGGGGCCGACCGGCCAGCCGTGGTCAACGCCGCCGCCGGTGCCGTTCCGCGTCTGGCCGGTGCAGCTATGCGCCGAGCGGATCGTCGGGATGATCGAGCGGCGCCGCCCGGAGGTACTGCTGCCGGGGTTCGTCCGCTGGCTGCTGGCGCTGGACCGCATCCTCGGCCCGTGGCTGGGCGACCGCATCATCCGCCGCCAGTTCGCCCGCGCCCCGCTGCCGGATCAACCGTGAGCCGGCTCGATCCAGGTCAGTCTCCTCACCGCTCGACCAGCCGGCCGTACACCTCGGGTCGGCGGTTGGGCAAGAAACGCCACGCCTTCTGAAGCGCCGCGACGCGAGTAAGGTCTAACTCGGCGACCACCAGACCCTCGCCGTTGCCGGCGCGGGCGAGCAGGCTGCCGTCGGGACCGGCGACGAAGGAGCCGCCCCAGAAGGTGATGGCGCCCTCCTTGCCGACGCGGTTGATGGCGGCGACGTAGACGTTGTTCACTGCGGCGTGGCCGACCTGGGCGGCGCGCCACATGCCCTCCCAGTCGCCGGTGATGTTCTCCTCCACCTGCTCGTCGATCACGCCGATGGCGGTCGGGTAGAGCAGGATCTCGGCGCCCTGCAGCGTGGCGATGCGGGCGGCCTCGGGGTACCACTGGTCGTAGCAGATCAGCGGCGCCACCTTGCCGACGGCGGTGTCGAACACGCGGACGCCAGTGTCGCCGGGGGCGAAATAGTGCTGTTCGTGGTAGAGCGGATCTTCCGGGATGTGCGTCTTGCGGTAGGTGCCGACGAGGCGGCCGTCGGGGTTGAACACCGCCGCGGTGTTGTAGAACCGGCCGTCGTCGCCCTTCTCGTAGACCGATCCGCCGACCAGCACGACGCGGTGCTCACGCGCGGCGCGGGCGAGGGCTTCCGTCGTCGGCCCGGGGACCGGCTCGGCCCGGTCGAACGCCGAACGGTCGTCGGGCCGCTGGCAGAAGTAGGGGCCGAGGAACAGCTCGGGCAGGGCGACGAGGTCGGCGCCCTGGCGAGCGGCGGCGGCGACATGCCGCAGGGCGCGGTCGAGGTTGTCGGCCGGCGTCCCGTCACAGCGCATCTGCACCAGAGCCAGCTTGATCGATCGGTTCGGCATCGGCGTGCGGCGCTCCTCAGGCGGTGTCGGTGGCGAACGGCAGGCAGCCCCTATGCGAAATGATGGCGACTGCATAGGCCAATCGCAAGGCCCGTCCCTCTCCCGGCGTCGGAGGAGCCGATGCTCGCCGCCTGGCTGGAACGCCTGTTCTCGAACTGCCCGGCCCACCTCCGCGAGATGGGTTA
Source organism: Gemmataceae bacterium (assembly GCA_046350215.1). GTDB lineage: Bacteria > Planctomycetota > Planctomycetia > Gemmatales > Gemmataceae > JAXMAU01. The sequence continues at coordinate 4,073 of JAXMAU010000073.1, read as the reverse complement.
CCTCCGCGAGATGGTCGGCATTCGCCGCCGCTGGGCGCGCTATCACGCCGCCTGGCAAGCGCACTGCGAGCAGTCGCGCCGGCTGATCCTGGCGGCGGCCGACCGATGTGGGCAACGGCGGCGGGCGGTGGTCCTGGGGTCCGGCTGGCTGCATGACGTGCCGTTGGCGGAATTGAGCGGACGGTTCGACGAGGTGGTCCTGGTCGATCTGTTCCACCCGCTCGCCTGCCGGCTGAGCGCCCGGCGATACGCCAACGTCCGCATGCTGGCCGCCGACGTGACCGGAACAGTCGAGGAGGTGTGGCAGGCGGTCGAAACGCGCGGCCGTCCCCTCCCGCCACCCTGCCACACCCTGTTTCGCGACGACTCGTCCCTGGACCTGACCGTCTCACTCAACCTGCTGTCGCAGCTACCGTGCATGCCGGAGCGCTACCTGCGCGAGTCCGGCCGGTTCACCGAGGCGGAGATCGGCGCATTCAGCCGGACGCTGGTCCGGGCGCACCTCGACTACCTGCCCGCCCTGCCGGGAGTGGTCGCGCTCATCGCCGATTACCAGCTGACGCGGGTGAACCGCGCCGGCAAGGTGCTCGACCACAAGACGACGTTGTACGGGGTCGATCTGCCGTGGGTCGACCGATCGTGGACGTGGACGCTGGTGCCGCCGGGACGCACCCGCCGCGGTCACGGCGAGATCCTCACCGTCGCCGGCATCGAGGACGTCAAGTCGGCCCGCCTGGCCCATTGACGGCGGGTCACTCGAACGGGCCGTCGAGCGTCATCGGCGTCAGCTGCGTTGATTCGGTGTCATAGATCGCACAATGCCCTCGACAGACGGCGTGCATTTGCAGCAGGAAGCGCGTCGGCCGGCGCAGGTAAATCGACTCCTCGCCGGCCCACGCCAGCACACCGTCAGGGGTGCCAAGCAGCCAGCGGTGAACGTGGCCACTGATGAGCACGCGATAGGGCACCGCGTTGAAGCAGCGGGCCAGCTTCTCGACCGTATCGGGCACGCCGTCGAAGTACCACAGCTGCGCCAGGTCGTTCGGATCGAGCCACGGCTCGACGTGAGTAATCAGGCAGTCGTCGCGGACCAGGATCGGGCCGAGCGTCCGCATGTAGGCCAGTTCGTCGGCGGAGAACAACCGGCCGAGCGTTGGCCCGTCCGGCTGGCACAGTCCGAAATCGTGGTTGCCCCACACGCCGACAGCGCGCGCCTCCCGCAGCAGAGCGACCGTTTCGGTCAGCCGTTCGTGCATTGCGCAGATGTCGCCGACGACCACCACCTCATCGACGGCGAGGTCGCGGAAGCGCTCCAGCGCCTGCCGCAGCTGGGGAACCGCCTCGTGAATGTCCGCCAGCAGCCCGATCCGCATTCTCCTCCCCCGCGGTCCCCCTCGCCGGCATTGTACACTGAGGGCATGAACCCCACCCGACCAGGAATCCCGCTATGGTAGCCCAATCGACAATACTCGTCACCGGCTCGGCCGGCCGGATCGGTCAGGCGGTCGTTCAGGAGCTGCTGGCGCGTGGCCAGACCGTCCGCGGCCTCGACCTGGTGCCGACGCCGGGCGTGGCCGACAGCGTGGTCGGCGATATTCTGTCGGCTGAGACGGTCCAGACGGCGATGGTCGGCGTGGCCGCCCTCGTCCACCTGGCGGCCATTCCCGACGACGACGACTTCCTGACGCGGTTGCTGCCCACCAACATCGTCGGCGTTTACAACGTGCTGGAGGCGGCCCGGCAGGCGGGGGTTCGCCGCGTCGTTCTCGGTAGCTCCGGCCAGGTAGTCTGGTATCAGCGGATGCGCGAGCAGTACCCGATCGGGGTCAACGTCCAGCCGACCCCGCGCGCCTGGTACGCCGCCACCAAGTGCTTCCTCGAAGCGGCCGGCATCGCCCTTGCCGAAGGACACGGCCGCACCGTGATCGCCGTCCGCCTCGGCTGGTGCCCCCGAACGCCGGAGCACGCCCGCGAACTGGAGGCGACGCCGTGGGGGCCGGACGTCTACCTCAGCCCCGGCGACGCCGGCCGGTTCTTCGCCGCCGCCGCGCTGGCGGCGGTGCCGCAGGGCTACCACGTCCTCAACGCCGCCAGCCGGCCGCGGGCGACGACCGTGTTCGACATGGAACCGACCCGCGCGCTGCTCGGCTTCGAGCCGCAGGACGTCTGGCCGCATGGCTCGGAGCCGCTCCTCAGCCGCAAGTAAGCAGGTATTTGGCTTTCAAGATACCCTGGCGTCGGGCCTTCTTCCGCATCCTTTCACGTCTCCCCAAGGAGCACGCATGGACCTGATGAGCACTCTCCCCGGCTCGATGATGGAGGGGTTCTTCCCCGCCGGCTGGGACCTGGCCAAGATCGACCGGCTGGCGGCGGCCCCGCCGGCGGCGTTGCAGCAACGTCAGCCCTGGTGGCACAAGCAGTTCGAGCCGGTCCTGTGCAACTCGTTCGAGGACTTCGACACCTTCATGGGCCACGAGATCGCCCTGGAAGTGCTCCGCGCCCGCCAGGCTGGCCGACCGCTGCTGTTCATCCTCCCCGTCGGCCCGATGGGCATGTACCGCTGGGCCGTCTACTTCCTCAAGGAGTGGGACGTGCCGTGTGACCACGTCCACGGCTTCAACATGGACGAGTGGTCCGACGCCCACGGCAACACTCTGCCCGGCGACCGGCCCGGCGGGTTTCAGCACGCGATGGAGGAGGCGTTCTACGGTCCGCTCGGGAAGTTGACGGTGCCGGTCAAGCAGCGTCATTTCGCCCTGAAGACGGAACTGCCCACCTATGCCGCGCAGATCGCCGACCTGAAGAAGCAGGGGGCGAAGCTGGTGACGGTGTTCGGCATCGGCCGCGTCTGTCACATCGCCTTCTGGGAGCCGCACTTCGCCGCCGAGTTCTCCTCCGAGGCGGACTGGAAGGGGCAAACGCACCGGCTCGGCGCTCGACTGCACCCGTTGACGATCGAGCAGAACGCGATCACCAGCTTCCGCAGCCGCACCACGCTGGTGCCGTGTTACGCCAACACCATCGGCCCGGCGCTGTTCCTGGCCGCCGATCGCATCATCGGCGGCGCCGACGGCGCGCTCGGCCGCGGCATGCAGTGGCAAGGGCTGTCGATGCGAATGACGCTGCTGCACGAACCGACGCCGTGGATTCCGTCCAGCTACATGCCGACGCTCGCCGGCCGGCTGTTCTACGTCCGCGAGCTGGCTGGCCCGCTCGACGCCGACTGCCACTGAGCGGGAACGATCGCCCCTGTTCGCCCGCATACAATGTCGACCGCGTCCGTTACCCGTTCCCTGGCGTCAGGAGCGCGATCATGGGGCTGTGGGGTACGATCAAGGGCTGGCTGAACATCGGCGGCGTCAAGGTGCTGCTGTGGAAGTACAAGGAGCCGCTCAGCCGGTCCAACCCGGTGATGCAGGGAGCGGTCCTCCTCAAAACCAAGAGCGACAAGACGGTCAACTCGGTCGAGGTGAAGGTGGTCGAGGAGTACACCTACACGGAGGAAGAAGACGGCGAAAAGAAGAAAAAGACCGACACCAAGGTGCTCGGGTCGATCAAGTTCCCCAACCCGGCCGATCCGGGCCTCGGTTACCCGCTGGAGTTGAAGCCGGGCCAGGATCGGGAGCAGAAGTTCTCGTTCCCTGTCGCGCTGACCCAGCGGTTGCAGGACAAGAAGGGGGTGCTGGGCGGGATCGGCAAGCTGGCCGCGTTCGCCGGCGGGGAGAAGGTCGAGATCTACCTCGTCGCCGAGGCGAGCGTGAAGGGCGCCGCCTTCAACACCTCCGACCGGCAGAAGCTGACCATCGGCGACTGAGACTGTGCCTGCGGGATAGCCGATCACGTCCTTCGTGGACGCAGCATGTGCCACCCCAACCAGGCGGCAGGTGCCATGCCCACGGCTTGGCGTGGGCATGCGCAGCGAGAACGCCACCCTGATGAGGCCGGTCGGGGAAACGCGGCATGCCCACGCGAGCGTGGGCATGGCACCCAACGCCGTGAAGCAATTTCGCCCGTTCCGGCGTGTAAGTGGAAGGAGTGGAAATGGTTAGGGCCTCCCGTACACTGGGGTTATC
>JAXMAU010000072.1:0-26162 GCA_046350215.1 Gemmataceae bacterium | reverse complement strand
CTGCGCCTTCTGCACGTCCAGGTCATCGAGTAACAGGTTACCCTTGTGCCAGAGGAGCTGAAACGCGGCGTAGTCGCCGGCGGCGATTCGCTTGTTCGCCACGAGGTCGAGACCGCGGCGGAGATGCGCCACCGCCAGGTCGCGGTGCCGCTTCAGCGCCGCCCGCCGCTCCGGGGTCGACCGCGAGGTGTCCTCGGCAGCGGCCCGGCCGCGCAGGCGCTCCAGGTCGGCGGCGGCGAGCAGCGCCTCCAGCGCCTCGGGCCGCCGCTTGATCGCCTGGGCCACGTCTTCGGCGGCTAGCTCCAGCTCGACCTGCCCCTTGTTACTGGTTTCGCGGATCGACAGCAGGTCAAACTCGCGACGGTAGCGCCAGCGCGACAGGTAGCTGTCGAACGACTCGGGGTTACGGCGAACCAGCTCCTCCATCGTCACGTCAGCGTCTGCCAGGTTCTGCTTCCGCTGCACCGGGTCGGTCTCGTTCTGCCGCCGCAGCAGGTACGCCAGCCGGACGTAGTTGAGTTGCACCTCGGGCGCATGGCGGAGGGCCAGACGGTAGCAGGCCATTGCCTCGGCCGGCTTCTTGTCCGCCTCCTCGATCTGCCCCCAGTACCCCTCCAGCTCACCGCGGGAAGCGTCCACCTTGGCCATGAACGCGGCCAACGGCTTGTTCTTGGTGCGGGCGGCCCGGTCTTCCTGAATCCAGTTCTCGACCTCCTGCCAGCCGAGCAGGCGGACCAGGTGGTCGCGCGCCATCTTGTAATCCTGGACGCCCAGTGCGGTCTTGACCAGCAGCCGCCGCAGCTCGGGGTTGTCCTCGTTCAGCAGGACCTCGTCCATCAGCCGCACCGACTCGAGCCGCACCTTGGCGTTGGGCGGGAAGGCGTCTCCGGCCCAGGTGCGGGCGAGGTTTGCCTTCTCGGCCAGGTCGCCCGGATTGAACTCCAGGTAGCGGGCCATGTAGCGGGCAGCCCGCGCCGGCTGTCCCTGCTCCTCCGCCCGCCGCGCCTGGTAGAGCAGGGCCCGGCCAATCCGGTGATACTGGAAGTAGTGGACCAGGAAAACGCCGGCCGTCAGGGTGACGCTGCCGAGTAAAAGGGCCAGGAAGAGCTTGCCGTTGATCCTTCGCATCAGGGGTCCATCCGTGGGGTGTGACCGGGGAGGGCGTGCCCGCGGCCGGTGCGATCCGTCAACGAAACGACCCTCCGTTTCCGACCGCCGGCAGCGGCCCGAAAGGAGGCGAAGAGTTTACAGGTCTGATTGAGAGGAAGAAACCACGCATCCGCTGTTGTCGATTCCAGGTGTCATTCGGGGTGAAGGTCGAGCGGGCGAAGGACCACGACCGGGGGCTGAAGGCCAGCCCCGGTCGTGGCGTGGTTGCGTGTCGGAGGGGTTCGGGTCGAGGGCCGGAACGGGGTAGCTCCGGCGTCGGCCGAGGGGATTCCCCCGCGGGATGGGGGAAACCAATTCGGCTTAGACCGCGACGGCCGTACGAGCCTGACGGCGCTTCCGCCAGGCGGCCCCACCGAGGAACGACAGACCGAGGCCCGAGAGCAGCATGGTTGACGGCTCCGGGACACCGGCCGGGGTCAGACTGGACACCGACACGTGCGCCGAGATGCTACCCGCGTTCGACTGATCCGGCGGACCAGGCGGCGTGTAGGCGATCAGCGACACGGTGAAGTTGTACGAGCCAAGCGTCACCGTCACCGGCCCCGGGCTGGTGAAGAGATTGGCCACGTTCGCGTTCTCAGCCGAGAACTTGCCGGTCAGCTTACCGGCGAAGTTCAGCGTCTGGGTGTAGGTGGTCAACCCCTCGGTCATGGTCAGCGTCATCGCCAGGGAGTAAGCCCCGTTGCTGACCAGGGCGTCCGGCGCGGCGGCCGTCGTCGAGCTGAACACCCGCAGGTTGGTGGCCACGATGTCCGAGCTTCCGACGGCCGACTTGGTCGGCTCGTTGGTGAACGTCACGCCGGCGGCGGGATTGCCGTCAGCCAGCACCGCGGGCGCACCCGGGGTGAAGTTGTACGTCCACTGGATACTGTCCGGCGGGATGATGGCAGCCCGCGCGCCCGTTCCGGCGACAAGCACCAAAGCCAGTGCCGTCACGTGGGCGGTGAGGAAGTGCTTCATGTGTGTGGGTCCTTTCCTGTCCGTGGTCTGATCCACACGATCAAACGGTTAGGGCGAACGCCAGAGACTCCCTCCTGGTGTCAATCATGGCTGTGTCGGGTATGGGTCGTGCGAAGGGCCGGTGTGACGGCAACAACCTTTGCCTGACGCCTTACCTTCGGAGGGTTGTACCTGATGTTTTCTTTCGATTCAAGTCAAGAAGCCCATCTTCGCCGGCCGATACCATCTGGTTGAGCGGACGGCGGGACGAGCACACGGGTTACGACCGGGTCGCCGACAGCAGGGTGGGGACCACCGTGCTGCGGCTGAAGACGAATTTGCCCGAAGCGGCGCGGGGTAGCTCGGCCACCACCTCCACCGCCGCCGTGGCATTGCCGCCCAGGTGCTGCCGGGTGGCATCGTCGAGATACGCGCCATCGACGACCGGGTCGAACCCCGGACCGGGACAGACGCGATAGGTGACGTGGCCGCGCCGATCCTGGCAGATTTGCACCTGGCCCAGGCTCGGACGATGGGCGACCACGTAGGTGGCGAGGTACACCCCCGACACCAGGCGTCCGTCGCCACCGACGAGGAAGTCGGTGACCCGACCGGCGACCCGCTCCAGGCGCGGCAACGACCGGCCACACGGACAGGCGCCGCCTGCCCACGCTCCCATGTCGCCGATCCGGTAGCGGATCATCGGCATGGCGGCATTGAACAGATCGGTCACGACAATACTGCCCGTTTCACCTGGCCTTGCCGGCCGGCCGTCGGGCGTCACCACCTCCACATAAAGCCCCTCGGCCATCGTGTGAAGGCCAGTGTGGGCCGAACACTCGCTGGCGATCACGCTGAACTCGCGGCAGCCATAGCGGTTGTACACCGGACAGCCGAACACTCGTTCGAGCAGGGCGCGATCGTCGTCCTCCAGGACCTCGGCCGAGGTGACGATCGACAGCGGCTGGTAGGGCCGCGCCCCCGTCGCCTCGAGCCAGCGGGCAAACAGCACCGCCGACCGGGCGTAGGCCTGGAGGATGCGCGGGCGGAACTGGTGGAGCAGGGTCTGGAACCGCGTCATCGTCGCTTCGGTGAGGGCGGCGGTGTCCAGCCACAGCGGTTCGCGCAGCAGGGTTTGTTTGAAGCGCGGCCACCAGCCATCGGCCGGCCGATCCTGGGGCGCGCCCCAGATCACTGCCGCCCGGTCGCCGACACGCCAGCCGGCCCAGCCGTTGTGCCGCAGGGTGGCGGCCGCGCGTGAGCACTTGCGGTCGTGCGACAGATAGAAGGTGATGGGCGTGCCGGTCGACCCGCCGGTCTGGTTGCGGATCAGGTCATCGCGCGGCCAACTCCGCGCTACCATGTCGGCGCCGTCCTGCTGAATGTCGCGCTTCTCCAGGATGGGCAGGCCGCGCAGGTCGTCGAGGCCGCGGAGGTCACCGGGGTGAACGCCGGCCGCGTCGAAGCGCCGCCGGTAGAATGGGCAGTCGGCGTAAGCGTGCGCGAGCAGCGTTTGCAGGCGACGCCATTGCAGATCTCTCAACTCGTCAGGCGAGAGGAACTGGGTTCGGTCGAATTCCTGGGTGTACGCCAGCTGCGCCCGGTCGCCCCGCCGCCGCAAAACCAGCGGGAAGAGGACGTGCCGAACCAACGAGCCATGCAGTGCCATCGGTGTGCCTCCTAGCGGGCGGGGGCGAGCAGTGCCGCGTCGGTGCGGCGCGACGGGGTCGGGGTGGTCGGCCGCGGCAGGGTGCGGTCGATGAACAGCTTGTGCCACAGGTCGTAGGTCAGCAGGCTGACCAGGAACCAGGTCGGACGAGCGACGGCGTGGGCCAGCGTCTTGGGATCGACAAACGGATGCAGGTCAAGCCGGTCGACGAGGGGCCGCAACTGGCCGCCAGGGGCCAGCCACTCAAAGATGGGCTGGCCAAACCCGAGCTTGATCGGGTGGCGATTTCCGGCCCGGCGTGTGCGCCGTGCCGCCTCCTTGAGCAGCCGCCTTGGGCCGACGGAAGCGATAACGGACGTCGGGCGGCAGCCGCAGTGCGAGCCGCACCATCCGCGAATCGAGGAACGGACAAAGCAGATCCATTCCGGCGCGATTGAACAGGGTCGTCCACAGCCCGGCGCTGTCCATCGCCTCGCCGAGAAACCCGCTGGCGTGCAGCCGGTCGAGCGGGTCGTGCGGCACCGCGAACAAATCGAGTAGCGCCCGTCGGTCCGCCGCGGCGTGGTAGACGGCTGACTCGCCGAAACAGGCCTGCACCGCGGCGACGTCGGCAAACCGGGCCACGCGATTGATCGGGTGCTCTGGCCAGGCGGCGTCGTGGACCCGGTCGGCCAGCCGGAAGGTGTAGGCCAGTCGGTCGAACCCGGCCAAACCGGCGACGCCTGCGACCGCTTGTCGCAGCCAGGCGCCGGGGACGGTGCGGCGGACCACGTCGGCGTTCTGGATCTGGTTGCCCAGGCCGAGGCCAAACAGACTGTCGGCCCCCTCGCCGCACAGCCCGGCGGTCTGGTTCCCGGCTTGCATCGCCCGCGCCAGGTGGCCAAAATAGGCGCTCTGCACATGATTGAGCGGTTCGCCGGTCGTGGCCAGGGCGTCGAGCAGGTACGACTGGTACGGCCCGTCGGCGGGCACCAGGACGTGCCGGCAGCCGAGCGTCTGGCTGGCGGTGACGGCGTAGTCGGTGTCGGCCCAGGTGTGCGGGTGGTCGACGGCGACCGAGTAGCTCACCGGCACCGTTCCCGCCGCCACCGCCTTGTTCCAGATCGCCTGGATGTACGAACTGTCGATCCCGCCGGACAGCAAGTTGGCCGCCCGCGGTTGCGCCGCCTGGCAGTCGCGGAGAATGGCGGTCATGGTGTGGTCGACCGCATCGATCGCCTCGGTCGCGTCGATGCGCGACCCGGCGAGCGACGCGAACGTGTGCCGCTGCGAACGGGTAAAGCCGCGGCGGTCCCAGCACACCTGCTCACCTGGCAGCAAGCGGTGGAAGCCGGCGAACAGGGTGTCCCGGCCGGGCACGCAGCGGTAGAGGAAGAAGCTCGGCAGGGCGTCCCGGTTGGCCGCCGGCGCATCTTCCACCAGGTCGACCAGCTCGGTCAGGTTGCCGCCAAAGACCAGGCCGTCCGGCCGCTCGTGGTAATAGGTGAAGCCGGTGCCGACCAGATTCCGGTAAAGCAATACTCGCTCGGCGTGGCTGTCGCACAGGGCGACAGTGAAGCTGCCGTCCAGCGCATCCACCGCCAGTTCGCCCTGTTCGAGGTAGTGGCAGCGCAGCTCCTCGGCGACTCGTTCCAGGTCGAGGCGACCCGTAAACCCGGCTGGCCGGGCGTAGCCACGCAGCAGGATCGCCAGGCCGTCCCAGGTGAACAGGCGGCAGAACCCGCCGGCGCCGCGCACGAACATCTCGGTGGAGTCGCCAATCCAGCCCCAGTCCTCGTCCACGCGGGCCGGGGACAGGGCGGCGCGACGGGTACACTCGTGCGTGCCCCGCCTCCAGATCCCACCAACAAAACTCCGGTTGTTCATCCGTGAACCTCCCTCAAGGGTGTGCGCCGGAACGGGCGGCGGTCTATCGAGGCATGACAACGGGGGCTTCGGTCATTGGGTCGGCGGGACGGCGGCCGGGCCAGCGGCGGAGCAGTCGTGCCAGCCCGGCGTCCACGGTGGCGCGTTCTTCGTCGCTCACCAGGCCCGCCGCCCAGGCCAGCAGCGGCGCCAGCAGCAACAGCGCCGCCTTGGCAGGCAATCCCCAGCCGCCAATCGGTAAGAGGTTGCCGACGTACCAGAGAGCGACGACGATCGCACATCCGGCGGCCAGGCGATGCCACTCGTAGCGGACCGCGAATATCCTCTGCGTGACGGCCAGCGTGGCGACAGCCAGGAAGGCGAACCCGCCAACCGTCGCCACGGCTGCCCCCATCCCGCCGTACCACGGGATAAGGACCGCGTAGAGGGCCAGGATGACGACCGTCGCCGCCACCGTCACCGCCAGTTTCCGCCCCATCCGCCGGCGAATGTAGAACCCGCCGTCCATCAGCGCTGCCGCCGACTGGAAGAAACAGGCCACCACCACCGGCGCCACCAGCGGGACGGCGTCCAGGTAGTTCCGCCCGCCGAGGACGAGCACGATTTCCGGGGCGAACAGGCACAGTCCCAGCCCGGCGAACAGGTAGGCGGCGAGAATGCGAGTAATGACTTTCCCGAACGTGGTCGCCGCGTCGGGCGTCCGCGCCACCTCGTACATCCGCGAACTCCACACCATGTACAGCGGCACCAGGCTGAACAGCCGGACCACCATCGCCAGCTTGTAGCCCAGCGCATAGGTGCCGACGTCGGCGACCGAGGCGTGGCGGAGCAGGAAGAAGCGGTCGCCGTGGTGCAGCACGAAGAAGCACAGCCCGCCCGGCAGCAGCGGCAGTGAGAACGTCACCAGCCCACGCAGCTGCGCCCAGGTCGGCAGGCACAGGCTGCGCGACAGTTCGCGTCCCGTCAGCCACAGTCCGAACAAGACCCCGTTGACCGCGGTGGCGATCAGGGCACCGGCCACACCCCAGCGAAGGAAGCGCACCAGCAGGATGCACAGGCCAACCCGCATCAGGAACTGCGTCACCACGATGACGACGTAGCGGCCGGACTCGACGCGGGCCTGGATCAGTGTCAGCGGGAACAGGCTGAGTGGTTCGAGCAGGATCGCCAGGATCGCGAGGTTGAGCAAGGGAAGCGGGAGCGCCGACCCGTCGCCGCCGGATGGGGCCAACCACTCGCCCAGCCACGGGCCGAACGCCAGCGATCCCAGCCCGCCGACCAGGCAGCACACCAGGATCAGCAGGAACGTGGCCGACACCACCTGCCGTCGTTCGCGGTCATCGGCCGCCTGCTGGTAGAACGTGTACAGCCCCTGCCGCAGCCCGCCGAGCAGCAGGAACGTGCCCACCGTCTCGGCCAGCCGGCCCGTCACCTCCAGCACCCCGTAATCGGCTGGTGTGAGGCAGCGGAGGTAGATCGGCAGCAGGATGAAGCTGCCGCCCTGAACGAGAAAGTTGGCGACGCTGTAAACCGCCGCGTGCCGCAGAAACGATCGATCCATGCCAGTATCCGTGCGTCCGTGCCGGCGGGCAAACCCAGCAGTCTCGTCACCCCTCGAACCCCAGCCGATCGGTCGGGTAGTCGTCAGCCACCTGCTGGTGGTAGTGGTAAGCCATGTACGCCTGCGCCTGCGCCGCCGCCTGGATCCCCAGGCAGTGGACGGAAATCACGCTGAAGGCGGCGAACCACTGCCAGTAGTACCGGAACAGGTTGTGGCCGGACCAACCCATCACCAGCAGCATCACCACGTTGAAGCCAAGCGCCCGCGACACCTGGTAAGCGAAGTCGTTGGTCGGGATGGCGTGCTCGCGCTGCAGCCGGCCCGCTGTCCGCCAGTTCCGCCAGAAGCACACCACCAGCCCGAGCAGGGCGACGGCGCCGACCACGCCCATTTCCGACAAAACCTGCCCGTATAGGTTGTGAGCCTGTCCGCCGCGGCCGGTCGAGTAGGCGAACGACGCCGGGCCGTGCCCCAGCAGCGGCGATTGCTGCCACACGTACAGCCCCCACATGAACCCGTCCATCCGGCCGTCGGCCGACTCCTTGGCGTTCGCCGGCCCGCGCGACGAGTCGACCAGCGTCAGGTAGCGGTTCTGCAGTTCCTCCGGAAGCGCCGCACTCAGCACCAGGAAGAACACCGACCCGACCACCGCGCCGACCATCAGCGTCTGCAGCTTGCTCCGCGAGTGGGCCAGCAGCATCAGCAGCCCGAGTACGCACACGCCCATGAACCCGGCGCGCGACCCGGTCAGCATGATGCACAGCAGCACCCCGCCGACGTAGCCGAGTAGAAGCCAGCGCGGCACGCGCCGCGGCTGCTCGTACCAGAACGGCAGGATGAGCGGCAGCGTGTAGAGCAGGCCGGAGGCAAAGGCGTTCGGGTCGCCGAACGTGGTGTCGACGCCGGTCATGCGCCGGATGCCCATGCGGTACTGGTAGCGGCCGTTGACGAACTCGAACAGCGAGTGGGCCATGTACAGCGCGACCGCGCCGAGGAACATGAGGATGAGCAGCCGGAAGGTGCGCTCGTCGCGCACCGTCGTCACGACCATGCAGTAAAAGACCAGCACCTTGAAGTAGGTGTCGAGCACTTCCCAGCAGCCCGGCCGGTCGGCGTAGGGGCTGACCACCCAGGCGGCGACCAGCACCACGGTGAAGGCGGCGACGGCGGCGTGGATGGCGTTGCCGATCAGCTTTTTCTCTGGCGATACCAGCCAGACGAGCGCCATCAGGAACATCGTCCCCCGTTCAATCTGCATGGCCCCGAGCGCGGGCCACACCTCGAACGGACGGTGGACGTACAGCCACATGTAGAAGCCGAGGAGCCAGATCATGGGGTCAGCCTACCTTAGCGCGGCGAAGCGAATCTACCCCGGTTCTCGCAACCCCGCCGTCACGCGGCGTGACGGGCGTCGGCGTCGCGGCCGGTCAGCTCGTCGTAGATCGCCAGCAGTCGGCGGGCGGCCTGGCGGTTGTCGAACTTCTGCCGCGCGACGGGAGCGTAGGCGGCGGCCTGCTCGTACCACGGAAACGCCAGCGACTCGCGCAGCGCCGTCTCCAGCGCCGCCACGTCGCCGGTGCGGAACAGCCGCGACGGCGTATCGCGCAGCACCTCGCGCAACCCCTGGCAGTCCGAGCCGACGACGGGCACTCCGGCCGCCAGCGCCTCGCGCGGCACCAGCGGCGACGCCTCCCACAACGACGGGATGACGATCAGGTCGAGTTGCTCCAGCACCGGCCGCACATCGGGCACGAAGTCGCGCAGCGTGACCAGCTTCGTCAGCCCCTCGCGCTCGATCCGCCGCTCGTACTCCTTGCGGTAGTCGTGCGACCCGTAGGCGACGACGTGGAACGGCGGTACGCTGCCGTAGCGGGCGAGCCGGCCGACGGCGTCGAGCAGCAGCGGGAACCCCTTCTCCGGCATGAAACGGCCGAGGTAGCCGACCAGCACGGTGCGGTCGTCGAGGCCTAGCTCGTCGCGCAGCGTGTACTCGTCGTCGGCGAGCGGCGTCTCGAATCGAACGGTATCGACGCCGTTATGCACGACGCGGATACGGCCGGTGTTGCGCCGCAGGTTGGGGAAGTGGCGGAGCAGGTTCTGCCGCGGGTCCTCGCCGACGGCGATCAGCGCCGTGGCCCGGCCCAGCACGCGGCCGAGCACCCACCGCTTGAGGTGGCCGCGCAGGCCGGGGAACTGCGCCGGTCGGAATGGCTCGTGCAGCGTGACGGCGAGCGGCACCCGGCTGCCGAGACAGGCGACCGCGGCGTGCGCGGCGGCGGTCATGCCGTGGGCGTGGAGTAAAGAATACTTACCGGACCGCACAAGGTTCCGCAGCGACGGCCAGAGGGTACACTGGCGGCCCTTCACCGGCACCGGAACGAACTCCGCGCCGGGCAGCGTGTCGCGCAGCGCCGGCAGCGTGCCGTCGTCGGGCACCACCACGGTGCAGCGGTAGCCGGCCTCGCGCAGCGCCGGGTAGTTGTAGCCCAGGTGCGTGCGGATGCCGCCGACCGGCCAGCGCGCGGCGATCAGGACGTCGGTCGTCGCCGGACGCGCCGCCTCGATCGGTTCGGCAACGGTGGGTTCCGCCAGGGTGATGGATTGCATGGGAGTCCTCCGAGGTGATTTGTCTCGCTGCGCTTTAGACCGCTACCGCCTTCGGGCCGTGGACCAGGCGGGTGTAGAACGCCTCGAACCGCCGCACCATCGCCGGCCGGCTGTACTGCTCGATGGCGCGGCGCCGGGCCGATGCGCACAGCGTCGGGCCAGGTCGCGATCACGGAGCAGCCGGCCGATCGCCGCCGCCAGCGCCGCCGGGTCTTCCGGCGGGACCAGCAAGCCGTCCTCGCCATCGCGGATCAGCTCGGGATTGGGCGCTGACCGCCGTCGCCACGATCGGCCGACCCGCCGCCATGTATTCGAGCACCGCGTTCGACATCCCCTCCGCCCGCGACGGCAGGACGGCCACGTCCAGGCCGGCGAGAAAGGCCGGTACGTCGGTTTGCGATCCGGCAGCTCGAACCGATCCGCCAGCCCGAGCGTCGCGATCTGCTGCTGAAGGCCCGGCCGCTCGTCACCCTCTCCGGCGACGCGATAGCGGACGTGCGGGAACTCGTTCCTGCAACAGGCGGCCGCCTGGACGAGCAGGTCGATCCCCTTGACCGGCCGCAGGTTGCCGACCCCGCCGACGCAGGCGGCACGATCGCCCGGCGCGAGGGTCAGGAACCGATCGAGGTCGACGCCGTTGGGGAGGACGAGCACGCTCTCCGCCGCTGGTTTTTCGTCGCGGAGCAGGCCTGGCGGGCCGCCTCACAGTTGGCGATCGTGCCGGGTGAACCCGTTGAGGATGCGGCCGAGCAGCCGGTGGGTGCGGGTCATCCAGTGGCCGATGTTGTTGCGCGCGGATGCGGTGGCCGACGCCGACCAGCCACGCCAGCGGCACGCCAAAGTACGACGAGTCCGGAAAATACACCTGCAACACGTCGATCCGGTTCCGCCACAGGAACTGGGCGAAGCTCCACGCCTGCATCACCGTGCGCGGCCGGCACAGCGACCCGACCCCCAGGCGCAGCACCGGACAGTCGGCCGGTTCCAGCTGCCGCGAGATCGCGCTTGCCCACGCAGCAGGACGAGCGACGGCTCGACGCGGCGCCGGTCGAGGTGGCGGATCAGGGCGAGCAGCTGGGTTTCCGTGCCCGCCCGCACCAGCTCGTCGATCAGGAAGCAGACGCGGACCGGCCGGCGGTCGTTCATGGTTCGCATTTCGGCTCCGCAATCACCGCTTCTTCGGCGGAGGCAGGTGTTCCGCGGCGTCCGCCGCTGCCTTGTCGTCCGCACCTGCCGGCAGCAACTCGTTGAACAGCTCGAGATAGCGGTCCACCTGGGCCGAGAACGAGAACTGCTCCAGCACGCGCTGCCGGCCGTTGAACCCGAGGTCGCGCAGGTGGTCCTCGCACTCCAGCGCTTCGAGCAGCCGGTCGGCCAGCGTGTCCGGGTCGCCGGGCGGGACGAGCAGTCCGCTGGTGCCGTCGTCGATGATCTCCGGCGTCCCGCCGACGTCGGTCGCCACCACCGGCACGCCGGCGGCGCACGCCTCCAGCACCACGTTCGGCAGCCCCTCGGTGTACGACGGCAACACGAACAGGTCGGCCTGGGGAATGAAACGGTCGAGGTCGTTACGGAACCCGCCGAGGACGACGTGGCCGTGCAGCCCGAGCATGGCGATCTGCTGCAACAGCGCCGGCTTCAGGTCGCCGTGGCCGAAGATCACGAAGCCGACGTCCTCCACCGCCTCCAGCACGCGGGCCGCGGCGCTGATGAGGACGTCGAACCCCTTCTCCGGGCTGAGCCGGCCCGCGGCCACCACGATCCGCGACGGCGGGTGGCGGAAGTAGCGCTCCAGCTTGGCCCGGTAACGCGGGTCCGGGTCGAGGAAACGGTCGGGGTCGATGGCGTTGCAGATGACGCGCACGCGGTCCGGGCGCACGCCCGTTTTGCAGACCTTGTCGGCCTGCGCCTCGGAGACGGCGACCACGCGGTCCATGAAGCGCAGGTGGAAGCGGTCAAGCCGCTCGTAGAGGCGCACCCGGAAGCTCTCGCCGGTCCAGCCGCGCGAAACCGCCACCGCCGGGATGCCGCACCGCCGCGCCGCCATCCGGCCGAGCAGGTTCGCCTTGTACCCGTGACAGAGCAGCACGTCGGCCTCGGCCGCCTTCAGCCGCTCGGTGATCTCGCGGACCGACGCGCGGAAGTGCGGCGTGTCCTTCGTCAGCGCCACCGCCTCGAACCCCTGCTGGCGGACGGCGGCCAGAAAGGCACGGCAGCGGCCGTGCTCGGGGAACGACAGGAAGATGGTGCGGGCGTACTCGCGGAGGTGCCGCGCCAGCCCGAGCATCTGCCGCTCCGGCCCGCCGTGGAACGTCGACGCGGTGAGATGAACGATATTCATGATCGATTTTCTCCCTGGATGTCCGCCCCCGCCGCACACCGCCGCCACAGCCGGTCGAGCCGCTCGGCCAGCACGTCCCAGTCGTAGAGCGCCAGCACCTGTTCGCGGCCGGCGAATGCCTGCTCGCGCGTCCGCAGCGGGTCGGCCAGCGCTGCCGTGACGGCGTCGGCCATGCCGGCGACGTCGTCGACCACGTCGAGGTGCTGTCCCGGCTGCAGGTGCAGCCCCTCGGCGCCGACGCGCGTGGACACCACCGGCAGACCCGCCGACAGGCTTTCGAGGATTTTCAGCCGCGATCCGCCGCCGATCCGCAGCGGCACCACCATCAGCGTCGAGCGCTGCAGGAACGGCCGCACGTCCGGCACGCTGGCGTGCAGCTCGACGCCGGCCGTCTCGCTGGCCGCCTTGCGCACCCACTCCGGCGGGTTGCGTCCGACCAGCAGCAGCCGCGCTTCGGGCACCTGCGCCCGCACGGCGGGGAAGATCGTGCCGAACAGCTGCTGCACCGCGTCGAGGTTCGGCCGCCAGTCGAGGCTGCCGAGGAACAGCAGCGTGGCCGGGTCGCGTTCGGTGTCGGAAGGGTGGAAGTACCGGGTGTCGACGCCGTTGTCGACCACTGCCACCCGCGGCACCGACAGGTCGGTGCGGAACCGCTCGGCGTCGATCGTGCTGACGGCGACGGTCAGGTCAGCCGTTGACAGGACATCACGCTCGAAGGCGTGAAACTTCCGCCACTGGCGGCCGATGTACCAGCGCTTCAGCCGGTTCGCCTCCGTCTCGTAGTACCGCTGCCAGATGACCGACTCGACATTGTGCGCCATCACCACGCGCCGGCCAGGCAGTGTGCGAATCGCCTCGGCGTAGGGCGACCACTCGCAGTGCCACAGGTCGACTGGCTCGGTCTGCTGCAGCTGGCGGAGAGCCGCGGTCAGCGCCGGGCTGGTGTGCGATGCCACGCTGTACGGCAGCCGCGACAGCAGGTTGGCCGCCAGCCGGGCGTAGAACCCCACTCCCGACCGCGGCGGCACCGCCCGCTCGACCACGACGGTGCGAACCCCCAGTGCCGCAAAGTGCGCCTCGGCGGCCTGCAGCTCGGCCGGATCGGCGTTGCGGTGACAGACGTAGGTCAGCTGGTGGCGTGCCGCCAGCCGCTGCACGAGGTTGAGCGTGCGAATCCGCTTGCCCGAGGTGGCGGGGTAGGGCAACTCCTCGTCGATCAGCACCACCCGCAGGCGGGGCGAATCGTCGGTGCGAGTTGCAGGCGGGCGAAGGGTGGCGACAGGTGCGGTGTTCATGGTGTCTCTCCGGTGTTCAGGCGGCGCGGCGCGCCGGGACGGGCGGAGCGAGGGTGTCGGCCGCCTCGGGCAGATACGACGTCAGCGCCTCCGACAGCGTGCCGAACGCGAAGTCGCGGAGCAGCCGGGCCAGGCGCCCCTCGGTGTGCCGCAGGCTGACGTAGTGGCGGAACCGGCGGCTCCAGGCGGCGCCGATGCGCGGCTGGTCGGGGTCGAACTCCCACGGGTGGAAGTACGCCGAGAACGGCCGTCTCTCGGCGTTGATCTGCCGCAGGCCGAACCGGGTCAGCGGGTACGGGTAGAGGCGGAAGTAACCGCCGCCGCCGACCGGGAGCGGATAGCCGAGCAGCCGGCACACCGGCGGAGGAAACTCCCACAGCGGCCCGGCGGTCGTCTCGATCCGGTGCGGCGTGAGCGGGCTGCCGGCGATGCCATAGCGGTCGTGGTGCGTCGGGTAGATGCTCGAATCGAGCCGAATCCCCTCCTCGGCCAGGATGTCCAGCGCCCACAGCGAATCAGCGGTCACCGAGAAACTCGGCGCCCGGTAAGCCGTTACTGGTTCGCCAGTGATGTCTTCGAGGATGGCGAGGCTGCGGCGGAGGTCGGCGCGGAACTCGGCCGGCGTCTGCTGGTAGATCAGCCGGTGGGCGTAGCTGTGGCTGCCGATCTCGTGCCCGCCGGCGTGAATGGCGCGGACCAGCCGCGGGTGGCGTTCGGCGACCCAGCCGAGCACGAAGAAGGTGCCATGGACCCCAGCATCATCGAGCAGGGCGAGAATCTTCTCGGTGCTGGCGACAACGCGCGACTCGAACCGATCCCACGAACGGCGATCGATCACCGACTCGAACCCGGAGACGTGATAGTAGTCCTCGACATCGATCGTCAGAGCGTTGATCACCCGGCTGCCGCGGTCAGCGTCCTGCTGCTCGGCCGTGTGATCGGTCGGGGCGGTAAAAGACAGTATGTTCGTCACGGTGCATCCTTTCACCTGGACGGAACGAGCGAAATCAACCGGCGGCCGGGCGAGCGGCGCCGCGCAACGCCTCCCAGCAGATCCCCCAGCCGGCGCCGAGATGTACCGTCGCCAGCACCAGCGGCACCAGGACGGGGAAGGTCGCTTCACGCTGCTGCACCGCCAGCTTCAGGCCGGTCGCCAGCAGCAGCGCGGCGTACAGTCCGAGCGTCCCCAGGTAGACGAGCCACAGCACGCCCCAGAGCGCGGCGAACAGCGGGCCGAGCACAACGCCGGCGAGGAACGCGGCGGGGATGTAGCCGGGGAGCGAGAAGGTGTCGCGGTGCTTGCGCAGCAGCCGCACCCGGCCGCGCGCCGTAGCGGACCATCTGGCGGAACAGCTTGGGCAGTGTGTCGCGCGGGTGATAGCGGACGCGCCACTTGGGGTGAAGAAACAGGTCATGCCGGCCCGGCGAATGCGGTGGTTGAACTCGACGTCCTCGCAGGCGTCGAACGACTCGTCGAAAAGCCGATCCGCTCGAACACGTCGCGACGATAAGCGACGGCAACGCTGTCGGGGGCGACGAACCCTTCGCGGTCGGAGTAGATGTGCGACGCCGGATGGTGTCCCAGCCGGCACGAGCGGGCGGCGGCGACGGCGCGCTGCAGAGCGGTCGCCCCGGTCACGTCGAGCGGCTGCGGCCGGCCGACGCAATCGGCGCCGCTGCGCTCGAACGCTTCCGCCAGGTCGTGCAGGTAGCGCGGATTGTCGATCTCACAATGGCCGTCGACCAGCAGCACGATCGACCCGCGGGCGGCGTGGACCGCGGCGTTGCGGCCGGCGCTCGACCAGCAGCGCGGGTTGTCGAGTAAGCGCAAATTCGGATGATGGCGCTGGAAGTCGGCGATCACCTCGCGGGTACGGTCGGTCGACCGGCCGTCGGCGACCAGCACCTCGAACCGATCGGTGGGGTAGTCCTGGCGAAACAGCTGACCGAGGGTGTCGGCGATGAACGCTTGCTCGTTGCGTACCGGCACGATCACCGAAACGAACGGACGGACAGCCGCCCGTGAGTCACGGGCCTGTCCGACGGGGGCGGCGGTGTTCAGCAGCGAGGTCATACCCGGTCTCCGCGGTGGTCGAACGTGGTGCGTGGCCGAGAGACACCTGGCGGAGCGAGCCGTTTGCCCGCTCCGCCCGGGTCGCAAGGCAGTCAGGCGCTGAGACGGTTGCGGTGCGGCACGGCGTCCGGCACCAGGTCGCGCGTCGCCCGCTCGATCTCGGCGCCGGCGGGCAGCCCGAGCACCCGCGCCAGCACGCCGGCCGGCACGCCAGCGGCGTAGAAGGCGGTGCCGAAGATCAGCTTGACGTCCAGCCACGGGCTGACGTGGCGGACGTAGTACAGGTCGTGCGTCAGCTTGCGGCGAACGCTCTCCAGGTCGGTGTCCGGCGCCAGCTGCACCTGGGCCAGTCCGGTCACCCCCGGCCGGACGTTCAGCCGCTGGCGATAGGTCGGCAGCGCTCGTTCCAGCTCCGGCACGAACTCCGGCCGCTCCGGCCGCGGACCGACCAGGCTCATCTCGCCGCGGAGGACGTTGAGCAGCTGGGGCAGCTCGTCGATGTGGCTGGCGCGGAGGAACCAGCCGATCGGCGTGATCCGCGGGTCGCCCGGCATCGACCAGCGCGGGCCGGTGAGCGACTCACAGTTGTGGACCATGCTCCGCAGCTTGATGATCGTGAACGGCTTGCCGTTCAGCCCGACCCGCGTCTGGGTGTAGAACGCCGGCCCGCGTGAGGTGAGCCGCACCAGCAGCGCCGCCAGCAGCACCAGCGGCACCGCCGGGACAGCCAGCAGGCACGCCAGCACGAAGTCGAACGCCACCTTGCTGCGGACGTACCAGCGGTGATGGGCCGGCTGCACCGTTGTGCGGCTCGCCACGGAGACCGTCCGCCGCGGCCGAGCGTGCGACGTGGGGGCAGGCTCGACCGTGGTGGTGCCAGGAGCGTCGGTCAGCGGGGGGTTGATCTGCATCGCCAAGGTTCGCCTCCATGCGGGAGAGAAATCGTCTCCGTCGTCGTGCGGGTGGTGGCCGGTCCCGGTCGTCCTGATCCGGGAGAGGGCGGCCACCGCCGATCAGCCGGCGTGGCGGAACAGCGTCTGCTCCAGCACCGGCAACAGGGTGTTCAGAAAGACGACACACGGCTCGTCCTTGTCGCGCTGCTGCGGGCCGCTGCCGGTCAGGGCACGTAGGACGTAGAGCTTGTGCAGCACCCGGCAGCGACCGCGGGGGAACTCGGCGCGGGCGTCGGCGGCCGCCTTCCAGCCGTCGCCGCCGTTCCACGCCCAGTACAGCCGCTGCCGCGACACCTCGGCGACCTGCGTCCGCACCGCGTCGGACGTCCAGAATTTCGCTGCTTCCTCCGGTTTGTCCAGCCGAACTGCGTCCTTCTTGCCGACCACGAACCCGGACGCGCCGTAGCACGCCTCCGGGGTGTGGATCGACACCGGGCCGGGTCGGCCGTTCACCAGGAACACCACCACCGACGTGCCAAGGCGCCGGTTGCGGTAGGTCCGCTGCAGGCAGCCGGCGACGCCGGCGCCGGCCTGCCCCGGCTTCACCTCCATGTCCTCGCCCTCCCAGTCGCCGATCACCTGTGGAATGTCGGTCAGCAGGGCGGCGGCGGCGTCCACCTGGCTGTCGGACGACCAGCGGTCGCTCCAGTAGCCGTGGACGATGCCGGTGACGAGCAGGGCACAGGCGGCGGTCAGCGAGCACAGCCAGCGAAGCATGGTTCAACCCTCCTTGGTAGAGTCTCACACGAGTGGATGCGGGTCCGGGCTTCGATCACACGCCGACGGCGACGCCGGCCGGAGCGGCAAACGCCTCCTCCGGGTCGGCCCCACTCACCACGGCGCCGAGGATGCGCACGCCGACGGCGCTCAGTTGCTGCTGCGCCGCGAACACCCGCGGCATCTGGCTCACCTCGCGGAGAACCGACAGAATGACCGCATCGACCTGACGACCGATGAGCAAGGAGTCATTGGCCGACAGCACCGGGTGCGAGTCGATGACGATGAAGTCGAACTCCTGCGACAGCTTGTCGAACAGCCCTTCCAGGCCGTCGCGGGCCAGGGCGGAGAGCACCTCGCGGTCCCACTGGCCGGCCGGCAGCAGCCACAGGTTTTCCTGCATCGACTCCTGGGCCGCTTCCGTCACCTCGATCTCGCCGAGCAGCACCTCGCTGAACCCCGGCTGCATCGCCACCTCGAACAGTTCGTGCAGCGTCGGTCGGCGCAGGTCGCCGTCGAGCAGCAGGGTCTTGCGGCCGGCGCGGGCCAGGCTGGTGGCGAGGGCGCTGGCCAGCGTCGTCTTGCCCTCGCCGGCGCCGGCGCTGGTCACCATCACCAGCCGGGTCGACCGGGCGGCCGACTCGTGGAGCAGCCGGGTGCGGATGGCGTCGATCGACTCCATCACCGGCGTGCCTTCCAGGTCGCTCTCGCCACCGGCAGCCACCAGCTGCCGCTCCAGGTGCGGCGCCTTCGGAATGGCCCCGACCACGCGGATGCCCAGCCCGCGGCTGATCTCGCTGGCGGTGCGCACGCGCCGCTTGCGGAACTCCAGCCACGACAGCGCCATGCACACCCCGAAGGCGATGGCCAGCGGCGACACGCCGGCGGCCAGGATCTGCTTCTTGGCGTCCTTCTTCATCAGCTCGGCGTCCTGGAACCGCGAGATGCGCGAGGCAGCTCGCAGCTCGACGCGCTCCCGCTCCAGCCGCCCGCCGATCTCCTCGATGATCCGCTCGTCGCGGCGAATCTCGTCGGCCAGCTGTTCGTACTCGGCCGCCAGCACCGGCGTCTTCGACGCCTGCGTCGACAGCTCCTTGATGTCCTGCCGCAGCTTCTCCTCCAGCGCCGCCAGCGACTCGACTTGCTTCACCAGCCCGGTGCGGATGACCGCCGGATCCTCGATGATGGTGGTGCCCGTCGGGCCGGTCGGCGCCGGCTTCTTCTTGAGGGCCAGCGACCCCTTCACCCGGCTGGCGATCGACTGGTGCCGGCGGTCCAGCTGGCGCCGGTAGCTGTCCAGCTTCTGCCGCACGTTCACCACCGCGATGTAGTCTGGCCGGAACCCCTTGCGGTCGTAGTCGGCGATGATGTCTTCGAGCCGCTCGATGCGGTCGCGGATTTGCCGGGCCTCCTGGTCGGCGTCGCGCGCCTGGCGGATGGCGTCGGCCTCGACCGCCTTCGGGTCGTCCTCGTCAGCCGCCGGGGCGGCCCCGTCCGGCGTCACCTTGCGAGCCGCCTTCACCTTCAGGTCGAACGAATCGAGCGCGGCGCGAGACTCGACCAACTTGAAGCCGATCTGAACATGCTGCTGCTTGGCATCGCGCAGTGCGGTCACCAGCTCCAGGCGCTGTTCGCGCCACAGGCTCGGGTCGGTGGTGCCGAGGTTCTGCGCGACTTTTTTGAGGTTGTCCTTCTTGGTCTTCAGGCTCTCGACCGCCTCGCCGTACACCTTCTCCAACTCGGTCACCTTCCGCGCCCGGTCGTTCCGCTTGGCGTAGACGATGTCCTCCATGTACGCCTCTTTGATGGCGTTGGCGACGGTGGTGGCGGTGGTCGGGTCGTTGTGGGTAAAGAGAAGCGTTAGAAGCTCGGAATCGTTCTTGAACTCGACCTTGAGGTCGTCGGCCACGGCCTGCGCTGGGTCGATATCGCCGTAGTCCAGGCTGACCCGTTTGACCTCGTCGCGTTTCAGCGCCGCGGAGATGACCCGCCGCGACATGATCTCGCCGGCGGTCGTCTGCAGGTAGGTCTTGAAGTCGCCCTGGTTGCCCTCGATCCGGTCGCCCCACATCCGCGGGTCGTAGTAGGCCACCTTGATCTGGGCGAAGGCGACGTTCTTCGGGGTGAGCAGATACCACATGCCGACGAACACGCCGGCACCGAGGGTGGCGCAGAGCAGGACGGCGCTCACCCAGCGATGGCGAAGGGCGAGCAAGAGCGACATCATGTCGGGCGCCGCCGACAGGGCGGACGGGCCGGACGGCAGCGGCGGCGCGGGCGGCGGGGTGCGGGGCGCGGGCGGCGACTCGATCCGACCGGCGATCGGGTGGACCGGCCGGGGGTGCGACGAGGGCAGGTGGCCGGACGGCTCGGGCAGGCCAGCATCATGCGGCATCACGGCGGAGTCTCCCTGGGGTCAAACGGTGCGGACACAGCGGGGGCGTGGACCCGCCCGGCGATCCTTCGCCGGGCCGAGTCGTCTGCTGCCGGAGGCCGGACGCCTCCGCTCAGCGGTTCTGGACGGTTTGCTCGACGGATACCGGGGCGTCGACCGCCTCGGGGGCCGCCGGACGGGTCGCCTGGCTGTCGCGGCTTGCCGCCGCCGGACGCGGACGGGCCGGGGTGCGGCGGGCCGGGGTGTACGGCGTTCGCGTCGGCCGGACCGCGCCTCGATCACCAGGGCGGCCAGCAGCTTGACCTCGACCCACAGCATGCCCAGGGCAAGCGGCATCATGAAATAGCCGGCCACGTCGTGAAAGATGTGAATGAAATTCTCGCCGTAACCCATCTCGTACATCATCCCGGTGGCGGTGATGCGGAGGATGTTCGACACCAGGGCGATCGGAACGGCGCTGGCGAGAATGACCAGCTTGTCGAGCCACGGGCGGGCGGTCACCATCACCACCGCCGTCGCCAGGGCGAAGAAGACGACCAGCATGCGGAGGCCGCTGCACGCCTCGACGACGCCGATCTGATGTTCGTTGATGAGGATAACGTTGCCTTCGGCCAGCGCCGGCATGCCGAGCGTCTGCAGGATGAAGGTGCTCGCCAGGGTGGCGATCCACTGCAGGGTGCCGGACATGGCCACCGACAAGAACCACGGCAGCGGAATCATGAATCCGAGGAACAGCACCGCCGGCCACGCCCACCGCCACGCTGCCCAGCCGCCGACCAGCAGCACCAGCCCGGCCACGCACGGAACCAGCGAGATCGGATCAAGGCTGACGTAGAAGCGATAGGCGCCGACCAGCCGCAGCGTCAGCCCGAGCGCCAGCGGCAGAACGCCCCACAGACTCGGCCGCAGCGCCGAAGCGTCCAGCCGATCGCGGCGATGGTAAAGCAGAAAGGCGGCAAACAGCGGCACCATGAAGCCGTGCTGATATTGCGGGTTGTGCGACCAGGTGGCGGTCAGCTCGACGAACGTCGGCCAGTAGGCCCAGGCCAGGCAGAGGGCCGGAACCAGAAAGACGAACAGCGGGGCGAGGCGGAACGAACGGTCGGGACTGGTGGGAACAGCTTGGGTGGTCATGGCATCCTTTCCGTGAGCAGCTCGCCGGGTGCGGCGGAAGGGGCGACGTCCGTCGGCGACCAGGAGGTCGGCCCCGACCGAGTCCGACGCGGCTCCGCCGGCGTCTCGAGTCTCGATCGGCCTCTCAGCCACGGTCCGGCGGCGGCCGCCGGGAACCGTTTGGCGTGCCCGGGGGGGCGGACCGCGGGTAGCCCTGAGAGAGAAGGGATCTTAATGCCGATCGCGCGGGAGGGTCAAGACATGTTCGGCGCGGCAGGGCGGCCCGACCGGGGGGAATCGGTCGGGGTGGCGGAAGTCGGCCGCAAGCCGCAGTCAACCTGACGGTTGCGGACTTTTCCGCCGGGTGAGCCGTGCCAAGCTGTGCCGGTTGTGACGACGAGACATGGGGGAGATACTCCGGGGACGGGGAATCGGCGGAGCGCGGGTAAGCCGGGAGCACAGCCGTTACCGATAAAGCGGACGGGATGGACCGTGTAGGCCTTCCTGTCCGCGAGACGGTCGAGGAGCAGGACGTTCCCGGTCGGCCGACGAGGGGCAGGTGGCGGGACAATCCGCCATCGGCTCGACGCGCCGACGTGATGGATCACAGATCGAGGTAGCAGGATCATGGCCGTCAAACGCCGAGGAAAGCTACTGGCCGGAGTGGCCGCGCTGCTGGGCCTGTGTCTGGCCGGGTCCGGGTGCCGGTCGAGCATGCGATGCGCCAACTGCGCGCCGGGCGGGGCGGAAACCCCGGCGGCTGGTGTCGCCAGCTCCGCCGGCGGGGTGGTGTGGCGGCCGAGTGGGAGGTATTCCCCGTCTCGCCCGCTGCGCGACGCTGCCTCTTCCGGGGCGTCGACCCCGGTCGCGGTGGTCCTGCGGCCTGTCCCGCTGGCTGCCCCGGTGATGCCGGACGCCACCAACGCCGTCCAGCAGGTCAGCGCGGAGATGCGTCCGCTCCACGAGATCACCCTCAGCCCGGTGGTGTCGCTCGAAAAACCGCAAATGGCCAGCAATGCCGCTCCGCCGGTTGCGCCGGTCGAGCCGTCGCTCCAGCCGTTGCCGGTGCCGCTGGTGGCCGCCGATCCGGAAAAGATCGACCCGCCTGCGAAGGACAGTCCGAAAAACGGCTCCAGCCGCGGCCGCGGGCGTAACGGCAACGGGACAAAGGATCACGAAACGCTGCCGGCGCCGCGTGAAGTGGCCAACGGCAAACGGGATGCCGCCTATCCGGCCATCCCGGCGCCGGTCATCACGCACCCCGCCGAGGCGCCGCGCGAGTTCCAGAAGCGCGCCCTGTCGTCGTACATCATCGAGCCGCCGGACATCCTGCAAATCGAGGGCAGCAAGGACATTGGCGACCCGAACCAGCCGATCACCGGCCCGCATCTGGTGCGCCCTGACGGCACCGTCGGCCTGGGATCTTACGGCTCGGTGTTCGTCGCCGGCATGACGATCGAGCAGGCCAAGATGCAGATCGTCGAGAAGATCCGCGAGCGGCAGCCGAAGGCCAAGCCGCAGGATCTGTGGGAAGGTTTGAAGGTCGACGTCATGGCGTACAATAGCAAGTGGTACTACGTGATCGCCGACGGCGGCGGCTACGGCGAGACGGTGGTGCGGATCCCGATCACCGGCAACGAGACGGTGCTCGACGCCATCAGCCAGATCCAGGGGCTGCCGGTGGTCGCGTCGAAAAAGCACATCTGGGTAGCGCGGGCGACGCCCGGCTGCGACCAGCCGGTCATCCTGCCGGTCGACTGGTGTCGCGTCACCCAGGGCGGCAAGGGCGGCACCAACTTCCAGCTGTTCCCCGGCGACCGGATCTATGTGAACTCCGACGTCCGCATCCGCGTCGACAGCAACCTGGCCAAGATCATCTCCCCGATCGAGCGCTTGTTCGGCATCACTCTGCTCGGGGCGACCACTGTCAACGCCATCAAGGGTAACCAGGGCGGCGGTATCGGCCGCTAACCTCTTCAGACCCCGGCCCGGCGAATACAAGGTGTTCGCCGGGCCAGGGGACATAGAATGGAAGTATGTAGGTCGCCGGGAATCCGGGTCCCCGCCGTGGAGGTTGACCGATGTCCCTGAAACGACTGCTTCCGGCGCTCCTGGCGGTGTGGGGGTTGACGACCGGCACGGCGTCGGCCCAGTACGGCCGGTACAATGTGCCGAACTATGGCCCGGGATACCGGAACAACCTCAGCCCCTACCTGAACATTTTCCGCGGGACGAACTCCGGCATCGACTACTACCTCGGCACCCGGTCCGAGTTCCAGCGGCGGTCGAACGCCGCCGAGTTTCGCGGCGACATCAACGACCTGACTGCCCGCGACCGGATACTGGAAGAAGAGCAGAACAACCAGGGCGCCCCGGTGACGAGCGGAACGCGCCCCGCCCTGAACAACACCGGCAGCTTTTTCAACAATCGGATGGGCTACTTCAACGACATGAACGTGCCGCAAAGCCAGAACCGCCCCGCCTACCTGCCGCCGCCGGGGCGGAACACGGGGCGGGCCCGGCCGAACACGGCGACCGTTCCGCGACCGACCACCACCAAGTAATCGTCGGAAAAGGACGCAGGCGGGGGAACGACAACGTTCCTCCGCCTGCTGTTATTGTCCTGTCCAGTCCGATCAAGCCAGGCCTGGCTCCGGTTCGCCTTCGACCGCACTGGCTTCCGATGCGGCACCCTTTCGATGGCGACGCCGCCGTTCCCGCCACCACGCTGCGAGCATGAGCGATCCGCCCACCAACCCGGCGGCGAGGCTGCCCGGTTCCGGGGCACCCTTCGGTCCCGGTCCGGGATTCTCGCCCGGCGGCTTGGGATACTGCGCCGGCGCGATCGGCGGCTTGACCACCAGCGGCGGCGGCGTGTAGGCCGGCGGCTGCTTCTTCTCCGCAGCTACCACCGGGATGACGGGCGTCCGCTGCTTGGTCGTCTGGTACGGAGAAATGAGCAGGTTGGTCACGAGCGGGTGGGCCTTCCGCACCAGCCCTGGCACCACGGCCGACGGGTTACCACCTCCCTGTTCTTCCTCCGTCACCAGGTCGGACGGAGTCATCCGAACCGGGCGGTCTACCGCCCTGGTGTCGGTTCTTTCCCCCTCCTCCCCGAAACAGATCCCGATGGGGAGCGCGAGCGCGAACACGGCGACGAAAGAATGAATGGGCAATCGACGGTTGAGCGGGGGAGCGTCCATACCCCGGACTCCTTTCCTGAATCTCCTCTGCTTCTGTCCGGACGGCGGGCTGTTTGGTCCCAGATGGTCTCGTTCTGTGGCCTGGTAATAGCACCTTCTGCTGGCGGCGGAAAGCCCAACTGGGGGCACCGAGGCGGGGCTGGCAGGAGTGCCGGCCGGACCGATTCTGCCGGACCGACCGTATTTGCCGGACAAATCCCTTTTGTCGACCGGGTACGCTGGCCGAAAAAGGAGGATAGCACGGACAGTGCCGGTCGGGGAAGCAGCCGGGTGCTCGGCGAACCGGGAGCAGGCTCAACCGAGGGCGGTTGCATTGCGGGTCCTGTTCGGGGAGTGCGGACATGAAGAGGCGTGTCTGGGTCGGAACCGTCGCTCTGGGGCTGGGCGGGCTGGTGTCAGGTTTGCAAGCCCAGCAGACCACCTGGCGGCCGGTGGCGCGGGCGGTCGCGCCGCGGCCGACGGTTCGCGCTGTCTCCAGGGACTACCCGCGAGCGTCGCTCGGCCGGCCGATGACCGCCGCCGACGGGCCGGACCTGGCGCCCCGCCCGTTTCCGACCGCGTATCGAAACGACGCGGTCGCGAGCACGGCAACCGGGAGCGGGGTCGAGCCGATCGCGGCGGTGCCCCCGGCCGGGGCCATCATCGCCGTGAGCGGGCCGCATCCCACCCAGCTCCCGGCCTCGCTTGCCGAGGCGGACGACCACCAGGGCACGGAGTTCGCCTCCGACCGGGTGCCCCCGCCCCAGGCCGCCATTCCGGCGAGGTACAACCCGCCGGCGTTCCTGCCGGCGACGACGAAGCCGCCGCCCGAGCTGCAGATGCCCGCCGGGAAACCGGAGGTCGAACCGCTCAAGAACTGGCAGGGCACCTTCCCGGTCACGCCTCCCGCCCCGGCGCCCGAAGGGGGCCACGAATACCTCTCGACCGTCGACACCCCGGCCAGCTGGTATGGGCGTGCCGAGTACCTCTTATGGTGGACGAAGAACGACAAGACCCCCATCCCGTTGGTTACTACCGGCAGCCCTCTGACCGGCGTGATCCCGCCGGCCGGTTCGCTCGGCCGGGCCGACACGGTGGTTCTGTTCGATGGACAGCTGGACCGCAACCCGTTCTCGGGAGGGCGGTTCACCCTCGGTTACGTCTATGACGAGTGCGGGCAACGGGCGGTCGAAGTGTCCGGCTTCTTCCTCGGCCCGCGATCGAGCAACTTCGGCGCCAGCTCGGCGTTCAACTCGGTTGTGACTCGTCCGTTCTTCAACGTCAACGCCGGGCAGCAATCCGTCGAGCGGGTCGCCTTCCCCGGCTTGTCGACCGGCAATGTCCAGGTCCACTCCCCGTCTGAACTATGGGGCATCGAGGCGAACCACCTGAAGAAGTGGTGCTGCGGTTGTGACTACCGCGTCGACGTCCTCGCCGGGGTCCGCTACCTCGACCTGCGCGAGAGCCTGAGTATCGTCGAGAACGTGCAGACCGATCCGGCGACCCCGCTGCCCTTCAATGGCAACCTGGTTCGCATCGAGGACGTGTTCGCCACCCACAATCAGTTCTATGGGGCGCAGGTCGGTATTCAGGGGGCATGGCAATTCGGCCGGGTGACACTGGACGGGCGGGCGAAGCTGGCGGTGGGTGTCACTCACCAGACCTTGAGCATCAACGGGTCGCAGCAGTTTCCGCCGGGCACCCCGAAGGTCGAACCGCTTCCGGGTGGACTGTACGCTCTGAACAGCAACATCGGGACGTACTCGCGGAATCAGTTCTCGGTCGTACCGGAAGTCGGCATCAGCGTCGGCTATGACGTGGCCGAAAACCTTCGTCTGTCGGTCGGCTACAACTTCCTGTACTGGAGCAGCGTGGTGCGGCCGGGCGACCAGATCGACCCGAACCTGGACATCACGCGCATCCCCAACTTCGCCCGGCCGGCGGGAACGCAGCCGGTTTCCTCGCCCCATCCGGCGGTGCTGTTCAAGGACACCGACTACTGGGCGCAGGGACTGACCTTCGGCGTCGAGTTCCGCTATTGAGGCGGCCGATGAGGACGAGCACGGGACGACGGGTCGAAGGAGATTCGGCCCGTCGTCCCGTTTACAGATCTCATTTGAACGCCTCGTACTCCTTGCCGAGCAGCGCGGCGGCCACCTTGAGCTTGAGGATCTCGTCCGTCCCTTCGTAGATGCGACAGACGCGCACGTCCATCAGGTGCCGGCCGACGCGGTAAAGGGTCGACCAGCCGCGTCCGCCATAGATCTGTACCGCGTGGTC
>JAXMAU010000071.1:0-27177 GCA_046350215.1 Gemmataceae bacterium | reverse complement strand
CCGTACCCCCACCATCCTGACCACTGCGGCAAAGCCGCCCAGCGCCAGCGCCGTCGCCACCAGGAACAGCCCGGTCAGCACCACCGGCCGAAACACCACCCAGCCGTCCGGCCCGTGCCACGCCGCCACCAGTCCGACCAGGGTGCCGGCGAACAGCCCGAACACCAGCCCGTCGGCGGCACCGGACAGCGTGCCGCGGACCGCCGTCGACAGCCCGGCGGACGTCTCCGCCAGCCGCGCAAACGCCCGCGCCACCCCCTGCCCGACCGGAGTGCCGGCGACGCGCCCGTCGCGGCCGTGGACGAAGCCGGTGACGCCGCCGAACAGCCCGCCCAGCAGCGCGAACACCCCCTCGCCGCCGAGCAGCCAGAAGAACAACCGCGTCCGTTCGTCCATCGTCGCCCCCTGTCGTGCCGTGGCGGGACTGGCCGCTTCTCCATCATCCCCGCCGCCGCTGCCCAAGTCCACCGCAGCCGCCCCAGCCGCCTGACCGTTCGCCGTGGCCCAGCCCGCATTGTCGGCGCGACCGGCCGGCGGGTAGAATCGGGCGGTACGTCCCCGAACCTCAGGAGCACGCCGGCATGCGCGTGGGTATCGGACACGACACGCATCGGCTCGAAGCGGGCCGCCCGCTCATTCTTGGCGGTGTCCGCATCGAGCACCCGCGCGGGCTGGTCGGGCACAGCGACGCCGACATCGTCCTGCACGCCCTGACCGACGCCCTGCTCGGCGCCGCCGCGCTGGGCGACATCGGCGACGCCTACCCCGACACCGACCCGCGCTGGCACGGCGCCGACTCGCGCCGCTTCCTGACGGAAACGCTCGCCCGGCTGAACCAGGCCGGCTGGCGGCCGGTCAACGTCGATGTCATCGTCTTCGCCCAGGAGCCGAAGCTCGGCCCGGTCAAGGCGGCCATCCGCGCCTCGCTGGCCGACCTGCTCGGGCTGCCGCTCGACGCCGTCAACGTCAAGGCCAAGACCGGCGAGCGCGTCGGCCACATCGGCCGCGGCGAGGCGCTCGCCTGTCAGGTGGTGGCGTTGATCGACCGCAATGACCCCTCTCATTCGTGAAGGAATCAGCATGGCCCTGCGCGTCTACAACACCCTGACCCGGACCAAGGAGGAGTTTCGCACCGTCGAGCCGGGCAAGGTCGGCATGTACGTGTGCGGCCCGACGGTCTACAAGCCGAGCCACGTCGGTCACATGGTCGGCCCGGTCATCTTCGACGCCGTCAAACGCTATCTGACCTACCTCGGCTACAAGGTCACGTTCGTCGTCAACATCACCGACGTGGACGACAAGCTGATCCACCAGGCAGCGAAGGAAAACATCACCGTCGCCGAGCTGGCCGAGCGGGTGACGAAGGATTATGTGACCAACCTGCACCGGCTCGGGGTGACCGGCATCGACCACATGCCGCGTGTCAGCGGCTACATGAATGAGATCATCGGCGTCATCGCCGGGCTGATCGATCGCGGCTTCGCCTATCCGGCCGGCGGCGACGTCTACTTCGACATCGCCAGCGACGAGGACTACGGCAAGCTGTGCAATCGCGACCCGGAGCAGATGGCGGCCGGCGCCCGCATCGAGGTGAGCGACAAGAAGCGCAACCCCGGCGACTTCGCCTTGTGGAAGGCGGCCAAGCCGAACGAACCGGCGTGGGACAGCCCGTGGGGACCGGGCCGCCCCGGCTGGCACATCGAATGCACCGCCATGAGTATGAAGTTACTCGGCGTCACCCTCGACATCCACGGCGGCGGTCTCGACCTCACCTTCCCGCATCACGAAAACGAGCTGGCGCAGTCGGAGTCGTACTCCGGCCAGCCGTTCGTCCGCTACTGGATGCACAACGGGCTGATGCGCATCCGTTCGCAGGCGAGCAAGATCAAGGACGCCGTCGACGGTGGCGGCGGCGAGGCGGTCAAGATGTCCAAGTCGCTCGGCAACGAGATCGTCGTCAGCGAGCTGTTCAAGCGCCACGAGCCGGAGACGCTGCGGCTCTTGCTGCTCGGCACGCACTACCGCAGTCCGATCGAGTACAGCGAGGAGCGGCTGCAGGAGCTGCGCCGCGGGCTGGACGGGTTCCACCGGCTGTTCGAGCGGTTCACGCGAATCACCCGCGAGGACGCCTATCGGCTGGAGGTGCCGACTCGCCTCGCCCCGTTCACCCCGCCGCCGTCGGGCGCGTTCTTGACCGAGGTGGCGCGGCTGCGCGAGGCGTTCCTCGAATCGATGGACGACGACCTGAACACCGGCGGCGCCGTCGGCGTGCTCTACGAGCTGCTCACCACTCTCAACCGCCACGCCGACGCGAAGGGGCTGGAGAGCGGCTCGCCGGCGCCGGAGGCGGTGGCCGAGTTCCGCCGCGGCGTGGCGGTGCTGCGCGAACTGGGCGGCATCCTCGGTCTGTTCCTTGCCCCGCCGGCGCAGGCGACGCTGGGCGGCGACGACAAGGTGGTCGCCGGTCTGATGGGGCTGCTCATCGAGCTGCGCAACAACCTGCGGACCGAGGCGAAGAAGATTACCGACAAGTCCGATCCGGTCCGGAAAGCGCTGTTCGGCCAGACCGACCTGATTCGCCAGCGGCTCGGCGAGGTCGGCATCACCCTGGAGGATCGCCCCGGCGGGACCGAGTGGCGGATCGGCTAACCCATGGCGTCCCCTGACGAAGCGCCGCTGCGCATCCTCGGCGTCGATCCGGGGCTGCAGGTCACCGGGTACGCCGTCGTCGAGGTACGGCCCGCTGGCCCGCACGTCTGTGAGGCCGGTATCGTTCGCACCAGCGAGCGGCGCGGCACAACCGACGTGGCAGTCCGCGTCCGCTGCCTGTACGATGGTATAGTAGAGGTGATCGAACAGTTCCACCCCGCAGCGATGGCGCTGGAGCAGCTGTTCGCCCACTATCAGCACCCGCGGACGGCGATCCTGATGGCGCACGCCCGCGGGGTGGTGCTGCTGGCGGCGGCCCAGCATGACGTGCCGGTCACCAGCTATGCCGCCACGGCGATCAAGAAGACGGTGACGGGCAGCGGACGGGCGTCGAAGGAGCAGATGCAGCGGGCGATCGAGCGCGAGTTCAACCTGCCGCGGCTCCCCGAGCCGCACGACGTGGCCGATGCTCTGGCGGTGGCGCTGTGCCACTACCACGTCCGGCGGGCCGGGTGACGAGAGGAGCGACGCATGATAACCCGCATCACCGGCGTGCTGAATCGCGTCCTCGACGACGAGGTCCGTGTGCAGGTCGGCGGGTTCGAGTATCAGGTGCTGGTGCCGGAGTTCGTCCGCCGGACGGTGCAGAACAAGGTCGGCCAGGAGCTGACGTTTCACACCACGCACTATTTCGACGGCAACCCGATGCAGGGCAAGGTGGTGCCGCGGCTGATCGGCTTTCTGAGCGAGGCCGAGCTGGACTTCTTCGACCTGTTTTGCACCGTCGACAAGATCGGCACGCGCGCGCCTGGGCGCGCGGTGGCGGCCGATCAAGCGAGGTGGCCGACGCCATCCAGCGGCAGGACGCCAAGTGGCTGACCACGCTACCGGGCGTCGGCGGGCCGACGGCGGAGAAGATCGTCGCCGCTCGCGCAAGGTGACGCGGTACGCCCTGGCGGCCGGCCGGCAAGCGGCCGGGGGACGGCGCCCGCCGGCGAGGAGGTGGCGGCGACGGCGACCGTCGGCGGCGATGTGCTGGAGGAGGCTTACCAGGCGGCGATGGCGGCTGGGACACAGCCCGATGGAAGCTCGTAACCGTCTCGATCGCGTGCTCGCCTCTGGCCAGGCGTTCGCCTCCGCCGAGGAGGGTGTTGCTGATGATCTACAACAAGTAGTCGGGGGAGTGGGGACATGGCCCGTCAGGCGGTGGTCCAGGGCGGTGCGGACGAGTCGCACGAGTACGACGCGGCGCTGCGGCCGCGGTTGCTCCGCGAGGTGATTGGCCAGGGCGCGGTGGTGAAGCGGCTGGGGATCGTGCTCAACGCCTGCCGCAAGCTGCACGAGCCGCTGCCGCACATCCTGTTCGACGGCCCGCCGGGGCTGGGCAAGACGACGTTCGCCACCGTGCTGCCCAACGAGCTGGGCACGTCGCTGCAGATGACCAGCGGCCCGGCGCTGTCAAAGCCGGCCGACCTGCTGCCGTTTCTGACCAACGCGACCGAAGGGTCGGTGCTGTTCATCGACGAGATCCACCGCATGCCGCGGGTGGTGGAAGAGTTCATCTATCCGGCGATGGAGGATTACCGCGTCGACATCGTGCTCGGCGAGGGGGTAAACGCGCGGACGATCTCGATGCGGCTGAAGCGGTTCACCCTGATCGGCGCCACCACGCGCAGCGGCATGCTGTCGGGGCCGATGCGCGACCGCTTCAAGGTCCACGAGCACCTGGAGTTCTACTCGGTCGACGAGCTGGCGCAGATCGTGCGGGTGAACGCGGCCAAGCTGAAGACGCCGATCAGCGACGACCGGCGCTGGAGCTGGCGCAGGCCGCGGCACGCCGGATCGCCAATGCGCGACTCTGCTGGACACGGCACTACACGACCAGCGAGGCCGACGGCAAGATCTCGCTCGACCTGGCGCGGGCGGCGCTGGACATGGCCGAGGTCGACCGCGACGGGCTGGACCGGCAGGACCGCCGCTACCTGGAGACGCTGGTCGGCCTGTTCGACGGCGGGCCGACGGGCGTGGAGGCGCTGGCGGCGACGATGAACCTGGCGTCGGACACCCGCTGTCCGACGAGGTGGAGCCGTACCTGCTGCGCGAGCAGTTCATCGTCCGCACGCCACGCGGTCGGGTGGCGACGCCGCGGGCATACCAGGTACTCGGCAAGCCGCCCAAGGCTGCCCCGACCCCGCCGAACGCCAACGACCGCGGCCTGTTCGACGAGATCGAGTGAGCGGCACCGGCATACGGGGCCTGCTTGGTGCATGTGGCCACTCCCCACCCAGCCCCGTCCGCGGAAGTGGACTCGCACCCATGGCCACGAA
Source organism: Gemmataceae bacterium (assembly GCA_046350215.1). Taxonomy (GTDB): domain Bacteria; phylum Planctomycetota; class Planctomycetia; order Gemmatales; family Gemmataceae; genus JAXMAU01. Next base: position 22,201 of record JAXMAU010000071.1, on the reverse strand, counting down.
GCGTGGCCATGGCACCGCGAACCGGCTTCCGGGTATACCCCCCATCGACGCCCTTATGGGAATACTGCTGGGTGCCATGCCCGCGCTGGCGTGGGCATGCGGCGTTACTTACCGACTGGCCCCGTTCAAGCCTGGAGATTCGCACCGCAGAACCACGCTTCGTGGCTCTGTCATCCGTGGTGACAACCAGTGCCGCTACCGCTTCGCCGCGGGTTTCGGGGGGACGGCGATCTTGATCGGGATCACGGTGGACCGCACGATATCCTCCGTGCCGACGCGGAGCCGCCCGGAGATGACGATGTCGTACACCTGCCCCGGCATCTACCCACGCCACGGGCGTCAGGGTGATCGTCGTCTCGGCCTGCTCCCGCGTCGCTGCCGCTCACCGTCACCATCTGCGCCCGGTCGCGTGCCCTGCTGATTCTTCGCCCCCAGCGCGTTGGTGAAATGGATGTCGCCCAGACCGTTCGGCTGGCGATGAATCTTCAACGTCACCGTGCCGGGGCGGGCGGCGGCGGGGGCGGGATCTCCAGCACTCCGCCCGGCGGCGGCGGCACCGACAGCGTGTACACCGTCGCCGGCCCGTTCACCGCCAGCACCGAGTCGCGTGTCGGCAGCCGTGGCAGGTAGGCGAACGCCTGCTGCAGCTCCTCTGCCGCCACGGCCTGGCGTGTCACCTTTTTGCCGTCGACCTCCGCCGTTCCCACCACGGTCAGCGCGCAGCCGCCGCCAGCGCGCCGGGCGGCACCGGCACCGCCAGGACACAATCGGGCTGACCGGGCTGCAGGATCGCCCGCGGCACGGCGAACCCTTCGGCAGACCCCGCACCTCCAGCTCGATCCGGCTTGGCAGTTGTCGCGCCCGCACCGCCTCGATCTTCAGCACCGCGCAGTCGCCGCCGCCGACCGACGGTTGGTCCGGCGAGAACCGCAGCAAAAAGTCCGGCCGCGGTGCCGCCAGCGACAGGCGATAGGCATACTCCTTGCCGCCCTTGTCCTGCACGTCGATCAGGCGGTACGAAATACTTGCCGGCGGTCGGACAGTGGACCAGCAGCTTGTGAGTCGGCCTGGTGCGTCATCTCCTGCGTCCACTCGTCGGGGGCGTCGTCGTTGGCCGCCATCTGCCGGCCCTGCGCGTCGAAGACGGTCAGGTGCGAATCCAGCGGCGAGCCGAGCCGCCGCGCCACACGTTGAGGACGACCGTCTCGCTTCCCTTCGTCGTGAAAACGAACCAGTCGACGTCCCCCGGCCGGCCGATGCGGCCATTGACGATCATCCCCGTGCGGATCGGCGTCGCCTTGTCGCGGACGTCGTTCGGCTCGACCTCCTCCGCCTCGTCCACGTCACTCACCGCGATCGGCAGCCGGTTGGAGGCGAGTCCGCCGTTACTCACGCCGACGGGCGTGACGGCGCCGTCGGCCGGCAGCGTCACCGTCAGACGATCGCTACCCAGGTTTACCCCGCTCAGCTGCAGGGCCACCGGACTGCCGCGCTTGCCTCCGAGTGGATAGACGTCGGTGAGGTACGGCACTGCACCGATGGTCAGCCGGTAGACGAAGCGAGCGGTGCCGCGGTAGAGCGTGTCGCGCAGCTCGAGGATATAGTCGCCGTCCTTCTCGACCTTCCAGATCAGCACCGGGTCGGGGTCGCTGCGGAAGCTGTCGGCGCAGGCGATCTCGCGGCCGGCGGCGTCGGTGAGCGTCAGCACTCCCTGCAGCCAGCCGGGCACCGCTTCGGCGAGGAACGGCAGCAGCCGCCGGCCGTGCAGCGCGCAGACGATCGTCTGGCCGGCGCGGGCCTGGAAGCGAAACACGTCCACGTCGCCGGGATGGATCTGGCCGTTGACCAGCACCGGCAGCGCGGGCAACACCTGGGCCTCCTCGCGCCGCGAGTTCGGCTCGACCTCGGCCACCTCGGGCGCTGGCCGACGCCGAAGCGGACGCGGTTGGACATCCCCTCGGCGGTGAGGACGCAGGTCGCGTTCCTCCAGCTCGGCATCCGCGGCCAGGGTGACGGCGACGCGCAGCGGCTCGGTATCGACCTCCAGCGGGTTCTTCGGTCGCTGCGGCGTCTTGGGCGCTGTTTTCGCGTCCTTGCCGGCTTTTTCCGGAGGCAGGATACGCGCGCTCGCGCCCGTCCCGGAGATGCGCACCGCCGCCGCCTTGGTGATGGCGATACCGTGGACCGTCACCTCCACCGTCCGGCCGCGGCTGGCCGCCGGCGGGATAGACGTAGAGCAGCTGCGGCGCGGCAGCGCCTCCGAGCGCCTTGGCGGCGGGGCGCCGTCGAGCCGCCGGGCGACGCGGCGACACAACAGGAGAAGAAACAGGCCGCGAGGCCGTGCGGCACGGTTGATCGGCAAACATTCATGGCATTCGGTCCCGAGTCCCTGGTCACATGATCTCCGTCAGCAGCCCGCCGGCAGGCATACCGGCGGCGGACGGACTGACCCGCACCATGCGTCCCTCGGGGTGCGGCAGCATGCCGTTGGGGTCGATGCCGAGCAGGTAGTAGATGCTGCCCCACAGGTCCCACGGATAGACCGGCCGCTTGACGACCTTGTTGGCGATGCGGTCGGTCGCGCCGACCACCTGTCCGCCCTGGAATCCGCCGCCGGCGACCAGCGCACTGAAGGCGTGGCCATGGTGGTGCCGTCCGCCGAACCAGGGCGGATCGTTGTGGATCTCGGGCGTGCGGCCAAACTCGCCGACGCAGACGACGACGGTGGTTTTGAGCAGGCCGCGCTCGTGCAGGTCGCTCAGCAGCGCCGACAAGCCCTGGTCGAGCGCCGGCCCCAGATATTTCTCGAACTGCTCGCAGTTGCGTGCGTGGGTGTCCCAGCCGCCGTGATTGATGGCGACGAACGGTACGCCGCGCTCGACCAGGCGGCGCGCCAGCAGGCAATTCGGCCCGAGGCTGCCCGTGCCGTACTTCTCCAGTACGCTTTTCGGCTCGTCGGACCGATCGAACACCTTGCGTTCGTCGCCGAGGATCAGGCCGTAGGCGGTGTCGCGGCTGGTGGTGATGTCGCGATAGGCGGCGTCGGCGGCTTTCGGTTCGCCCAGCTTGTCGAGCGTCTGCAGCAGCGTCCGCCGTCCCTGCGCTTGCGCCAGGGCGCCGGCGGGCGGCGTGGACACCGAGGAGCTGACGAACGCCTCGCAGCGGCGACCGAGGAAGCCGGCGCCGCCGATGCGGGTGAACGGATCCCCGAGGACGACGAACGGCGGCAGTGCCCCCTTGTAGCCGGCCTCGTAGCGCTTCTGGGCGATGATGGCGCCGACCAGCGGATAGGACAGGTTGCTGATGCCGGTGGTGCCGGTCAGGTTCTTGTACGACGCCGTCTCATGGCCGAAGTCGTCGTGGGTCATACCGCGAATAAGCGCATACTTGTCGGCGTGCTTGGCGAGCAGCGGCAGCGTTTGCGCCAGGCGGATGCCGCTGACGTTGGTGGCGATGTCGCGGTCGAACTTGCCGGCGTAGGCGGCGCCGGTGCCCGGCTTGGGGTCGAAGGTGTCCATGTGCGACGGTCCGCCGCTCAGCCACACCAGGATGACCGAACGGGCCGTACCGCCGGGAGTGCGCGGCGCCGGCGGGATCGGTTTCGCCGGCGGGGCCGCCGCCTGCACGCCGAGCAGCTGACTCAGGCCCAGTGCCATCACGCCCTGGGTGCCGACCACCAGTGCCTGGCGCCGGTCGGGGTTCAGCAGGCGATCGAAGTGCCGATTCTGCATGATGCTACCTCCATGTGGGGAGCCTGCCGGGGCGGTCCCACGGTCAACGGATCGTCAGGAATTCGGTCGAGTTGATCAGCGCCCACAGCAGGTCGGCCAGCGCCGTCCGCCGGTCGCTCTTGAGGCGGGTGAGGTGCGCCAGCACGGCGTCGCGCTCGGCGGCGGAGGCGGGGCGCGACAGCGTCAGCAGGTACACCTCGTCGATCAGCTCGCGGTCGCTGGCCTTCATGGTCAGCAGCCGGTGGAGGGTCGGACCGTTGTGTACCTTGTTGCGGATCTCCCACGAGTCGAGCAGGTAGAGCGCCTGTTGCGAGGTCATGGCGTTGCTGCGCTCGCTCTCGTAGCCGGTGTTCCGCTCCGGTCGGCCGAACATGTTGAGCAGCGGGGTGGAGATACTGCCGTCGGCCAGCTGGGCGGCGCGGGTGCCGTCGGGCATCCACGTCCACGGCTCAGGCACCTGGCTCATCAGCGTGTCGTAGACCCCGGTCACCTGGCCGATGGCGTCGGACAGCTGTTCGGCGCCGAGTCGTTTGGGTCGATAGCGAGCGAATTCGGGGTTGTCGATGGCATTACCGCCGTTCGGCCGCGACGACAGCTGATAGGTGCGCGAGTTGAGGATCAGGCGGAACAGGTGCTTGAGCTGATAGCGGTGCTGCACCAGCTCATCGGCGAGGTAGGCGAGCAGCGGCGGGTTCGACGGCGGATTGGTCGGGCGGATGTCGTCCGGCTCGTGGATGATGCCGCGGCCGAGCAGCCAGTACCACACCCGGTTGGCGATGTTCGGGGCGAAGTACGGGTTGCCGGGGGCGGTCAGCCAGTCGGCGAACTTGACGCGCGCGTCCTCCTCCGGCGCGATGGTCAGGACCGGCCCGTCGAGCGGCTTCGCTTGCCGCCCCGGACGGTTCGGATCGACGAAGACGATCTCCTCCTTCCACTCGCGGGTGTTCTTGATCTGAATCTGCGCGAAAAAGGCGGTCATGCCCTTGTGGTCGTCCGGCGTCCAGTGTTCGGTCGGATGGACGTGACACTGGGCGCAGTTCAGGCGCACACCCATGAAGGTGAGGGCGGCGGCGGCGGCGTAGCTCTCCGGGGCGCGGAAGCGGACGCCACGGTAGAAGTTGGCCGGCGGGCTGCGGAAGTTGCTGCCGGCGGAGACGAGCAGCTCGCGAGCGAACTGGTCATACGGCTTGTCGGTGGCGACGCTCTGGCGAATCCACCGATGGTACGCCTGCACGCCGTTGGGCCACAGGTTACTGTCCTGCTCGCTCTTGACGCGGAGCAGGTCGCCCCACTTGAGCGACCAGAAGTCGACGTACTCCGGCCGCGCCAGCAGCCGGTCGATCAGCTTGCTGCGCTTCGCCGGATCGGGGTCGGCGAGGAAGGCGCGGGCCTCCGGCGCCGTCGGCAGCACGCCGATCACGTCCAGATAGACGCGCCGCAAGAACTCCTGATCGGTACACAGCTCCGACGGCGGAACACCCAGCTCCTTCAGCTTGGCGGCGACCAGCTCGTCGATGCGGTTGGCGGCGGGGAACGGCGGGAACGGCGCCGCCAGCGGGCGCGGCACCACCACGCGGACCACGGTAGTGCGGTCGAGGTAACGGACGATGACGTGCGTCTGCCCGGGGGCGCGAGCGACGACCACGCCGTCGGCCTCCACGTCGAGCAGGTCCGGGTCGATCGCCCGCAGCCGCGTCAGCGCCGTGACGTCGCGGCGACTGCCGTTGGCGTAGACCGCCGTCGTCCGCAGCTGGAGGGTGCCGCCGCGGGCGACGGTGGCAGTCGGAACGCTGGGGACCAGCCCGGTCAGGGCGGCGGTGTTGTCGCGTTTGAACGGCGCCCCGCCGGCCAGCCACGCCGTCAGCAGCTCCTGTTCGGCCGACCCCGCCTCGACCAGCGGGCCGCCGCCGTGCCTCACCTTGCCGGTGAGCTTCCGCACCAGCGGGCTGTCGACGGGCGACTTGCGGTCCACCCACTTCCCGTCGCCGCCGCCGATCAGCGCGTCACGGTCCTGCTGGGGCAGGGTGCCGAACAGCGACAGTTTCAGGCCGCCCCTGCCGCCGCCGTGGCAGGTGGCGCGGCTGCAGCCGAGCGCCTGGATGAGCGGGGCGACGTCGGTCTGGTAGCACGGCGGCTCGCCCGACGCCTTCCACGCCGCGGCCAGCCGGCCGCCGCGCGGGGCGTCCTTGCCGGCGGGGGCCGGTGCCGGCTTGGACGCGACCTGTCCGGACGGTGCGCCCGGAGCGGGTGGCGGATTGTTGGTCGAGAAGGCGAAGCTCGGAAGGCAGGCCGCCGCTAGGAGCAGCGGGGGGAGGACAGCGGATTTCATTTCGGCGGGCCAGGGGGGAATCGGCCCAGCGGGCCGGCGGGTCAGCGCAGGACGGCGTGCGGGCAACCGAAACGCTCGGGACAGCCGTCGGGGCAAAGCAGGTTGCAGGCGGTGGGGTTGGCGGTTCCGGTAGCACAGCGCGCACGCGGGGCCGGGTGTGGTTCGCCGGGAACCGGCACCCGATGGGAAAAGGCGATTCCTTCGATCTCCACTAACAGGTCGGAGCGGCACACGTCGGCGACGACGTACACCTTCGGCACCATTGGCAGCCGCTCTTCGCAGGCCGCGCGCACGGCGGGGTAGTCGGCGCGGTTCTTGATGTAAATGCGGATCACCCCGAGATGATCGAGGGTGGTGCCGCGGCCGGGCAGCTTGTGGCCGGCCAGGTTGTCCTCGCCAATCAGCGCGGCAATGTTATCAAGCGTCTCATGCGTCTGGCCGACGACGTCGCCGATGTGGACCGTCTCCGAGTTCGTGATGCTGGCGGTGCCGGAGATGAACAGGGTGGTGGCATTGCCGCAGCACAACGCCAGTGCCCGTGAGAACTTGGGGCTTTTCGGGCTGTAGCTGGCGCAGTACGCGAAGGCCGCCGTCTGCCGCGGGTTCTCCAGCGGCACGGCGATGACGTCGTCGTTCTCGCTGACCAGCGCCAGCGCGCTGATGTACAGCCCGCGACCCTCGGTACCAATGCCGGTGCTGGCGGGGTAGACAGGCCCGTTCGAGTACGTCTCCGGCAGCCGTTCGGCCATGAACGCGACGCCGTCGTAGACGTCGGTGCGACCGCGGTTCAGCTCCTTGTAGCGCTGCATCGGCCCGTCGTGGTCGACGATGTCGCCCAGGTACAGCCAGGTACGGATCACCTGGTCGAGTCGAGCGCCGCCCGCGGGCAGCAGCCGCCGCAGGTGCTGGTAGGAGCAGATCGTCTTCTCGTATACCCCCTCCGCCGAGGTGATCGGCACGGCGTCGTCGGCATACACCCACGTCACCCCGTCCTGGCGAACCACCACCACCTGGTCGCTCACCCGATCGATCGCCATCTTCTCCCGTCCGCCGCCGAACCCCATCGCCTCGATCGCCACCAGCTCCCCGCCGCACGGCGGCTGTGGGATGTAGGTTGTGGCCGGCATGTCCAGCCCGTAGTGGCGGCGGAGCAGCTCGCGGCACGGCTCGATCAGGTCCGGACTGGCCAGGAACACCGTCTGGTGAATGACCGCGCCGGTGGCGCCCTGGCTGCGCATCGCCTGGTCGACTGCAGCGAGCACGTCGCGGACCTGCTCTTCAAGCGTCGCGCCGGTTTGTGGCAGAGCGGTGACGAGGACGTGCGTCACACCGTTCAGCTCGGCGATGGAGTGGCTGGCCCCGCAGGGGGGGGACTTGCAAACGGGGAGGGTGGTCATGAGGGCCTCGCTGGGCGGCGAATCGGTCGGTGGGTTAAAGAAAAAAGCTGCAACCGGCGTGCCACGCCTCGGAGAGCGGCGGATTCGTCCGGATGTGCTGAATACTCAACCATTTGGATGGAAATATAGAATTAAGTGGATCTGTGCGCTCCGCGGTAAGTGAGCTTGATCCGCACACCGAGGTGTGCGGTTTGGACACACTGCCGCGTTCGCTCGGTGGGCGACCCCGGCGCTCCGTTTCCCTGGTACGACCGGCCTACCCGACTGCGCATCTGAATAATTGTAGCACCGTCCCCGTTTGTGCGTGCGTGCGTGGGGGCGAGTGGTGTAAAATTGCGGCTGGTTGGCTGATTCGTTCGATTTCCCTGGGATGGCCGCGCCCGGCCAGACGGCGATGAGACGCCCGCATCTGCCACGCCTGGAGATTCTTGAAGCCCGCCTTGCCCCGGCGCACGACACGCTTGGCACGGCGGTGGGGTTGCCCTTTGGCGCCAGCGGCACGGCACATGTCGCCGCCATCCTGGCCAGCGACAACGCCGTCGAGCTGTATGCGGTGTCCCTGACCGCCGGCGAGCGCGTCGACATCCGGGCGACCGCCGCGAGGAACACGGTGGACCTGTACCTGCGGCTGTTCGACGCTGCGGGGGGCCAGGTAGCCCACAACGATGAGGGTGGGAGCGGGCACAATCCGGCCCTGGTGTACGAGGTGACCACCACCTCGATCTATTACGTCGGCGTGTCCAGCTTCCGCAACCTCGGCTACGACCCGCTAACCAGCGGCACCGGCGAAAACGGTAAGAGCCACGGCGCGTTCACCCTCGACGTCACCCACCTGCCGCCGGACGACACCCCCGACAGCCTGAGCCGGGCCGTCGCGGTGACGCTCGACGCCGGCGCGACGGTCACGCTGGACGGCAGCCTGCCCGACAACGACGCCATCCGCCTCTACTCCTTCCAGCTGGACGCTGGCGAGCGGATGCGGGTGCGGCTCGCCTCGGTCGACGTGCTCGACGGCGGACTGCGGCTGTTCGATGCCGCCGGCCGCCCGCTGCTGACCGTGGACGAATATGCCGCGGACGGCGAGGAGAGCTTCACCTGGGAGGCGCACGCGGCGACGACCTTCTACGTCGGCGTGTCGGCCTATGACAACTTCACCTACGACCCTCAACAGCCGTGGACCGCCGCCGGCGGGCAGTCGGCCGGCGATTACACCCTGTCGTTCGAGCGACTGGCTCCCGGCTCGGCCCACGACACCTTCTTTAGCGCGCTGCCGGTATCCTTCGACGCATCTGGGCACACCGCCATCGCCTCGACGCTTGCCGACGACAACGCGGTGGAGGTCTACGCCGTCCCGCTGCAGGCCGGCGACCGGCTCACCGCCACCGTCCTCGCCCAGCAGCAGGGCAGCCCGCTCAACGCCGTCCTGCGACTGTTCAACGCCGACGACCTGATCCTGTTCACCAACGACGACAGCGTCGGCAAAGACCCGCGGATTCGGTACGACATTACTCGCACCGGCATCTATTACGTCGCCGTCTCCAGCTACAACAACCTGAGCTACAACATCGACCAGCCGCGTACTCGGGACCAGGGACTGTCCGCCGGGCCGTTCACCCTCGACCTGCGGCGGACCACCTCCCCGGCGGCCGAGCAGGAGCCGACCGGCGTCAGCGGGGCGAACGACACCCGGGCGACGGCCGAGCCGATTCTCGGGGCAACCGACCTGACCGGCAGCCTGGCGGCCGGCGACGTCGACACCTACCGGCTCGACGTGTCCATCGCCGGCCGGCTGGCGGTGCAGGTGCGGCCGACCGCTGGCAGCGACATCAATCTGCGCGTCGCTCTTTATCGCGCCGATGGCGGACTGCTCGCCCAGTGTGACGACGTGTCCGCCGTCGACCTGTCGGCGGTCCTCGACCAGCACCTGCTCGCCGGCACCTTCTACCTGGCTGTCTCGCTGCAGACGCCGTCCGCCGCCCCCGCCGACCGCCGTGGCTACCGGCTGACCACCACGTTCGAGCCGGCGTACTCGCCACTGCGTCCGCTCGAACTGATGTCCTCGGCGTACGACGTTCAGGCGGGCGACTTCAACGAGGACGGCCGGCTGGACCTGGTGATCGCCGAGGGCGGGCTGGACGTGCTGGTGCAGCAGAGCGACGGCTCCTTCGTCCGCACCCAGAGGCAATCTGCAAGTGGCAACCCGGTGGCGCTGGCCATCGGCGACGTGAACGGCGACCGTCACCTCGACGTGGTCAGCGCCGACCGATACGGCAACACCGTGTCGCTCTACCTCGGCAACGGCGACGGCACCTTCGGGCCGGCGGTGGTGGTCGGTCCAGGCGAGTTCCTGAGCACGGTCGCCCTGGTCGACCTGAACGGCGACGGCCGGCTCGACCTGCTGTCGCTCAGCGGCGACACCGATCTGCTGCGCATCCAGCTGGGGGCCGGCGACGGCACGTTCGCGCCGGCGGCGAAGGTTCGCGTCGGCGGCAATCCGCGGGCGATGACGGTGGCCGACCTCAACGGCGACGGCCGGCTCGACGTGGCGACCGCGAACGAGGTGGCGGCGACGGTTTCGGTGCTGCTGGGCGTCGGCGACGGCACCTTCCTGCCCCGGCACGACTTCGTCACCGGCCTCGGCTCCTACGGACTTTCCCTGGTGGCCGCCGACCTGACCGGCGACGGCGTCGTCGATCTGGCCGCGGCGGACGAGGACACCGCGGTGGTCCAGGTGTTGCGCGGCCGCGGCGACGGCACCTTCCAGGCCGCCGGGACGATGGCGGTCGACGAGCGGCCGAACGGGCTGGCGGCGGGGGACTTCAACGGCGACGGGTTGCTCGACCTGGCAACCGGCAACTACGGCGGACGCGACGTGTCGGTGCTGCTCAACCGCGGCCCCGCCGGCTTCGCCCCGGCCGTCCACTACAACACCGGCGGCAGCTCCGGCAACGTCACCGCCGTCGACCTCGACGGCGACGGTCGCGTCGATTTGCTGACGCCGAACCTCTCGTCCGACCTGTCGATCCTGCACGGCCAGGGCGATGGCACGTTCCAGACCCTGCCGCGCTTCGGCACGGGCGGCAGCCCATACGAGGCCGCCGTCGGCGACTACAACAACGACGGCCGGCTCGACGTGGTTTCCGCCAACGAGGGGTCCGACGACGTCAGCGTGCTGCTCGGCCGCGGCGACGGCAGCTTCCAGTCGGAGCGGCGGTTCGCCGTCGGCGACACCCCGTTCGCCCTCGCCACCGGCGACTTCAACCGCGACGGCCGGCTTGACCTGGCCACCGCCAACAGCCACGCGAACACGGTGTCGGTCCTGCTCGGGCTGGGCGACGGAACGTTCCGGCAACAAACGGTCCATGCGGCCGGCGTCGACCCGTGGCGCATCGTGGCAACCGACCTGACCGGCGACGGCATGCTCGATCTGGCGGTGGTGAACCAGGACGGCCAGGGGTTGACCATCCTCGTCGGCCGGGGCGACGGCACGTTCGCTCGGGGCCGGCGGGTGCCGCTGCCGGCGCGGCCGGAGACGGCGATCGCGGTTCCGACCGCGAATGGCCGGCGCTCCGACCTGGTGGTCGCCGCGGACGAGGGGGACACCTTCTGGCGGGTGACGTGGCAGCCGAACGGCAGGTTCCGGGTAACCGCGTTCGCCGCCGGCACCAGCAGCGTGACGGACCTGGCGGTCGGCGACGTCAACGGTGACTCGATCGCCGACCTGCTGGCCACTGACATCGAGGCCGATCAGCTGATCGTGCTGCTCGGCAACTCAGACGGCTCGTTTGCCGATCCGCAAACGACGGATCTCGGATTCGACCCGATTGCCGTGATCCCCGCCGATTACACCGGCGACGGCATGCTCGACGCGGTGGTGGTGGAGCAGGACGGCACGGTGGTACGGGTGTTCCCCGGCCTGGGCGACGGCACGTTCGACGACCCGCTGATGGCCGTCATGCACACCCACGGCTACCGCGGGGCGACGGGCGACTTCAACGGCGACGGCCGCGCCGACCTGACGCTGCCAAACGAGGATACCAACGAGGTAAGCGTACTGCTCAACCAGGGCGACGGGCGGCTGCGCGAGCTGGGGCCGACCAGCGGGGCGGCGGTGCGAGCGGTGCCGCTGGTCGCCGACCTGACCGGCGACGGCATCGCCGACAGCGTGGTACTCGACGGCGGCGGCCGGCTGCTGTTCCGCCAGGGCCAGGCGAACGGGTTCGCGCCGGCGGTCGTCCTCAACTCCGGCAATCCGGCGCGCGACGTGATCTTGTTGCCGACGCCGACCGGGGTGGTGCTGGCGGTCGCCGCGGCCGACGCCGACCGGGTCGATCAGTACGCCTGGGCCGGCAACGGGTTCGTCCCCACCCCGCTGTTTGCCACCGGCCGGCTGCCGGCGCGGCTCGGGCAGGCCGACCTGAACGGCGACGGGCGGCCCGACCTGGTGGCGGTCTGCGCGTTTGACAACACCGTCACCGTGGCCTTCCAGGCGGCCGACGGCACCTTCGCGCCCCGGACGGTGCCGGTCGGCAACACCCCGTCGGCGGTGGCGTTCGCCGACGTCGACGGCGACGGGCGCATCGACATCCTGGTGACGGGCCAGTCGGCCGGCGACGTGACGGTGCTGATCAACGACCCGTCCGCCTTGTTCACCCGACAGGCCCGCTACCGCGCCGGGGAGGGACTGTTCGGGCTGGAGCCATCTGGCGGCGGCGCGGTGCGCAGCCGGCTGGAGACGGTCGAGGCGGCAGCCCTGGACGTGACCGGGGACGGCCGGCCCGATTTGCTGGCGGTGGACCGCGGCGATCGGCGCGTGGTACTCCTGCAGGCGACCGACGGCGGATTTGCCGACCCCACGCTGGCGGGCGCCCTGCCGACCACCAACCGGCCAGGCCAGTTGACGCTCGGCGACGTCAACGGCGACGGCCGGCCGGACGTGCTGCTGCTGATGGAGGACACCGGCGAGGTGTGGGTGTGGCTGGCTGGACCGACCGGGGTAAGCGGTCCGTGGGTGTCGCCGGCTGGGAACACGCCGACGGGGTTCAGCCTGACCGACGCCAACGCGGACGGCATCCCTGACCTGGCGGTCGGCAACCCGTTCGGCGACGTGCTGTTCCTGATCGGCCACGGCGACGGCACGTTCGAGGCGCCGCAGTACACCGACGATCGCACCACCCTGTCGGTGCTGGTCGGTGCGGACGGCCGGCCGCAGGTGCTGGTCGCCAACCAGCAGGCCGACCGTGTCACCGTGCAGACCACCGCCGACGGCGCTCACTACGACCCGATGCTCGCCCTGCCGACCGGCGGGCTGCGTGCGCCGGGTAACGTCCGCTGGGTGCGCCTTGATGGGCCGGCCGACCCGTACCCCGACGCCGTCGTGCTCGGCACCGGCAGCAACACCCTGGTCGTCTACCGGCAAACCGCGCCAGGCGTCTTCACCCCGCCGATCAGCTACCCGGTCGGCACCAACCCGGTGGCCGTCACCGTCGCCGACCTCAACGGCGATCACTTGCCCGACCTGCTCGTCACCAACCAGGGGTCGAACGACGTCTCCATCCTGATGGGCCGGCTGACGGGCGGGGCGTGGACGGCGGTCGCCGGGTCACGGATCGCCGCCGGCGGATTTGCGCCCATTGGGACGACGGTGCGCGACGTGACCGGCGACGGACGGTTGGACCTGATCGTCACCAACCGCCTGAGCGCCGCCGGTGGTAGTACCGGCAGCCTGAGCGTGGTGCCCGGCCGCGGGCAAGGGTTCTTCGACGACCGCGCACCGCGGACGGTTCCGCTGCCGGGCGTGCCGATCGACCCGCCGGTGTTCGCTGGCGGAATCGGCGTGATGCCGGACACCGCCGGGCGGCTGCTCGGCTTCGATCCGGCGACGCTGAATCCGCTCGGCGTGGTGTTCGTCGGCGGGGTCCGCGCTGTCGCGCCGGCCGGCGACCGGCTGGTGGTGGCGGCTGGGGGACGGGCGGGTCGACCTGCTGCAACGCGGTGCGGGCGGATTCGACGTGGCCGCCGAGCTGGTGCCGGTCGGCGCCGCACCGGGCGCGTTCGAAGCGGACGCCTTGGCGGTGCTGCAGGGCGAGCACGGTTTGCAGGCGCTGGTGACGCAGCCGGGGTCCGATCAGCTGCTGGTGTTCGACCTGCCCGGAGCGGTGGGCGAGTCGCTGGCGTCGCCGGCGGAGGTGCCGATCGTCGCCGAGGCCACGGCGCTGGGCGAAGGCGCGCTGGTGGTGGTGGTGACGCTGCTGGCCGGCGAGGGGGAGGGGCCGGGGCTGGGACAGGTGGCGGCGTTACCCGAAGGACCCGAGTTGGTTGCGGCGTTCGGGGAGGAGTGGTCGAGGTGTCGGCCGACCTGCCGCCGGCCGACCTCGAGCGGCCCGACACGCCGGCCGACGTGGACAATCCGCTACCCGCGATGCCGCTCGGCCGGCCGGTCGAGGAAGACCCGTTCGCCGAGGAGGCGGTGGCCCCGTCTGCCGAAGCGGAGGAGCCGGTCGAGGAGCCGCCGCCGGCCGACCTGCTGTTCGCCGCCCCGACTTCGCCGTCGTCCACTCGGCCCTGAGCGCGCCGGCCGTCGAACCGGCGGAATGGCCCGAGGGGTGCGTGGCGACCGCAGCCGTCCTGCCGATGGTCGGGGCGGAAGCCGGGGTGAGCCGGCCGTGGGAGGCGCTGCTCACCGCCATCGCGGCGGGGTGGCTGACGGGGTACGCCGCCCCGCGCCGGTCAGTTGCGGCCGGGGACGCCGGCGGCCTGCTCGGGCGGGCGAGTGACGACCGGCAGCTGGATCGGCGGCAGCGTGTTGGCGCCGGCGACGACGCGGGTGGTCAGCTTCGAGTTGACCCCGTCGTACCAGCCGAGCAGCCGGTCGGTCGCCACCTCGTCGTCGGGCGACGCCTTGTGCGGCCAGAGCAGGATCACCTGATAGCCGCCCTCCGCCGCGCCGTCGGCGGCCGCGTAGGTGCCGAGGGAAAAGCGGCCATCGGCGCCGGTGACGCCGCGCGGGTTGGCGGGGATCTGCGGCACCGTCGGCGCGCTGGTCGGCAGCAGGTACACCTGCACCCCTTCCGCCGGCTTGCCGCCGTAGCGCACCTGCCCGGACACCGGGTGCGTCGGCACCGGCGCCGGGCCGCCACGCAGCCGACGACCGCCGCCAGCAGCGCGACGGCGATCGAGCGGACCAGACAGGATGAATGCGGACGATGCAGCTCAGAAGTCATTGACCACGTCCTGCCCGTTACGAGTGATGAGCCGGGCATAGAGGCGGATGTCCAGGCTCGCCTGAATAAAGCGGACGGCGCCGTCGGCCATCAGGGTGTTGGCGCCGCCGAGGTGGAAGCTGTAGTTCTCGTTGTTGTTGGTGCAGTTGGTGTGGCACGGCCCCGGCGTGGTGACGCCATCGGCGGTGAAACCGTGCAGGACGTAAGTGGAGTCGTGGTCGGTCCAGCCGCCGTCGGGCTGGCCGCCGGTGGCGGTCATCCGGCCGGCCTGCCAGCGGTCGGGTCGGCCGGCCGCCTCGCACAGCAGGATGGTGGAGGAAGTGCCGTCGCGGATCTCCGGAATGCTCCACGTCTTGTTCACGTCGAGGATGCCGTTGCGGTCGATCGCCACGTCCACCAGCCCGGCGCCTTCCAGGCCGCTGTCATAGCCGTAGTTGGGCGCGTAGTCGCCGGCGGCGGCGCGGATGGCCGCGCCGTTGACCGTCTTGTCGTTGAAGCGCAACCGGCCGCCCGGCGTGGACGGGCAAAGGTAGGTTGCGACGGCCGTCTCGCGGACCGTCTGGTTGGCGGCCGCCGCCCAGTCGGCGTTGAGGTTGTACTGCTTGTACAGATTGTCCTGTTCGATGTACGGCAGGATGAACACCGCCCAGCTGTGTCGCACGTTGTTGGTGGTGATGCCGAACTTCTGCCACATCGGGCCGACCGTGCCGGTGGCCGGCGAGCGCAGCGCGCCGGCGGGGAAGTAGCCGGTCTGCCCGTGGAAGGCATGCAGTCCCAGGCCGATCTGCTTGAGGTTATTCGAGCACTGCATGCGCGCAGCCGCTTCGCGGACCTTCTGCACCGCCGGCAGAAGAAGACCAATCAGGATCGCGATAATCGCAATGACAACCAGCAACTCGATCAGCGTGAAGGCCGTTCGCCGGCCACGATACGAACACATCGGTTCTCCTCACTTCCTCATCCAACCGGACGATCGGGTTCCGTGCCGCCGCCGGTCACTCGATGTTGACCACCTGGCCGTCGTTGATCAGGCACAGCCGCAGCCAGGTGGCGGCGTCCAGCCCGTAGCGGACCGAGCGGACCGACCCATCGCCCATCGCCGCGTTGAATCCGCCGGTGTGCGAGCCGCCGAAGCGGGTCGACCAGAAGGTCGGCTGCTTCGAATTCGGATGCTGGTCATCCGGCTGCGGCACGTCCTCGCCGAAGCGGACATGGTCCTGGTCCCAGCCGGAGTTGTTCCACACCTCATTGTCACCGCCGGCCGAGCCGAGCACGGTGCTGTGGACCTGCTTCTCGCCGACCAGGATGGTGTTCGACAGGCCATCGGCGACGTCGGTCATTCGCCGCGTCTGCTCGATGGGGGCGTTGACCGGCTTGGTCGAGCCGGGCGAGCGCCACTGGCGCATCAGCATGCCCTCGACCCCTTCGCCGGCCATGTTCCGCCCGCCGTTGGCGGCGTAGTCGCTGCGGCCGCCGTTGGAGTACAGCGTCGGCTGCCGCCGCGACGGGCAGTAGTAGATGCGGATGGCGGTCTGGGCGACCGCGGTATTGCCGGCGGTGGTGTCGGGTAGGTTGTAGACGTTGGTCTGCTCGATGTACGGCAGGAGGTGGAACATCCACGTCCAGCCGACGCGGGTGGTGGCGTTGCAGCAGCTGGTGTTCGGCCCGTCGGAGCCGGCGTTGGGCAGTGCCTGGTAGGTGTCGTGGTAGCCGTGCATGGCCAGGGCGATCTGCTTGAGGTTGTTGGTACACTGCATGCGCGCTGCGGCCTCGCGCACCTTCTGGACGGCGGGCAGCAACAGGCCGATCAGCACCGCGATGATGGCGATGACGACGAGCAGCTCAATCAACGTAAAAGCGGCACGGCCGCGCGGGTCGATGCGCATAAAGAAGATCCTTATAGTTCGTCTGGTTGTCCGAAGCAAACACTCATTGGCGGGCACGAAGGTGTTTGTACACGACCGAACCCATGCGTATGTGTTGATTTGATGAAACCGCGATGAAGCTCTCGGGCACCGGCGCGGCGGGCCACTCCTCGCGCGGGCGGCGGCGGCGTAGAGTGATCGGCACAGACATCCCTCGCCGGAGTAGTGCCATGAAGACCGCCGTCCTCGCCGTTCTTGCCCTGTCGCTCGTCGCGATGCCTCTCGCCGCCGCCCCGCCCGAGCCGGTGCGGCTGATCTTCGACACCGACATGGGCGCCGACATCGACGACGCGCTGGCGCTGGGCATGATCCACGCGCTGCAGGATCGCGGCGTGTGCCGGCTGCTGGCGGTCACCCTGACCAACGCCCACCTCGACGCCGGCCCGGTGGTCGACGCCATCAACACCTTCTACGGCCGCGGCGACACCCCGCTCGGCGCGCCGCGCGACGGCGTCACCGCCAACTCCCCCTATCTCGCCGTCGCCCGTCAGCGCGACGGCGACACGGTCCGCTTCCCGCATCGCGTCAAGAGCACGAAGGACCTGCCCGACGCCGTCGGCCTGCTTCGCCGCACCCTCGCCGCCCAGCCGGACGGCTCGGTCGTCATCGCCCAGGTCGGCCTGTCGACGAACCTGGCCGCCTTGCTCCGCTCCAAGGCCGACAAGGAGTGCGACCTGAGCGGCGTGGACCTGGTCAAGCGCAAGGTGCGGCTGCTGTCGATCATGGCCGGCGCCTTCACCCCGATCGACGGCAAGCCGGGCTATGTCGAGTACAACGTCAAGCAGGACCTGCCCGCCGCTCTCCGCCTCGGCGCCGACTGGCCGACGCCGATCGTGTGGAGCGGCTTCGAGATCGGCCTGGCGGTGCAGTACCCGGCGCGCAGCATCGAGCGTGACTTCGGTTACGTGAAGCACCACCCGGTCGCCGCCGGCTACCGGCTGTACATGAAGTTCCCCTACGACCGGCCGACGTGGGACCTGACGGCGGTGCTGCACGCCGTCTACCCGGACCGTGGCTATTTCGACCTGTCGCCGGCCGGCCGGGTGACGGTGGAGAAGAACGGCGCCACCCGGTTCGACCGCGGCGACAGCGGCCGCGACCGCTACCTGATCCTTCGCCCCGAACAGAAGACGCGGGTGCTGGAGGCGCTGATCCAGCTCGCCAGCCAGCCGCCGGTGCGCGCGGGCGGTGAGCCGGAGCAATACCATTCCCCGGCCCGGAACGGCGAAAGCTGCTCCGGGCCGGGTCGTTTTGCGGGCGGCGTGAGCGATGAGAACCGGACTTCTCAACGTGCGGCAGCGCGCCGCGGGTTTGCCGCGCAGCCGGCTGCCGCGACGCGGTTCCACCGCGACTTTTCGAGGGGACGACGCGATCCTGGCGGCTGGCATCGCACTTGCATTACTCACCGGCGGACTGAACCGACCGCCACAGGAGCCGCGGTCGCGAATGAGACTGATGGGTTATCCAAAGAGGTGTACAATGCAGCGTCTGATGATCCTGGGCGTGGTGGCGGTGGCGGCCGTGGTCGGCTGCAATTCGAGCGACCGCGGCGGTAAGAAGGACGAGAACACCAAGGGCAGCGAGACGTTCACCGTCAAGGCGCCGGCGACGTCGACGACCATCAAGCAGGGCGACAAGCAGACGGTCAAGCTGACGGTCAACCGCGGCAAGAACTTCAAGGAGAACGTCGCTCTGGCCGCCGACGCCCCCGCCGGCCTGAAGGTCGCCCTCGACCCGTCCACCGTCAAGGCGTCCGACGGCGAGACGGTAACCGCCACCATCACCGCCGGCGCCGACGCCGCCCTGGGCGAACACACCGTCACCGTCAAGGCGACGCCGGAGAAGGGCAACGCCACCGACGTCGGCATCAAGGTGAAGGTCGAGAAGAAAACCGACTGAGCCGGAAGGATCCGTTGCCTCGTTGCGCCCAACCCCCGGCCGAGGTCGCACGCGAAGGGTCTCCCTTGGCGCCGACCCCGGCCGGTCACGTTCACTTCTGAATCGATGTTCCGTCGTTGGGCCGCTCGCTCCTCTTTGGGTGTCAACCCTGGCAGCAAAGCGCCACCGGCCAACGGCGTAACACCGATTCTTGCTGTGGTGCCATGCCCACGCTGGCGTGGGCATGCGGCGTTCCTCCGACCGGCCCCTTTGGGATAAGCTGTCCCCGCATCAGCAGCCGCACCAGCGTGGCCATGGCACCCGACTCCGAAGCCCCGAAGGGGCGGCAGCCAATAGCCCAGGGTGTCAACCCTGGCAGCAAAGCGTCCCCGGCCGGTCACGGTCACTTCTGAATCAGGTAATACAGGATATCCGGCCGCAGCGTCAGGTCGTTCGCCTTGCCGGCGTCGCCGGCCGGGTTGCCGTTGCCGTCGAGCGCTGTCACCTTCAGTTCGCCGGCGTCAGCTCGCTTGAAACGCACCGTGCCGGCCAGCTTGCGGACCTGCCACGGGTCCTCGCCGATGCTGATGATCCGCTGCACGCCGTCGCCCGCCGGCTCGGTGCGGAAGCCGGTGGCGCGCTCCTCGGACATCACCTGCACCAGAATCTTGCCCGACGTCGCCAGCGGCCTGTCGTCCAGACTGACGGCGACGATGTGGCCGAGCGTCAGCGGCGACGACACCGCCACGTCCTTCAGCTCCGTCGTCCCGGCTGCCTTCAGGTCGCCGCTCACCCCCTGCACCGCCACCGCGTCGACGGTCAGTATTCCCTTACTGTAATCGAGCAGCAGCTCGCCGGTGCTGCTGCGCACCGTCCGCTTGTCGCGGTCGATGTACTTGCGTAGATCCTTGACCACCGACTTGCTGCTGATGCGGGTGAAGAGGACGTTGGTGCGGCCGGCGTAGTGGACGAGCGGGTCGATCAGCCCGCCGGGCTTGAGCGCCGTCGGGCCGGTCACGTCCTTGAGCCGCAGCTCGTCGAGCGAGGCGTCTTGCGGGAGAGGCGTCCCTTTCAGATCGAGCAAGTCGTCGACCTTCAGGTGCAGGTCGACGAGCAGGTCGCCGGTGGTCACCAGCCCCTTGCGATAGATCAGCGCGGCGGCGGGGAACTGGCCGACCATGGCCGGCGAACGCAGCGTCCACGGCTGCATGAAGAAGTTCGGCTTCACCCCCCAGCGCGCGCCGTCCAGCGCGAAGTGGACGATGGCGCCGCTGTCCTGCAGCGCGCCGTAAGCCGCCAGGTAGAGCGGTGCCTCGGAGCGATAACGGTTCGGCCGGCACCAGGTCGTCTCGGAGATCATCGACGGCTTACCGTCGTAATGCGGATCCATCCCCGGATGCGCGAACAGCTTCGGCTTGCCCGGCACCTCCGGGTCGAACCGCAAGGCGCTGCGGTCGGCGTAGGTGTGCCCGTCGCGGACCGACCAGGCGGCCTGATCGCCCTGGTGGTGGCAGCTGAAGTACCCGTGCCGGTCGATGAAGTCGCCGACCGTGTAGGTTAATTTCTCCAGCGGGCCGAGCACGCGCGGGTCGGCGGTCGTCCAGTTCGACGCGGTGATAACGCCCTTGAACCCCAGCTCGCGGAGGAACTGGTAGGTCTGCTGGTAGAACCCGCGCTGGCTCTCGACCAGGAAGCGGGCGGCGTCGCGGTCGCGGGCGGTCCGCTCGTTGGCCATGTTCCACAGCGGGCGGAAGCCGACGCGGCCCTCGGCCGGGTTGTCGCGCTCCACCTTCTGTCCCTTCCACGCCGCAAACGCCCGGTCGAGCGACCCGTACTTCTTCACCAGCCAGTCGCCGAACTGTCGCTCCAGGATGCGCATCTGCGCGTCGGGGATGTTCTTGGCGTCGAACGTCCAGAAGAAGTACGAGTCCTCGTTGATGATCTCCAGGCCAGCGATGGCCGGGTCGTCGATCAGCCGCTTGCCAGTCCGCTTGTTCGGCGTCAGCAGCAGCGCCTTCCACCAGCCCCGGTAGTGATCCTGAAAGTCCTTGTTGAAATAGAGGGCGGCGAACGGGTGTTTGGTGCCGTCGTACCCCTTTAGCCAGGGCGTGTCGGGGCCGGGGCGCAGCCACAGCGGGAAATAGATCGAGAAGTAGCTGTAGATGCCCTCGGCCTTGAGCGCCTCGACCACGTCGTGAGCGTGCTGCACCTTGTCCGGGTCGAACGTCCCCTTGTCGTCGTAGTAGCCGTGGTGGACCCGCGCCAGGTTGACCCCGTACTTGGCGAGCATCCGCGCCTCGGTCTTCAGGTCGTCGCGGCCCTTGCTGGACGGCCCGTTGACGGCCCAGAAGCGGATCGGCTGGCCGTTCCCAGTGCGGATGAACTGCCCACCCTTGACGCCGATGACGCCATTTTCCCCCGCCATCTTCTCGTTGAGCGAACGCAGGTCGATACCGCTGTCGGCGCGGAACGAGTCGGCCGGCGGGTCGAACGCGAACCAGTCCTTGGCGTCGGCGCCCGGTGGGTCGAGCTTGGCGACCTCGTTCGGCTTGAGGATGCCGCGCGGGCGGAACGGCTCGGTGCTGAACACGAAGCAGTCGAGCATGCCGTGGTTGTTGTTCTTGCTGTCCATCCAGAAGCGGACGGTGTTGGCGCCCTTTTTCAGCTCGACGGGGCCGACCTTGACCCAGGCGAGGAAGCGGAGGTCGATGCGGTTGTCGGCGGCGATGTTGACGCTGCCGACGGCGTCCTTGTCGGTGGTGATGGCGACCCACTTGCCGTCGTTCAGCTGGTACGACAGGCTGGTCTGCACCGGGTTGGTCCGCGCCCAGAACTCGTAGCGTCCGCCCTCCTTTACAGTAACCCGATACTCGATCTGGCCGGGCCGCTTGTCGTTCCAGTGCGTGATGAAGTCGCCGCCGGAGAGCTGGTCGCGCTTCACCTGGTCGTACCACCACGGGTGGCGGTTCACCGTCGCCTTGACCGGCTTCTCGCCCTCGACCCAGATCGTCTCCGCCGTCGCCCCGGTCGGCGCGACCAGCGCCGCCGTGACCGCCATCGTCAGTACCATGCGCATCGCTAACCCCCTGCCGGACTTCCCCCTGCCGACTATTGTCCGAACGGCCGGGCGGCACGACCAGCGACAGACAGAAGGCGGAATGCAGAATGCAGAATGCAGAATAGGGAGAAGCGCGCGGCTGCGGATACGATGCACCTTGTTCGGGCACGCCCTTTGCTATCGCCAATCGAGCGAACCTGACCGCCCGGCTCGCGTGTCGTACCCGGTGGACCCGTTTTCACCCCTGACCGCTCAGGAGATGATCCCGTGCGATTCCACTGCACCCTGTACAAGCACGAGTATGCGTTCGACGGTAATGGCGGCTACACCGGGACGGAGCCGACCTATGATACGACTGTCGGGCGGGTGCGGGTGTCTGCCGCGACTTTACGGCAGGCCGCCGCCCGTGCCTACGTGATCCTGGTCGGACGAGCGCGGGCCGAACGGATGCGGGCCGAGGCACACGCCCCTGAACACGTCATCGCCCAGGAAACGTCAACGCGAGCGATCGCCGCCAGTCTGCGCAAAACCATGCGGCGAATCGGTGAAGGCTACGAACTGGATCAGTTCCTGCATGCCTGGTTTATCCGCGTGCAAGCCGTCACCGCCCCCCCTCGCAACCCGCGTTCGCACGCCCAGCCGATGCCCTTCTTCCGTCAC
>JAXMAU010000070.1:0-28221 GCA_046350215.1 Gemmataceae bacterium | reverse complement strand
ACGCCTCGCCGCGGACGGGGTAGCGCGCCCCGAGCGCCTCGGGGAACCGGCCCGGCGCGACACTGGCACAGCGGGCGAGATAGGTGAATTCGACCTCGTTGAAGTCCCAGCCATGCGCCTCGAAAATGGCGTGGGCCGGCGCCGGCTCCTGAAAGGTGCGGGCGAACAGGTCGAGGTCGGCCGCTCCCGTGTAGCCATGGGCCGTCGCGGCGCGGGCGTACAGCCAGGCGTGGACCGGCTTGACGGCGGCCGGGAACGTCTGCGCCAGCTGCCCGTAGGCTTCCGCCGCCGCGGCGTCGCACGCCTCGACCGACGCCAGGCTGTCACACAGCAGCAGCTGCTCCTCGGCGCCGAGCGGTACGCCGAACTTGCGTGCCTCGGCGTGAACCGACAGGACAATGCCGGCCCATTCGGCGTTCTTCAGCACCGGGTGGCGTCCCAGCCGCTGCACCGCCCAGGTGATGTTGCGCGGCTTGTCGTCCGGATTGATCGGCTTACCGAGCGCGCCGCACAGCGCCAGGTAGGCGGCGGTGAAGGCGTCCTTCGGCGCCTCCTGGTCGTGAGCGATACGCAGGTGCTTGAACGCCTGGTCGTACTGGCCGGTGCGCGCCAGCGCCAGGCCGTAGCCGCGCAGCAACAGCGGCGTCGGCGGCGAGTCCTGCAGCAGCCGGCCGTACAGCTCTGCCGCCTCCTCGAACCGCTCCTGCCGGTAAAACGCCTGCGCCAGCGCCAGGTTGCCTTGCCGAATCAGCACGTCGACGTCGCCGCCCAACAGCGGGCACTGGAACGGATGGCGCGTGGCCAGCCGGCGGATGTACGAGGCGCCCTCGGGGAGCGCGTCGACCCAGAACCGATCCTTCTGCTTGCGCAGCCCCTCCAGCCCGCGCGGTCCGAGCGCGCGCTGCAGCGCCCGCACCGCCAGCCCGCTGTCGCCCCCCGCCGCCACCATCGACACGCCCATCTGCCACGCCACCAGCGGACAGGTGCTGTCGATGCGGTTGGCGTCGGCCAGATAGCGCAGCGCCTCCTGGGGACGGCCGACACGATGCAGCAGAATGCCCAGGTACAGCGGCACGTCGAGGATTTGCTTGCCCGCCTCGGTGTGGACGCGCGTCATCAGCAGCAGGGCCTGCTCCATCTGCCCCTGGCGCGCCTGGTGGAGCGCCTGCCAGAACGTCGCCTCGGGCGGCTGCAGCCCGGCCAGCATCGCCGTCCGGCCGATCATCGCCAGCAGGGCGTCGGTTTCGGCCGGGCCAGCGGCGAACAGCCGGCGGACCTCGGCGAGCATGGCGTCGATCACCCGCCCGCGGTGCTCGGCGGGATCTTGCCCGAGCAGCGTGGCCGCCTCGACCGCGTGGCCCAGCGCGTCGTCGAACCGGCCGTCCTTGAGCAGCCGGTCGACCGCCAGCTGATGCCCCTCGGCGGCGAGGCGCTGCAATCGCTCGCGCCACTTCGCCGACTGCCGCTCTGGACGAAGCCGCTGGATGGTCGCCAGCGCCTGCTCCCAGTCGCCGGCGGCAAGCAGCCGCTCGGTGCGGCGGACGGCGCGCGAGCGGCGCAGCAGGGGCAGCAACAGGAGGAACAGGACCCCCAGCCCAAACGCCACCGCGGCCGGAATGACGTACCCCATGCGACGGCACACCCCAGCGCTCGAAACTACCTGCGGGGATAGATCTTACCAGCGTAGCACGGTCAATCGGAACCTTCAAGCAGCCCGGCGTCATCGCCCCGGTCCGATCGAGCCGGCTCGGCCAGCAGATCCCGCACCTTGTCGATCTCCACCTCCAGCCGCCGCGCCTCGCGAAGCACGTCGACCGGCGCCGTTTTCAGCCGCTGCGAGAAGGACGACGCCTGGCGGGCGATCTCCGCCATGCGGACGTCGAGGTCGCGCCGGCCGGCCGCCTTCACCTGTTTCCACACCCGCGACAGCCCCTCGCGGAAGCGCTCCACCTGCAACCGCGCCTCCTCCTCGGGCGACCGCGTCGGCCGGATCGCCGGCCGCGGCAGGTCGTCGCGGAGCAGCTGCGCCAGGTAGCCGGCATACTTCTCCAGCGTCTCCCAGCACTCGCGATAGTGCGGCTGGTTGTGGTCCTCGAACGCCTGTTCGGCGTAGCGCTCCTGGGCGTGGACGGGGTGCGTCAGCTCGTTGACGTCCCTGTCGGTCTGACGAGCGACGGTGGCGGCCAGGTCGAGACAGTCGCGGACCAGTCCGGCGAAGCGCGGCCACGGCGGATCGAGCGCCTCATGGCGCGCCTGCTCGGCGCGGGCCAGCAGGTCGCGCAGCTCGGCCATCCGCTGAATCGCCCGCGGCTCGTCGTCGTAGCTGAGCGCCTCCAGCAAGTCGGCGTGAACCTGGTCGGCCCGCGCCCGAAACCGCGACCGCAGCCGGCCGGTCAGGGCGTCGAGGACGCGCAGGTCGCCGAGGACGCGTCGATCTCGGCTCGCGCCGGCCGCGTCGGCGGCGGGGCGGGTCGATACGGCGGTGGTGGCGCTCGCCAGCGTCGCCGCCACGCACCCGGACCGAAACCGTGATGGTGTGCCGCACGTCGACCGCGAAGTCGACCTCGACCGGCGAACCGACCGGCAGCGACGGGTCGATCGACTCGATCACCAGCTGCTTGATGACGCGGTTTTCCTCACACACCGGCACGACGATGCGGCCGGACTGGTCGCTGGTGCGGCAGGTGCAGCGAAACGTCCCCGGTAACGGGCGCGCCCAGCGGAGCGACCACCAGCGCACCCGGGCTGCCGGCCACGGCTGAGCACGTCGATGGCGAGCGGCTTGGTGATCAACTGCGTCGCCAGCACGCCGCGGCCGAGCCGCCGGCCGGCCGGGGTGTGCCGCACGGTCGACGATGCGGCAGCGGTCCTGTCCTCGACGGGTCGCAGAACGTCCACTCGATCGGGTTGTCCTGCTCCGCCGCCAGCTCGACGTTCGCCGCAAACCCGCCCTGCGCATCGAGAAACGCCTCCTCGACCAGCCCCGTCGCTCGCGCCCGCACGCACCGAGGCACCGTCGAGCAGGTCGGCGGCGCGGTCGACGCCCTCAACGCGGACCACACCCGCCGCGGGGGTATAGGCCAGGTCGGCGGTGCTGACGGGCGAGGTGGACGTGCAGTTCCAGCTGGGGCGCCGACGGCTCGTCGGCGAGGGAGAACGGGTAGCGCGCGTGCCGTGCCGGCGCGCGGAGGGCGGCACCGTAGGCGACGCACAGGTCCGGCTCATCGAGCAGCAGCTCGGCGAACGGGTGTGTTCGGGCAGATCGGGGTTGGCAAACGCCGTCTGCACCAGCCGCCGCACCAGCGGCAGCCGGCTCGATCCGCCGACGAGGACGACGTGATCGACGTCGCGCAGCTGCACCCCGGCCCGTTCGCGGGCGCGGGCCAGCGCCTCGTGACAGCAGTCGATGGTCCGCTCGACCTTGTCGCGAATCAGACGCTCGAAGAGCCGCCTGCGTCACCGTCGCTTCCAGATTGAGGTCACGTCCGTCGGACAGCGTCAGCACGCGCGGAACGAACCGCTCGACCCGCTCATTCGACGACAGACTCGACCTTGATCGTCTCCGCCACGCGCGTCAGGCGGGCGAACGGGACGGCCCCGTCTGGCCGGGTCGGGTCGAACAGTGCCGGCAGATCGGGCGGCGCGTCGGCCTCGTCGCCGCACCGCCAGGTGCCGGTGGCGAGCAGGTGCTCGCCAGCAGCCGATCGAAGTCGTCGCCGCCCAGGAACGGGTCGCCGCTCACCGACAGCACCTCGTAATCGTTCAGGCGCCGGCGGATCACCGACACGTCGAACGTGCCGCCGCCAAGGTCGTAGACCAGGTAAGTCGCGTCGCCGTGGCCATGCAGCCAGGAGTAGTAGATCGCCGCCGCCGTCGGCTCGTGCAGCAGCTCGACGACGGTGTAGCCCGCCGCCTCGCCGGCGCGGCGGGTCGCCTCGATCTGGTTGTGGTTGAAGTAGGCCGGCATGGTGATGATCGCCTGGTCGAGCACCCGCCGCGGATCGTTCAGGGTGTGCGCCATCCAGTCGCGCAGGCCGCGCAGGATGATCGCCGACACCTCTTCAGGCGCCAGGGTTTGCGTCCCCACCGGGAACCGCCGATCGAGGCCCATGGAGCGTTTCACCGAGGCGAGCGGCAGCGTGTCGCCGGCCCCGGTCAGCGCCAGCGCCTCGCGGCCGGCGACGAGCTGCCCGGCGCCCGCGTTCCAGCCGACGAGCGACGGAAACGTCATCCGCCGCGTCCCCGCTTCGCCGGACGCGCGCGGGTCGACGCCGGTTTGCAGGACCGTCCCGCCATCGTCCAGCATGGCGATAACGCTGTTGGTCGTGCCGAGGTCGATGCCGACCGGCCGGCGGATGCGCGGGGAGCTGGGAAACATGGCGGTTCGCTCGCGGGCGGAGAACGGAGTTCGCGTTGATCGCGACCCGATCCAGGGAGTATAACACGTCGGCATCCGACCGCCTCGGCCGAGAGGTCGGTTCCCGTCCCCCGACTGGAAGCATCTCGGGCAAGGAGGCCCTGCCATGCGTATCCGGCTCCTGGCCGTCGTTCTCCTCGTGAGCGTCACATCGGTCACGCTGTCGCTGATCCGCGGTCAGGAACGGCCCGCGACGGCGTCACCGCCGGCCGCCGCCCCTGCCGCGCCGGCGGCGACGACCCCGGCCCCGGCGATCGGGACCGCGGCGACACCCGCCACGCCGCTGAAGCCAGCCCGCGACTTTGCGCAGATGAGCAAGCTGCACCAGCAGATGCTCTACGCCGCTCATCGCGGCGCCGACTGGCTGTTCCGCATGCACGGCGTCAAGGGGCGGTTCGTCCCCGGCTACCTGCCGGCGCTGAAACAGGTGATGGAGGGGGACAACTTCCTGCGCCAGTGCGGCGCCGCCTGCGCCCTTGGCCAGAGCGCCCGGTTCATTGGCGAGGAGCGGTTCGCCGCCCGCGCCACGCAAACGGTGCTGGCGCTGCTGGAGGAGACGGCCCTCGACCCGACCGACAGCATGGCCCGCCGCGTCACCATCCCCGCCGGCGCCGTCAACCGCCTCGGGGCCACCGCCGCGCTCACCCTGGCGATCCACGAGCTGCCGACGCCGCAGAAAGACCTGCTCGACCGTTCCGACGAGATGTGCCGCTACATCCACAAGCAGGTCCGGGCCGACGGATCGCTGAATTATCACGACACCGCCGACCGGAAAGCCGACGACGACGGCATCACCGTCTATCCCGGCCTGGCGCTGCGGGCGCTGATGGCCAGCCACCGCCATCGGCCGGCGGCGTGGAAGACCGAGGTGGTACGCAAGGCAGCGCCGTACTACCGGGCGTGGTGCCGCGAGCATCGCAACCTGGAAATGATCCCGGACCTGATCGCCGCGTTCACCGAGGCGTACATCGTGACGAAAGACTCGCGCTGTGCCGAGTTCGTCGTCGAGACGAGCGACTGGCTGTGCTCGTTGCAGTACACCCAGATCGACCCGCGGCGGATGTACTGGTATGGCGGATTCATGAGCTACCGCGACGGCCGGCCGGTGGAGTCGGCGCCCGACGTCACCAGTGCCCGCTACGCCACGGCGCTGGCCGAGGCGTGCCGGGTGGCGCGCGATCGCGGCGACGTGACCCGGTTCCAGCGCTACAGCGAGGCGATCGAGCGCTGCCTGCAGTTCCTCGCCACCGTGCAGTACACCGACGCCGTGTGTCAGCACTTCGCCGCCTGGTATCGGCCGCAGGTGGTCGGCGGGTTCCATGCGTCGCACCAGGACGGCAATTTGCGGATCGATTACACCCAGCACGCCGTCGCCGCCCTGCTCGGCTATCTGGAACATGCTTCCCAGTAACGAGAAAACAGGTCGGTGGCCTAGCCGGCGGTCGCCGGCTATAGTGACTCTGGCCCGAGGCTTCCGCCAGGAGTGCGGCGGAGGGAAGTCAGGCACCTTCTCCAGGCGGTCGTAGTCCATGAGTGAAGATCGAGTCGTCCTGCCGCGCCCGCGGTGCCGCCGTCTGATGGGGGTCCGCGTGGTCGGGTCGGGCAGCTACATCCCCGATACCGTGGTGAACAACGGCCACCTGCACCAGCGGTTCGGGTTCGATTCGGACTGGATCGTCAAGCGGACCGGCATCCTCGAACGGCGGCACGCCCTGCCGCACCAGGCGACCAGCGATCTGTGTCACGAAGCGGCGGTGCGCTGCCTGGACAACTGCAAGGTGCATCCCCGCGACGTCGACCTGATCGTCCTCGCCACCTTCACGCCGGACATGTCGTTCCCGTCGACCGCCTGTCTGCTGCAGGACCGCTTGAAGGCCAGCTGCGCCGCCATCGAGGTGGAGGCCGCCTGCGCCGGGTTCATGTACGCCCTGATCACCGGCGCCGCCTACGTCGTCTCCGGCGCCAGCGACAACTGCCTGGTGGTTGGCGGCGACTGCAACTCGCGGATCATGAACCCGTCCGACATCACCACCTATCCGCTGTTCGGCGACGGCGCGGGGGCGGTGCTGATCACCCGCGGTTCGCCCGAGCAGGGGCTGATCAGCTACAGCATGGGCGCCGACGGATCGGGCGGCGACCTGCTCAGCCGGCCGGCCGGCGGCAGCCGCATGAAGCTGTGTCCCGAGGCGCTGACCAAGGGGCTGCACTACATGCACATGGACGGCCGCGCCGTGTTCCGCTGGGCGGTCGCCATCCTGTGCGACACCATTCAGGACGTCCTCAAGGACGCTGGCCTGACGCCGGCGGACGTGGACGTCTACGTCCCGCACCAGGCGAACATCCGCATCATCAACGCCGCCATCGACGTGCTCGACATCCCGCGGACCAAGGTTTACAACAACCTCGACCGCTACGGCAACACCTCCGCCGGGTCGATCCCGCTGGCGATCGACGAGGCGATCAGCGAGGGCCGCATCGCACCGGGCATGAAGGTCGTGCTGTCCGGCTTCGGCGCGGCCTCGCCTGGGGCACCACCGTCATGCAGTGGTAATCGTCGTCGCGATCCGAATGCCGCGGGGCCGCCGATGCACTCGGCGGCCCCGCAGTGTTTCCCGGCGGACTGCTGTCAGCTGATCTGGTACTTGCCGGGCATCGGCACCGGCGGGCACGGGTAGGCGCCGAACTCGTACTTCGGCGGGCCGAGGCGGACGTCCGACTTCATCAGCTCGTCCCAGCTGATCGACCGGCCGCTGTAGACGCACTCGCGGCCGAGGATGCCGGTCATGGTGCTTTCGGCCATCGCCTGCGCCTCGTTGATCGGCTTACCGCTGCGGATGCTCGCCATCAGGTTGACGTGCTCCTGCTGATACGGGTTCGGGTCGCTGCCGCGGAACCGCCAGCCCTTGCCGCCCTTGCGAACACGGATGCTGCTGTGCAGGTTGCTCTCGCCGAGCGTGCCGACCAGTGCTTCCTCCACCTTGTTCTCGCACTTGTCGATCTGCCGCGCCTGGCTGAACACGCGCACGCCGTTGGGGTACTCGAACTCGACGGCGAAGTGGTCGTAGACGTAGCCGTGGCTGGAGCCGGTCCGTACCTGCCGGCCGCCCAGCCCCGCGACGGCGCGGACCGGGTGGCCCAGCGCCCAGTTCATGATGTCGAGGTTGTGGACGTGCTGCTCGACGTAGTGATCGCCGGACATCCAGGTGAAATGGTTCCAGTTGCGGATCTGGTATTCGACGTCACTCCAGCCCGGCTGCCGGTCGATCACCCAGATCTGCCCGCCATTCCAGTAGCACCGGCCATAGACGATCTCGCCAATGGCGCCGTCCTTGATGCGCTCGATGCACTCGCGGTAGCTGTTGAGGTGGCGCCGCTGCGTGCCGCAGGCGATGCCGAGGTTCTTCTTGCGGGCCAGCGCGCCGGCCTCGAGCACTGTCCGCACTCCCGGCACGTCGACGGCCGCCGGCTTCTCCATGAACACGTTCTTGCCGGCCTCGATCGCCAGCTTGACGTGGTCGGGCCGGAAGTGCGGCGGCGTCGCCTGGATGACGTAGTTAATTTCGGGGATCTCTAATAGCTTCTTGTAGCCGTCGAAGCCGACGAAGCAGCGCGCGGCGGGAATGGTGATGCCGAGCTTTTGCAGCTGCCCCTTGCAGGCGTTGAGCCGGTCCTCGAACAGATCGGCCAGGGCGATCACCTTGATGTCCTTCTTCTCCACCCACTTCGACGCCACCACGTCCTCGGTGTGGTAGCCGGCCGCCGGGTAGATGACGCGGGTGGCAGCGCCGAGGGCGTCGAAGAGGGCGCCGGTGCCGCGGCCGCCGCAGCCGATCAGGCCGATCTTGATCTCCTGCGGCGGGGACGATTCGGCCGCATGGACGGCCGGCAGCTCGGCCATCGTGGCCGCCGCCACCGCCGCGGACGTCTGGAGGAAACGGCGCCGATCCTGAGGGTTCATGCATTCACCTGTGCTTTCGCGACGAGTGCGGACGGAGGGCGACGGCTGTTCGAGTCACTCTATCCGCCGCGGCGCGTGGCGGCATCTCTCCCGTTTCGGGTCGGCCACTCCGTCGAGTGCGGTCTCGGCGCTGGCGTTCGCGGCGGCGGCGGGTACAATACCGCGTCATGCAGACCTCCACTGATCTCGCCACCGAACTCCGCCGGGCGGTCAACCGGGACCGTTTGCTCGACACCGCCACGCGGCTGATCGGCGTCCCCAGTCCGACCGGGAAAGCCGGTGCGGCCCTCGACTGCCTGGCCGATATCCTCCGCGGCGACGGGTTCGCCGTCGAACGGGTCGCCGCTGGCCATCCGTCGGCGCCGGCGGTCGTCGTCCGGCACGCCAGCGGGCGACCAGGGCGAACGTTGCAGTTCGACGGCCACCTCGACACCGTCCACCTGCCGTTCGTCCCGCCGGGGCGCCGCGACGATCTGCTCACCGGCAGCGGCTCGTCGGACATGAAGGGGGGGACCGCCGCTGCCGTCGAGGCGCTGCGCGTGCTCCGCGACACCGGCGTGCTGACCGCCGGCGCGGTCCTGTTCACCGCGCACGACCTGCACGAAGCGCCGTGGGGGTTCGGCCAGCAGCTCGACGAGCTGATCCGCGCCGGCATCGTCGGCGACGCGGTGCTGATCCCCGAACCGCTGTGCGACCACCTGCCGATCGTCGGCCGCGGCCGCCACCTGGAAGGTGACGATCCGCCGCCGCGGCGCGCCGGTCCACGAGGTGATGCGACCGCAGGACGAGCCGAGCGTGATCGCCGCCGGCGCCGACCTGATCGGCCGGCTGGGCGAGTTCCAGGCGCTGCTGCGCACCCGCCGCGACCCGCTCGCCGGCTTCGAGACGGTGTTCATCGGCCAGATCCACAGCGGAGAGATCTACAATCAATATCCCCAGGAGTGCTGGCTCGAAGGCACGCGCCGCTGGCTGCCGGGAGTGGACCGGGCGCGAGTCGAGGGCGAGTTCCGCCGCATGCTCGACGAGCTGGCCGCGACATCCGGCACGCAGATCGGCTGCGAGTTCCGCTTCATCCGCGACGCCTTCCGGCTCGACCCGGCCGACCGGCTGGTGACGGCGTTTCAGACGGCATTCCGGACGACGACCGGGGCCGAGCTGCCGGTCGGGCCGAAGCCGTTCGTCGACGACGGCAACAGCTTCGGCGGACTGGCCGGCATCCCGGCCGTCACCCACGGTCCCCGCGCCGGCGGGCAGCACACCGTTCATGAGTGGGTGGAGATCGACGACCTCCTGCGCGTCGCCTGGCTGTACGCGCTGACGGCGGTCGACTACTGCTCTGCCCCCCGCGAGGACGACTGATGACCGCCTTCCCCGAGCTGATCGCCGACGCCCAGACGACGGAGGAAACGTTCCTCCGCCACCTCTTCGTCCGCGACCAGATGGCCGAGTGGTCGAAGGCGCCGCTGGTGATGGCCCGCGCCGACGGCGTGTGCTACTGGGACGTTCACGGCAAGCGCTACCTCGACGCCCTGTCTGGTATCTATGTCGTCTCGGTTGGCCACAACAACCGGCGCGTGATCGACGCCATCCACCGGCAGCTGGACACGCTCGCCTTCTCGCCGCCGATGCACGGCACCAACCCGGTGGCGGTGCAGCTGGCGAACATGCTCGCCGAACTGGCGCCGGGCGACCTGTCGGCGGTCAAGTTCCAGACCGGCGGGGCGGAGGTAACGGAGGCGGCGATCAAGCTGGCCCGGCAGTACCACCGGCTGACCGGCAACCCCGGCAAGTACAAGGTCATCAGCCGCTACCTGTCGTGGCACGGCTCGACGCTCGGTTCGCTGTCCGCCTCCGGGCTGAAGAGCCGCAAGACGGTGAACGAACCGCTGGCGCCGGGGTTCGTCCATGTCTTCCCGCCGACCTGCTATCGCTGCCCGTTCGGCAAGACGTATCCCGACTGCGGTATCACCTGCGCCAGCCTGGTCGGCAACGTGATCGAGATGGAAGACCCGGCGACGGTGGCGGCGGTGATGGTCGAGCCGATCGGCCACACCGGCGGTATCATCGACCCGCCGGCGGAGTATTTGCCGATCCTCCGCGACGTGTGTGACAAGAATAACGTCTTACTCATCTTCGACGAGATCATCACCGGCGCCGGCCGCACCGGGCACCTGTTCGCCGCCGAGACGTTCGGCGTGACGCCGGACGTGATCTGCACCGCCAAGGGGATCTCCGGCGGGTACGCCCCGCTGTCGGCGATGATCTGCACGCGGCGGATCGCCGACGTCTTCTGGGGTCCGGTGGCCACCAACCCCGGCTTCGTCGAGGGGCACACCTTCGAGGGCAACCCGATCGCCTGCGCCGCCGGACTGGCGGTGTTACGCGAGATCCTCGAACGCGACCTGCTCGCCAACGTGCGAGCGCGCGGCGCGCAGCTCCGGGCCGGTTTCGAGCGGCTGGCGGCGAAGTACGGAGTGATCGGCGATATTCGCGGTAAGGGGTTACTGCAAGGGATCGAGTTCGTCGAGGACGTGCGGACGCGGCGGGCATTCGCGGCGGAGCGCGCCTTTGGCGTGCAGGTCGGCCGGCGGGCGCTGGCCAACGGGCTGCTGTGCCGCTTCGATCCGCACTGGCTGGCGTTCGGCCCGCCGCTGGTGACGACCGAGGAACAGCTGGACGAAATGCTCGCCGTCCTCGACCGCAGCCTGGGCGAAGTCCTCGCCGGCGGCAACGGGAAGGCGAACGGATGACCGCCATCCCGTCGCCGGCCGCCGCCCGGCTGTTCATCGTCATCGCGGCGCTGTTGTGGAGCACCAGCGGCGCGTTCACCAATGTGCTGCGACAGCCGACGGCGCTGGGGCTGAACGATCCGCCGCTGCATCCGTTGCAGATCGCCACCGGCCGCGGCCTGTTCGCCGGACTGGTGATGCTGCCGCTGCTCCGCCGCCGCGACGTGACGTTTCGGCCCGGCATGGTGGCGGTGGCGCTGACCTTCGCCGCGATGAACGCCCTGTTCATCGCCGCGCTGGCGCTCGGCTCGTCGGCCAACGCCATCCTGCTGCAGTACACGGCGCCGCTGTGGCTGTTCCTGGCGAGCCTGGTCGGGTTGGGCGCGCGCGGCGACCACCGCGGCACCGGCACCGTGCTCATCGGCACCTTCGGCATCGCCCTGATCGTCTATGGCGGGTGGGTTGGCGAGGAACTGGGGGTGATTCTGCTCGGGCTGGGCAGCGGTGTCACCTACGCCGGGGTGATCCTCGGCCTGGGGCTGCTCCGCGACGTGTCGCCGGTGTGGCTGACGATCGTCAACCACCTGTTCGCGGCGGCGGTGCTGGCACCCTTCGTCCTGACGATGCCGCCGCCGACCGTCGGGCAGGTGGCGTGGCTGGTCCTGTTCGGCTGCCTGCAGATGGGCACGCCTTACCTGCTGATGGCGCGCAGCCTCCGCAGCATCAGTCCGCAGGAGGCGGCGACGCTGTCGCTGCTGGAGCCGGTGCTCAATCCGGTGTGGGCGTACCTGGTCGCCCCCGCCAAGGAGGCGCCGACGGTGTACACGGTGGCCGGCGGACTGTGCATCCTCGGCGCGCTGGCCTATCGCTACTGGCCGCGCGGCGTCCGATCGGTTACACCAGACCGCGCGCCATCTCCGTCTTGATCGCCTCCAGCGGCTCAATGCCGACGGAGATCCTCAGCAGCCCGTCGGTGATCCCCTGCCGCTCCTTTTCCGCCGGGCTGACGTAGCGATGCGACGTCAACCCCGGATGGCTGCAGGTGGTCGCGGTGTTGCCGAGCGACGGGCTGAACGGGATGCCGGGGGCGCGGCGGAGGAAGCGGTTGACCGCCTCGCGACCGCCGCCGAGGTCGAAGCACAGCATGTTGCCGAACTGGCCGTGCAACAGTGTTCGGATCAGCTCGTGGTCGGGGTGATCGGGCAGGCCAGGGTAGATGACGCGGGCGATGCCCGGCTGCTGCGCCAGCCAGCGCGCCAGCCCGAGGGCGTTGGCGGTGGCGGTCTGCATGCGCATCTCCAGCGTCGGCAAGCTCCGCTGGGCCAGCCAGCACTCGAACGGATTGGCGGCGAAGCCCCAGATGCTCGACACCTGGTTCATCTCCGCCTGCAGGTCGCCGCGACCAGCCACCAGCCCGAGGG
Source organism: Gemmataceae bacterium (assembly GCA_046350215.1). GTDB lineage: Bacteria > Planctomycetota > Planctomycetia > Gemmatales > Gemmataceae > JAXMAU01. The sequence continues at coordinate 15,696 of JAXMAU010000070.1, read as the reverse complement.
TGACGTCGCCGTGACCGCCGATCATCTTGGTCAGGCTCTCCATCACCAGATCGGCGCCCATCTCCAGCGGGCGGCACAGCACTGGCGTGGCGAAGGTGTTGTCGACGATCAGCAGGGCGTTCTTCTGGTGCGCCAGCTCCGCCAGCCGCGGGATGTCGGCCATCCGCAACAGCGGGTTGGACAGCGTTTCGACCAGCAGCAGCCGGGTCGGCTTCTCCAGCGCCCGCGCCGTCTCGCCGAGATCGCTGGTGTCGACGAACTTCGTCTCGACGCCGAAGCGTCCCATCTCCTGCATGAGCAGCTGCGAGGTGCGACCGTATAAGCGATTACTCGCAACGACACGGTTACCACCCTGCAGCGTGGCGAGCAGCAGGGCGCTGAGCGCCGCCATGCCGGAGCTGGTGACGACGCCCCACTCGCCGCCTTCCAGCGTCGCCAGCAGGGCGGCCAACTGGCGAGCGTTGGGATGGGCGTCGCGGGCGTAGATGAACCCCGGTGCCTCGGCGTTCATGATCCGGTCAAGACTGTCCAGGTCGGGCAACGTGTACACCGACGACTGGTACAGCGGCGGGACGAGCGGCACGCTCGCGCCGAGCGGGACGTGGGGAGATGGCGTCTCGGACATCGGTCAACCTGCCAGCCGGGAGAGGGACGGATCGGCCGACCCACACCAGGCCAGCCCCAAACGAAGGGGAACGGATGCCGTCAGCGGTTCTTCCGCGGGTCGGCGACCTCCTTGCGGTGGACCTTCCCCTTCAGTTCCAGTTTGTACGTCTTCTTCGGCCCGGTGCCAAAGGTGATGACCTGAAATTCGGCCGTCGCCTGGTAAAACCGCTGGCCGTGCTCATAGATCAGCGTAACTCGCCGGCGGTTATGGTCGAAGATGTACGCGCGGGCGTCAAACGGGTTGTTGATCAGCCGCCCGTCGAGCGTCAGGATGACGTCGCCGGCACTGAGGCCAATCAGCTCGGCCGGACTGCCGCGAAACACCCGGTGGACGAACAGCCCACCGCTGTCGTGACTGCTCACCTGGACCCCGAGCTTCCACTGTTGCTGCGCGTAGGCGATCGGCACCGCCACCGCAAACACGCTCAACGCAATCGCCAGCACCCACCGCGGATGGCGCATCATGGCACGTCCCTCCGATCGGACCACTCCCCACCGGCCATTGTACCCCGACGAGTGGTGTCAACAGGCAGGAAAACCGGCACGGAAGGGGAACGAAAACTGCCCGGCCGGCCGACTCCTGTCGACCAGCCGGGCATCAGAGAGAGTACGGGTCAGGGGGCCAGCGTCTTCTGGAGTGTCTGCACCGCCAGCCACATCGCCTGGTGCTCGGCGTCGTCGTCGAAGCGCAGCCCGAGCCGCTGGGCCTCGGCGCGGGCCTTCTCGGTCGTCAGCATGCCGTTCACCCGGAAGTGCAGATACCACAGCCCGCCGGCGACCGAGCCGTCCTTGTCGTAGACGAACAGCGGCTGCAGCTTGGTGTCGGTGACGATCCGGTTGAACTGCTCGTAGGTCTCCTTGGTCAGCCGCGCCGGCGACGTCTCCAGGCTGAGGTAGTTCAGCCCCTTCTTCTCGAACTGCCGCCGCGCCGCGGTGTTGTCCTCGCCCGGCGCCTTGAGGTGAAGCACCGTGACATAGCCGCGATCCTTCAGCCAGGAGATGCCGTCGGGGAACGGGCGCAATCCGCTGGCAACGCCGGGCCGGGCGATGGCGTAGCCGGGCAGGTCGATCGGCTGCGGGTTGTCCACGGGGTCGCGGCCCTCCTTGGTTTCGGGGGCCGGTTTGGGCGTCGTCTCGCGGCTCTCCACCGTATCGGGCGCCGGCTTCTCCGGCACCGCCAGAGGCGGCTCGCTCCGCTCCTTCGGCGGCTGGATGCTCAGCGCCTCGCGCCGCGTCGGCCCGGGCGGGCCGAGCTGGACGTCCGCCGGCTTTTCGGAGGTCGAAGGCGGATCACCGGCCGGAGGCGGGGACGACGGCAGCCGCTCCGTCCCCGGCGGCGGATAGTCGGCCGGCGGCGGACTGTCGGCCCGCGGCGGGACGCTGGCGGGAGGCGGAGCGACCGACGGCGGCCCTTCCGGGAGCGGCGCCGGGGTGGCCGGCACCGGCACCGGCCGGTCGATCGACGCGACTGGGGGCGCCACCGTCACCGGCGGCGCGGGGACGGCCCCCGGGGTGGACGGCACCGGCACCAGCCGGGCGGTAGTGACGGGCGGCTCCGGGCAGCCGTTGCAGCACCGGGGGCGCCCGGCGACGTAGTTCACCCGTTTGCACGTCTGGCAACCCGTCAGCGCCGCTGCGCAAAGCAGCGCCGTGAGCAGGGGTCTCATGGACATGACCTCTCCTCCCTCGTCCCGACTGTTCCGTACCCCGATTCTACGCCCCGCCGCGCCCGCTCTGAAGCGAAAGTGGACCGGATCGTTCGGACGGGGCCGTCGAGCGGGCGGAGGAAAGCGGTGACGCAGCCTGGGCCGTCCGCCGTCGGCAATCGGCCTTCAACCGAGAAACCGGACGCCGGGGCGGTGGCGCGGGTCGCGCCGCCGGTGCCGACTCTGGCGCAGCTGCGCCGACTCAGTCGGCGTCGTCCGCACCGCCGCGTTCCACCTGCGCGCGGAGGCGATCGGGCAGCAGGGTGCAGCGGCGCGACGTGGCGGCGTTGCGTACCGCCATCTCGAGCGCCTGCCGGCTGCCGACGATGATTACCAGCCGCCGGCCGCGGGTGATGGCGGTGTACAGCAGGTTGCGCTGGAGCATCTTGAAGTGCTGGGTGTGCAGCGGCAGCACCACCGCCGGGTACTCGCTGCCCTGCGACTTGTGGATGCTGACGGCGTAGGACAGGGCGATCTCGTCCAGCTCGCCAAAGTCGTAGCGAACCTCGCGGCCGTCAAATTCGACCACCACTTCGCGCTGTGCCTCGTCGACGCTCACCACCCGGCCGAGATCGCCGTTGAACACTTCGCGGGTGTAATTGTTCTGCGTTTGCATGACCTTGTCGCCGGGCCGGTAGCTCCAGCCGAACCGCTGCACCTCCGACCGATCCGCGGAACGGTTGAGGCACTCCTGCAGCCGGACGTTCAGCGCCTGGGTGCCCAGCTCGGAGCGGTTCATCGGCGTGAGCACCTGCACGTCGCGGAGTGGGTCGAGGCCGAACCGTTGCGGGATGCGCTCGCGGAGCAGGAGCAGGAGGCGGTCGAGGATGCGCGCCGGCGTGTCGGCCTCGATGAAGTAGAAGTCGCCCTGTCCTCCCGGCGGCGCCGACTCGGGGACCTCGCCGCCGCGAACGGCGTGGGCGGCGCGGATGATCCAGCTGTGGCTCGCCTGGCGGAAGATCTCCGTCAGCCGCGCCACCGGCACCACGTCCGAGGCGATCAGGTCGGCCAGCACGCTTCCCGGCCCGACCGACGGCAGCTGATCCACGTCGCCGACCAGCACCACGCAGGCGTGCGCCGGCACGGCACGCAAAAGGGCGTTCATGAGCGACACGTCGACCATCGACGTCTCATCGACGACGAGCAGGTCAACTTCGAGCGGATGAACGGCGGTCCGCCGGAAACCACCCAGCGCGGCGTCGAACTCCAGCAGCCGGTGAATCGTCTTCGCCTCGCGGTTGGTGGTTTCACTCAACCGCTTCGCCGCCCTTCCCGTGGGGGCGCACAGCGCGATGCGCAGCCGCGATCCGGCGAACAGCTCCAGAATCCCGCGGACGAGCGTCGTCTTGCCCGTCCCCGGTCCGCCGGTGACGACCAGCACCTTCTGCCGGGCGGCACGCTCCAGCCGCGTCGCCGCTGCCTGCGCCAGCTCGATCCCCATCACCCGTTCGACCTGCCCCAGTCGCTCGGCCAGGTCGAACGGCGGCAGCGGATGTCGTCCGCGGAGCAACCGGGCCACGCTGCGAGCGATACCCAACTCGGCGAGGAACAGCGGTTTGAGGTAGAGCAGCGGCGGAGACGACGGCTCGCGAACCAGCTCCCCTTCCTGCCGCAGCTGCTCGACCGCCTCGCGAACCACGTCCGCCGGCAGGTCGGGCACTTCTCCGGTGGCGGCGATGACCTCGTCCTCGGGAAAGCCGACGTGCCCGTCGAGGCTCAGCTGATGGAGAGTGTAGCGCAACGCCGCACAGGCGCGCGCCCGTGACGCCGGATCGATGCCGAGACGACGACCCAGTTCGTCGGCGGTCTTGAACCCCACACCCCAGATGTCCGTCGCCAGCCGATACGGATTGCCACGGACGATCTCGACCGCCTGGTCGCCATAGGTCTTGTAAATGCGGACGGCCCGCTGCGTCCCCAGTCCGTGCGACTGCAGGAACACCATGATGTCGCGGACCGCCTTCTGCTCCTTCCAGCTTTCACGGATGCGGGCGATCCGCGACGGGCCGATGCCTTTCACTTCTTTCAGAAACGCCGGACTCTCGTCGATGACATCGAGCGTGCGTTCGCCGAACACCGCAACGATGCGTTTCGCGTAGGTCGGACCGATCCCCTTCACCAGCCCGGAGGCGAGGTACTTCTCGATCCCCTCAACGGTACTCGGCGGGCGCAGGACAATCTCGTCGGCGCGGAACTGTTCGCCGTGCTGCGGATCGTACACCCAGTCACCGGTCGCGTCGATCTTCTCGCCGGCCGAGATGTTCGGCACGCGGCCGACCACGCGCACCAGCCCGTACCGCCCACGACTGGCCACGCTGAGGACGGCGAAGCCCGTCTCGGGGCTGTGAAAGGTGACGCGCTCGACCGTGCCAGCCAGTTGCTCCGCCATGACGAGGTATTGTACCGCCTACCCCTGTCGATGCGATGCCAGCAGGAGAGAAGAATGGACTCACCCCAGAGGCACAGAGCGAAGAGAGGAAAACAAGTTATTAGAGATAGAAGTTACGCGGTTGGCGCTTTCCTCCCAGGGTTGACACCCTGGGCTATTGGCTGTCGCCCCTTCGGGGCTTCAAAGAGGGAACGGATCAACGCCGTAACTCCTTAACTCTTCTTACTCTTCTTCTTTCTGATCTTTCTTTGTGCTCTTTGTGCCCTTTGTGGTTCCCTTCTTCTCCGCTGCTTGTTCAGCGGGATTGGCGGCGCAGCAGGCCGCTGCCGGCGAGCCACTCGCAGCCTTCGAGATACCAGTGGATCAGGGCGTCTTCCTGCAGCTCCGGCGACAGGCCGAAGAACTCCGGGTGCAGGTGTCCGATCGGCCGCTCCCAGCCCCACCAGTCCTCCCAGCCGCGGTGGCGGATTCGCTGCGGGCCGTTGATCATCGTCCCCAGGTTGGCGACGCGCTCGTCGCTCAGCTGCACGCACAGGGCGACGCTGATGTCGACCATCGTGGTGAAGATGACCGGCCACAGCTCGCCCTCGCCGGGGCGGAGGAACCCGCCGCGGACGTGGCTGACCAGCGTGGACGTGATGCCCTGCGCCGGTCGCACAACGTAGCGCGACTGGATCAGTTTTTCCACCCGCGGCAGGTAGTGATCGTGGATCAGGGCGCGGATCTGCAGGTAGCGGCTCACCGCCGCGGCGTCGCCGGCCCACAGGGCGTCTGCTGGCGGCATGTTCGCCTCCCCCGCGAAACGAGATGGCTCCGGTTTCAGTCTAATAAATGCGCCGGGTTCGCACCACCGACCCCGACCACGATTCCGCCTGGAGCCGGATGGACCGCCGGGGTAAAATAGGAAAAGTGATCCTTCGGAGGGGAACGACACCCGTGACATTTGATACGACACGCGACGAGCTCAAGGTCGAACAGGAACGCGCCGTCCTGGTCAGCGTCGAGCTGCCCGAGCGCCTGTGGGTCGGCGACGATCCGCTCGACGAGCTGCGCGGACTGGTTTCCACCGCCGGCGCCATCCCCGTCGGCGAGCTGACCCAGCGGCGCCAGCGGATCAATCCCGGCAGCTACATCGGTAAGGGCAAGCTGGCCGAGCTGACCGAGCTGGTGCAGGCGACCGACGCCGACACCATCATCTTCGACAACGATCTGACACCGGGGCAGATCCGCAGTCTGGAAAAGGCCGCCGGCATCAAGGTGATCGACCGCAGCGAGCTGATCCTCGACATCTTCGCCACCCGCGCCCGGTCGGTCGAGGCGCGGCTGCAGGTCGAGCTGGCTCAGCTGGAATACTCGCTGCCCCGGCTGCGGCAGATGTGGTCGCACCTCGGCCGTGCCGCCGGTGGGATCGGCACGCGCGGGCCGGGTGAGACGCAGCTCGAAGAGGACCGCCGGCTGGTCGACGCCCGTATCCGTGACCTCAAGGCGCGGCTGGTCGAGGTGCAGGCGCGGAAGCAACGCGAGGTCGCCAGCCGCCGCGAGGAGCACACGGTGTCGCTCGTCGGCTACACCAACGCCGGCAAAAGCACGCTGATGAACGCATTGACCGGCGCCGGCGTGCTGGCCGAGGACCGGCTGTTTTCGACCCTCGACACCCGCACTCGCCAGTGGCGCCTGAAGGACTGGGGCAAAGTGCTGCTGAGCGACACCGTCGGGTTTATCCGCGATCTGCCGCATCACCTGATCGCCTCGTTCAAGGCGACGCTGGAGGAGGCCCGCCAGGCCCGGTTGCTGCTGCACGTCGTCGACGCCAGCAATCCGCACGCCGAGGAGCAGATCGCGTCGGTGAACAAGGTGCTCGCCGAGCTGGGCTGCGGCGACAAGCGCACGCTGCTGGTGCTGAACAAGATCGACCGGGTCAGCGACCTGTCGCTACTCCAGGTGTTGCAGGCGCACCACCCGCGCGCCGTGGCGACCAGCGCCGCCACCCGGCAAGGGCTGGACGAGCTGGCCGAAACGGTAATCGAGATGCTCAGCGCCGACTTCGCCGAGGCGACGGTGGAGACGGGGCAGGCGAACGGCAAGGTGCTGTCGTACCTGGCCGCCCACGCCGACATCTTCCGGCAGGAGTACCGCGACAACCGGGTGATCGTCCACTGCGCGCTGCCGAAGCACCTGTTCCATCACATCATGGGGCCGGACGTGGTGGTCCGGTTCGCCAACGGCAAGGCGGACCCCAGCCAGTCGAACGAGGACGACTGACCGGCGGCGTGCGGAGGATGCGCCATGTCGGCCCGCCTGGATGAGCTGCTCGCCCGCTTTGATTCCACCCTGCCGCTCGATCGCGCGCGGACGATCCCGGCGGCGTGGTATCACGATCCGGAACTGGCCGACGCCGAGCGCCGCCGCGTATTTGGTGACGGCTGGCTGGCCGCCGGCCGCGCCGATCAGGTCGTCAACGCGGGCGACTACTTCACCTGCGACCTCGCCGGCGAGCCGCTCGTCGTCGTCCGCGGCGACGACGGGGTACTGCGCGGCTTCCACAACGTCTGCCGGCACCGCGCCGCCCGCGTCGTCTGCGCCGACCAGGGGCATGCCACGCGCCTGCGCTGCCGCTACCACGGCTGGACCTACGATCTCGCCGGGCGTCTGCGCGGCACCCCGGAGTTCGACGGCGTGGCCGACTTTCGCCGCGAGGACCACGGGCTTCCGCCCGTCGCCGTCGCCGAGTGGGGGCCGCTGGTGTGGGTCCATCCCGGCACGCCGACGCAGCCGTTGACGGCGTGGCTGGAGCCGCTCACCCGACGCGGCTTCCTCGACCGCATGGCGCCGCTGCGGTTCGCCGCCCGCAAGGAATATCGCTTGCCGTGTAACTGGAAGGTGTTCGTCGACAACTATCTCGACGGCGGCTATCACGTCAACACCGTCCACCCCGGCCTCGCCAGCGTAATCGATTACTCACGCTATCGCAACGAAATCGACGAGCACCTGAGTGTGCAGGTTAGCCCGCTGGAAGCGGGCAACGACCCGACCGTCGCCGCGGTGCGTGGCGGTGATTGTGCGTACTATGCGTGGGTGTTCCCGAACTTCATGCTCAACCTCTACGAAGGAGTGATGGACACCAACCTCGTCCTGCCCGAGGGCCCCGGTGCATGCCGCGTGGTGTTCGACTTCTACTTCGCCGCCGGGACCGACCCAGCGTTCGTCGAGCGGAGTGTGCAGGTGGCCGATCAGGTCCAGCGCGAGGACGTCGAGGTGTGCGCGGAGGTGCAGCGCGGCCTCGCCAGTCGGAGTTACGACACCGGCCGCTTCAGCGTTCGCCGCGAGGCGCCGGGCTACCACTTCCACCAGCTGCTGGCACGGCGCTTGCGCGAGGCATGCGGCCTGTGACGCTCCCCGCCCTCGGCCCCGACGCCGCGTTCTGGCTGACGCTGGGACTGTTCACCCTCACCTACCTCGGCCTGGCGGTCGGCAAGGTGCCGCGGCTACGGATGGACCGCGCCGGCATCGCCCTGGTCGGCGCAACGGCGATGATGGCGTGCGGACTGGTGCCGTTCGCCGACGCGGTGTCGCCGGCGTGCATGAACTACGAGGCGATCGTCCTGCTGTTCGGGATGATGGTCGTGGTCGGCATGCTGCGGCTGTCCGGGTTCTTCGAGCGGCTGACCGGCTGGTGCCTGGCGCGGATCCGCTCGCCGCATGCCCTGCTGGCCCTGACGGTGGCGCTGTCCGGCCTGCTGTCGGCGTTCCTGGTCAACGACATCGTCTGCATCGCGCTGACGCCGCTGATCCTGCAGCTGGCGCGGCGGCTCGGCTTCGACCCGGTGCCGCACCTGCTCGGCCTGGCGACCGCCGCCAACCTCGGCTCCGCCGGCACCATCACCGGCAACCCGCAGAACATGATCATCGGTGTCGAATCGAAGATCTCTTATATGCGATTTGCCGCCATGCTGCTGCCGCTGTCGCTGCTCACCCTGGTGATGTGCTACCTGCTGATCGCCTGGCTGTACCGGCATCGGTTGCGCGTGCCGGCCGGCGGCGCGACCCCGCCTGCCCTCAGTGGACCGACGTCGGCGGCGCACGTCGCCTTGCAGCGCAAGGCGGTGGCGGTGACGCTCGCCACGGTGGCGCTGTTCTTCGCCCTGCCGAGCGACCACCTGCCGCTGATCGCGCTGGCAGCGGCGGCGGCGCTGATCGTCGGGCGGGTGAACCCGGCGAAGATCTACCGGCAGGTGGACTGGACCATCCTGGTCCTGTTCGCCGGTCTGTTCGTCGTGGTGTACGCCTTCCGCGTCCACGTCGTCGCCCACTGGGACGTGAGCCGGTGGACGTGGCTGCTGAACCGCCCGGTTGACCTGCTCAGCCTGGTGTCGGCGGCGCTGTCGAACCTGGTGAGCAACGTGCCGGCGGTGCTGCTGTTCAAGCCGCTGGTCGAGGCGATGCCGGCCGGCAGCCAGGAGACCGCCTGGCTGGCGCTGGCGATGTCGAGCACGTTCGCCGGCAACCTGACCGTTCTCGGGTCGGTGGCGAACCTGATCGTGCTGGAGTACGCCCGCCGCGAGGGCGTCGAGGTGTCCTTTATCGAGTATTGCAAGATTGGCGTCCCGCTGACGATCCTCACCATGATCGTGGGTGTTGCCTGGCTGCTCGTTCTCCGGTAAACAGGAGGTGCGACCGTCCACGCGCACCTCGTCCGGGAGAACGCCCATGTCACAGACCGCCATCGCCGCCGGTATCGACCCGGTCCTGCCGCACGCCTTCCGCGACCCCGAGCGGTTCATCGAGCGGTGGCATCGCGGCGGAACGCCCTATTCCGCCGGCGTGTTCCTGGCGCTGGCCGGCGTTGCCGTCGTCGGTACGTTCGCCTACGGTGCGGTCATCGCGCTGTGCCGGAGCACGGAGGCGGAGGCGATCCTGCAGATCGCCGGACTGACCACTCTGGCGTCGGCGATCGCGTGGGTGGTGCCGCTGCCGGCCATCTACATCCTCAACAGCATGACCGGGCTGCGGCTGCGGGCCAGCACGACGTTCCTGGCGTCGCTCGTCTCGGCCGCCTGGGGCGGGCTGGCGCTGCTGGCGTTCCTGCCGGTGGCCCTGGTCTACCTGCTCGCCTTTCCGGGCAACCGGCAGCTGGCCCTGATGGCGCACCTGATCGTGTTCGCGCTGACCGGGTTCAGCATGGCGGTGATCTTCGGCCGGCAGGTGGAACGGTTGGAGCCGCGCCGGGGGAACGGCCGGGTGTGGTGGCTGTGGCTGTTCGTCGCCCTGCAGGTGCAATTGCTCTACTCGTTTGGCGTTATCACATTCGAGATCTGAAAACAACTCTTCACAAAGGGATCGAACCGATGGTCCGCCCGTCGCGCCTGGAAGAGGAGGAGGTGCTGGAAACGCTGCCGGCCAGCGGTGCCGAGGCGCCGGCGGCGGTCCGCTCGCCGTGGGGGCTGTTCGAACTGCTGCTCAAGGCGCCGGGCCGGCTCGATCCGTTCGTGCGGGTGCCCGAATTGCAGCCGTCGTTGATGACCGGGTTCGTCGTCATCACCGTGGCGGGGATGGTGCTGCACGCCCTGGGGCTGTTCGCAGCGCTGTACTTCGCGCCCCGCGAAGCGGTGCCGGTGGTGCTGGACCCGACCTGGGACGCCGGGTTGGGCGGGCTGGCGGGGTTACTCGCCGCCTACCCGGCCGGCATCCTGCTGGCGACGCTGGTGGTGCTGCCGAGCTACTGGTTCACCGGGCGGCTGGCCGGGGTCAAGATGCCGCTCGGCGAAGTACTGACGCACTCGCTCAAGGGCAAGGCGGCGACGGCGGTGCTGGTGGTTGGGTTGCTGCCGCTGTACGCGGTGCTCATGGTCTGCTTACTACTCGCCGGCGCCCCTGCCGGGCTGGTGACGCTGGCCCTGTGGCTCGGCTTGCTGCTGCCGTATGCCGCCGGACTGCGCGGCGCCGGGGCGATCGAGGCCGGCTTCCGCAACGTGGTCGCCACCACGCCCGACCTGCGCCGCGACCAGCGGGTGACGATCCCCTCGTCGCTCATGGTGCTGTGGGCGCTGCTGTTCACCCTGGTCGTGCCGGTGGTCATGGTCAAGGCCTACGAAATCGTCAGCCGTCTGATCGTGGCGCATTGAGGGAACGGGAATGTCACGCCGACGGTTCCTGGTATCGTTGCTCGGTCTACCCACGCTCGCACGCGCGGCCGAAGACGCCGCCCCCGCCTGGGTGCCGGCGATGCGCAAGGTCCACGCCCGGTTCACCGGCCGGCCCGGCACGCTCGCGTTGTTCGGCGACTCGATCACGCACAGCCTGGCGTTCTGGGCGCCGCTCGCTTATGGGCGCAAAAACATGACGAAGGACGCCGAGACTGCCCTCACACGGGTGAGTAAGCGCCTACGCATGGAGTGCTGGCGGGACTGGCGCGGGCCGGCCTACGGTAACCAGGGGTCGATGACCGTTCGCTGGGCCGACGACAACGTCGATGCCTGGCTCAAGAAGCTGAACCCGGAAACCGCCGTGATTCTGTTCGGCACCAACGACCTCACCAGCGTACCGCTCGACGAGTACGAAGCGAAGCTGCGCTCGGTCGTCCGTCGCTGCCTGGCGAATGGCACGGTGGTGATCCTGACCACGCTGCCGCCGCGCTCCGGCCTGCTCGATCGCACGAAACGCTTCGCCGAGGCCATCCGCCGCGTGGCCGCCGATGCGCAGGTGCCGCTGTGCGACTACTTCGCCGAGGTTCTTAGGCGCCGGCCCGATGACTGGGACGGGGCGGCGGCGCAATGGAAGCGTTACGCGACCTACGAAGTCCCCACCCTGATCGCCGGCGACGGCGTTCACCCGTCCAACCCGGCGAAGTACGCCGGCGACTACTCCGCCGAGTCGCTGCGGTCGAGCGGCTACGGACTGCGCAACGTTCTGACGCTCCTGAGCTATTCCGAGGTTATTCGACACGTCCTTTCCCCTGACAGATGAGTTTTTCCGCATGACGCCGACCCGCCGTTTGCTCGCCTCCGTCGCCGCCTTGCTCTGCCTGTTCGGCATCGCGCCCGCCGCGTCGCCGCCGAACGTCGTGATCGTCTACGCCGACGACCTCGGCTATGGCGACCTCGGCTGCTACGGGGCGACGAAATGGCGAACGCCGAACCTCGACCGGATGGCGAAGGAGGGGGTGCGGTTTCACCGATTTCTACGTCGCCTGCGCGGTCTGTTCCGCGTCTCGCGCTGGCCCTGCTGACCGGCTGCTACTCCAACTGGATCGGTATCCTCATGCGTTTCGCCGGCGAGCAAGATCGGCATTTGATCGCGAAAAGACGATTGCCCAGGTCCTGAAGCCGCGGCTATGCCACCGCCATCTACGGCAAGTGGCATCTCGGCCATCACCCGCGCTTCCTGCCGACCCGCCACGGCTTCGACGACTACTTCGGCCTGCCCTACTCCAACGACATGTGGCCGAAGCACCCGACGGCGAAGTTTCCTGCCCTGCTGATCGAGGGCGAAGCGAACGGACGATCGAGCTGAACCCCGACCAGTCGAAGCTGGACGACGTGGTACACCGAGCGGGCGGTGCGGTTCATCGACAAGAACCGCGACCGGCCGTTCTTCCTCTACGTCCCGCACTCGATGCCGCACGTCCCGCTGTTCGTCTCGGACAGGCAGCGTGGCAAATCCACCGGCGGGCTGTACGGCGACGTCATCAGCGAGATCGACTGGTCGAGGGTGAGATCCTCGCCGCGCTGAAGCGGAACAAACTGGACGACCGCACGCTGGTACTGTTCGCGTCGGACAACGGCCCGTGGCTGAGCTACGGCAACCACGCCGGCAGGTCGGGCGGGCGAGGGCAAAGGGGACGTCGTTCGAGGGCGGGAGTGCGTCCTGTGTATCATGCTGGCCGGGCCGCATCCCCGCCGGCCGGGTGCCGCGAACCGGCGATGACCATCGACATCCTGCCGACTCCTGGTCGCCTGCCGACGCCCCCTTGCCCGACCACAAGATCGACGGCAAGAACGTCTTGGCCGCTCATCGCGGGGGAGAAGGATCGCCCGGTCGCCTCACGAGGCGGCACCTTCATCTACTGGGACTGCAGCCCGGGAGGCGATCCGCGCCGGCAAGTGGAAGCTGCACTTCCCGCACCCGTACCGGACGATCGTCGGCCAGCCGGCCGGCGGCGACGGCAAGCCGGGGCCATACGGACAGGCGAAATGCCGCTGCTGTACGACCCGGAGGCCGACCCCGGCGAGACGACGAATCGGGTCGAGCAACACCCGGACGTGGTGCGACGGTTGCAGCAGCTGGCCGCCCGCGCCCGCGCCGACCTCGGCGACGCCCGCGACGACGAAGGGCACCGGCGTTCGCGAGCCAGGAAAACTGTAAGGTATTACTCGAATATCAGTACAGCCAAGCAGCAGCTAAAGCCATGGCCACGCTAGCGTGGCCATGCGGCGTCACTCCGACCGGCCCCTTTCGTAGAACAGCAATCGCTGCACATGCCCACGCAAGCGTGGGCATGGCACCAAACAACACCATCCGGCCACCTGTAGGGCGGTACTCAGCCGTCAGCGGTATCGTCGGCGAGCACTTGCCTTAACCGGGTCACGTCGGTGAACGTCTCGGCCGATTCCAGGGCGGCGATCAGCAACCGCCGGCGCAGGTAGGCGTCGCTGGCGTGGCCGGCCATCACCTCGGCCAGCCGCGACAGGGTGGCGATGCCGTGTCGGCCCGACGGCCGCCAGCCGTGAGCGGTCAGAAACTGCAGCAACTGGGCGAGGAATGCGATCACCTCGGCGTCGGCGCTGCCGGCCTCCAGCAGCGTCTCGATGCCCTCGCCAACCTGCTCCAGCAACTGCCGAATCGGTTCGAGCGGCGGCGCCGTCGGCACGTCGGGGGCGAGCACCAGCGGCCGACCCTGCAGCGTGACCTGTTCGGCCAGCGTGTCAAGGAACTGCAGAAACCGCAGCTGCCGCTCGCCGTGGTCGGCCCCCTCGATCGGCACCAACTCCAGCCCCTGCTGCCGCCACTGCTGCTTGAGATAGCCGCTCGCCGGCCCGGCGGGGTGGAAGCTGGTGGCGAACGCCGGCCGGCGCGAGCGCGGCAGCATCCGCGCGATGCGGCCGAAGATCTGGCGGAAGTTCAGGTCGCGCAGGCTGTAGCCGACGAAGAAAAAGGTGCGGTTGAGCAGCAACCCTTCCAGCAGCAGCGCCATCGCTGGCCGTCGCGTGAAAAAGGCCTCGTAGTCCTCCCGCGTCAGGACGATGTCGTTGGCGTGGCTGACGTCGCCATGCAGCTTGACGACGTAGACCACCCCGCTCCCGGCGGTGTTCGCCACGTCTTCCTGGTGGATCACCGGCGCCGGGTAGCGCTTCAGCGCGCCCAGCGTTTGCTCCAGTAGACGATCGTAATTGGTGGTGATAACGTGGCGCACCGGCAGGGCCATCAGCAGGTAGTGCGCCAGCGTCGGCACCCCCTCGACGTCGAAGGTCGCCTTCAACACCTCGCCCAGTTTGCGGCTGCCGAACTTCTCTCGATACCACTGGGCGACGTCGAGGTTGTCGACGACGTCGTCCGGGTCGATGCCCAGCTCGTCAGCCAGCCGGGCAATCAGCTGGTTCCACCCCGGCAGACCGGCGCCCGATGACAGGCCGGCGCCGACGAACAGCACGCACGAGTCGGTGCGGATCGCCTCCTCCAGCGCCGGATATCGAGCGGCCGTGTCGCCGCTGGCGCCGAGCACGTCGCGCCGCGCCTCCAGAAAGATGCGGTAGAGCGTCGGGGTGTACGGGATGAAGGCGACGTCGACGTTGGGGTGATCGCGCAGCGCCTCCGTCGCTGCCTGCACCTGGGCCAGCGCGGACGCCAGCCGCTGAGCGTGATCGCCTCCTTTACCGACCCGAAATGCCGGCAACGCGATCAGCAGCCGATCGGTGCGGCCGGCCTGCCGCAGTTCCGCGACGGCCCGGTTAATCGCCACCCGCACCGCCGCGCCGGCCTTGTTCGGCAGCGGATCGCGGCCGGTCGAGACGACCAGGACGATGCCGCCCGGCTGCCGGCCGGCGCCGAGCGGCAGCCAGAAGGTGCTGCCAACGGGGCAGGGCAGAGGGGTTGAGCGCGCCAGCCCGGCGAACCACGGGCCGAACTCGGGGATGTTGGCCTCGAACGACGAGCACAGGTTGCCGTCGCGGGTGAGCCGGTAGCTCGCCGAGAAGGCGATGGCGTCGGCCGCCAGCCGGGTGATGTCGCCCGGGGCGATGAAGATCTGGCCGGGCAGTTCCATGATGCGCAGATCCCTCGCGTTCGGAGAGGCGAGCGGAGGTCAGGGGACCAGCAGGCGGACGCGGTCCATCCCGGCGCCCTTGGCGGCGTCGATGATCCGCACCACCATGTCGTGCGGCACGTTGTCGTCGTGCTCCAGCAGGAGCGACGTCTTGCCGGACGACCGGACGTAACGGCGGAACTCGGCGACCATGCGGTCGGCGTCGATGACCTTGTCTTCGAGCCGCACCACCGTGTGGTCGCCCTCCTGCGTCGCCTTGACGATGATCATCTGGTTGGCGACCTGCTCCTTGGTGACGACGGCCGGGCCGGGCTTGCTGCTGTCCGGGGTCGGCGCCTCGATCCGCTGCTGCAGCACCGCCACCGACGTGGTGAGGATGAAGAACACCAGCAGCACCAGGCAGACGTCGATCAGCGCGTTCATGTCCAGGCGCGTCTCGTCGTCGTAGGGCTTGGCCGGCAGCGGCTCCATGTCGGCGGCGATCTCGGTCAGCGCCGGGTGGTTCTCGATCGCCTGCCACTCCACGTCGCCGGGGCCGAACACCTCGTCGGTCGGCTCCCAGCGGCCGTCGGTCAGCTCCTCGCGCAGCTGGTCCTGCGTCAGCTCGACGGCGGTCGACGACCCTTCGTGGCGAATCTTCCAGCTCATGGCTGCCTCTGGCTGACCCCGTAGCGGTG
>JAXMAU010000069.1:0-28413 GCA_046350215.1 Gemmataceae bacterium | reverse complement strand
GTCACGCTGGCGTTGAACGCGCCAGCGTCGTTGGCCCGAACGGTGTGCTGGTCATTTTTGGCCTCGGCGCTGACGAGCAGGACGCGGGCACCGGCGCGCGGGGCGCGCGCGGCGTCGACCACCGTGCCGTGCAGGGTCTGCTCGCCGCGCGAGGCGATGCGGTCATAGCGCACCGGCGGCCGCTGCGCCGGGGCGCGGTACGAGCTGTCCTGCGCCCGTGGCATCGTTCCGGGCGGGGGCACCGCCAGCGACGGTGTACGCGGTTTGTAGCTGTCCGACGACGCGGCCGGGAACGGCTCGCGCGACTCGGCCGTCGCCGGGGCGGCCGGGGCGGCGCTCTCCGTCGCCTCCGGCACCGTGGTGGTGCTGGTCGACGGCGGCGGAGCCGGGACCGCCGGCGCCGGCGTCACCCGCGTGTTCGGCGCCGCAGGGGTGCAGGCGGCGGCGGAGGTGGGCGTGCAGCAGCTGGTCACCGGCTCGTAGTAGAACGACTGCTGGTAACTGGTGACCGGGGTGGTGCAGGTCCGCTGCAGGTAGCTGGTCACCGGGCAGCAGCGCGACCGCAGCTGGTAGCTGGTGACCGGGGTGGCCACCCGCTGATAGCCGCAGGTGCACGGGTCGTAGTAGCAGCTGTACCGATAGCAAGTGACCGGCTCATAGTAGTAACTGGTGCGATACGTCGTTACCGGCTCGTAATACTGGCTGGTACGATACGTCGTCACCGGGGTGTAGCACGACCGCTGCACGTAGCGGGTCGTGCAGGTCGGGGGCGGCTGCTCGCAGCAGCCGTCGGCCGCCCCGTAGGCGGCGACTACCGGGGCGGGGGCGACGACCGCCGGGGTGTAGGCAGCGACTGCCGGGGTGTAGGCGGCGACTGCCGGGGCCGGGGCACTGCCGCAACTGCTGCAGCACACCTGGAACACGTTATTCCAGGCCGCATGGGCCGGCCCGCCGCCGGCGACCAGCGTCGCCAGGGCAACTCCCCACGCGAAGCCCGTAAAGGGTCTCATGGTTCTGCTCCTTGGTCTTGGAGTAAGTCCGGTGCCTCTTGTCTGCTCCAGTCACGCACTGGAGCGCACCACGAACCCTCTGGGGAGCCCGACGCATGCGGGGCTACTCCAGCTCCCCTTCAATCTTTCTGAGCTGCTGTGCCCGTTGCAAGGGACAGCACCCCCGTCCGCACTGCTTTCTCCGGCCTCCGCTGGCAAAGTCGTCAGGTCCGGTAAAATCTGCAGGCCCAGCCGATTTCCGGCTGGGCCTGCGTGGAAGCCGATCGAATTTCCTCACCCCGGCTCAACCAGCCGCCTTCAGCGCCGCCAGGGCCGCATCATAGTTCGGCTCGGTGGTGATCTCCTTGACGTACTCGGCGTGCTTGACCGTGCCGCCGGCGTCGACCACGAATACCGCCCGGCACAGCAGCGGGAATGCCATGCCCTCGATCAGCACCCCGTAGTTCTTGCCGAACGACGCATCGTGCGTGTCCGACATCGTCTTCATGGCGGTGATCTTCTCGGTGGTGCAGAACCGCCCCTGGGCGAACGGCAGGTCCATGCTGACGGTGTAGCTGGCGACCTTGTCGCCCAGCGCCGCCAGCGCCTCGTTGAACTTCTTGGTCTGCATGCTGCACACCCCGGTGTCGAGCGACGGCACCACGCTGAACAGCCGCGCCTTGCCGGCCGTCTGGCCGAGGCTGAGGGTGTCCTTCAGCCCGGTGGCGCAGGTGAAGTCGGGAGCCTTGTCGCCGGCCTTGATCTCCGGACCGACGAGCGTCACCCCGGCGCCCTTGAACGTAACGGCGTTGGATCGGGTAGCCATGAAGTCACCTCAGAGTTGTGAACCACAAAAAGACCGTTGAACCACAAAGAGCACAAAGAACACCAAGGCAGAAAAGGAGAGGAAGAAGGGTGCCAGGCGCAGCTGCCGCGGGTCACTCCTCGTCGTCGCCGTCGCCGTCGACCGCCTGCCCGCCGCCGCCCTTGAACAGCCGCCGCTGCAGCGCCTGGTTGAACTGCGTCCACGCCGACGTGCCGGTGTCCTCGCGGATGTCGCGAGTGAACGTGTGCAGCTTGGCGTCGAGGTTGTCGAGGTGATGGATGGCGATCGCCTCCGGCGTCATCGGCAGACGCGGGCTGCCGAACTCGTGGGTGCCGTGGTGGCTGAGCACGATGTGCTTGAGCCGCAGCAGCAGCTCGGTCGGGAACGGCTGGCCGGTCAGCTGGCACGCCTGCGGCACCCGAGCAGTAATCATCTCGACGCCGATCACCAGGTGGCCGACCAGCTGCCCCTCGTCGGTGTAGGCGAAGGCGCGATCGTAGCTCAGCTCGACAACCTTGCCGAGATCGTGCAGGAACACACCCATCAGGAACAGGTCGCGGTCCAGGTCGGGGTACAGCGGCGCCAGCCGGTCGGCGGCGTCGAGCATGGTGACGACGTGCTCGAGCAGCCCGCCGATGTACGCATGGTGGTTGCGAACGCCGGCCGGTGCGCGGCACAGCGCCTGCGTGAACGCCTCGTCCATCAGGAACGTCTCGGCCAGGGCGCGGAGGTGCGGATTGCCGAGCTTGCGCAGGTGGGTCCGCAGCCGCTCGTACAGCTTGCTCACGTCCTGGGTGGTGTGCGGCAGGAACTCGGCCAGGTCGACACGCTCGCGCGGCACCCGCGCCAGGTGGTGCAGGATCATCTGCAGCGCGCCCTGGAACAGCTGCACCTTCCCCTTGACCAGCAGGAAGTCGCCGGTGTCGAACGAGCGGAACAGCGGCTCGCCGGCGTTCCACAGGCGGGCCGCCATGCTGCCGGTGCGGTCGCGCAGCTCCAGCTGGATGAACAGGTTGCCGTTGCGGTTGGCGCGCAGCTGCTTGTCCACCACCAGGTAGACTTCCTCGATGGCGTCGCCATCGACGAGCGTCTGCAGGAAGCGGCGGCCGGCGACAGGGGCGGAAACGTGATCGGTCATCAAGCGCACCTCGGGTCGGGTCGAACGGAAGTATTACATCGACCCGGCCGGCCGGCTTCAAGGGGCGCGACCGCCCCTACCGGCCATGCCCGGTCGCGCATACAGTAGTCCTGGCATGCCGGCCGGCGGACGGACGCCGGCGCAGCCCAGCCCCCACGACAACCTCTTGAGCGGTCGTTCATGTCCACTTCTCGCAAGTTGCTCGCCTTCGACCTCGGCGCCGAGAGCGGCCGCGGCATCCTCGGGCAGTTCGACGGCAGCCGCCTCGCCCTGGAGGTCGTCCACCGCTTCCCCAACGGCGGGGTGCGCACGCTCGACACGCTGCACTGGGACGTGCTGCGGCAGTATCAGGAGATGCTCACTGCCCTGCGGCTGTGCGCCGGCAAGGTGGGTGGAGTGGACGCCGTCGGCATCGACACCTGGGGGGTGGACTTCGCTCTGCTCGGCCACGACGGCACCTTGCTGGGCAACCCGCGGCACTACCGCGACCCGCACACCGAAGGAGTGATGGCGGCGGCGTTCGCCCGCGTCGGCCGGGCGGACATCTTCCGCCACACCGGCATTCAGTTCATGCGCTTCAACTCGCTGTTCCAGCTGCTCGCCCTGCAGCGCGACGGCTCGCCGCTGCTCGACGCCGCCCGGCATCTGCTGTTCATGCCCGACCTGTTCCACTACTTCTTCACCGGGCTGAAGGTGAACGAGCTGACCGACGCCAGCACCAGCCAGATGCTCAACCCGGCCACCTGCACCTGGGCGACCGACCTGGTGGCGGCGTTCGGGCTGCCGACCGGCATCCTCGGCACGCTGGTGAAGCCGGGCACGGTACTCGGTCCGCTACGGGCGACGGTGGCGGCCGACACCGGGCTGACGCCGATGCCGGTGGTGGCGACGGCGACGCACGACACCGCGTCGGCGGTGGCGGCGGTGCCGGCGCGCGGCGAGGGGTGGGCATACATCAGCTCGGGAACGTGGTCGCTGATGGGGGTGGAGCTGCCGTCCCCGCGCGTCGGCGAGGCGGCGCTGGCGGCCAACTTCACCAACGAGATCGGCTTCGGCGGCACGGTGCGGTTTCTCAAGAACATCATGGGCCTGTGGCTGGTGCAGGAGTGCCGCCGCGCCTGGGAGCGGGCCGGGCAGACGTTCGCCTACGACGAGCTGATGCGGCAGGCGGCGGCAGCGCCGGCGTTCGGCAGCGTCGTTGACCCGGACCACGAGGGGTTCATCCTGCCGCCGTCGATGCCGCAGGCACTCGCCGACTTCTGCCGCACCAGCGGCCAGCCGGTCCCCGACGGTGTCGGCGCCACCGTGCGCTGCGCGCTGGAGAGTCTGGCGCTGCGCTATCGCTGGACGCTGGAGAAGCTGGAGGAATTGACCGGACAACGGCTGACGGTGATCCACGTCGTCGGCGGCGGCTGTCAGAACGAGCTGCTGTGCCAGTTGACCGCCGACTGCTGCGGTCGCGAGGTGCTGGCCGGGCCGGTGGAGGCGACGGCGATCGGCAACGTGTTGGTGCAGGCGATCGGGCTGGGCGATCTGGGCGGACTGGCCGACGCCCGCGAGGTGGTCCGCCGGTCGTTCGAGGTGAAGAGTTACCAGCCGCACCGCGACGATCGCTGGGACGGCCACTACGCCACGTTCCGGCGGTTGCTGCGGACGTGACCTGGCGGGACGTAGCGAACCGCCGGTCGCGGACCCGGCGGCCGACCGCCGGCGGGGCGGGAATGCGCTTGTGACGGAGCGATAGGTGGACGTATGCTGCGGGGGGACTGGCGGGGGAAAAGGGGGGGTGCAGCGTGAATGCCGAACGAGTTCGCCCGCAGCGTACCCCGGCCCGGTGGGCGCGACGGCACCTGCTCGGGCTGGAGGAGCTGAGCCGCGAGGAGATCGTCACCATCCTTGACACGGCGCAGGAGTTCGTCGAGGAGGACGGGCACCTGCGCAAGAAGCGGGACGACCTGCGCGGCCTGGGTGTCGTCACCCTGTTCTTCGAGCCGTCGACCCGCACCCGCGCCAGCTTCACGTTTGCCGCCAAGCGACTGGGCGCCGACGCCGCCGACTTCGCCGCCGCATCGTCCTCGCTGAACAAGGGCGAGTCGTTCATCGACACGGCGCGGAACATCGAGGCGATGGGGATCGACGCGGTGATCGTGCGGCACTCAGTGCCGGGCGCCCCGCACCTGCTGGCGCAGCACCTGAAGTGCTCGGTGATCAACGCCGGCGACGGCGCTCACGAGCATCCGACGCAGGGACTGCTGGACATCTTCACCATCCGCCAGGTCAAGGGGCGACTGGACGGGCTGACGGTGGGGCTGGTGGGCGACATCGCCCACAGCCGGGTGGCGCGCAGCAACATCTACGGCCTGAAGAAGCTGGGTGCCGAGGTGATCGTCTGCGGTCCGCCGACGCTGATGCCGCTGGAAGTCGAGGGGCTGGGGGTGGAGGTGGCGTACCGGCTGGACGACATCCTGCCACGCTGCGACGTGGTCAACGTGCTGCGCATCCAGTTCGAGCGGCAGCGGAGCGGACTGTTCCCGTCGATTCCGGAATACTTCCGCCTGTTCGGGATGACGTCGGACCGACTGCGCCGGGCGAAGGACGGCATCCTGCTGCTGGCGCCGGGGCCGATCAACCGCGGCGTCGAGTTGACGCCCGAGGTGGCCGACGGCCCGCACAGCGCCATCCTGCAGCAGGTGACCAACGGCGTGGCGGTGCGAATGGCAGTGCTGGCGCTGGTGCTGGGGCATTCGCCGGCTGGGTCTTGTGCTTAAGAAGCCCCCGCGCCCACCCAGTGCGAAGACGCTGCGTAGTCAGTCGTCGACACGCACTTGCCCCCGGGGCGGATGCGGAGCGCCCTGTTTGGGTAGTCGTCGACACGCACTTGCCCCCGGTGTGTTCACCGGGGGCTAAAAACCAATCACCGCAGCGGCAGCGTCACACTCCCCTGCCCCGGCGTCTCGAACGGGCCGGGCGTCGGGTGCGTCGGGTTCCGCTTCTTGCCGGCATGGTCGACGTCGACCGTCAGCGGCGTGTCGTCGGGGTTCACATAGGGAGTTTGGCGATCTGCGTTTTCCCGAGCACCGCCGTCGTCACCGGCGCCGTCGCCGTCCTTGTCCAGCAGCTTGTGGGCAGCGTCGGGCGCAGCGCACCTTGTCGCTGTCGCGCTGCAGCTGCGCCGCCGGGTTGCAGTCGGGCAGCATCAGCGCGGCGGTTTCCTTGGCGGAGGGGCGGGCGCCGTTCAGGTAGACGTTGCCGCCGGTGAATAACGGAAACTCGCGAGCGTCGTACACCCACAATCCGTGGCCGCTGACTCCGCCGTGCCAGTCACCCTTGCGCGGCGCTGCGGTCGGTTCCGGGCCGACGCCGACGAACACGTTGTTGAAGAACCGATTGTCGCCGCCCTGGACGTTTCGCAGCCCCGCCACCTTCGTCACGTGCGGCGGGTGGTACGGCGTCTGCCGGCCGAGTTCCTTCGTGCTGATGAGGCGGCCGAAGAACAGGTTGTGGACATACGCCCCGCCCTGCGACATGTCGAGCAGCGACGTTCGCGAGAGGAAAAGGTTGTTGTCGACCAGGAACGGGCCGTGGTTGACCTCGACGAACAGGTCCTCGCCGGCGTTGTCGTGGAACAGGTTGCCACTCACCCGCGTACCCTGCGCCATCCAGTCGAGCCACAGCCCGCGGCAGGTGCGGTAGATGTGATTGCCGGCGATGCGCGTGTCGATGGCGGCGTGGAACTTGATGCCGGCCATCTCGGCGCCGCCGAACAGCCGGCGGACGTGGACGTCGTGGATGGTGTTGCCGGTGACGGTGCTGAAGGCGGCGCCCAGGCTGCCGACGATGCCGGCCTGTTCGCAGTGCGACACCGTGTTGTTGCGGACGACATGGTGACCGATGTTCTCGCGCGTCCACGCGATCGGGTGGGCATGGGCACGCTCGATCGTCTTGACGTAGCCCTCGGCGGTGTCGGCGGAGGTGTTGTCGAACCGATCGCCGTGCTTGCCCAGCGAGATTCCGGAGCAAACAGAGTGGCTAACGGTGTTATTCTCGATGATCCAGCCCTTGCTCCAGTGGGTGCCGATCAGCCCGACCTGTTCGGCCGTCGGCGGCGCCCACGGTGTCGCCGCGTGCCGCAGGGCGAACCCGCGGACGGTGATGAAGTTGCGGCCCGGCTGGTCGGGGTAGAAGACGGTGCGGCGGACGTTGATCTCGACCGTGTCCCGGTTCGGGTCGACGCCGGTAAACTGCGCCCACAGCGTCGTGTGGTCCTTGTCGACCCGGCCGAACCACAAAGGCGTCTTGCCCGCCGGCTGCAACACGTCGTCGAGGCGCGCCGCCTCGGTGAGCCACGCGCCGTTGAGGTAGACGGCGCCGGTGTGGTGCTCGCGCTTGCGCGGATCGAACCAGTCGCCGCGGATGCGATCGCTGTACGGGTTGAACGCGCCGAAGAAGGCGTTGGGCAGCGTCACCGTCCAGGCGTCGCCGCGCTCCTTTTTCCACCCTTGAACGATCTCCGAACCCTTGATTTCGACCCGCTCGCCCGCCGCCGCCTGATAGACGATGCGCCGCGCTTCCGACTCCCCGCCGCGCGGCGGATTGACCCGCTCGCGATACGTCCCGGCGCGGACAGTGACGGTGTCGCCCGGCTGCCCCGCTCGGCGGCCTTCTGGATACTCCGCAGCGGCGCCGCGCGCGTGCCGGGGTTGGCATCGTTGCCGCTGACGGCGACGTGAATCTCGGCGGCGTGCAGCGGCAGGGCAGCGCACAGCAGCAGGACGGTGGTTCGGACCATGACGCGAACCTCGGGAGTACGGGATCTTGATGTGCTTTTTATAGTCCGACGGGAGAACATCGCCAAGCGGCGGCAGACGCAGGCGGGTCAGTCGAGGAACACGGCCGGCTCAACGCCGAAGTAGGTCGCCAGTGGCTTGACGTGCCGCAGGTTCAGCTTCCGCTTCCCTTTCAGCACGCTCGACAGCGTGGACACCGCTATATCCGTGGCTTCAGCCACCTGCGACAGTGTGGCATCGCGCTCGTCCATCAGGTGACGGATCAGGTCCGGTCCGCTGACCGCGGGCATCGGCACGTTCTCCGCCTCGTACCGCTCAATCTCATGACTGAGACATTCCAGATAGTCTAACTCCTCCGCAGTCAGCGTATCCAGGCTGGCCTGCAGCCGGTCGAGGACGACGATGGCCGCGTCGAGGTCGCTGTCGGATCGAAGTGGACGGAGGGGGAAGGCGCGGATTCGTTGCATGTACCGTTGCCTGCCGACGGACGCCTTCGTTCCTTCGGTGTTCGCCTTGGAGACGCCGGTGTTGCCGGTCCGTGCGCGGCTGGTGTGCTTCGTCACCATGATGACTCTCCATTCGGCGTTACCGGCAAACGCAGAACGCCTTCCACGCACCCTGGTCGTACTCCGGATGCGTATAAACCCCGACCACGAAGAGGGTCTTCCAGTTTGCGGAGCGGCGGACGACGAGACGGTAGCGGTTCCCGCCGATGTTGAACACCAGACAGCAGTTGAAGTAGCTCGCCTTCGGGTACGTCCGCTGGACGTCCGCCCATTGCTCCCACCTCGCCCGCCGCGCGACCCGGAACCACGCCGCCAGGGCGGTTTTCGCGTCCCCCTGCCTCGTCCAGAAGTCCACCAGTTTCTTGCGGGAGATGACGTGCATGGGGGCAACACTCCGTCCGGTCGTTCTGGCCTGACGGACACTCTATTGTTTTCGCATGTTGCGAAAAAGGCAAGAGCGAGTTCCTGCTCGGGCTTCTACGGCTTCGCGTGCAAGTCGGGGTAGACGTAAACCTCGGCAACGGCCGTGCCGGCGAATACGCGGCTGTACACCGGGGGCGGGATGCGCCCGGGAAAACGCCGGTGAAGGTCCATGACGGCCTGGGCGATCGGATCACTCGTGCGGATCAGTTTCACCCGAAACGGATCCAGGTAGTGATCCTTCATGCGCTGCGTGATACGCAACACCTCCATGTAGGCCGCGTCGGTGTTGTCCTCGGCCAACCCGTCCAGCGCGACGTACAGGTAGCGCTCCTCGTCCTCGCCCTCGCGCAGCCAGCAAGCCGCCTTGACGGGCCGGTAGGCGTGTAGATGGCGCAGGAACTCGGCCCCCGCGTCGATCGCGTTCGTCACCAGCGGGCTCGTATCCATTGCATCACCCCGTCGTTCGGATCGGTCACGGCGTCGAACAGGTCTTGCGCTTCCGCCTGGGTCTTCTGCTGATACCGCGCCTTCTCGTTCCAGCCCTTGACCCGCTGCCAGTTGAGGTACAGCGCGGGGTTCGCCAGTACGTCGGCGTCACGGGCAGCTTTGAGATCGGCCACGATCAGAAGGCTCTCGAAATCGTGCGTCCAGGCGGAGTGGGAAAAGTTCCGGTCCTGGTAGATGACCTCGGGGTGGGCTGTGACCCGGGCCAGCACGCACGACTTCAGCCCACACTCGACAGCGTACCCGATCAGGTAGTACGCGGCCGACCACCGCCCGACCCCGGCAGCGAGGTGCGCCTGGGCATCGAGGATACGATCGTCGGCCAGCCGCTGCCACTCGGCCCTCGTCGTCAATCTAAACTCCACCAATGCGAGAACAGGTGAATCCGACACCGTTCCATTCTAGGCATGGTGTGGACGTTCCCCAAGCGGCGGGCCAGGCGCAGACTCAACAGTCCCGATTCACCACCCGGTCGGCCATCGCTTCGAGCAGGGTGCGGCACGGCGACGGCGGCAGGCAGGCCAGCTCGGCTCGCGCCTCGGCGGTCAGTGCCAGCGCCCGGGAGTGCGCGTACTCCAGCGAGCCGGCCGCTTCCAGGCAGGGCCGCAGCGACTCGCGGCGGTGGTTGTCGGTGCTGGTCAGTAGTTGTCGTGCCCGGTCGCGCAATGACGGCGGCGCCTGCTGGAGCAGGTGGATCAGCGGCAGCGTCAGCTTGCCTTGCTCCAGGTCGGTGCCGAGCGACTTGCCGGCCAGGTTCTCCTGGCCGACCAGGTCGAGCAGGTCGTCGGCGATCTGAAACGCCTGGCCGAGCAGCCGGCCGAACCGCGCCAGCGCCTCCACCGCCTCCGCCGACACCCCGGCGTAGTGGCCGCCCAGCCGGCAGCAGCAGGCGGTCAGCTCGGCCGTCTTGCCGTCGATGATGTCGAAGTATTCGTCCTCAGTCAGCTCCAGGTTGCCGGCCTGCAGCACCTGGCACAATTCGCCCTCGCACACGCGGTCGGTCGCCTCGCCGATCATCCGGCAGGCGGCGGCGTCGACGGTGCTCGCCAGGTGGAAGGCGTGGGTGAACAGGTAGTCGCCCAGCAGCACGCTCGTCCGCGTGCCCCACACGGCGTTCACCGTGGCGACGCGGCGGCGGACGCGGGCGGAGTCGAGCACATCGTCGTGGACCAGGGTGGCGGTGTGGATCATCTCCACCACGGCGGCGAGCGTGTGGTGCGCCGGCGTCACCTTGCCGCAGGCGCGGGCGACCAGCAGCAGCAGCACCGGCCGCAGCCGCTTGCCGCGGTAGTGGCGGATGTGGTCGACCACCTCGGCGACCTTCGGCCGACGGTTCCGCAGCGAGCGGGCGAGCAACCCCTCGACCAGCTCCAGGTCGGCGGCGATCGGGGCGTGGAAGTTCAGGGCCGCGGCGGCCGGTGCGGCGGCCGGCAACGTGGTAGCGCTCATGACATCCCACCCCCCGGAGGCCGGTCAACCGGCGCCTCCGCGTGCTTCTGAAGTTTCAAATGATCGTGAATCCTCGCGAGCGGGGGCGGGAGCGTCAATCACGGCTCCGGCTCGGGCGCGGTCAGTCCGGCGCTGTGAACGTGCCGCTCCGCCCACCGCTCTTCTCCTCCAACCGGATTCGCTCGACGGTCATAACACGGTCGACCGCCTTGCACATGTCGTAGACCGTCAGGGCGGCCACGCTGACCGCGGTCAGCGCCTCCATCTCCACGCCGGTGCGGGCGACGATGCGCACGGTGGCGTCGATCCGCAGGGTGTCGTCGCCGACGTAGGTGAAATCCACGGTGGCGCTGGTGATCGGCAGCGGGTGGCAGAGCGGGATCAGCTCGCCGGTCCGCTTGGCGGCCATGATGCCGGCCAGCCGGGCAACGCCGAGCACGTCGCCCTTGCTCATCGTCCCTTGCCGGATCAGTGCCAGTGTGGCCGGCGCCATCTTCACCAGGGCAGAGGCGCGGGCCTGCCGCAGCGTCTCCGCCTTCGGGCTGGTGTCCACCATGCGGGCGGCGCCCGTCTCGTCGAAGTGCGTCAGGTCGCTCATGGTCCTCTCAATAGCGGGGGATGCGGGCATCGACCTGGATCGACCAGGCGTCGATTCCGCCGGCGAGGGAATAGACGTCGGGGAACCCGGCGTGGGCGAGGATCAGCGCGGCGTGCTGGCTGCGAACGCCGTGGTGGCAGTAGACGACCACCGGCACACCCGGCGGCGGCTGCACCTCGTCGACGCGAGCGGGCAGCTGCGGCAGCGGGATCAGCTGGCTGTCGGGCAGCGCCGCCGTCGCGTGCTCCCACGGCAGGCGGACGTCGAGCAGATGGACCCGGTCCCCCGCCGCCTGCCGATCGGCCAGCTCGCGCGGGGTGATGTGCTTGAACATGCGACCTGAAACCTCACCGGAGGGGGAATGGGAAGATCAGCCCGAGGTTGAGGTCCTTCTCGGCACGGAGCGAGCCGCCGGTGCCGATGGCCAGCGCCCGGTCATCCGGGGCGACGGCGAGGGCGAAGATGGTGCCGACGTCCAGCTCGCGGCCGGTCAGGAATTTGCCCGACGCCACGTCCCAGCCGGCGACGTAGCCGTGCAGCCGCGGCGCTCCGCCGGCGGTGACCAGCGTCTTACCGCCGTCGGCGAAGCGCAGCGCGTATACCCAGCCGGGGTGCGACGGCATCGGCAGCCCCAGCGCCGCCGGCTTCTGCGTCGGGTTGACCAGCTCGCGGACCACCTCGCCGCTGGCGACATCCCACAGCTTGACATTGCGGTCCATCCCGCCCGACGCCACCAGTTTGCCGTCCGGGCTGAACGCGGCGCACAGCACCGCCTCCTGGTGCCCCTTGTCGAACGCCTTCTCCTTGTAGGCGCGGAACTCGCGGACCGGCTTGCCGTCGGGCACGCTGAACAGCTTCATCGTCCCGTCGACGCCGGCGGTCAGCACCTGCTTGCCGTCGGGGCTGAAGGCGACGGCGTAGATCGCCGTCTGGTTCATCGTGGCATGCGCCGCCACCTCGCGGAGCTGTGCCCCCTTGGCGAGGTCGAACAGCCGCAGCTTGCCGTCGCTGCCGCCGGTCGCCAGCAGCGCACCGTCCTTGCTGTACGCCAGCGCGTTGACCGTGCCGGGATGGTTGAAGGTGCGGAGGGGCGCATCGGACGCCAGTTTCCAGCTTTTGACCGACCTGTCCGCCCCGGCGGAGTAGAAGACGGCGCCGGCGTTGGGGAATGCCACGTCGGTGGCGTCGCCGCCGTGCTGGTAGGTCTGCAGCACCTTGCCGAACTCGGCCGGCAGCGGCTGACCAGGGTTGTACACCGTGTCCCACGCGGTCAGCGTGCCGTCGCCGCACGCCGCGACGAGCGCCTGGCCGGTTGAGTTGAACGCGAGTGAGCGCGGTTCGGCCGGGGCGGTGAACTCCGACAGCAGCTTGCCGTCGTTGTAGCCGAACAGCCGCACCTTGCGGTCGGCCCCGCCGGCGGCGATCAGCTGGCCGGTGCGCGCCACGGCGACACACGTCTGCGCCCTGGCCCCGCCGTCACACACCCGCTCGACGGCGCCGCTGCTGGCGTTGTGCAGGCGCACCTTGCCGTCGGCTGCGGCGGTCAGGACGTGGGCGCTGTTCGATGCCGCGGCGATGCCGGCCACCGCCGCGCCGACGGCGACGAGGCGGCTGTTGTGCAGCGTGCCGACGATCACGGCGCGGTCGGCGCCGGCGGTGACGAGGCCGGTCGGCTGGTTCGGGTGGAAGGCGATGCCAGTGACGCCGCCGGCGTGCAGCACGCCTTCCTGTTCGCGGCGGGTGGCGACGTCCCAGACGCGGGCGCGGCCGTCGGCGTGGGCCGTCGCCAGCTTCTGCCGGTCGGCGCTGACCGCCACCGCCGCCGCCGGCGACGGCAGGTCGAGCGACAGCGTCTCCTTGCCGTCGGCCAGCGCCAGCAGCCGGAGCGTCTTGCCGGCGGTGACGGCGACCTGCGTGTTGTCGCGCGCCGGGGCGACGGCGGTCACCGCCTCGCTGGCGGCGAACGTCCGCTCCAGCTTGCCGGTCGGCAGCGTCCACAGCTTGACGGTTTTGTCCGCCCCGCCAGTGACCAGCTGCGTGCCCGAGCCGAGGTAGCCGACGCCGCTGGCGCCGCCGGGGTGCGCCTCCCAGGCGGCGAGCAGGTTGACGTCGAGCAGCGTCGGCGAGCGGTCGCCGGCGGCGAGCAGCGTGCGGCCGTCGGCCAGGAACGTCCAGCGCTGCGCCGGTACACTTCCTTGTCGCCAAGTGCGAGTAACTCCTTACCCGATGCGGCGTCGTACAGATGCACCGCGTCGCCGTCCTCTCCGGTCAGGCCGACGGCCACGCGCGTGCCAGTCGGCGTGACGGCGACCGACTGCGCGCGGCAGGGAGCGGAATGGTTACCGCCGCCGGGTCCAGCTCCTTGTCGCCGGCCCGCCAGCTTCGCCAGCTCCCACACCCGCGCCGCCTTGCTCAGCGCCCGCCGTCACCAGCCGTGCCGCGTCGGCCGTCAGGCTCAGCCCGGCGACCGCGCCGGCGTGAGCGCGATGACACCCGCCGGCTTGCCGTCGGTCAGGTTCCACGCCGCACTGCGCCGTCGGCAGCGGCCGACAGCACGCGATCGCCGCGCGGGCTGACCACCACCTGCCGCACCGCGCCGTCGTGCCGCCCCTGCCAGACGAGCGTCAGCGGCCAGCATGACGGTCTTGTCATCGCTGCCGGTCCAGACGCGCCGACCATCGGCGGCGAACGCCACCGCCGTCACCGGCCCGTCGTGCGCCGCCGCCTCCTCCAGCCGGCCGTCGCTGGTGTAGACACGGGCGACCATCGGCGGCGACCGCCACGCTTGCCGTCGCCGCTAAGCCGCCAGCCCGCGGACGGGCGCCGGCGTCGTCAGGGAGGTGATCGCCTTGCCGGTCGCGAGCGAGTAAATGACTACTCGCTTATCGGCGCCGCCGACGGCGACCTGTGCGCCGTCGCGGCTGAGCGCGAGGGCGAGAGCCGCGCTGCCGTGGTCGATCTTCGCCGCCGCCCCGCCAGCGAGCGGTTGTACGCGGACGATGCCATCGGCGCCCCGCCGTGAGCACCCTGTCGCCTGCCGGCGTGACGACGACCGCATGGACCGCACCCTTGTGCCCCTCCAGCGTCTTGATCTGCTTGCCGCCGGCGACGTCGAGCAGCCGCACCGACCCGTCGGCCAGGCCGGCGACGATCGACTTGCCGTCGGCGGTGAACGCGACGGCGGCGACGGCGGCCGGCAGCGCGATCGGCTTGCCGACGATCTTGCTGGACGATGCCTCCCAGATGGACACGGTGCGATCGGCCGACCCGGCGGCGACGCGGTCACCGGCGCGACTCAGAGCGACGGCGGTCACGCCGAGTGTCGGCCCGGTCCACGTCGTTCGACCTGCCCTTTCGCCAGGTTCCACAACCGCACCTGCTTGGTCGGGGCGCTGCCGGTGAGCAGCTTGCCGCCGTCGGCCGACAGGGCGAACGAGGTGACGCCGCCCGCGTGACTGAGCGGGCCGCGGCGGCGTCCTTCGCCGCCGGCACTCGCCACAGCTCGAGCGCCGCCATCGGCGCCGGCGGTGGCGAACTGCTCGGCGCCGACGGCGACAGCCCGCCGACCGCGCGCTGTGCGCGCCGATCTGGCCGACCTGCTCGCCGCGCGGCACGCCCACAGGCGGACCGTCTCGTCGTCCCCGGCGGACGCGATCAGCTTGCCGTCGCCCAGCACCGCCACCGCATTGACCGCTCCGGCATGTCCGCTGAACTGACGCTCCGGCGTTTTGAGCGTGTCGAGCCGGTACAGCCGCACCACCTTGTCGGCGCGCCGGTGACCAGCCGCTTGCCGT
This sequence comes from Gemmataceae bacterium, assembly GCA_046350215.1. Lineage (GTDB taxonomy): Bacteria > Planctomycetota > Planctomycetia > Gemmatales > Gemmataceae > JAXMAU01. The sequence continues at coordinate 13,399 of JAXMAU010000069.1, read as the reverse complement.
CGGCCGACAGCACGGCGGCGCGGGCGGCGTCGGGATGCGGCGACCCGCGGCGGGCGGGCGGGACGGCCCACAGCCGCAGCATGCCGTCCTTGCCAACCGTCGCCAGCTGGTTGCCGCCGGCGAAAGCTGACGCCGGTGACCGCTCCGCCGTGCGGTGACTGCCGCGGCAGCAGCTTGCCGCCGTCCTTGCTCTCCCACAGCAGCACTTGCCGGTCCGCCGTGCCGGCGGCGACGAGGCTACCGCCCGGCGCACCGCGGCGGCGGTGAGCGCCCGCGCCCGGTGAACTCGCGCGGTCTGTCCACTCAGCGACCCAGTACGAACCCCCTTGCCCGACCCGGCGACCAGGGTGCTGCCATCGGCGGCGACGGCGAGGGACGTCACCGGCTCCTTGAACGTCAGCGGCGCGCGCGGCGAGGTCGACGGCGGCGTCCAGAATCGCAGCGTGCCATCGGGTCCGCCGGTGTAGACGACGTTGCCGCCAGGGTTGAACGCGACCGCCGACACGCCGGGGGTGCGCCGCGACGGTGGCGAGTGGCTTGCCGTCGACCGCGTTCCAGTACCGCAGGGTGCCGTCGCCGCCGACCGAGACGAGCGTCGTGCCGTTGGGACTGAACGCCAGCCCGGTGACGGCGCCGGTGTGGCCGGTCAGCGTCAGCGATTGTTCGTCGGCGAGCTTGGTCCAGACGCGAATCGTCCCGTCTTTTCCGCCCAGGGCGAGCCGGTTGCCGTCGGCCGAGACGGCGACGACGCGCGGGTTGGCGTCGTGGGCGAACGCGCGGAGGTGTTTGGCCGCCGGGAAGTCCCAGACGCGCGCGGTGTTGTCGGCGCCGCCGGTGGCGAACTGTGTCCCATCGGGCGACAGGGCGACGGCGAGGACGATCCCCTTGTGTCCGGCGGCGCCGGCGAACGACTTCAGCTCTCCAAGTTCGACGGCAGCTCCCACACCTGATCGACGGACTGCCGCTGGCGGTGACGAGGAACCGGCCGTCCGCCGAGGAGGACGCCATAGGACCGCTCCTCGCGGTGTCCCTTGAGCGTGGCGCACCGCCGCCGGCGGCGGCCGGGGTTGTCAGCCGCGGGCAGGAACGCGACGGCGATGGCAACGAGGAAGAACGTCAAGGCGGCGGGGGAGCCGAGACGACGGATGGCACGAGACGGAGCCCAGGCGGGCAGGTAAGCCGCGGCGGGTCAGGAGGGTAGTTTCATCAAGTGCGACGGAGGCTGTCAACCGGCGAGGGAAGGAGGTGACACGCCGGTCGTCTGCATCTTGGCGAGCCCGGTCCCGTCAGGGCCGGGAGTGCTTCGCGGGGCGACGCAAACGGCACTGTACTCCTCGGGGCACTGACGTGCTCCCGCTCGCCTCGCCAGTGCGACCGGCGACATCGGTCCAAGTGCGATGTTTGTGGCGCTCCCCCGGCCCCACTTCAATCAGTGAACCCGCGCGAGACGCACGGCACCGGCTCCTCTCCGCGGCGCAACGCCTCCTTCGCCAGCCGCCGGGCGCGGCGGATCACCTTCTGTACTACCCTGCTCCCGGTTTTCGTGTGCATGCCGAATTTGCACGACCGGCAGCTACACCCCTTGACGTGGTTACCCATGTGCCTCGATCCCGTCCCGCTCAGCCACTGACCTTCCGCCGCTCGCGGATGGCGCCTCCCCCGTACTGGCCGCGCTGGCAGAAGTCGCACGAGCACGGCCGGGCGTGGTGTGCCCCCGGATAGTACCGCCAACCGACTCCTTGCGGCAGCGAGCGGGTGCGGTGAATCTCCGCGGCGGCGATGCGGCGCGGGATGACCACCTGCCAGCCCTCGCGGGGCGGGTCCGCCCGGAACTCGGCGACCGCCTCGGCCGCCGTCATCCAGCGGTGCGCCTGGTTGTAGTGGCCAACCCACACCCGTTCGTCGTCCGGGATGCGGAATGTGACCGCCGCGATCGGCCCGGCGTTTCGCCGCTTCAGCTCGCGCAGCCACTGATGAGAGATGTAGAAGTTGCCTGTCACCGGCACGGCGAAGACACCGCCGGGAAACGCGCCCCAGGGCCGGCGCAGCCGCGATGCCGTTGCGACGAATCCGCTCCCGTTGCGACTCGTCAGATGCACGAACAGGGCCATCGATGCACCACCTCCACATCCAGCCGAAGCCTCTGTACGCTGGACGGTCCTCGACCGGCGGAAGTTCGCGCCGCCACGCCGCTGAGACAGGCGCCCCGAACGCACCGGCAATTTGTCGTTGACGGCCGATGTGGACGGGTTGGATGATGGGAAAGGAAAGGCGGGTGGCGGCATGAATCGACATGACCTGTCGACCCGACGCATGTCCTGGGTCGCGGCTCTCCCTGATCGCTGTCGTCAGTGTCGGACTGCTCGGCTGGTTCGTGTCCCGGTTAGCGGAGCGTCGGCCGAGGAGCGGTTCGCCGCCGCGCTGGGGATGGCGGCGGGCAGGCCGGCGGCTGGCTGCGGCGGCGTGGCAGCCCTACCAGGGGAGCCGGCGGAACACGAGGCCGAGGAGTGGCGGCTCGGCGAACAGCGGTATCGCTCGCTGGTCGAGGCGACCACCGCCATCGTCTGGAACACCCCGGCGTCCGGCGAGTTCGAGGCCGAACAGCCCGGCTGGAGTGCCTTCACCGCGCCAGACGTTCGACCAGCTCAAGGCTGGGGCTGGCTCGACGCCGTCCACCCCGACGACCTACCCCAACACCGCCCGCGTGTGGTCCGATGCCGTCGCCAGCCGGTCGCTTTACCAGGTCGAGCACCGGCTGCGCTGCCGACGGCGCTACCGCCACATGCTGTCCGCGCCGTGCCGATCTGACGGCCGCCGGCGCGATTCGCGAGTGGGTCGGCACCCACACCGACATCGACGACCGCAAGCGGGCCGAGGTCAGCGCCGGCGGGCGGCGGCGGAGGCGCAACCGCGCCCCAAGAGCAGTTCCTGGCCAACATGAGCCACGAGATCCGCACGCCGATGAACGGCATCCTCGGCATGACCGAGCTGCTGCTCGGCACCGAGCTGAACGGCGAACAGCGCGAGTTCCTCGACGCCGTCAAGCTGTCGGCTGATTACCTGCTGGCGGTCATCAACGACATCCTCGACTTCAGCAAGATCGAGGCCGGCAAGCTCGACCTCGACCCGATCGACTTTCACCTGCACGATCACCTGGAGGAAACCGTCACCACCCTCGCCCTGCGGGCGCACGCCAAGGGGCTGGAACTGGCCTGCCACGTCGCCGAGGAGGTGCCCGACGCGCTGGTCGGCGACCCCGGCCGGCTCCGCCAGGTCCTCGTCAACCTGATGGGCAACGCCGTCAAGTTCACCGAGCACGGCGAGGTGGTGATGCGTGTCGAGCTGGAGCCTGCCGACCCCGCGGCGTCGAGGCCAAAGACGGACGCTGCTTCTTCCCCGGTGCGCCTGCACTTCATCGTCCGCGACACCGGCATCGGCATCCCGCCGGACAAGCTCGGCCTGCTGTTCCAGGCGTTCTCGCAGGTGGACGGGTCGACCACACGCAAGTACGGCGGCACCGGGCTGGGGCTGGCGATCTCGGCGCAGCTGGTCCGCATGATGGACGGCCGGATCTGGGTGGAGAGCGAGCCGGGCAAGGGCAGCGCGTTCCACTTCACCGCCGCGTTCGGGCGATCGCACAACCCGCCGCCGTCGCGGACGGACACCGACCTGGCCTGCCTCCGCGACCTGCCGGTGCTGATCGTCGACGACAACGCCACCAACCGCCGCATCCTGGAGACGCAGGTGTCCCGGTGGGGGATGCGGCCGACCGCCGTCGACGGCGGCTTGCCGGCGCTCGCCGCGATGCACCGGGCGGCCGACGCCGGGCAGCCGTTCGCCCTGGTGCTGCTCGACCACATGATGCCCGACCTCGACGGGCTGGCGCTGGCCGAACAGATCAAGCAGAACCCGCGGCTGGCCGGATCGGTGCTGATGATGCTGTCGTCCGCCGACCGCCGCGAGAACGTCGCTCGCTGCCGCGAGCGCGGGGTGAGCGTCTACCTGACCAAGCCGGTGCGGCGGCTGGAACTGCTGCAGGGGCTGCTCACCTCGCTCAACGCGGGGCCGACGCATCCGGTTCGGCCCGCCGTGGCCCGCCCCGTCGCCCCGGCGGCGCGCCGGCTGCGCCTGCTGCTGGCCGAGGACAACGAGGTCAACCAGAAGCTGGCGGTCCGTCTGCTGGAGAAGCGCGGCCACACCGTCGCCGTGGTCGGCACCGGCACGGCGGCGCTGGCGGCGCTCGCGCGCGAGCCGTTCGACGTGGTGTTGATGGACGTGCAAATGCCGGAAATGGACGGCATCGAGGCGACCGCCGCCGTCCGCCGCCGCGAGCAGACGACCGGCGGACACGTTCCAATCATCGCCATGACGGCCCACGCCATGAAGGGCGACCGCGAACGCTGCCTGGAGGTCGGCATGGACGGCTACGTCGCCAAGCCGCTGCAGCCGAGCGAACTGTTCGAGACGGTCGAGCGGCTGGCGCCGGCGCTGGCCGCGCCGTGACCGCCCGTCATCCGCCCGCCCGCCGCTCCTCCCGCCACGTCTGGAGGGCGGCCGCCTCGCTGTGGCTGTCGTGGTGCCGCCGGCGTTGGAGTTGCGTCAGCAGGTGCGGCGGGGCGTGCTCCATCAGGTGCTGCGACATCAGCGGCGCGGCGAAGTGCGTCACCTGCCCGTCCACCACCTCGGCCACGTACAGGGTGCGGTCGCCGGCGTCCAGGCTGGTTTCGACCCGGCAGTCCAGCCAGCCGACGGTACCGGCCAGCACCGGGCTACCCGTCGTCGCCGCCATCGTCGTCAATCCGGCGAACGGGTCGGCGTCCGGGTCGGACGGCAGGGCGAATCGCCATACCAGGTCTGTATTATCCTTGGAAAGCAGATGCACCGCGAACGCCCGACTGGCCTCCACCAGCTCCCAGGTGGGGTGGTGTTTCGCCACGCCGACCAGCACCCGCGGCACCTCGGCGACGGTCGACACCGGGCCGACCTGGGTGGCGACCAGCCCGTTCGCCCGCCCGTTGGCCCGCGCGGTCAGCAGCCAGACCTCGCGATCCAGCCAGGCGAACAGGGTCGCGGCGGCGGTGGCGTCCATCAGCGGCGAGTCTCCGGCGGCGGGCGACGACGCTGGCATCTTACCCCACCCGGGTAGCCTCCGCCACCGGCCCCGGCCGGTGCCGCCGATCCGCACGATGGCGCCGGCCGGCGGCACCCTCTTGACGTTCTGGCCCTCTTCCGGATTGAATAACTTCGCCTTGCTGATATCGCCATACTGGAGCCGACCCGAGCCGGCCACGACCAGCAGCGTGGTGGTGGGTTGGCAAGCAATTGACAATTCCGGTGGCCCCTTGAGCTTTCGGCGACGTTTGCGATAATCACTCCGACTGCAGGGGGAGTCGATCCATCGCTTGCTCTACGCCTGGAGGGAGGCGTTCATGACAACTGCAACGGCGGCGTCCGCGCCGCAGGCGGCCGCCGCGGAACGGACTGGCAACACGGTGCTGGTGGTCGACGACTCGGCGATGGACCGGCACCTGGCCGGCGGCATCGTGCAGAAGATGCCCGGCTGGCACGCCAGCTTCGCCGCCGGCGGGCCGGAAGCGCTGGCCATGCTGGAGAAGGAGCGCTTCGACGTCGTCCTGACCGACATGCTGATGCCGGAGATGGACGGGCTGCAACTGGTGCAGAAGATCCGCACCCAGTACCCGCTGGTGCCGGTCATCCTGATGACCGCCCACGGCAGCGAGGACATCGCCATCCAGGCGCTGCAGAAGGGGGCTGCCAGCTACGTCCCCAAGAAGGTGCTCGCCCGCGACCTGGCCGACACGCTCGATCAGGTGCTGGCGGTCAGCAAGACCAAGCAGCAAGAGGTGCGGCTGCTCAGCCGCCTCGGCCACGTCGAGACCAGCTTCCTGCTGGAGAACGACACGAGTCTGATCCCGGCTCTGGTCGGTCACCTGGAAGAAGACATCACCCGTCTCAAGCTGGCCGACCCGAGCGGACTGGTGCTGCTGGGCGTCGCCCTGCACGAGGCGCTCACCAACGCCATCCTGCACGGCAACCTGGAGCTTGATTCGTCTCTCCGCGAGACGGATGAGAAGGAGTACTACCGGCTGTCGCTCGAGCGGCGGACCCAGGCGCCCTATGTCGACCGGCGGGTGCAAGTGGTGGCGCGGTTCACCCGCGAGGAGATGACGTTCCGGGTGTCCGACGAGGGGAAGGGGTTCGATCCGAGCAGCCTGCCCGATCCGACCGACCCGACCAACCTGGGGAAAGTGTCCGGCCGTGGGCTGTTGCTCATCCAGACATTCATGGACCGGGTGCAGCACAACCACCGGGGCAACGAGATCGTGATGACCAAGCGGTGCGGTTAAACGACCGGCGGCGGGTCGGAGCGATTCCCCCAACCCGCCGCCGGCAGCGTCCGCGTGTCGCCGTTACTCGCCGCCGAGAGTGGCGAGCGTCTGCTCCACTTCCTGCCGCACGCGCACGTCGGTGTCCGCCTTCAGCGTCCGCACCACGTTCACGACGGGGACGAGATTGACGTTCATCTTGCCGAGCGATCGCACGCAGGCGGCGCGGACCGCCGGCGCCGGATCGCCCTTGGCCGCGGTCAGCAGCGCGCCGACCACCTGTGGCTCGGCCCGCCAGTCGACGCGAGTGAGCCGGTCAGCCGCCATCTCCCGTTCCGACGGCAGCAGCGAGCCGCGCAGCTGGCCGATCAGCCCGGCGGTGGCGCCGCCCTGGTCGCCGATCGACGCCCGACCCGGCTCGCCGCTCGCGACCGCCGCGACCGGCGGCACCGGCATCGGCGGCACCGGCGGGTAGTAGCCGGCGACCATCGTTGGGTATCCTCCCGGGGCCGGGTAGCCCATCGCCGGACCATAGCCCGGCGGCGGAGCCATGTACCCCATCGGGGCGTAGCCGTAGCCGGCCATCGCCATCGCCTGCGGCGGCATCATCGGCTGGCCCATCGCCATCGCGGCGCCATAGCCGTTGTACCCGGTCGGCATCACCCCCCGCCCTGCGGCTGAGGCATTTCCACCGAGAAGGCGTTCGGGCCGGCGGCCAGCAGCGACGGGTACTGGCCGTTCCCGAGGTCATCGGCCGGCGACTTGCTCTTCCGCGACCAGAACCAGCCACGCGGCTTCGGCTCCGGCTTCGGGCCACCAGCCACATCCACCCCCGGACCCCGGCCGCCGATCAGCGGCTGCGGGCCGACGCCGGGCATCGATTCCTCGCCCGCCTTTCCCTTCCGCGCCAGCCGCGACTTGGCCGAATCGAGCGGCCGCCGCTCGACGACGGTCGGCGAGCCATTGCCCCGCATCAGGTCGAACAGGCCGGCTCGTTCGCCGTCGCCATTGGTCACGATGACGTGCCGGGCTGGCCGGGCCGGCTTCTCCTCGGCCATGACGACCTTGGCGTCGGCCGGCAAGCGACGCCTTGACCTTCGTTTCGACCAGCATTCCCTTGCCGGGGTCCACCTCTGTCTCGACAACCGACGCCGGGGCGTCCACCGTCGACTTGCGCGGCTCCCACCGGCTGGTCACCAGTTGCAGCCGCGAGCGGCTGGTCGTCGCCGGCGCCTCGGTTTGCTCGATCCGCTCCGTCCGCTCGGTCCGCGGAGTCAGCTCCTCGGCCGGCACCACCCCGCCCGTCAGCGCTTCCGGCTGGCGCAGCGGGTCCTGGCTGTCGCGGCGCGCGGATGGCAAGCTGAACCGGGACGAGAACGCCGGCTTGCTCGCTTCCTTGACGACCGGCGTCGGCGTCGGTTCGACCTTCCCCCACGAGCGGCGGAGGTCGGTGCCGAACGGCGGCGCCTCGATGTCAGCCTTGACGACCGGCGCCGGCACCTCGGTCATGGTCACCTTTGACCGATCCGACCCGCGGCCGAACAGCCGGCCGATCAGCGTCGGCTTTTCGGCGTCCGTCTGCACCACCGTGGTGGTCGAGGTCGGCTGCGGACGCACCACGCGCTCGCTGGTGCTGACCGGCACTCCCGGCAGCGGCGTCGCCCCCGGTGTCGGGAGCAGGCGCGGGGCCGGGCTGGTCGCCGGGACCGGCGTCGGCGCGCTCGCCACCGCGGTCGGCATCGCCGGCCCGCCGTCCTCGACGATCGTCATCACCTCGCCGCCGCTTACCGGCTGGACCTGGCAGACGCGGCTGCCGTCCTTCTGCCGGGTGACCTTCAGTACGCGGCACTGGACTGGCGGCTTGCCCTCCTCACGGATGAGCACCAGCCGCTCCTGTTGCAGCACCTGCCCCCAGCCCGGGGCGATGCTGGCCAGGACCACTCCCAGGGCCCCGATCCACGATGACCGGACCATGTATTGAGTCTCCTTTCCTCACACGCCAGCCCGCGGCCGGGATACCCCCTCCGGCCCTTCTCCTGCCAAGTTATCGGCAGACGACGAATGCACGGATGAGTGCGACTGTAGCGGAGACACCAGAAAGGGCGGTCGAATCGGAAAGACGGAGAGCGCGAACAGGATGGGTAAACGAAAACCCCGCCGGCGCGGTCGCCCCGGCGGGGATCACCGTCATGACAGGTCCAGACACTGGGGTGGACCGCAGGTCTCCTCTGCCGCGTCGATGAGACCTCGGTCCCCACCCGTGGCAAGGTCGGGAGACCTTGCCACAACAGCCGTCTCTTCCGGGGCGGTGGAGAAACCGCCGTTGTGGCCGGTCTCCCGACCAGGCCAGCTGGTGGACCCGCAGGTCTCCTCTGCCGCGCTCGTGGACCTTGCCACAACAGCCCGGCACAACGAAAACCCCGCCGGCGCGGTCGCCCCGGCGGGGTCCTGGCATGACAGGTCCAGACCCGACGTTACTTGTCGGCGTCGTTCTTCATGACGTTGGCGTCGCGGCGGTACAGCGGCAGGTGGCGGTAGTACACCTCCAGCGACAGCAGGCACAGGCTGGTGGCGCCCAGACGTCCGCCGACGTGGTCGTTGCCGGCGAAGCTGCCCGCCTGACCGGGACGGTTGCCCTGGCCCTGATCCTGCTTGGCGATCAGCGTGTCGCGGATGCCGCCCTTGCCGGTACCGTCAGGCCCGAGGTTCCAGAAGTTCCAGGCGTCGCCGCCCATGTGATGCATCACCTGCGTGGCGTAGTAGATGTAGTACACGTTGTCCGCCGCCGCGGCCGGCGGAGCCGCCTGGACCCGCTTGACCGAGCCGAGCAGGCTGGGGTTACGCGGGTTGACGCCCAGGTACTGGCGGCACAGGGCGCCGACGGCGGTCATGGTGACCGTCTCGTCGGAGCCGGGCACGTAGGCGTAGCCGCCCTTCTTGCTGGACTCGACCGAGTCGAGGAACTGCTCGACCTTCTTGAGCACCTGGCGCGGCACGCTCAGGCCAGCCATCTGGCCGCTCTTGAGCGCCATCAGCTGCCAGCCGGTGACGGAGGTGTCGCCGGCGGTCTTGGGCGTGTAACGCCAGCCGCCGCCCGCCGGATCCTGGGCGTTGACGATGTAGTTGAGGCCGAGCTGAGCCGACGCCTTGATGCGCGGGTCGGAGGTCAGACCATACGCCTCGCACATGGCGATGGTCGCCAGCCCGTGGCTGTACATGTCCCCGCCGTAGAACCCGCGGTCGGCGCCCGACTTGCTCTGCTTGGCGATCAGGAAGTCGATCGCCTTGCCGACCCCCTTGCTGTAATCCTTCTGCTTCTTGTCCTTCGCCGGCTTGTGCGTGATGCCGCCGGCGAGGAACGGCAGCAGGCCGAAGGCGGTGCCGGCGGTGTCGTTGCTGCGCGTGGTCATCGGCTGGCTGTTGTCCGGCACCACCTTGCCGCCGGGCAGCGGTTCGGTGCGGGCGTTGCGGTTGAAGTTGTTGAGCGACCAGCGGCCGTCGGACGACTGGTGCAGAGCCAGGAACTTCAGCCCGTCGGCCACTGCCTTCTCGGAGCGGGCGTTGCCGCCGCCCTCGCGGAGCGACTTTTCGCGGGTGGAGCCGCTGCGGCCGCCGAAGCCGCCGGGGTTGTACATCCCACCCATCCCACCAAGCGAGCCGCCGGCCATGCCGACGCCGCTCACGTTCGGGTCGAATACGGCGCCGCCGGTGCCGCCGCCGGAACCGGGCGGCGGGGGCACGTTGGACGGGGCGGCCTCGGGGGCGTTGACGATGCCGACGGCGGCGGTCGGGTCAACCTTGCCGGGCACCGACACTTCCTCGATGCGGTCGACGTTGTAGTTCAGCGGCACCGAGTCATCCATGCCCAGGTCGGTGTTGGTAAGGTCATACTCCTTCTGGTTGTCGACCACCTCGGTGGTCTCCTCGACAGCCGGTTGGACCTCGGCCTCACCGCCGGCCGCCGACCCGAGCATCGGGAAGACGACGGTGGCGCCGCCGAGCAGGGTCAGGTTGATAAGCAGACTGCAGGCCCACACCACCAGAAATTTGGCGACCGTCGGCCCGTAGTGGTCGACGTGTGGAGCAACGATCATCTTCCGCGGACCGGGAAAGTTCAGCGCCGCATTGCCAGCGGCGTTGGCGTTTGGTTTCGACATGACGGCAAACCCTCGGACGGAGGTTGTGCTTCAAACCGGGGCGGCACGTCGGGTGCTGCCCGCGCCAGGGGTTGTTCGGTTGGCCCGCGGTGAAGCAGGCCCGAGACGAGGTGAGTAATACGTTACGCCGAGTTCAGCCGGTTGCCGCGGCCGGTCGGGCGGGACATCGCGTCCCACCCGACCGGCCGCGGCTACGCCCCGGCGCCCTCGTCTCGGGTCTTGTCCTTGGGATCGCCGCCGGAGTCGCCGTCGCCGCCGGTGCCGGGGAAGGTGATTCGCGGCTGGTGCGGCAGGGTGATCCGCGGGCGGTAAGTCGGCTTCACCGGCGGCGCGGTCGGCGGGACGACGGGCGGCGCGTCGGGTGGCGGCAGGACGAACTCCGGCATCCGCGCTTGCAGCCGCTTCTGCAGCCGCCGATCGGACTGACGATACCAGTAGGTCAGTCCGAAGATGCCGAAGATCAGGCTGATGACGACGCCGACGAACAGGTAGAGCAGCAGGTAGAAGCCGGTGGACGACGACGGCGGCGCCTCGTCGCCGGTCGATTCGACGATCAGCGTGTGGCCGACCACGAGCGGGGCATCACGACGGGTGCCGCTGCGGTCCTTGCTCTTGTAGTTGTAACTCTTGAAGAAGAAGCCGTCGAAGGCGACGCGGATCGGCTGCTGAATCTTCGGCTGGCCGAGCAGGTCGGTCGACAGCCCCTTCGGCCAGGCGGAGAACACCAGGCAATACGGGTTGGCGCCGAGCTGTTCATTGAACACCCACGCCTCGTACAGCTCGCTGATGCCGGCGGCCTCGGCCTCGGGAGGCGGAGCGTAGCGGTTGATGCGGAGCAGCCGGCCCTCGACGCGGACGACGGTGCCGCGGTACCGCTCCGGCTCGGTCATGACGTGGGTATAGGTGACGTCCCGGCGGGCCGCTTTGGCGAACGCTTTGGGCGACGTGTAGTAGGCGCGGACGAGGACGCGGGCGTACATCTCCGCCTCCAGCCCGCCAACCGAGATGCCGGGGCCGTCGGTGACGGCGGCCAGCCATTCCGGCGGCAGGGCGCGGAAGCGGTCGGTGTCGAGCATCGTCCAGCAGTCGAGCTGTTCGCCGTACTTGAGTGTCGCCAGCTTGGTCAGCGGCGAGGCGGTGGCATTGCCGACCAGGGTAGCGGCGGCGAGAGAGACGCGGCTGTAGCGATTGGTCAGCGCCCCTTCGAGGTTCCACGCCTTCGTCTGCTCGCCGGCGTAGAGGGCGGCGACCGAGGCGAGCAGGCCGGTCCGCGGGGCGCCGGGAGCGCCGAGCACCGTCATCGCCATGTGCAGCGGGTCGGTGTGGAACTCGTTGGGCGCGAACAGCGGGCCGGGGCCGGGAGCTTCCTCGACCGGCGCGGCGGGAGGTGGGGCCACAGCCACGGCCGGGGCAGCCAGCGCCAGCGCAGCCAGGCACGCGACGACCCAACGGCGGGCCGGGCGGCGGTCAGTGGCTAGCGGGCCGCGTGACATGGGCTGCACTCCTCGGTGGTTGGACGTGGTGTCGGCAGCCGGAGTTCCTGATACCTCTATTCTAGCGGATCGCCGCCGCGGCAGGAAGCATCGGCGCGCGAATGTTGGCTCGCCGTTGTTTTGCCCCCGATGACTACACCGGGGGCGAATGCGGAGCGCCCTGTTTGGGTGGTCCTCGACACGCACGCGCCCCCGGTGTGTTCACCGGGGGCTAACGACACGCGGGGCGAATGCGGAGCGCCTTCGTGGGGTGGTCGTCGACACGCACTTGCCCCCGGTGTGTTCACCGGGGGCTAATTGCGACGGGTGGATTCCCCCGCCGTTACCGCCCGTAGTCCTCGGCGGGCACCATGCTGACCTTCTCGAAGCCGGCGCGGCGGCAGACGTCCATCACGCGCATCAGGTGCTTGATGCGCAACTTGCTGTCGCCCATCACCTTGATGCCTTCCTTGTTGGTCAGCGTCTTCTGCTTCTCCTGCAGGTACTTCAGCAGCCCGTCCAGTCCCTGCACTGGCTCGTCCTTGCCGCCGATGCTGGCGACCTGGATGGCGGTGATGCCGCCCTGGCTGTTCTCGCCGCCCTGCGTCCGCACCTTCACCGTCAGGTCGGCCTGGAACTCCGGGTCGGGGTTCTTCTCCGGCGCCGCCGTCTTGTCCACCTTCTTCTTGTCGTGCGCCTGCTTGACGTCCTCCGACGGCAGGGCCATGTCGATCTGCCCCTCCAGGTCGGCGGGGTGGAAGTTCACGATGAAGAAGAACAACAGCTGAAACGTCATGTCCAGCATCGGCGTGATCGGCAGAACGATCTTGGAATCGGCGCTCGGCTTGTTGCGCGGCATCGGCTCACGCCCCCTTCTTCACGCGGGCACGCACCTTCAGCTTGTTGAACCCGGCCACCTTGCAGTAGTTCATCAGGGTCAGCAGCTGGGAATACTCCAGGTCGCCGTCGGGGCGGAAGTGGATGATCGTCTTCACCTCACCGCCGCCGGCCAGCTTCTGCAGGTTCTCGTACTTGTCCTTCAACCACGCCTTCGCTTCCAGCAGCGACATCGGCGGCACGCTCGGGATGAGCACCACCGAGTCGGCGTTGCGCAGCCGCTCGGCGTCGCGCGGCGACAGGGTGTTGCGGAACTCGCGGGTCATCAGCTTCTGATTCAGGAAGATGGCCGCCGGGTCGGCCTTGCTGACCGGCCGGGCCGACTCGGAGTCGGGTAGCTTGATCTCCGGGCTGACCTGCTCGCTGACGAAGTTCACGTTGATGATGAAGAACATCAGCATTTGCAGGACGAGGTCGAGCAGCGGAGTCAGGTCGGGGTCGACATTGTCATCGCCACCGCCGTGGCTCATGGGAAGTCTCCTCTGGCGCGATAGGCGCGGGGTGTCCGGCGGAGAGAAACGCAGAC
>JAXMAU010000068.1:0-29138 GCA_046350215.1 Gemmataceae bacterium | reverse complement strand
AAACGATGTGGCCGTAGACATCTCACCGGCCGGGCCGGGACTGGGGTTGTGGTGGATGCCGGCGCTGTGGATGCAGGGGCCGTCGCGGGCGGTTGGCGTATCATCGAGGCCGAACAGCAGGCGGTCGCCGGGAATCCGTGGGAGCAGGGGCCGCAGGACGTGACCGAGCAAGCGCTGGGCGAGGTCGTCGGCGTGCCGGTCGGTGGCCTACAGGGCGGAGGAGGCGGGGCGGAAGTCGGTGGGGATGCCGGCGGCCATGCTCATCGGACTTTATAACGGACTTTTACGAGTGGGATATTTTAGTATGTCCCCTCTCTCGGCACGATGTTCACCAGGCTGCTCGTTCCGGCTCTGGCAAGCGGGCGAGGGGCGATCCCAAATCGCCAATGCGGTAGCTACCCGCGCCAGGTCTTCTCGATCTCTTCGAGGCTCTTCCCCTTGGTTTCTGGCACGTAGACCAGCACGAAGACGAACGACAGCAGGCTGACCGCCGCGTAACCGGCGAAGGTGACGGCACTGCCCAGGCGGCGGTCGAGTACGGGGAACGTCTGGGCCACGACGAAGCATGACACCCACACGGCGAAGGTGGTGACCGAGGCGGCCCGGCCGCGCACGCGTGTCGGGAAGATCTCGGCGTTGAGCAGCCAGGGGATCGGCCCCATCGCCATCGCGAAGGCGGCGACGAAGGTCAGGATGCACGCCAGCAGAGCGCCTTCCTGGCCGCCGGCGGCAAAGAGACTGGCCACCAGCGCCAGCGCCGCCGTTTGCACCAGGGTGCCGGCGAGCAGCAGCGGCCGGCGGCCCAGCCGATCGACCCAGGCGACCGCCACGAATGTGAACAGGAGGTTGACGGCACCCACCCACACCGCCGAGGCGAAGGCGGCGTCGGTGGATCGGCCGGCGGCTTTGAAGATCTCCGGCGCGTAGTACATGATGGCGTTGATGCCGCTGAACTGGGCGCACAACGACAGCACCACGCCGACGGCCAGGGCGCGGCGCACCCCGGGACCGAGCAGCTCGGCGTAGGACCCCTGCCTCATCCCCACCGAGTCGCGGATGGCTTCGGCCTCGGCGCGGGCGTACTCCGCGCCGCCGATGCGCTCCAGCACGCGCCGCGCTTCGTCCGCGCGGCCGGCGTGCAGCAGCCAGCGCGGACTTTCCGGCACAGGCAGCAGCAGCACGAGAAAGACCAGGGCGGGCAGGCTCTCGGAGGCCAGCATCCAGCGCCAACCCTGCGCGCTGTTCCATGCCTCGTCGCCCTGCCGCTGGATCTCGCGGTTGACGAAGAAGACCAGGAAGATGCCGACGACGATGCCCAGCTGGAACAGCGTGCCCAGCCGGCCGCGCACCTGGCCCGGCGCCATCTCGGCGATGTACACCGGACAGACCATCGACGACACGCCGATGCCAACGCCGCCAATGAACCGGGCTACGAGGAACTCCGTGAAGCTGCGCGGCACCGCCGACCAGACCCCCGAGACGAGGTAGAGCACGGCGCACAACAAGAGCACGCGCTTGCGGCCGTAGCGGTCGCCGAGCAGCCCGCCAAGCATGGCGCCCGGGATGCAGCCGAGGATGGCACTGGCCCCGGCATAACCCTTCTGGACGTCGTCGAGCGAAAAATGGGCTTCGAGGGAACCGACGGCGCCGGAGATGACGGCGGTGTCATAGCCGAACAGGAAGCCGCCCAGCGCCGCGACGCCGGTGACGAACAGCAGGAAGCGCCCCGCGCCTGCCTGAGTCATGACGCCGTTCTCCTACTTGGCCGGCGGGCCAGCGCGCCGCTCGGCGCGGAGGGTGACGATGCCCCACGCCGGCACTTCCACCGGCCCCGTCACCACCGCCCCCGGCCGCTCGCCCACGTCCGTGCGGTGGAGCGCGGCCGGTGGCTCGGCCCAGGTGAGAGTCACGCGGCACGCCTTGCCCGCTGCTCCGTACAGCCGCACGATGTCCGCCTTGCCGTCGTCGCTCGGCTTGAACGCGGTGACGACCACGTCCGCCGGCTCGACGCGCAGCCGTGGCGGTGCGGGCCGCTCCCCCTGCGCCGGCACGGCGACGAGAGGCTGGCTCAGTCCGGTGCCGAACTGGTACGCCTCCAGCGCCGAGTACGCCCCGTGCGGGCGCACGGCATAGCGAAACGTCGTTGGCCCCTCCTGATCCGCCCGGTAATTGGTGTGCCAGTGGTTGTTCATGGCCCAGCTGAACAGCTTCTGCGACGGCTCCAGCCGCGGCAGCCAGCCGCGTGGGTCGCTCTGCGAACCGATGAGCGTGGCAGTCAGGCCGCCGACCTGCACCAGCGGTGCGTCCAGGCTGGCCCAGGTGACGCCGTGGCTGGCTGCAGACACATCCGCCCAGCGGCCGACCGTCAGCCAGTTCTTGCAGGCGCCGGGCATCTGGTCGGCTTCGGGCCGGATGACCGCCCACGGCTCGTCGAGGCGCAGCGTGCCGCCGGGGACGTGGAAGGCGAAGCCGAAGTGAACGCCTTCCTTCTGGCGGACGGGCAACTTGTCCACGGTGTCGAGGAGTTCCACCCGGTCGAGGCCGGCAAGGACGCGAACCTCGCGCGTCAGCTTGCGGCAACCGGGGGCGTCGGAGACGACGCGCACCGAGGCGACCACCGGCCCCGCCTCGCCGACCTCGACGCGCGGCCGGCCGTTGGAACGGGCGTCCGCCGGTTTGCTGCCGAGCAGATAGTGGTAGCTGTTCAGGCCCGGGCCCTTCGGGTCCACCAGCTCGGTGCCGGCGGCGCTGGCGAGGCTGGTGATGGCCCCGGTAGCCGGGTCGATGCGAACACGCACCGGGCCGTTGTCCAGCGTCAGGTTGGCGGCGGCCTGCGCCTTGCCCGCGCCGAGGGTGTAGCGGCGGCAGCCGAAGGCGGGCACGTCGCGGGCCACGAACGCCAGCTCCCCCGTCGTCCGCCGTTGCGACGGCACCGGCTGGCCGTTCTCGTCGGTGACCTGGTCGCCCGTGCCGTTGATCCGCACGAGAACCAGGTCTGTCCGCGGCCAGGACAGGGTGTTACACACGTCGATCGACCGGCTGCCGGGCGTGGCTGGTCCGCCGGCGAGGGCGAGCAGCTCGCGCGACTCGCTGTCGGCGTCCAGGGCGAACTTCTGTTTCACCGCCCACTGCTTCTGGACGAAGGGAACGTCCGGCTGGCTGATGCTGTTGTGCGCTCCCCAGGTGTGCTCGCTGTAGAGCAGCACGTTGCGCCAGGCGCGGTGGAAGCTGTTCACCGGCAAAGTCCGGCCCCGCAACGCAAATAACGTCTCGGCCTGGACCAGACGTTCGGCCGCGTTGCGGCTGAGCGCCGTCTCGCGCGCCGACGAGCCGGCGCCGTCTTCCCAGTAGGGCGTCCAGTCGCCG
Source organism: Gemmataceae bacterium (assembly GCA_046350215.1). Taxonomy (GTDB): domain Bacteria; phylum Planctomycetota; class Planctomycetia; order Gemmatales; family Gemmataceae; genus JAXMAU01. The sequence continues at coordinate 25,772 of JAXMAU010000068.1, read as the reverse complement.
CGCACCTGCGGCAGGCGGTCGCCGTAGCGCTTCTCGAACGCCCGGAACGCCTCCGCCGTCGTGGCAATGATGATTTTCGGATACTCGTAGCGGTCGTTCCAGGCGCGGACGCCGTCGGCCAGCTTGTCGTCGGGCGGACCGTTGTCGCCACCGACATTCCAGCGGAAGTGAGTAATGTCATACGGATAACTGGCCCGCTCCAGGTCGGCGAGTCCCTCGAACAGGTGCGGCGTCAGCTCACCCCAGAAGTGGCCCAGCGAGTAGCCCTTGTGGGGCACCCAGCACAGCACGCGCTCCTTGCCGGAGGGCGACAGCCAGTAGAACGGCCGGTCCTCCCACGCCTGCAAGGTGGTGCCAATGCGGTCGCTCAGGTTGGGTCCGATCGACCAGTATTTGATGCCGGCCTGGGCCAGCGCCGGGATGGTGCCCCAGGTGTAGCCGGGCACGTCGCTGATCATCGCCGACTCGACCGGCACGCCCGTCTGTGCCTCCAGGTCCCTGGCGAGGCGGGTGCTGCGCATCAGCTCCTCCGGCCGGCACAGCCCGGTCAGCAGGTTGCCGTACATCCCGTCTACTCCCACCCAGCCGGCCTTGACGGCGTCGATGAACTCGCGCCGCTTCTGCGGCGTGGCCTGACCAAGGTAGGAATCGACCGCCCAGAGCACCTCGGTGTTCCAGCGGAAGCGCGACCCCTCGGGGTAGCCGGCGCTCTTGCGTGCCAGCTCGATCCCCCTGGCGAGGTGGTCCATCTGCCGGCGCTCGACGTCGGCCTGCAACGCCGTGTAGCCAATATCGACGTGCGAATGCGGCAGGATGTAGACGACCCATTTGCGCACCGGGACCAGGTTCACCGACGCCGTCGCCAGTGTCTTGCCGCCGGCCTCCAGCGTCACCGCCGCGGTCGTCTTCGCCGTCACCGCCGGCACCGCTGCCTCGACCATTTGCGTGCCTGGGGCGAGCGCGACCTCCGCCGTCTTGCGGCCATCGACCTTCAGCACGCCGGCGGCCTTATCGCCCAGATACTGCACCTGGACGCGCACCGGCTGCATTGGCTGGCTGTGTCCCTTGACCAGCGCCGGCGGGGCGTCCGCCTGGAGGAAGGCGACCTCCTTGACGGCGTCCAGCTGCAGGCCAGCGGGTGCTTCCAGCGTCAGGGCGTCGTAGAGGAACCAGCTGCCGCTGAGGGTGGTGATCTCCAGACGGTTGACGCCGGCGCGCAGGTGGCTGGCCGGGAACGACCAGGTCACGGTGTGCGGTTTGACAGCGCGGCTGTCTCCGCTGAGCACCTGATCCCCTCCGCCGTGCGGCAACTGCTTCTCGAACGTCTTGCCGTTGAGGGCCAGGCGCAGGCGCGGCGGATTGGCACCGTGGGTGTCGTGGAGGTGGAGCGTCAGCCGCGCTGGCCCGTCGCTGGCTTTGAGAAGACCAAAACAGAGGGTAAAAGTGTGCGAACGGTTCCCCGCCCAGGCATCCCCCGGCCCCGGATGGATGCACGGCCAGTCGGTCCGCGCCTGCGACCGGCCGACGACGTACAGCGCATCGCTCTTGAAATCGCGGTAGCGGCTCGGACTGAGGGCGAGGTCGGCGGGGCTGCGGTCGGGCGTGCCGACCTGCCACAGAACGGTCTGCGCTTGCCCGGCTGCCACGGAGGCACCCAGCAGCAGAGCCACGACGGGCAGAAAGTACCGCCGCATCATCCACCTCCCGGATCTACGGACCCTCTGGGGGATTGTCACCCGGGCGTCCCCCGGCGGCAAGGGACTGTCCGATCATTTTTATCCGGCTACACTGGCCTCATGGACAGTCCACCGCCTCAGACCGTACCCCTGGCGGATGCCCCGGTACGGGTCGATTTCGCCGACGGATCGCTGGGCGGCCCCGTGACCGACCTGCGCCGCACCGTGGGCGACCTGACCGGTCTATTCGCGTCGGAAGCGGCGCGGGCAGCGCTGCCGGCGGACACGCCGGTCTATCGCGTGCAGACCTATGGCCCGGTGCCCGAGGGCACGCGCGGCGGCCTCTTCTACGGGGTCACCTTCCTGCAGCCGGGGCTGGTCGGCGACGAGTATTTCATGACCAGGGGGCACTTCCACGCCGCGGCGGAGGCCGCCGAGTTCTACTGGTGCGTCCGCGGCGAGGGCGTGCTGCTGCTGATGGACCGCCAGCGCCGCTGCCGCGCCGAGCGCATGCGGCCTGGCTCGCTGCACTACGTCCCCGGCCACACCGCCCACCGGACCGTCAACACCGGCGCCGAGGTGCTGTGCGTCGGCGCCTGCTGGCCGGCCGACGCCGGCCACGACTACGCCGCCATCGCCGCCCTTGGCTTTTCCGCCCGCGTCCTGCGCGTGGGCGGCCAGCCGCAGGTTTTCGAGGTCCGTCCATGACCGTGCTGGCGTGCGACCTGGGGGGCACGCGCATCAAGATCGGCCTGGTCCACGGCGGCGCCGTCCTGGCCGCTGACGTCCTCGCCGCCCACTCCGACCGGGGCCTGCGCGCGCGGCTGCCGGCGCTGGCCGAGGCGTGCCGCAGCCTGTGCGCCCGCCACGGCACGGCCCTGACCGCCTGCGCCGGTCTGGCGGTGTCGTTCCCCAGCCTGGTCGATGTGCGGACGGGCCACATCCTCGCCGAGTATGGCAAGTACCGCGACGGCCCGGAGGTCGATTTGCGCGTGGGCACGGCAGGAACTGGGACTGCGCTGGCCATCGAGAACGACGCCCGCATGGCACTGATCGGCGAGTGGCGGCACGGCGCCGGTCGGGGCTGCGACAACCTGGTCATGGTCACGCTTGGCACTGGGCTGGGCACGTCGGCGGTGATCGAGGGGCGTGTGCTGCGCGGCCGGCACGGGCAGGCCGGCTGCCTGGGCGGCCACCTGACATTGCGCTATGGGGGCCGCGACTGCGGCTGCGGCAACGCCGGCTGCGCCGAGGCGGAGGCTTCGACGGCCTTCCTGGCCCACGTTGCCAGGGGCCACGCGGCGTTCCCCGCCAGTCCGCTGGCTGGCGAGGCGGTGCTGGACTACGCCGCCGTGTTTCGCCACGCCGCCGCCGGCGATCCCTGCGCCGCCGCCCTGCGCGACCACAGCCTGCTGGTGTGGTCGTCCCTGGTGGTCAACCTGATTCATGCTTATGACCCCGAGGTGGTCATCCTCGGCGGCGGAATCATGGCCAGTGCCGACGTCATCCTGCCGGCGGTTTGCGCCCACGTCGCGGGCTACGCCCACACTCCCTGGGGCAAGGTGCGCATCGTGGCGTCGGAACTGGGCGACGGGGCGGCGCTGGCGGCGGCCGAGTGGCTGGTCGAGGAACAGGCGGAGTACGCATGAGACGGTCCAGTTACGACCAATCGCCCTTTGTCGCCGTCCCGGACGGCGCCGGCGCCTGCGTCCAGGGCTGGCCGGCCATCGCCGAGCGACTGGCCCGCCACGTCGCCCGCCGCGCCGCGCCCCGGACGGTCCTGGTCGTCGAATGCTACACCGGCGTGGACGAGTCGGCGGTGATCGCCGAGCTGTCACGCCGCCTGTGCCCGGCGCTGGTGCTCGATGCCCGGCAGGCGCTGCTGGCCCCGGAGCGCGTGGACGCCCTGGTCGAGCCGTTCCTGGGCGGCGACGATCCCGTCTTCGGCTTCCTTTGCGGCCTCGAACTGCCGCAATTCTTCGATCCGGGACGACTGGCGGCCCTGCGCCGCCAGGTGGAAGAGGTGCGCCAGGGACTGGTCCTCGTCGCCGGCTGCGGCGCTGGCCTGGTCGCCGCGGGCGACGTCCTGGTCTACGCTGACCTGGCGCGCTGGGAGGCGCAGCAGCGCTTCCGGAGAAACGCGATCAGCAATCTGGGCGTCGAGAACTCCACCCTGGCTGCCAGCCTGCAATACAAGCGCGCGTTCTTCGTGGACTGGCGTGTCTGCGATCGGTGGAAGCGGCCGCTGATCGGCCGCTGGGACTTCGTGCTCGACACCAACGATCCGGCGGCGCCGAAGCTGGCCGACGGCGCGGCGGTGCGCCGCGGTCTGCGCCACGCCGCGCGCCGGCCGTTTCGCGTGGTGCCGTTCTTCGACCCGGCGCCGTGGGGCGGCCAGTGGCTGAAGGAGGTTTGCGACCTCGACCGCGCCGCCCCCAACTACGGCTGGGGCTTCGACTGTGTCCCCGAGGAGAACAGCCTGTTGCTGGGCTTCGGTGACGAGCGGCTGGAGCTGCCGGCCCTCGACCTGGTCTTCGACCAACCGCGCGCCCTGCTGGGCGAGGCCGTCCACGCCCGCTTCGGTGATGAGTTCCCCATCCGCTTCGACTTCCTCGACACGATGGGCGGCGGCCACCTCTCCTTCCAGGTCCACCCGCTGACGGAGACCATCCAGGCGAAGTTCGGCATGCACTACACCCAGGACGAGAGCTACTACCTGCTCGACGCCGGGCCGGCGGCGTCGGTCTACCTGGGGCTGAAGGAGGGAGTCGACCCGGCACGGATGCTGGCCGAGCTGGAAGCGGCCCAGGCCGGCGGCCCGCCGTTCGACGCCGACCGCCACGCCAACCGCTGGCCGGCGCGCCAGCACGATCACTTCCTCATCCCCGCCGGCACGGTCCACTGCTCCGGCTCCGACGCCGTGGTGCTGGAGATCAGTGCCACACCGTATATCTTTACATTCAAATTGTGGGACTGGGGCCGCCTGGGACTGGACGGCCGGCCCCGGCCCATCCACCTGGGCCACGGCCGGCAAGTGATCCAGTGGGATCGGACCACGGACTGGGTGCGGCAGCACCTCGTCAACGCGGTGCAGCCGGTGGCGGAGGGAGACGGCTGGCGCGAGGAGCGCACCGGCCTGCACGAACGCGAGTTCATCGAGACGCGCCGCCACTGGTTCACTGACCGGGTTCCCCACCACACCAATGGCGGCGTCAACGTCCTCAACCTCGTCGAGGGGGAGGAGGCCGTCGTCGAGAGTCCCGAGGGCGCCTTCGAGCCGTTTGTGGTGCATTACGCCGAGACGTTCATCGTGCCCGCCGCCGTGGGCGCCTTCACGGTCCGGCCACACGGGCCGTCCGTGGGATCGCGCTGCGCCACCGTCAAGGCCTACGTCCGCACCTGAGCCGAGAAGAAGGAGAGCCATGAACCATGTCACCCGACCGATCCCGGCGGACAAACCGCCGGTCGCCCACGTCGAGCGGCCCTGGGGGTCGTTCAAGCAGTACGCCCACAACCAGGAAGTCACTGTCAGTCTCATGACGGTCTTGCCCGGACAACGGCTGAGCTTGCAGTCGCACACCGGGCGGGCGGAGCTGTGGGTGGTGCTGGACGATGACGCCGTGGTCCAGGTCGGCGACGAGGAACGTGTCTACCAGGCGGGGGACGAGGTGTGGATTCCCGCCAACGGCAAGCACCGCCTGTCCTGCCGCGGCGACCGGCCTGTGCGGGTGCTGGAGGTGGCCTTCGGCAACTGGCAGCAGGACGACATCACGCGCTACGAGGATGACTACCGGCGTACGACTTGACTCAACGAGGAGGCAACTGGCATGGTCACTCGATCGATTCCCCGCACGTCCCTCGTCCTGATCATCCTGGTCCTGCTGGCCGGACCAGCCACGGCGGGCCTCAAACCACTGGCACCGCGCCGTGTCGTCCCCCTCGACGGCACCTGGGCCGTCGCGCAGGGTTCGCTCGACGCCGTGCCGAAAGCGTTCACCCACACCGCTCCCGTGCCCGGCCTGCTCGACATGGCCCGCCCCGCTTTCACCGAGGTGGGCACGAAGAGCGCGCTGCGTCAGGCGTTCTGGTATCGCCGCACCTTCACCGTCGCCGGCCCCATCCCCGACGTCGCCGTCCTCAAGATCCACAAGGCACGCTACGGCACCAAGGTCTTCCTCAACGGGAAGTTGGCCGGCGAACACCTGCCGTGTTTCACTCCCGCCCTGCTCGACGTCAAACCGTTCCTCAAGGGTGATGGCCAGGAGAATGAAATCGTCATCCGCGTGGGCGCCGACCGTTCCTGCCTGCCGGCGGGCCAACCGTCCGGCTGGGACTTCGAGAAATACCTCTTCATCCCCGGCATCTACGATTCCGTGGAGCTGATCCTGACCGGCGCGCCCTACATTGTCAACGTGCAGGCGGTGCCGGACGTCCCCGGCAAGGCCGTGCGCGTCGTCGCCGAGGTCGGCGGCCGGCCGGACGACGTGGCGCTGACCGTGCAGGTGGCCGAGGCCAGGGGCGGCCGCATCGTCGGCCAGGCCAAGACCCGCGGGCGGGGGATGGTCGACGTCACCATCCCGATCGAGGGGTGCCACCTGTGGTCCCGGACGACCCGTTCACTACGAGTTGCGCTGAAGTACCGGAGTCGACGGCGCCGTCGTCCGCTTCGGCATGCATCCTTCACCTTTGACCCCAAGCTCGGGCAGGCGATCCTCAACGGCAAGCCGTACTTGCTGCGCGACACCAATGTCTGCGTCTACCGCTTTTTCGAGGACGGCAGCCGCAGCGACAAACCGTGGCGTGCCGAGTGGGTGCGCCCGCCTGCATCGGCAATTCAAGACGATGCGCACAGGACCTTTCGCTGCGCTGCATCGGCTTCCCGCCCGAGTTGTGGTACGACATTGCCGACGAGGAAGGCTTCGCTATTCCAGGACGAGTTCCCCATCTGGACGCTCAGTGAGGATCCGGAGAAGCTTCAGGCAAGGCGGATCATTCCCGAGTACCAGGAATGGATGCGCTGACGGCTGGAACCATCCGTGCGTGGTGATCTGGGACGGCCAGAACGAGAGCCAGATCGCCGCCAGCGGCGAGGCCATCCAGGCGGTGCGCTTACCTCGACCTGTCCAGCCGGCCGTGGGAGAGCAGGTGGGCCGAACCCCAGGCCGACACCGACTGTGTCGAGTCGCACCCTTACTTCTTCATCCGCACCTGGAACAAACCCCAGAAGCCATTTCGCCTGGTGAGCTGGGCACGCACTCGGGCAAGCCCTGATGCCTGCCCAGGGCAAGCGCCGCGTGCCGATCCTCATCAACGAGTACGACTGGCTGTGGCTGACGCGCGATGGCCAGCCGACCTGCCTGACCGACAAGGTGTACGAGAGCTTGCTTGGCCCACATTCGACCGTCGACGCGCGGCGGCGGGCATGCCACGGCGTGGCGGCGGCTCGCGAGGATTCTGGCAGCGCATCACCGCGAGGCGGCCGGGGTGCTGCACTTCTGCGGCCTTGGTTACTCGCGCTGACGACAAACCCCGCCCGGAAGGCGGCATACCAGCGACGACTTCATCGACCTCGAGAAGCTGACCTTCGAACCGCACTTCTTCGACCACGTCCTTGCGGCGTTCAGCCCCGTGGGCCTGATGCTCGACTTCTGGGCGGAGGAGGTACCCGCCGGCTCCGAGCAGGCCATGAAGGTGTTCGTCATCAACGACCTGTACGTCGACTGGCGCCGGGCCAGTGCGGCTGCGCGTCGAGCGCGACGGCAAACGGCTGGGGAGAAGACCCAGGACATTTGGTCAAGGGCTAGGCCGCGAAATCGCGGTCTTCAAGTTCCCGATGCCGACGGAAGCCGGAGACTACACGGCTTGTCGCGGAGTTGACCGACGGCAAAGGCCGCACCATCCGTAGCCTGCGCGACGTGAAGGTGCGGACGGCGAAGGCGGAGAGCCCGATGGACCGCGCGCGCCCGGTTGCACGGTGAGCCGTGAGGCTTGCCGTTGCAGTCCCCGTCTCGTTGCCGCGGGACGAGGACGTTCGACTCGGTAGGCCGAATCGGTAGGGCGTGTAAACTGATCGCCGAGGCGACAGAGGCTTGGTCATAACCTCTTGTCGTTTCAGGACTTCTGTAGTGCGGCACTGTAGTTCGAACCAGTGACTTCCACCGTGTGAGGATGGCACTTTTTGCGTTTTCCACTTGAAAAATGAGGTGTCATTCGGCAAAATGCCCCTGTTGTGACCCCGAATTTGCCGAATATTTGCCGAATGAGTTAGGAGATAGACAGATGCCAAGACTCTACGAAATGAACTGGGACGGCGAACCGAACTTTCGCTGGCGGAAAACCTACAAAGGGCATCCGTATAAGGTTACTTGTGCCGAACTTGGCTTACCACGGTCGGAGTGGACAGAACGATTGTCTTACCGTGCCGCAAACGATTGGTGGCAACAGCGTTAAAGCGGCGATCGACGCCACCCCTGCGTCATCCCGAAGAACACGCAGAACAGATAAAGCGGATCGAGTTTGTCCAAAGAAACGGACTGACCGACGAACTACCCGAGTTGCAAGCCGAACTAGAGCGGATCGACCAGTCCGACCCCGTTCTTCCTGTCCCGCTGTCGCCGCATGTCCAGGCACGTCGGCACGCCCTGGAATCCCTCGGGATCGATTTCTCAAAGGTCGACCCGCTTGCCCTCCAACCAATCCTTGACACGGTTCTCGGGGACGGCGACGTGTGGCAGGACAGGTACGCCAGAGAAAAGGCGGTCGACCCCGAGCGACAGATATCGACGCTGGTGGACAGGTGGACGACGATAAAACTAGACGAGGTGGAGGCGGGTCGATCCCCGATGGTGCCGACAACATTCGGATAGCAATGTCTCATTTCAAGGCGTTCATTGGTGCGGCGGACGTGGCGGCGATCGACGAAGACACCTGGCATCGCTGGTATCTGCACATTAAGAAGCAGTTGTTCGCCCGCCAGCAAGACAAGAAGCACAAAAAAGCTGGATGGTCCGCCGACTATTGCAAGAAGGTGTTCGGGCTGTCCCGTTCGTTTGTTCGCTGGCTTTGGGTCAGGAGAACGTTACCCGAACTGCCACGGAACCTGTTTGAAAAGGCGAACAAGTTTACCTCCCCGAAGAAGACAATTCAAACATTCACCAACGAGGAAATCCATGATTTGCTAGGGCGGGCAAAGGGCAAGCATAGGCTATTGTTCTTGCTGTTGCTCAATCTAGGCGGAACGCAAAAAGACATAGCCGATCTGCGGATTGACGAGGTCGACCTGAAAGAGAAAACGATCACCCGATTTCGCAGCAAAACGGAAGATCTCGACATCGCCTATCAGGTAACCTACAAACTGTGGTCGACCACCGCACAATTGCTCGAAAAGTACATGAACACTTCGGGGGAACTGGCGCTGACGACAAGGTTAGGGCAACCCTGGGTTCACAAGCGGCTTGTAAACGGTCGGCTGAAGAAGGCGGACAACCTCGCCACCGTGTTCCAAAAGTACAACACGACCGACAAGTCTCTAAAACACTTCCGCAAAACAGCATCAACCCGTCTCGCCGCTAACCCGAAGTTTGCAAGTATCGTCGGCTACTTTCTGCAACACGACCCCGACACCGTTGCCAAGAAACACTATATCGACCCGCCTGCCGAACTGATCAAGGAAGCCTGCGTTTGGCTAGGGCAAGAATACGGCATTGATTAGCGGATAGGCGAGCGGACACCCAAGGGGCAAAGGTCGGCATGACGTCGACCTTTTCATTTACCCGAGGAACACCCCGCCAGGATCTCCATTTCCCCGAGGTCGCCCCCCCCTGCCGCTGGTAACGCCCCTCTCGGCTATCTGGTCAAATTTATCGCTCCTGACAGTCAGCCCCCGAATCCTCGTACAATCGAGTCCTGCCGATTCCGCACCCGATACCGTCGCCCTGGTCGTCGGCGAGTGGTGGAAGGGGTCCGCATGTATCATCTGGCATCATACCAGTCCCACGGTCGTCGTCTCGCATTTCGGCGACAATGGATGGGTACTCTGCGTCCACGTTGCCACTCCACCACCAGGACGGTACGGTCGATCGAAGATGTCTCGTCTCTTGCCCGCCCTCTTCCACCATGTCACACCACATTAACCAGTCTAAGGAAATCATGAAAAGTATCCTCCCGCACATCTGTAGGCGGCGACAAACAAAAAAATCCGTCCGCCTTGCATTCCGCACAAAAACGACTTACCACACTATATAGGACGGAGGAATACCCCATGTCAAACCTGTTAAAAGAAAAAGACGTCTGCCAGATTTTGAACGTTTGTCGCACCACGCTCCGAAAACTGCCAGTACCCACGGTGCGGTTAGGTAGGTGCATTCGGTACGATTATCAGGACGTGATGCGGTATCTGGAAAAGCGGAAGGCGGTAAATGAACAGTGATTTTAGTATGAACCACCTCAAGAGAGAGTTGGTTCGGCTGACAGGGCATTCGGAAGCGCTGCCACAATGCCCGAAAAAATGCCGTTCGGGAAGCATGCGGGAAAATCACTGGCAACAATCCCAAAAAGATATTTGCGGTGGTGCCTGGAACATTTGCAACTGGATCAGGCATTGCGAGAGGCGATGGAACAGGCAGCAAAAAGACGATAACGGTCCCGAACGCCTGGAACCGTTACCGTTATGAAAGGATACTTCAATGAGTCTACTACAAATATATACGAAGTTTGATAAGAAAAAGCAAGACATTCCGCCACCTAAAGTTCGGTTTCCCGTCGAAGGTTGCCCCGAGGAATTGAAGGCGGAACCGAGGTGGGTGTTGTGGCGGTGGATATGGTCATCATCAGGATGGAAGAAACCTCCGCTACATGTTCGCAAACTCACATTCGCCAGAGCAAACGACCCGAGTACATGGACAGATTATGAAACCGCCCTTCAAGCCTACAACCAACATTTCAACACGCCGAACCATTGCGACGGTTTGGGTTTTATGCTGGGAGGCGGATTATGTGGCGTCGATCTGGACAAGGTGTACAACCTCGAAACTAAAAAACTGACCCGAACCGCCATCCGCATCATTACCCGCCTGGCGTCCTATGCCGAATTCTCGCCCACAATGACGGGGTGCAAAAGCATTGTCAAGGCGTCGTTCACCTTGGCGGACGGGAAGGAAGGTTTCAAGACTGCTCTCTCTGGCGGTTCTGAAATCGAAATCTACTCAAACAGCAGGTATTTTACGGTAACAGGATGGCGGGTTGCTGAGCGCCTATCCCGAGTGGAAGACCGCCAGGATGTGGTTGACGCTCTGGTCGCCGAGTATGGTCCGCCAGTAACGAAAAGCGAAACACAGGGTAAGGGAACACCAATAACAAAAAACACACTGTGTGCCGCCTCCTCCACACCGAACCATCCCGAGGACGACGCCGTCATTTTTCGGGCCTTGAAGGGGGCGAACAAGGAACGGTTTGAAAAGTTGTTTGTCGAAGGTGATTTGGGCGACTACGGCAATGACCATTCAAAAGCCGATTTGGCGCTGGTCGACCTGTTGCTCTATTACGCTGTGGGAAGTGAAGAAGAACGCATTGCCACCGTTGAGCGGTTGTTTGTCCAGTCCGCACTTTGTCGCACAAAATGGCTTCGGCGGGCGGACTATCGGCGGTCGACCATTACCAGGGCGCTGCATTGTCAGCAACACCACAAGAAAGAGTTTACGCCTGAACAAGAAGCATTTTTCAAGTCATTGCAGAAAGGGTATTCGCATGAGTGAAACAAAACAAAACCAGAACAAGTTGAACAGCAAGTTAGCTGATTGTTTCCTTGCGTCGTGGGGGCAAACCTACAAGTATTATGGCGGACTAGATTACCGTTATGAGTGCGGTCGTTGGGTGAAACGTGGCGGCGAAGACAAAAACGGCTGGCTTGAACACACAATTAGGCAATTCCTGAACCATCACCAGTGCGACGAGAGCAACACAATCGTCGCCAACGTGTGCGAAATGGTCAGGAGCCGAGCAAGGATTGATGAGGTTGTTTACCCGACAATGCCATTTTGGCAGGGGTTGAATGGGGATTGCCCGTTTAGCGACCCGAACTATGTGTTAAGTTTTCCAAACGGAATGTTGGACTTGCTGGCGTTTCAAAAATCAGGCACCGCACAACTTCATCCGCTCACCTCCGACTGGTTCAACACGAATGCAGTCAATTTCGATTTTGAACCAGATGCCAAGTGTTCCCGCTGGCTTCAGTTTTTGGACGAAGTTTATGAAGGCGACCCCGAGCGAATAGCGCTGCTGCAAGAATGGATGGGGTTACTGCTGGTTCCAGAAACCCGTTACCACAAATGGATGATTTTGGTGGGAAAACCCCGATCAGGCAAATCAACAATTCAGACGATAACGGGCAAGTTACTTGAAAACAACGCCTGTGCCTTTTCGCTGCGAACACTAGGTCGGCAGTTTGGCACATCGGCACTGTTGGGGAAACTGGTGGCGTTGGTCGGGGAAATCGAACTTCGCAACGAACCGCAACGTTTTGTAATCGAGGAAGCCATCAAATCCATAACGGGCGGCGACGTGCAACAGATCGCCTGGAAATATCGGAATGCGGTCACAAGCCAAATCTTGACGGCGAGGTTGTTTTGCAGCACAAATGCTTTACCTGATTTCTATGATCAATCTTCCGCTCTGAGCAAAAGAATGCTGGTTCTTGACCATCAGCGGAGTTATTACGGGAAGGAAGACGTTCACCTTCTTGACAAACTGGAGAGTGAACTTCCTGGGGTTTGTTTGTGGGCAATTAGCGGGCTGTTCCGACTGATCGACAACGACCGCTTTACCGTGCCGCAAACAATGAAGACGGCAATAAGCGAATTCCAAATGGAGGAATCGCCCGTTTTATGCTTCCTCAAGGATCGGTGCCAAATAGCGGCTTACCTTGATCCCGACGATTTGCCAAATGTGACCAAATCTGCCGACCCCACCATCTTCATCAGCCGAGACAACCTGTACAGCGCCTATAGCAGCTGGTGCCTGGAACACGGAAAAGGTGTCATTGTCAACTCTTCATTCGGCAAGAGTCTGAAGACTGCGTTGCCGAAGTTGAATTCTGGCGAGCAACGACCGAAGCGAAACGGTGTTTATGTGTACCTTGGCGTCGACCTGTTGCCGAAAGACGAACAAAAGTAGTCGACGATGCAGACGAGGGGAAGCGACACACGGTTTGTTTGTTTCCCTTGTTCGTTGTTATGGATGTTATGATTGTTAGGTTGTATTCCTATTGTTTCGTCAACATTCCTGGCGTCGAAGGGAAAGTAATACGAAGTGCATGGAGTGCATGGTAATCTTCCCTTGTTTCATCAAAAAGAGAGAGAGATAGATATAGAGGGAAAAGAATAGAAGAAATGCATGCACTTCCTGCTCTACCCTGCACTCAAACAAAGAACACCTTACCTGTGTGTCGCCTCCTCCCGGACGACCCGTTCCTCTACGAGTTGCGCCTGAGTACCGGAGTCGACGGCGCCGTCGTCCGCTTCGGCATGCGCTCCTTCACCTTTGACCCCAAGCTCGGGCAGGCGATCCTCAACGGCAAGCCGTACCTGCTGCGCGGCACCAATGTCTGCGTCTACCGCTTTTTCGAGGACGGCAGCCGCAGCGACAAACCGTGGCGTGCCGAGTGGGTGCGCCGCCTGCATCGGCAATTCAAGACGATGCACTGGGACACCATCCGCTACTGCATCGGCTTCCCGCCCGAGTTGTGGTACGACATTGCCGACGAGGAAGGCTTCCTTATTCAGGACGAGTTCCCCATCTGGACGCTCAGTGAGGATCCGGAGAAGCTTCAGGCAAAGCGGATCATTCCCGAGTACCAGGAATGGATGCGCGAGCGCTGGAACCATCCGTGCGTGGTGATCTGGGACGGCCAGAACGAGAGCCAGATCGCCGCCAGCGGCGAGGCCATCCGGGCGGTGCGCCACCTCGACCTGTCCGGCCGGCCGTGGGAGAACGGGTGGGCCGAACCCCAGGCCGACACCGACTGTGTCGAGTCGCACCCTTACTTCTTCATCCGCACCTGGAACAAGCAGAAGCCATTTCGCCTGAGTGAGCTGGGCACGCACTCGGGCAAGCCCTACCTGATGCCTGCCCAGGGCAAGCGCCGCGTGCCGATCCTCATCAACGAGTACGACTGGCTGTGGCTGACGCGCGATGGCCAGCCGACCTGCCTGACCGACAAGGTGTACGAGAGCTTGCTTGGCCCACATTCGACCGTCGACGCGCGGCGGCGGGCGCATGCCCGCGGCGTGGCGGCGCTCACGGAGTTCTGGCGCTGTCACCGCGAGGCGGCCGGGGTGCTGCACTTCTGCGGCCTTGGTTACTCGCGCCCCGGCGACAAACCCCGCCCGGAAGGCGGCGCCACCAGCGACGACTTCATCGACCTCGAGAAGCTGACCTTCGAACCGCACTTCTTCGACCACGTCCGCGCGGCGTTCAACCCCGTGGGCCTGATGCTCGACTTCTGGGCGGAGGAGGTACCCGCCGGCTCCGAGCAGGCCATGAAGGTGTTCGTCATCAACGACCTGTACGTCGACTGGCGCGGGCCAGTGCGGCTGCGCGTCGAGCGCGACGGCAAACGGCTGGGGGAGAAGACCCAGGACATTCTGGTCAAAGGGCTAGGCCGCGAAATCGCGGTCTTCAAGTTCCCGATGCCGACGGAAGCCGGAGACTACACGCTTGTCGCGGAGTTGACCGACGGCAAAGGCCGCACCATCCGTAGCCTGCGCGACGTGAAGGTGCGGACGGCGAAGGCGGAGAGCCCGATGGACCGCGCGCCGGTTGCACGGTGAGCCGTGAGGCTTGCCGTTGCGGTCCCCGTCTCGTTGCCGCGGGACGGGGACGTTCGGTCCGGTAGGCCGAATCGGTAGGGCGTGTAAACTGATCGCCGAGGCGACAGAGGCTTGGTCATAACCTCTTGTCGTTTCAGGACTTCTGTAGTGCGCGGCACTGGATTCGAACCAGTGACTTCCACCGTGTGAGGATGGCACTCTAGCCGCTGAGTTAGCCGCGCGTCGGGGACCGTTGGCGTCCCGTCGAAACCTGTCAGGACACGTCGCGCCGGGTGGCGGGTCGACGTGTCCTGAACCCTATCGCCTTTGCCCCGGCTTGTCAAGCCTTGGGCGTCGAGTTGGTCGGCGCGTCCTCGAACTTCGGCGCCGTCGTCATCACCCGCTGCGGCGGCCGCGGCTGCTCGACGATCGCGTCCTGCCGCGGGGCCACCGGCGTCGTCGAGTCGACCTCGTCCTCCAGCCCGCGAATCCCCTTCTTGAACTCCACGATCCCCTTACCCAGATACCGCCCCACCTCCGGCAGCTTGCGGCCGAACAGCAACACCCCGATGATCAGCAGGACGATCATTTCGGTGGCGCCGAGGTTGGGGAGAAAAGCGAACAGCGAAGTCATGGAAGTCACCCTCGTCTGGTCCCTCGCGGGACGGTTCGCCGGCGGCCTGACGTTGGCGTGCGAGGCGGCCGGTTCAACGGAAGCAGTCACGTCGCGGCGGGGACAGGTCGTTTCCCGGCGCCGCCCGCCGTCGCGGCTGCCGCCCGACAGGGAGGTAAACGCGATTCACCGGCCTTCATTGCGTCATGGAAGGGGTGCAGGCGGGAACGTGCTGAAGGGGTCGGAGCAACGACACCCTGCGGGAAGGCCCAGGTCACTGGGTAGAGAAATTGTATCGTTCGCGTCGGCCGACTGACAACCGGGAAATGACGGAAAATCGCGGTCGCCCGCGCCGCCAGTGCCGGACGGGAGGCGGCGGCGCGTCCGGGCCCGCCTCTGTCCGCCGCCCCTCGTCGCGGGTATCCTGGCTGCAATGCTCGTTTACCCCTGAGGGTTTGCCATGCTTCGTCGTTCCCGCTGTCTGGTCGCCTCGCTCCTGTTCGCCGGCCTGGTCGGCCTGGTCCGCGGTCAGGACGCCGGTCCGCCCACCCCGTACTTCCCGCTCGCCGTCGGCACCACCTGGAGCTACCGCGCCGGCGACAGCCGGTTCCAGCTCAAGGTTGCCGGCATCGAGAAGGTCGGCGATACCTCGTGCGCCCGCATCGAACTGATCGTCAACGGTAAGGCCGTCTCGCACGAGCACGTCGCCGCCACCAAGACCGGGTTGTTCCGCTACAGCTTCGAGGGCAAGGAAGCGCGGCCGGCGATCGAGTTCCTCAAGCTGCCGCCCAAGGCCGGCGACACCTGGAAGGTCGATTCCAAGGTCGACGGCCAGCCGCTCAAGGGCACGTTCAAGGCCGGCGAGGAGGAAACCAAGGTGCCGGCCGGCGCCTACAAGGCGATCACCGTCACCGGCACCGACCTGGAGGCCAACGGCGTGAAAGTGACGCTCAAGTATTTCTTCGCCGAGAAGGTCGGCATGGTCCGCCAGCAGGTCGACGTGGCCGGCCAGAAGGTGAACATCGAGCTGGAGAAGTTCGAGGCGGGCAGCGAGAAGAAGTGACCTCAGCGCACCCGCAGCCGCACCGTCACCGGGAAATGGTCGCTGGCGCCGCGCACCGCCAGCGGCCGTTTGTCGGCGGAGCCGCCGAAGCGAATTGGGCGGCCCTGCCGGTCGGCGCGTTCCGCGACGATGGCGGCGGACCCGTCGATGTAGGACCAGCCTTCGCTGTCGAGCAGTCCCGGCGACAGGCAGACCTGGTCGAACAGGTACGCCTTGCGGCCGTAGTAGTGACTCGCCGTCCCCCGTGCGTACAGCGGCGCGAACGGGTTGTACAGCAGCGGTTCGCGGGCCGCCCGCACTGCCGCCAGGTCGCCGGTGGCGTGCAGGTGTGCCACCACGCTGACGTCGTCCGGGTTGTCGTTGAAGTCGCCGCACACCAGCAGGTCGACCGCCGGATTGGCGTGAACCAGCCGGTTGAACCGCCCGTAGATGGCGTCGGCGTAGTTCGCCCGGCTGGTACCGGCCTTGTCGGACACGCGCGATCCCCAGTGCGACGCGATCACCACCAGCGGACTGGCGCCGACACGGACCCGCGCCTCCAGAATCCGCTGCCGCCGGCCCAGCAGCCGGGTCCGGTCGTGTTCCACCGTTAACCGTGTGAGTAATGCCGTACTGATGTTGCGCCCGCCGGACGGGTCGGCGAATGCCCGGCCGGTGTAATGCAGCGCTGGATCGGTCAGCCGACCGTTGAGCGCCTCCTGGAGCAGCTCGACCGCCCGCTCCGACTCCACCTCGGCGACCGCCAGGATGTCCGGCCCGCGGCCCGCGTTCATCCCCAGCAGCACGTCGGCCAGGTTGGCCAGCTTCTGCCGCAGCGCCGCCGGGTCGCCGGCGAAGTAGGCGTCGTATTCGCGGTCCCCCCGCGCCTTGCGCGCGTCGTCGACGTCGTCGAACAGGTTCTCGACGTTCCAGAAGCAGAACAGGTACTCGCCGCGGATTGCCGGGGTGCCGTCGGGGAACGTGCCGCCGGGCGGGATCGCCGCGCGCTCCTGCAGATACAGCCGAACGACCACCACCAGCACGGCGACCACCAGGAACGCCAGCAGGGCGTTACGTTGCCTCTCGGTCATGGCCGGCCCTCACGATGCGGCGGGCGCGCGCAGCTGGATCGTCACCGGGTAATGGTCGCTCGCCCCGCGGTTGCGCCACGGACGGCGGTCGGCTGGCCCGCCGAAGCGGTCCGGCCGTCCCCGGAAGGTGAACTTCTCGATGATCGCCGCCGACCGATTGACGTAGGACCAGCCCTCGCCGTCGAGCAGTCCCGGCGACAGGCACACCTGGTCGAACACGAACGGCCGATCGCCGAAGGCGTGCGTTCCCTTGCCCTTCTGCGCCAGCTCGGCGAAGGGGTTGTAGAACAGCGGCCGATCCTGCCGCGTCAGCCCGAGCACGCGCTTCAGATCGCCGGTCGCCGCCAGGTCGTTGACCACCGCCGGATCGGCGGGGGTGTCGTTGAAGTCGCCGCACACCAGGTAGTCGACCGCCGGGTTGCTCCGGTAGGCGTTGACGAAGTCGTCGTGGATCTGCCGGGCGTAGCCGCTTCGCCCGCGGCCGGCCTTGTCGGACACCCGCGACGTCCAGTGCGACGCGATCACCACCAGCTCGCTTCGCCCGGCCAGCAGGTGGACCCGGAGGATGCGCTGATACCTCCCCAGCAGCCGCGTCCGCTTCTCGTCGACCGGCACCCGGGACAGCACGGCGGTGGCGATGCTGCGCCCGCCCTGCGGGTCGCGATAGACGGCGGTCCGGTAGTGCAGCGCCTTGTCGCGCAGGCGGCGGTTGAGGGCGTCGCGGACCAGCTCGACGGCGCGCAGCGATTCGACCTCGGCCAGCGCCAGGATGTCCGGGCCATTGCCGCCGTTCACTTCCGGGCCGAGCAGCACCTCGGTCAGCCGGTCGAGCTTCTTCTCCAGCGCCTCGCGGTTCTTGGCGAAGTAGTCGTCGAACTCGCGGTCGACCTTCTCCAGCTTGGGGTTCACCCGGTCGTCGAACAGGTTCTCGACGTTCCAGAAGCAGAACAGGTACGTCCGCGCCCGGGGCGGCTGGGCCGGCGCCAGCGTGGCGAGGGCGAGCACCCCGGCGGCCAGCGGCAGCAGGGCGAACAGGCGCAAGCGCGGGGGCATGGACGGCTCTCGGGGTTCGGGGAACGGGGGTGGTCCGGGGACAGTATAGCGGGGCGATCGGCGGCCGGCGCGAACTGAGGTTGTCCTGGCCGGGCGAGTCGCTATGGTAGCGGACCCTTGGGAGGTTGCAGATCCGCCGCGGCGCGGGTCGGCGTCAGGAGGTGAGGCCGATGACGGATCGAACGAGACTGTTGTGGTTGATGGTGGGCCTGCTGCTGGGCGGGGCGGGGGCATCGCTGTACCTCGGCTCGCACCCGGTCGCCCGTGCCGGCAACGATCGGTTCGAGGATTACATCCTCTGCACCGGCGCCGTCGGGGTGAACCCGAAGGCGCCGACCGACGGAGTGTGGCTGCTCGACTATCGCGGCGGCAAGCTGCTCGGCACCCTGATCGATCGCATCCAGGGCAAGATTCTCGGCTGGGCCGAGGTCGACCTGGTGAGTGAGTTCAACCTGCCGCCCCGGCAGAACGTTCACTTCCTGATGACCACCGGGATGATCGCCCAGGGGCAGGCAGCGCTGTACGTCGCCGAGACGGGGTCGGGCAAGTTCGCCGTCTACACGATGGGGCAGCGGCCCGACGGCAAGGCCGGGGTGATGATCAAGCGGCACGACATGGTCCTCTTCCGCGGCGCTCCGCGGGTCGGCTGAGTCGGCCGAATTTGCCGAAAAGACGCATTGTCCGCCTTATGCACCCACCCGGTTGACCGGGTGGGTGTCGCCGCGCGCCCGCCTGTTTGCTATCCTTGTTTCTGTCCGCACCCGCCGGCTCTCCCCGCCTGAAAAGTCGCCCCATCCTCCTCATGATTCTTTAATTGGCCTACTGATACCATTACCACGGGATTCGCCCAGCCCACCCGAAAGAGGTACCGACCCCATGCGCATCTCTCCCCCCGGCCCCGCGCGGTCGCGCGCGGCGTTTCGCTCGCGCCGCCGCGCGTTCACGCTGCTCGAAGTCCTTGTCGTCGTCGCCATCATCGTCATGCTCGCCGGCGTTGGCGGCTACTACCTGCTGCAGCGCTACGAGGAAGCCAAGATCAGCACCGCTCGCATCGACGCCAACGGGCTGTCGACCCAGGTGGAGACGTACAAGCTGAATAACGGCGACTACCCGGCATCAATCGAGGCGCTGGTGCAGCCGCAACCCAACGGCGGCTCGCCGCTGGTGCCGCCGGACAAGATCCGCGACCCGTGGGGCAAGCCGTACCAGATCGATCCGTCGGGGCAGCGGAACAGCGGCAGCAAGGCCGACGTGTTCACCACCACCCCGAAGGGGCAACTCATCGGCAACTTCCCGCAGTGACGTTTCTTCTCCCCAACACCGGCGGCGCCGAGGGCCAAACGCCCTCTCGCGCCGCCGGGTCACCGACCGGCTCGGGTGTCGTCATGAAGGCCCGCTCTCGCCGCTGTGCGTTCACCCTCTTCGAGACCATCCTGGTCTGTGGGGTGCTGCTGCTCGTCGCCGCCTTCACCGTCCCGTCGCTGCGCAGCATGTACGGCTACTACAAGCTGCAGGGTGGCGTCGACACCGTTCGCGCCGGCTTCGCCCGCGCGCGGCAGCGGGCAATCGAGGAGGGCCGGCCGTATCGCTTCGCCATCGAGCCGGACGGCAGCCACGTCCGCATCGCCCCGGACCGCCCCGACTACTGCGGCGGCGGCGGCGCCAGCGGCGACGGCATCGCGCTGGTGCAGGAGGACGCGCTGCCCGGCGGCGTGCGCTTCAATCTCAACGGCGCCCCCGCCGGTGCCGACACCGACGTGTCTGACAAACCGGATGCTGCCACTCCGAGTTCCGGCAACTGGACGCCGGCCGCCGTCTTTCTGCCCGACGGCACTGCCCGGGAAGACGTCCACCTGCATTTCCAGATCCGCGGCGTTCGCCCGACTGTGTTGCACATGCGCGGGTTGACCGGCAACGTCACCGTGCAGTCCGTCTCCCGCTGACCGGAGGGGCCGCCATGCGCCTGCGCCGAACCCGCCGTAGCGGCCTGTCGCTGCTCGAGGTGCTGATCGCCCTGGCCACTTTCCTGCTCGCCGTCGGCGGACTTGCTTACCTGCTCACCGTCGCCGGCAACCTGGCCCTCGACACGCAGTGGCGATCGCAGGCGGCGCTGTTGTGCCAGAGCAAGATGGCCGAGGTGGCGGCCGGTGCGGTGCCGCTGGAGGCCCAGGCCGACGCGCCGTTCGACGAGGACGACACCTTCCGCTGGTCGCTGGAGGTCGAGTCGGCCGCCGCCCAGGGGCTGAACACCGTCACCGTCCGCGTCACCCGCAAGCGGCCCGACGGCAGCCAGCTGGAGACGGCGCTGACGCAGATGCTGCTCGATCCGCAAATGGTCGGCAGTGTTCACGACGAGGTCGGCTCGATCAGCGGATCCACCGACAGCAGCTCCGGGACGACCGGCAGCGGGTCGTCATCCTCCTCTTCCTCGTCTGCATCGAGCAAGACGGCAAGCAGCGGTAGCTCATCGTCCGGGTCGAAGTCGTCCGGCGCGGCGCCGTCGGGTGGCGGGCGGTCGTCCGGTGGCAGCAGCATGGGCGGTGGAAGCATGGGTGGCGGCAGCATGGGCGGCGGCTCCGGGATGTCCGGCGGCGGCCGCGGTGGGTCGAGTGGCGGCGGCAGCAAGGGGCCTTGAATCATGCGCGCGGCTCGCTCCGGTTACACTCTGCTGGAAGTGCTCCTCGCCATGACCATCGCCGTCCTGGTGCTGGCGGCGGTGTACTCGTTCGTCGGCTACCAGCTGCGCTACGCCCAGGCCGGCCGCGAGATCATCGAGCGCGTCACCCTCGCCCGCGCCCTGTGCAACCGGCTGTCCACCGACATCACTGGCGCCCTGGCCCAGAACGACCCGGCCCGGTATCGGCGGAGCACGGACACCACGGGTGGCACCCCGGACAGCACCACCACCGCCGCGACGGCTGGGACGACGGCGAGTGCTACGGCGACCGGAACCTCGGGGACGGGATCGACTGGGACCGCGGCCACCGGCAGTTCCTCGACCGGCACGTCTTCCACGGCGGGGTCGACGGACGACACGTCGTCTTCCGGCGGGACGAGCAGCGATACGCCGGTCGACATGCCGCTCGGCGTGGTCGGTTCGGCGACCGAATTGAACCTGTTCGTCAGCCGGGTGCCGATCGAGGTGTTCGGCTCCGCCGACGGCGGCGGCCAGCTCACCTGCGATCAGCGGCGGATCAGCTACTGGCTCGGCGGCGAGGGCCTCGGCCTGTGCCGGCTGGAAGCGCGACTGATCACCGGCGAGGAGGCCACCACCGCCGACCTGCCGACCGGCGATGTCAGCTCCTACGTCCTCGCCCCCGAGGTGCAGAGCGTCGAATTCAGTTACTACGACGGCTCCAGCTGGACCGACAGCTGGGACTCGACCGCTCCCGGCCCGGACGGCACCACTCCGCTCGGCTCGCCCCGCGCCATCGCCATCAAGCTGGGCGTGGCCAGCGCCGGCCGTCCCGGCGACGAGTTGAAGTATTACCGGCACGTCGTCGCCATCCCGACCGCCAATGGCGCCGCCCAGTCCACTCCCCCCACTCCGGAGGCCGGCACCTCGCCGTGATGCGCCATGCGACTCCGCTCGTCCGTTGTTCGCCGCCGTGGGGTGGTGCTGCTCGCCGTCCTCACCATCATCGTCCTGCTGACGCTGGCGGCGTACAAGTACAACGACTGGATGCTGTCCGAGTATCGGGCGGCCGACAGCAGCATCCGCGCCGCCCAGGCGCGGGCGTTCGCCACCTCCGGCGTCCACTACACCGCCGCTCTGCTCGCCGCCAACACGGCCGACAGTAGCCTCGGCGGCAACCCGTATGACAACGCCGGTGCCTTCCAGGGGATCGCCGTCGGCTCCAGCGGCGGCGGCGGTGGGCGGTCCGGCCGGTTCAGCGTCCTCACCCTGCCGTCGCCCGACGATCTGTCGTCCGGCTCGGCGTACCGCTACGGCGTCACCGACGAGGCCGGCAAGATCAATGTCAACGCCCTGCTCGACTACGACGGCGGCAAGGGCGAGGTCGGCAAGAAGATGCTGCTGGCGCTGCCCAACATGACCGACGACGTCGCCAGCGCCATCCTCGACTGGATCGACCCGGACAGCACCCCGCGCACCGGCGGGGCGGAGAACGAGACGTACTCGGCGCTGAACCCGCCGTATCGCTGCAAGAACGGCCCGCTCGACAGCCTGGAGGAGCTGCTGCTCGTCCGCGGCGTCACCCCGCAGCTGCTATTCGGCAACGACCGCAACCGCAACGGCATCGTCGACCCCGACGAGGACGGCGGCGGCGGCCCGGTCGACCTGGGCTGGTCGGCCTACCTGACGGTGTACAGCCGCGAGGTCGACCTGAACGACAACCGGGTGCCGCGGATCTCGCTGATGGACAGCGACCTGACCTCGCTGCAGCAGCAGCTGGTCACCGCGCTCGGCGAGGACATGGCGCAGTACATCATCGCCTACCGTCTCTATGGCGGCAGTTCCAGCGGCTCCGGCGGCTCCGGTGGGTCGAGCGGCGCCCGCAGCGGCGGGAGCACCACCAGCACCGGCACGCTCGCCGAGGCGCAGGCGAAGATCGCCGAGGATCTGGGCAAGGGCGGCGCCGGTAAGGGGAAAATCAAGTCGCTGTGGGATCTGGTCGATGCCACGGTACAGATCACGCTGCCGCAACAGCAGCAGGCGCAGCCGCAGGCGCCTGCCGGGCGCGGCGGGCGCGGGCGCACCCAGCCGCAGCAGCCGCAGCAGCGAACCTACACGCTGCAAAGCCCGCTCAAGGAGACCAGTCGGCGGCCGGAACTGCTGCCCAAGCTGCTCGATTTGTGTACCGTCCGCGCGCCCGATAGCGTGGCCGACCTGACGCCGCGGATCAACATCAACACCGCCCCGCAGGCGGTGCTGGCGGCGCTCAAGGAGGCCGGCGGACTGACCGACGGCGACGTGTCCAGCATCGTCAGTCGTCGTCCGGCCGCGTCCGGCACCGGCAGCACCGACGCGGTTTTTCGCACCCCGGCGTGGTTGATGACCGAGTTGAATCTGTCGAAGGATACACTGAAGAAGGTCGACAAGTTCATCACCGCGCGCACCCAGGTGTACCGCTTCCAGGCGGTCGGCTACTACGACCAGGGCGGGCCGGCCGCGCGTGTGGAGGCGGTTGTCGACACCAACCAGGGACGGCCGCGCGTGGTTTACTTCCGCGATCTGTCCGAGTTGGGGCGCGGGTTCGATTTAACAGGTGAGAGACGCTGACGTCCGTCTGACGCGGTCGGCGGGACCGGACCCCGCCGGCCGACACGCAGGAGAGGCATCTTGGCACGCTACCTCGCTCGACTGGGACCAGAACCAGATCCACCTCGTCGCCGCCGAGGTGAAAGGCGGGCGTTACCGCCGTCCGCCAGGTGGCCGCCTGGCCGGCGCCGCAGACGCCGAACCCGGCGAACGCCGAGGATCTCGGCAAGGGGCTGCGCGAACGGCTCAAGGAGGCCGGCATTGCTCCGGCGCCGGTGCTTGCCTGCCTGGGGCGGAATCGGTTCATCGTCAAGGAAATCCGCTTCCCGGCGGTGCCCGAGCCGGAAGAACCCGCCATCGTCCGCTTTCAGACGATCAAGGAGCTAACCGAAGCGCCGGAAGACGTCGTCATCGACTATCTGGTGATCGGCAATGGCAGCGCGACCGAGCGCAAGGCGGCGGCGCTGGTGATCCGCAAGGAGGTGTTGCTGGCGTACCGGACGCTGTGCGAGGCGGCCGGCCTGAAGCTGGCGGCGCTGACTCCGCGGGTGATCGGCATCGCCACCCGAGTGAAAGCCGCCCGGGCGACGACCGACGTGCCGGCGGATGCCGCCGTCGCGGTGGTGGTGCTCGGCAGCGTCTCCGCCGAGCTGTGCATCCTGCAGGGCGATCGCTTCCTGCTCAACCGGGCGCTGTCTGCCGGCGCCAACCTGTCCGCCGAGGTTCGCCGCACCCTGGCGGTCCACGCCGGGCAGAGCGGCCAGCCGGTCGCCGCCGTGTTCCTCGCCGGTGACGACGCGGTCCGGCGGCAGCTGGCCGATTCGCTGGAAGTGCCGGTCCACCCGTTCGACCCGCTCGCCGACGCCCCGGCAGACTCGGTGCCGGCTGACGGCCGCGGCCTGTTCGCCGGGCCGGTGGGTGTGCTCGCCCTGCGGGCCACCGGCGACTTGCCGGTCAACTTCGTCGCCCCGCGCGAACCCAAACCGCCCAGCAACCCCAACCTGCGGCTGATCCGCATGGCCGCCGTCGCCGTGGCGACCCTGTTCCTCGGCGTGATCGTTCTCGGCCAGGTGCTCAACGCTTCGTGGTCGACTCAGCTGGCCGAGCTGGAGGAGCAGAAGACCGAGGTCGAGGCGAAACTGCTGACCACGCGCGAGAACGCCAAGCGCCTCAAGGCGATCGACGACTGGGACAACCTGGTCTGGCTGGACGAGCTGTACGACCTGACCGCTCGCATCCCCGATGTCAACCAGTTGCGGTTGACGTCGATTTCCACCGAACCGCTCGCGCGCAACCCGAAGTCGCGGGCGGTGGCGCGCGTCACCATCAAGGGCACCCTGCTCGGCCGCAGCAGCCCGCGCAAGCCGCTCGACGAGCTGGTCAGCCAGTTCAACAAGGACGGCTTCTATAGCGCCGAACCGCCGAAGGTGGAGAACGACCAGTTCACCCTGGTGGTGTTCGCCGAGCGGCGCGGCCCGGCCGACTACACGCACAAGCTGAAGGACGTCAAGACCGCGCCGGCCCCCACGAGCCGGCCTGGCAGGCCTCCGAGAGGGCAAGAGGAAGATGACGAACCGTGAGAAGATCCTGGCGACGACACTGCTCGTCCTGCTGGTGGTGCTCGGCGGCGGGGTGCTGTTCCACCTGTTCGTCTACGAGCCGATCAGCCAGGTCCGCACCCAGCTGACGGCGGCCCGCGAGGGGCTGCTGACGAAGCAGAACGAGCTGGCGCAGGAGGAGCGCGCCATCGAGGGCATCCTCCGCGTCAACCCGCGGCTGGCGCAGTGGCAGAAGATCAGCCTGCCGCCGCGCGACCCCGACGCCAAGAAGCTCGGCGTCAGCCCCGAGGAGCAGAAGCGAAAACACCTGACGCGCATGCAGGTGGAGTACGAGCGCTTCCTGAGCGAGCGGATGCTCGAAGCAGGCTTCAGCCGCGATAGCATCGTCATCACGCCGCGGCAGCCGGACCGCCGATCGGCGGCGCCGACCACGAAGAACAAGGAGCCGCTCTACGACCGGCTGGCGTTCGCCGCCAGCGGACGCGGCAACCTGGCCAGCCTGGTCAAGGTGCTGCGCGATCTGCACCGGGCGCCGCTGCTGCATCAGGTCCGTGGCCTGTCGGTGACGACGACGCCGGAGCGGACCGGACGGACGACCAACCCGCCCGGCACGCTCGACCTGAGCATGACCGTCGAGGCGCTGCTGGTCAACGGAGCGGAGGACCGCGCGTCGCTGCTGCCGTCGCAGCTTGCCTATCCGCCCAAGGTGCTGGC
>JAXMAU010000067.1:0-31975 GCA_046350215.1 Gemmataceae bacterium | reverse complement strand
TATGGCTCGGGGTTCCTGATCTTCAGCGACTACGGCCGCACGCCGATCCGCCTGGCGGCGTTGATGGAACTGCCGGTGATCTACGTGTTCACCCACGACTCGATCGGGGTGGGCGAGGACGGGCCGACGCACCAGCCGATCGAGCAGCTGCCCGGTCTGCGGGCGGTGCCGCGGCTGTTCACGTTCCGGCCGTGCGACGCCAACGAGGTGGCGGAGGCGTGGCGGGTGATCCTGGAGCTGCGCGAGAACCCGGCGGCACTGGTCCTCACCCGGCAGGCGGTGCCGACGCTCGACCGCACGAAGTACGCCTCCGCCGAGGGACTGCGGCGGGGCGCCTATGTGCTGGCCGACGCACCGGGCGGCAACCCGGAAGTGCTGCTGCTGGCGACCGGCAGCGAGGTTTCGCTGTGCATCGACGCGCACGAGCAGTTGACCACCGCCGGCATCCGCTCGCGAGTGGTGAGCATGCCGTCGTGGGAGTTATTCGAGCGCTATTGTGACCAACACCCGGAGTATCGCGAGCAGGTGCTGCCGGCGGCGGTGACGGCGCGGGTGTCGGTGGAGATGGCGAGCGTGGTCGGCTGGGGCGACTACGTTGGGGTGAAGGGCAAGAAGATCGGCATGACGGTGTTCGGCGTATCGGCCCCGGCGAAGGACGCCATGAAGTTCTTCAACTTCACCGTCGACGCGGTGGTGAAGGCAGCGAAGGAGCTGGTGGGTAAATAACTCAACAGCCCGAAGCGTAAGCGAGGGATAAAGGTCCACGACGAAAGCGCGGAATAGATTACTCGCGGCGCGCGCCGGCCGGGATAATCGCCGGCGCCTGGTCCGAGTTACCCACCCGCGGAGACCGTCCCCCCATGCGCTTCATCGCACTGTCGCTCTCTCTGTTGTCGTTTGTTCGATCCGATGCCGCCGCGGCGGACCCGGCCGATTGGGCGCGGATCACCGAGGACGACCGCGCCATCAAGATCGAAACCGACAAGCTGGAGGCGGTCATCCCCAAGAAAAGTCCGAAACAGTGGATGACGGGGATCGAGAAAAGCTCGTTTGTCGACAGGACGACCGGGTTCCGCGAGGCCGGCGACGGGCTGATGGTGATCGACTGGCTGATGGAACCCGGCAGCGATGCGGCGTGGGAAGATAAGATCCTCGCGCCCGACGGCAACGGGCTGGGCCGCTACACCTGGTACGAAAACGAGAAGGATCCTGGCCGGCGGCACTACGCGCTGATGGCGCACGGCAGCAGCCACCGCAAGCGCATGGTCGAGGGGCCGCAGCTGTGTCACCGGATGAAGCCGGTGCGGCCGGAGGTGATCCGCGGCAAGGATTTCGTGGCGGTGAAGACGACGTACCAGTTCGAGTACGCCGCGCCGGGCCGCAAGCCGGGGTCGCGCTGGACGCAGCTGATCGTCTTCCCGAAGGGCGCGCGGTACTTCCTGCTGGCCGACCGCATCGACAGCGTGAACGACTCGCCCGAGCTGTTCCTCCGCAACGACACGCCCGGCTGTGTGCGGCACGAGAAGGGCGACTCGTTCAGCGAGATGTACCTGAGCTATCTGAGCGGGCCGAAGGGGCTGCGCATCCCGGCGAGCGAGTTTTTCACTCCGTTCCCGCCCGATCTGAAGTACGGCTACCGGCGCGACACCCACCGCACCCCGGCGCACTTCATTCGCGCCTACCACCTGCGTGACCGGCAGACCAGGTGACGGTCTCCGTGGCTGGCCGGGCTGACGCTCGACCCGTCGGTCGTCTACGAGGTACGGTGCAGCCAGCGGCCGGGCGGAATCATTGATGATCGAGGAGATCCACGGCCGGCCGACGAAGGCTGGCGAGACGTTCGGCGCCGCCCACATCGTCGGCTTCTTCGACAACATCGACGAGATGCACCGCGTCTACGACCGGCACAAGGGCCACACCCGTCTGACCGCCGACGCCACCGGCTGGCGGCTGGAGAAGTGATGCGGTGGCGCACGGACTCGCTGTGGTGGCGTCTCCCGCATACCCCGGAGGAGACCTGCGGTCGCCGCCCGTGGCCGGGTCGGGAGACTCGGCCACAACAGGGGGGGCCTTTGGTACTTTGGTGCCATGCCCACGCTCGCGTGGGCATGCGGCATTTCGCGGACTGGCCCCGTCGGGAGAACCATCATCCGCACTACATGGCCACGCAAGCGTGGCCATGGCACCCAGGTGCCACCCACCGCTGCCTTCTGCCTTTTCTACTGACTACTGGCTACTGACTACTGACTACTGCGAGCGCAGCGAGCCAAGCCTTGCTCCCTTCCCCCGATCCGCATAATTCATCCGGATGCATTCCCCGGAGGTCTTCATGCGCGCATCCGTCTTCGTTCTGCTCACTCTCCTTCCATTCGTCACCGCTGCCGAGCCGGCTGCTCCGGACGAGGCGCGGCTGCTGCGGTTCCCGACGATTCACGGCAAGGCGCTCGTCTTCTGCTATGCCGGCGACCTGTACACCGTGTCGTCCACCGGCGGCATCGCGCGGCGGCTGACCAGCCACGACGGCTACGAGATGTTTCCGCGCTTCTCGCCCGACGGCAAGCACGTCGCGTTCACCGGGCAGTACGACGGCAACACCGAGATCTACGTCATCCCCGCCGACGGCGGGGTGCCGCGGCGGCTCACCTACACCGCCACCCTCGGCCGCGACGACGTGTCCGATCGCATGGGGCCGAACAACATCTGCCTGGGCTGGACGCCCGACGGCAAGTCCGTCGTGTTCCGCTCGCGGATGCACTCGTTCAACGATTTCCTCGGCAAACTCTACAAGATCCCGCTCGCCGGCGGGCTGCCGGAAGAGCTGCCGCTGCCGCGCGGTGGATTCTGCTCGTTCTCGCCCGACGGCTCGAAGCTGGCTTACAACCGCGTCTTCCGCGAGTTCCGCACCTGGAAGAAGTACCGCGGCGGCATGGCCGATGACGTGTGGGTCTACGACTTCGAGACGAAACAGACGACCCGCCTGACCGACGACCCGGCCCAGGACATCATCCCGATGTGGCACAAGGACCGGGTCTACTTCGCCTCCGACCGCGACGGGCGAATGAACCTGTACGCCGTGCCGGCTACCGGCGGCAAGGCGCGGCAGCTGACGCGCCACACCGAGTACGACGTCAAGTTCCCCAGCCTCGGCGATCGCGCCATCGTCTATGAGCAGGCGGGCTATATCTACAAGCTCGATCTGGAGACAGAAAAGACCGAAAAAGTCGCCATTCGCATCCTCGAAGACCGAGCGGCAGCGCGCGGGAAGCTGCTGAACGTTGGCAAGGAAGTGACGAGCTACGAACTCTCTCCCGACGGCGGTCGCGCCCTGTTCGGCGCCCGCGGCGATGTGTTCACCGTGCCGGCCAAGCCCGGCCCGACGCGCAACCTGACGAATTCCCCCGGCGTCCACGAGCGGAACGCCAAGTGGTCGCCCGACGGTAAGCACATCGCCTATGTGTCCGACCGTAGCGGCGAGGACGAGGTGTGGCTGACCACGCCCGACGGCCGCGGTCAGCCGGTGCAGCTGACCCGCGATGGCGACACTTACAAGTATGGCCTTACCTGGAGTCCTGACAGCAAGAAGGTGCTGTGGACCGACAAGAAGCTGCGGATCAGCTATGTCGAGGTCGACACCAAGAAGGTGGTGCAGGTGGCGAAGGCGCCGGTGTGGGAGATCCACGATGTCGTCTGGAGTCCCGACGGCCGGTGGCTGGCGTGGAGCCAGGAAGAGCCGAACGAGATGACGCAAGTGGTGCTGCACTCGGTCGCCACGGGCAAGACGTCTCCCGTCACCGAGGGGCGCTACAACAGCGGCGGGCCGGTGTTCTCCGGTGACGGCAAGTTCCTGTTCTTCGTCTCCGCCCGCGACTTCAACCCGATCTACAGCCAGACCGAGTGGAACCACGCCTACCGCGACATGGCCCGCGTCTATGTCGTCGCGCTGGCGAACGACACGCCGTCGCCGTTCCGTCCGGTCGACGAGTCGGCGAAGGACGAGCCGAAGAAGGACGAGCCGAAGAAGGAGGCCGACAAGAAGGACAAGCCGGCCAAGGAAAAGCCGAAGGAGGCCGTCGCTCGCGTCGACATCGACGGCATCAGCGAGCGCATCCTCCAGCTGCCGGTCAAGCCGGGCAGCTATCGCAACCTGCAGTCGGTCGGCTCCAGTGTGTACTACGTCCGCGCCGCCAGCGGCGAGCAGCCGACCCTCGCCGTGTTCGACCTGACCACCAAGAAGGAGACGTCGCTCGGGTCGGTCGGCGGCTACGAGATCTCCGCCGACGGCAAGAAGATGCTCGTCTCGGCCGGCGGCAAGTACGCCATTATTGACTTGCCGAAGGCGCCGATCAGCCCGGGCGACGGGCTGAACCTGTCGGCGATGGAGGTCCACCTCGACCGGCACGCCGAGTGGAAGCAAATCTTCGACGAGTGCTGGCGGCAGATGCGCGACTTCTTCTACGACCCCGGCCTGCACGGCGTCGACTGGAAGGCGATGCACGCCCGCTACGCTCCGCTCGTATCGCATGTCGGCCACCGCGCTGATCTGACCTACGTCATCGGCGAGATGATCTCCGAGCTGAACGCCGGCCACGCCTACGTCGGCGGCGGCGACATGCCGAAACCGGCACGGGTGCCGACCGGGCTGCTCGGCGCACGGCTGCGCAAGGATCCGAAGACCGGCTTCGTCCAGGTCGTCAAGGTGCTGCGCGGCAACCGCTGGGATGCGCGGCTCCGCTCGCCGCTCAACGAGCTGGGCGCCGAGGTCAAGGACGGCGAGTGGATCATCGCCGTCGACGACCGGCCGGTGAACGAGGTCGCCAGCATCTACGAACTGCTGGTGAACAAGGTCGACCGGCAGGTGACGCTGCGGGTCAACGGCGCGGCGCAGGAGCAGGGCAGCCGCAAGATCACCGTGGTGCCGATCGCCAGCGAGGGCGAGCTGTACTACCACGAATGGGTCGAGGGCAACCTGGCGCACGTCAGCAAGCAGACCGGCGGCAAGGTCGGCTACCTGCACGTCCCCGACATGATGCAGCCCGGTCTGAACCAGTTCGCGCGCTATTACTACCCGCAGTTGGGCAAGAAGGCGCTGGTGATCGACATGCGCGGCAACGGCGGCGGCAACGTGTCGCCGATGCTGATCGAGCGGCTGCGGCGCGAAATCGCCATGATCACCATCGCCCGCAACAGCGTCCCGTTCGCCGATCCGCGCGGGATGCTCTACGGGCCGAAGGTGTGCCTGATGAACGAGTTCTCGGCGTCCGATGGCGACCTGTTCCCGTACCGCTTCCGCCAGCACCGGCTCGGCAAGCTGATCGGCAAGCGCAGCTGGGGCGGGGTGGTCGGCATCCGCGGCACCCTGCCGCTGCTCGACGGCGGCTATCTGAACCGGCCGGAGTTCAGCCGCTACGACGTGGCCGGCACGAAGTGGGTGATCGAAGGGTACGGGGTCGACCCGGACATCGTGGTCGACAACGACCCGGCCCGCGAGTTCGCCGGCGAGGACCAGCAGCTCGACCGGGCCATCGCCGAGGTGCTGCAGGAGCTGAAGGACGGCGAGGCGAAGGGGTTGTGGAAGGTGCCGCCTCCGCCGCCGTCGCCGAAGAAGTGAGCGGCGGTCGGGTCGGTCGTCTCTGTTCGGCGTTGCCTTGTCGCCCGCCACTCCGGGAGCCTCCGCATGTCGTTGCGCATCCGCCTCGTCCCGCTCGCCCTGTTCGCCGTCGCCCTGCTGGCCCATGCCGACACGCCGGCGGCGCGGCAGGCGGAGCTGGAGAAGCAGGTGCGCCAGCTGGAAAAGGAGATCGAAAAAGTCCGCGGACTGAAGTTCAAGAAGCCGGTGACTGCCAAGGTCATCCCCCGGCCGAAAGACGGGCGGCCGGGCATTCAGGGCTACTACGACACGAAGGAGAAGGCGCTCTTTCTCTATGACGACGTGAAAAGCAATTACTGGAAGGGCACGCTGGTTCACGAGATGGTCCACGCGCTGCAGGACCAGCATTTCGGCCTGCGCAAGCTGCACGCCGCGTCGTTCGGCAGCGACGGCGAGCTGGCGCTGGCGGCGCTCGTCGAGGGCGACGCCACCTTCACCATGATCGAGTTGCTTGGCAAGGAGCAGCCGCACGTCACCAAAATGCTCGCCACCGATCTGAGCAAGGCGCGCAACCTGCAGAACGCCTTTCTCTACGGCCAGGGGGCGAAGTGGGTGCAGGCGGTGAAGGCCAAGGGCGGCTGGTCGGCCGTCGATGCCCGCTACAACTTCCCGCCGACCGCCACCGCCGTCATCCTCCACCCCGGCGAACGGATCGCGCGCGTCAGCCTCGGGCCTGGCAAGTCGATCGGCGAGTATGGGCTTATCGAATTACTGCGCCGCCAGCCGGCGACGGCGGGGCAGGCGGTCGAGGCGGCGGCCGGGTGGGCCGGTGATCGGCAGATCGAGGAGGGCGGAGCGAAGGGCTGGATCGTGGCGTTCGCCCAGCCGGCGCAGGCGGCGCGGTTCCAGCGGGCGCTGGTGGCGCTGCGCTCGGCCGAGTTCCCGAAGCAGAAGACGGTCGCCGAGGACGCGACCACGCAAACCTGGCACGGCGACAAGGGGGGCCGGCGGACGGTGACGCTGCGCGGATCGCGCGTCTGGGAGATCGAGGCGCCCGACGCCAGGGCGCACAAGGCGATGCTCGACCGGCTGGAGGGGCCGCCCAAACTGTCGATCTTCCAGGCGGCGGATAAACGCCAGTTGAGTTTCGGCGAGTTTACGGATCGGCTACTGGAAGCGGATCTCCTCTGCGTCGGCGAGACGCACGACAGCGAGGTCGACCACGCCGTTCAGCTGATGATCGTCAAGGCGCTGTTCGCCCGCGACGAGCGCCTCGGCGTTGGCATGGAGATGTTCCAGCGGCCGTACCAGAAGGCGGTCGACCGCTACCTGAGCGGCGCCACCGACGAGGCGACGTTTCTGGAAGACACCGAGTACCGCACGCGCTGGGGCTACGAGTGGGGGCTGTATCGGCCGATCGTGTCGTTCTGCAAGCACAACCGCATCCCCCTCGCCGCGCTGAACGTGGCCGACGAGCTGCGCAAGCGGATCTCGCGCGTCGGCTACGAGAAGCTCAACGCCGACGAGAAGAAGCAGCTGGGCGAGGTCGACTTTCAGGTGAAGGAGCACCGCAAGCACTGGTTCGACCAGCTCGGCGAGATGCACGGTCACGGCGAGATGACGGCGGAGGGCAAGGAGAAGTTCTATCAGGTGATGACGGTGTGGGACGAGTACATGGCCGACAGCGCCGCCCGGTTCCAGAAGGAGCGACAGCTGCGGCGACTGGTGGTGCTGGCCGGGTCGGGTCACATCGAGCGCGGCTTCGGCATCCCGCAGCGGGCGGCCAAACGGTCAGGCGGCAAGGTGCTGACGGTGCGCATCGTCCACGGCGGCGACGTCGCCAAGGTGTCGGCCGACCCGGCGGCGGACTTCGTGGTGTTCGTGCAGTGACGCCGCGGTCCGGGCAAGCGCTCTTGCATCGCGCCGCCCTCCCGGTCGATAATGCCTACCCCTGGTAGGCGATCAACCTGGACACGCAGCGAAAGGATTCGACCATGCGCGTCTGCCACTTCGAGGACGCCCTCGCCGCGGACCTGGAACCGCTCACCCTCACCCGGCCGGTGTTCGACCTGCTGTGCGGCTGCGGCACGCTGGAGCAGAAGCAGGTGCGCTACTTCACCCTCGCGCGCGGCCGGACCGCCTCGGCCGACCACCTGCAGCGCGGCGTGATGGTGCGGCCGTACCTGGCCCCGCTGGTCGCCCAGCAGGCGCCGCGGCTGCGCGTCAACGACCTGCACTGGCTGCGCCGCGACCGCCTCGGCCTGGTCAACGGCCGGTGGGTGCCGCCGGCGCCGAGCAACGACGACGCCGACGATTTCGACACCCCCGGCGTCGCCCTCGTCGACGGTCAGGTCGCCTACGCCGTTCTCGAACCGGGGCATTTGCGCGACCTGTCGCCACTCACCCTCGACGGCTGTCTGGAAGAGTGGGCGCGGACGCTGCCGACGCGGCCGGCCGGCGGGTGGATGGCCCATTACCTGTGGGACCTGGTCGAGCGCAACGGCGACGAGATCGCCCTGGATGCCTGGCTGACCGACCCGGAGCGGCCGCGCCGCGGCGATGACCTGCCGGCGCGCGTTGGTCCGGCCGACCGCCTGCTCGTCCACCCGACCGCCCGCATCGACCCGCTGGTCGTCGCCGACACCACCAACGGCCCGGTGATCCTCGATCGCGACGTGGTGGTAACGGCGTTCACCCGGCTGGAGGGGCCGTGCTACATCGGTCCCGGCACCCAGTTGCTCGGCGCCAAGATTCGCGGCGGCACAACCCTCGGCGCCCAGTGCCGCGTCGGCGGCGAGGTGGAGGCGAGCATTATCCAGGGGTACTCGAACAAGTACCACGACGGCTTCCTCGGCCACGCCTACGTCGGCGCGTGGGTGAACCTGGGCGCCGGCACCAGCAACAGCGACCTCCGCAACGACTACGGGCCGGTGCGCGTGTCGGTCAACGGCACCCTGATCGACACCCGCCTGAGCAAGATCGGCTGCTTCCTCGGCGATCACACCAAGACCGGGCTGGGCACGCTGCTCAACACCGGCACCAGCGCCGGCGTGTTCTGCAACCTGCTGCCGACCGGCGGACTGCTGCCGCGCGTGCTGCCGTCGTTCGCCAGCATCTGGAACGGCGCCGCCCGTGAGAACGGCGACCTGGACCGCTTGCTGGAAACGGCCGTCCGGGTCATGAAACGGCGTAACGAAGCGCTCACCGACACCCACCGCAAGCTGTACGCCGAACTGTTCGCGCGGACGGCCGACGTGCGGCGGAAGGTGCTCCGCGACGCCGAGTTGCGGCGCATGCGGCGGGCGGCGTGAGCCTCAGTTCACCAGCACCTTGACTCCCGGCATCAGCTGCTGCAGGAACCGTTGCAGCGCCATGCGGCCCTGGTTGTTCACCCGGTCGAGGTTTTGCAGCGCCACCTTGCGCGCCCGCACCTGGTAGTCGTGCTGCAACATGCCGTTCTGCAGGTCGCGGGTGGTGTGCTTGTCGAAGAACTTGAAGCGGGCGTGGTTGTACCCGTTCTCGGTGCGGATCGCCGACAGCATCGGCGTGACGTCCTCGACGGTCGGCACCGGCATGGTCACCGTGAGCGTTCGCGCCTCGGGGTCCAGGCGGATCTGGTCGGCGCGGATCTGCTGCAGGTCGATCGAGTAGCTGACCTCGGTCGGCACCACCATGTTCACCGTCACCTGCCCGCGCCAGTTGCGGCTGGAGCGGTCGATCACCACGTCCACCTTGGTGCGGGCGATTAGCAGCTTGCCCTGGCTGACGGTGGCGCCGAAGCGCACGTCGACGCTCGTCGCGGAGTCCTTCTTGGTCAGCGCGTCGATGATCTTGATGACGTCGCCGGGGGACGGCAGACCGGGAACGATCAGGTCGAGCGGGCCGAGGAAGGCGAACGCCGGGCCGGCGGACAGGCCGAGCAGGAGGACGCACGACAGCAGCCTGTGGCGGGTCATCGGCTCCTCCTGAGCGGGGTCGGGCGGGGTGGCGGGCAACCATCTCCAAGCGTACCCCGTCCCGCCGGCCGGTCAACCGACCGGGGCGCCGCGCCGCGGCGCCATTTGTCAGGGGTGGCAGCGCCGCCGCGCCAGCCAGATCGTTTTGCCTGGCCGCTTCCCCCGGCGTCTCCGGCAGAGTACGCTGGGGCGAAACGGCTTTCCCACCCCGGAGACTTCCGCCATGCCCCGCCTCGACCGCCGCCAGCTGCTGCACGGCCTGGCCGCCGCCCCGCTCGCCGCCGGTCCGCTCGCCGCCGCCGCCTCGACCAGCAGCCTGATTCGCGACGAGAACGCCAAACCCGGCACCACCGACTGGCAGCTCACCTACGTCCGCACCGACCCGGCCACCCGGTCGAACTGGGGGCCGTGGGCCGTCCGCAGCCCGCTCATCGAGGGCTACGCCAGCCGCACCAGCGTTCGTCCCGGCGAACGGATCGACCTGTTCGTCAGCACCAACCCGGCCGCCCGCTACACTCTCGACATCTACCGCCTCGGCTATTACCAGGGCACCGGCGGCCGGCACCTGCTCCACCTCGGGCCGTTCGCCGGCAAGCCGCAGCCGACCCCGCCGGTCGGCGACCACCGCCTGCGCGAATGCCGCTGGGAGAAGGCCGTCACCCTCGACGTGCCGAAGGACTGGCTGAGCGGCGTCTACCTCGGCAAGCTGTCGGGCGTCGATCATCGCTATCAGAGTTACCTGATCTTCATCGTCCGCGATGATCGGCCGGCCGACTTCCTGTTCCAGTGCTCCGACAACACCTGGCAGGCGTACAACGCCTGGCCGAGCGCCTACTCGCTCTACCACAACGACCGCAAGGACGGCCGGCCACTCGTCTCCGGCGTCCGTGTCAGTCGCGATCGGCCCTACGGCCGCTACATGCAGATCCACGACAATCCGCTGTCGCAGGGATCGGGCGAGTTCCTGCTGTGGGAGTTCCCGCTGGCGTACTGGCTGGAGCAGCACGGCTATGACGTGACCTATGCGTCGAATGTTGATATCAACGACGATCTCAAAACTCTTCCACGTTGCAAGGGCTTTCTGTCGGTCGGCCACGACGAATATGGAGCCGGCGGCAATTCGACCATGTGCTGGCGGCGATCAAGAGG
Source organism: Gemmataceae bacterium (assembly GCA_046350215.1). Classification (GTDB taxonomy): domain Bacteria; phylum Planctomycetota; class Planctomycetia; order Gemmatales; family Gemmataceae; genus JAXMAU01. The sequence continues at coordinate 21,283 of JAXMAU010000067.1, read as the reverse complement.
GTGAGCGCGCCGCCTCTCTCGGGTAACACCTGCTGCTTCGTCACCGACCTGACGCCGTCGTCAGCCGGGGCGGCGGGCGGACGCTTCTAGACGCGTCGGCCGCTACGGCGGGCTGCGCAAGAACGCGAGGAAACACACATGGCCGACCTGCCGGTGGAAGCGCCCGAACGAGGCGACGCTGATGGGCGCGCATAGACGATCTCGCCGTTCAACGGTTCGGGCGACTGGATCTGCACGAAGCCGGAGCACTGGCTGTTCGCCGGCACCGGGATGAAGAAGGGCGACGGCATTGCCGGGCTGATCGGCTGGGAGTTCCACGGCGAGCCGGCGAGATCTCCGGCACGGTGGTGGCGTCCGGGCCGACGATCAACAGCGGCGATGCCCCGGCGGAGTACACGGCGACGGTCTACCCCGGTCCGAAGGGGAACATCGTGTTCAACGCAGCGACGATCTTCTGGGCGCAGGGGTTGTCGTCCCCGCCGGGGCACATGCCGCCGATCTCGCACTACGGCCGGCCGCACGGCCTTCGGCCTGCGGGTGCAGCGGATCACCCGCAACCCTGCTGGAGCGGATGCGGACGCCGGCGTGAGCGGTGGCAGCCGCTGGGTGCCATGCCCACGGCTCTGCGTGGGCATGTGATGCGAGTCCTCCTGATACCGACGGGGCCGGTCGGGGAAACGCCGCATGCCCACGCAAGCGTGGGCATGGCACCCAACGCCGTGAAGCAATTTCGCCCGTTCCGGCGTGTAAGTGGAAGGAGTGGAAATGGTTAGGGCCTCCCGTACACTGGGGTTATCTCTTACCACCCAGGCCAGGAGGCCCCTCCCATGCCGGCCCGCTCATCCTACCCAGACGATCTGCCCGCGGCCATCCGCACCTGGCTGCCCGCCCCCTTCTTCTCCTCGTGGACGCTCCGCCGCGGCCTCTGCTGGACGCCCCAGCGCCTGGTCTGGCTGGCGATCCTCCTCGTCTGGTCCGCCGAGCAGACCCTCGCCGACCGCTTTGACGCCGCCGTCCGCCTGCTCCGCGACTGGTTCCCACGCTGGTCGCTGGGCGACAGCTACACCGGCTTCAGCGCCGCCCTGGGCCGTTGGTCCGACACCTTGCAACCGGCCGTCGCGGCGCGCCTCCGCCAGCAGATGGCCCGCCTCCCCGGCCGCCGCCTCCGCCACGGCTGGCCCGCCTTCGCCGTCGACGGCTCGCGGGTCGAATGCCCGCGGACGGCCGCCAACCAGGCGGCCTTCGGCTGCGCTGGCAAGAAACGCACCGCCCCGCAGTTGTTCCTGACCACGCTATGGGACCTGGGCACCGGATTGCCGTGGGACTACCGCATCGGTCCGGGCACCGCCAGCGAGCGGCGTCATCTGGAGTCGATGCTGGCCGACCTGCCGGCCGGCGCCCTGGTGGTGGCCGACGCCGGCTTCGTCGGCTACGACCTGTGCCAGCGCATCCTGGCGTCGGGCCGCTCCTTCCTGCTGCGGGTGGGGGCCAACATCCAGCTGCTCAGGGAACTGGGCGCCGTGGTCGACGAGGACGAGGCGACCGTTTACCTGTGGCCGGGCAATCGCCGTTGCCAGCCGCCGCTGGTACTCCGGCTGATCGTGCTGCCCGGGGATAAGAAGGGGAAGGTCTACCTGCTGACCAACGTGCGCGACGAGGCGGCGTTGTCGGACACGGCGGCGGCCGAACTGTACCGGCTGCGCTGGGGAGTGGAGGTGTTCTACCGCGGCTGCAAACAAACGCTGCAGCGGCGCAAGATGCTCAGCCGGGCGCCGGCCCAGGCGAAAGCGGAGCTAGGGTGGACGCTGGTGGGGGTGTGGCTGCTGGGGCTGATGAGCGTATCCGCCATTCTGGCGGCCGGGGGCGATCCTTTGAGCTGGTCGGTGGCGCTGGCCCGCAAGACGGTGCGGCGGGCGATGCGGCCGACGGGAGGGAGCCGTCGGCAGCCGCCGTTGCAGGAGCAGCTGGCGGCGGCGACGCAGGACGAGTACGAGCGGCGCGGCAGCAAGCAAGCACGGGACTGGCCGCATAAGAAGCGGGAGAAGGGGCCAGGCGCACCCAAAATCCGAGCGGCGACAGCGGACGAAGTGCAACGCGCCACACGCTTTCAGTCGAAACGAGCCGCATAATTGCTCACGGCGTTGCATGGCACCCAGAAGCCGGCGATCCGTATTCACGCCCTTCGCAGAGCCTCAGAGCGTGCCACCTAGCGGTCCTGATTTCATTCTTTCCCTCTCTTCATTCTCTTCCTTCTCTTCTTTCCTCTGTGTTCCTGCTCTGAAAATACTTCCTCAAGCAGCGGGGCGTGGTTCGAGGGTGACTTGATGCCCCAACGCTTCCAACCGCTTCACCAACTGGCGGGTCACCCGCCCGGGTCCAACCGCTCCAGGAAATCCGCACCCAACTCCTGGTACGTCGTCTCCCGCTTCAGCACATGGTAGATGATCACCAGCAACGTGTGCCCCACCGCCACCAACGCCCGCTTCCGGCCTCGACGCTTCGCCAGCCGACGGTACTGCGCTTGCAGGTACGTCCCCTTCGTATGGCTCGCCGCCCACGCCGCTTGCACCAGCACCCCTTTCAACCAGCGATTCCCCTTCCTCACCCGACCGCTGCGACGCTTGCCGGCGGCTCTCATTATTGCCCGAGCACATCCCTGCCCACGAAGACCAGCTGAGCAGCGGCAGGAACTGCTCCATCTGCGGCCCGATCTCCGCCAGCACCGTCTCCGCCACCCGCTGGCTCACCCCCGGGATCGTCTGCAAGCGGTCCTCCGCCGCCGCAAAGGCGAGCATCTCCTCAATGCGGACGCCCAGCCGGGCGATCAACTCCTCCAGGTGGGTGATGTGATCCAGGTGCATCCGCAACAAGAAGCGGTGATGCTCCCTCACCCGTCCCTGCAACGCCAACTGCAGCGGCGGGATCTTCTCGCGCGGCGCCGCTTCCGCGTGCCAACTCGGCCAACCGCGTCGGGTCGGTTTCCCCGGCGATCAGCGGCCTACGAGCATATCCCGACCCGAGACCCCCAGCACGTCGGTCGCCACGCAGGCCAGCTTGATGTTGGCGTCCTCCAGCACCTTCATGGATGCGGTTGGCCGCCGCCGACCGCTCCTGGATCAGTTGCGTCCGCTGGCGGTCGTCGCGCTCCCGGATCGGCTGGGGCGGCACAAAGCGGCTTGAGCAGCCCGTGCTGCAGCAACTGCACGTCCACTGGCGGTCATGACGTCGGTCTTGCGGCCGGGCACCTGCTTGATGTGCTCGGCATTGACGAGGATGACGTGAACGCTGCCCTCCAGGATATTAAACACCGGTTTCCAGTAGACCCCGGTCGATTCCATGGCGACGTGGGTGACGCCGCGTTCGGCAACCAGGAGGCCAGCGTCAACAGGTCGCCGGTCAGGGTCGAGGTCTGGACCTCTTCGCCGGCCTTGCCGGGGCGGTCGCGCAGCGGACGCGAACGACGACGTTGGCTTTGTGGACGTCAATGCCGGCACAGCGAGGGTAAGGGTGTCCATGGAGCGTCACTCCCGAGGACCTCGGCCGGAGGACAGCCAGAAGCAGACACTCTGCTCTGCGTGCTCCCCGCCCAGCGGCGAGGCGACAGGTTCGGGTTCGTGGCGCTTGTCCAGGCCAAACTCTGTGGCGGGCTACGGGCACCAATCACTAACCGGCCTTCGTCCGGCAGAGAGCCGCCACCTCCTACTCTACACGCTGCACAGGTGAATATTCCTATCTTTTTACTCTTTCTCCTGTCTTTCCTCTGTGTTCCTCTGTGTTCCTCTGTGTCCTCTGTGGTGAGTTCTTCCCCTCTTCCTCCCCGTTGAACTTGCCGGCCGGTCGTCTACAACACTTCTCATCGCAGGGCCACATTCCGTTCTCGCGGCTTTCGCGCTTTGGGGAGTGTTTCATGTTCCACAAGATCCACACGGCCGTCGTCGGCGCCGGCTTCATCGGCCCCGTTCACGTCGAGGCGCTGCGGCGGCTCGGCGTTACCATCACTGGCATCCTCGGCGCCGACGACAAGGAGTCCAACTCGGCGCAGCAGAAGCTCGGGCTGCCGAAGGCGTACAAGAGCCTCGACGAAGTGCTCGCCGATGCCAACGTCCACGCCGTCCACCTGGCGGTGCCGAACGTGCTGCACTACGAGTTCGCCAAGCGGGCGATCAACGCCGGCAAGCACGTCCTGTGCGAGAAGCCGCTGGCGATGAACGCGCGCGAGTCGGCCGAGCTGGTCGAGCTGGCCAAGGGCAAGAAGCTGGCCGCCGCGGTGTGCTACAACGTGCGCTTCTACCCGCTCAACCTGCAGGCCCGCGAGATGGTCCGCACCGGCGACGTCGGCGCCATCTACCACGTCAACGGCAGCTACAGCCAGGACTGGCTGTTCTACGACACCGATTACAACTGGCGCGTCCTGTCCGACCAGGGCGGCGAGCTGCGCGCCATCTCCGACGTCGGCACGCACTGGATGGACCTGGTCTGCTCGATCACCGGCTTGCAGGTCGAATCGGTCTTCGCCGACCTGAAGACCGTCCACCCGATCCGTAAGCGGCCCAAGGGCGAGGTCGAAACCTACTCCGGCAAGTCCGGCGCCCCGCCGGCCAGCGAGCCGGTCAACATCACCACCGAGGACTACGGCTGCGTGCTGTTCCGCTTCAAGGGCGGCGCCCGCGGCAGCCTGTGGTGTACCCAGGTGACCGCCGGTCGCAAGAACTGCCTGCGCTACGAGATCGCCGGGTCGAAGTGCGCCCTGGCGTGGAACAGCGAGGCGCCCAACGACATCTGGATCGGCCGCCGCGATCGCTCCAGCGAGCTGCTGCACCGCGACCCGTCGCTGCTGAGCGACCTGGCCCGCCGCTACTGCACCTTCCCCGGCGGCCACAACGAGGGCTTCCCCGACGCCTTCAAGGGCTGCTTCCGCTCGTTCTACGAGTACATCGCCGCCGGCGACTTCAACGCCGCGCCGCTGTACCCGACGTTCGCCGACGGCCACAAGGAGATCCTGCTCTGCGACGCCATCCTGCAGAGCCACAAGGAGCAGAAGTGGGTCACGATCGGGTAAGTTGATACTCTTTTCGTAATGATTTACTGGTGACGGAGAGACGGCTCTCCGTCGCCGTGTTCGCGCCTGCCGCCCCCGCACACCGTCGTACTCCGTCCACGAAAGGAACTTGCACCGATGGCCCTCAACGCACCGCTCAACCGCAAACTCCGCATGGGCCTGGCCGGCGGCGGCCAGGGGTCGTTCATCGGCCGCGTCCACAGCATCGCCGCCTGCATGGACCACCGCGCCGCCCTGGTAGCCGGCGCGCTGTCGTCCGACCCGGCCAAGTCGAAGGCGTCCGCCGAGGACTACGGCATCGCCCCGACCCGGGCCTACGGCAGCTACAAGGAGATGGTCGAGGCCGAAAAGAAGCTGCCCGAGAGCGAGCGCATCGACTTCATCTCCATCGCCACTCCCAACCACACTCACTACGAGATCGCCAAGGCGTTCGCCGAGGCCGGGTTCAACGTGATGTGCGACAAGCCGCTCACGTTCGACCTGGGGCAAGCCGAGGAGCTGGCCACGGTCGCCCGCAAGTCCGGCGTGGTGTTCGGCGTTACCCACAACTACACCGGCTATCCGATGGTGCGGCAGGCGCGCGAGATGGTCCGCGCCGGCGAGATCGGCGAGGTCAACGCCGTCCGTGCCTTCTACATCCAGGGCTGGCTCCGCACCCGCCAGGAGCGCGGCGGCATGCTCGAGAAGCAGGCCGCCTGGCGAACCGACCCGAAGAAGTCCGGCGCCGCCGGCGGGCTGGGCGACATCGGCACCCACGCCTACAACCTCGGCCGCTTCATCACCGGACTGATCCCCGAGCAGGTCAGCTGCCTGCTCAAGACCTACGTCCCCGGCCGCGAGCTGGACGACTACGGCACCGCCGTCATCCGCTACGGCAACGGCGCGCTGGGCACCGTCATCCAGTCGCAGATCTCCCACGGCCGCGAAAACGACCTGTGGATCGAGATCGACGGCACGAAGGGATCGCTGGAGTGGCACCAGGAAGACCCGAACAAGCTGATCATGCGCGTCAACGGCGAGCCGCACCGCATCTACTCGCGCGACCCCAACGCGCCGTACCTGGTGGCCTCCGCCAAGGCCGGCTGCCGGCTGCCGAGCGGCCACCCGGAGGCGTTCTTCGAGGCGTTCGCCAACATCTACAACGCGGCGTTCGACGACATGGCCGCCCGCGCCGCCGGCAAGAAGGTGGACACCGCCAACAGCCTGTACCCGAACGTCGCCGACGGCGTCGACGGGATGAACTTCATCACCCAGTGCGTCCACTCGGCCGCCGAGGACGGCGCGTGGAAGCCGCTCAAGCACCCGTTGTGCCGCTGACGGCCGGCATGGCCCGCCCTGGCGACTCCGGCGGCGTCCGGCTCAGTGCCCTCGGAGACAGCCGCGGGGCGGGCCATTGAACATCGCCGCGGGGTGGGCTAGAATCAGAACATTCATCCGCGGCGGGCGGACCGACCCGGTCAGGGCCGGACAGGGTCCCCGCCTGCCGACCTCGCGCCTGGAGCGACGCCCAGCCGTTTCCCGGGCGGCCGTGGCTGAGCACCAGGCGGTACAAGGAGTTCTGTCCGTGCAAGTGAAGATCTCGTCGCGCCATGGTCATCTGAGTGACGCCACCCAGCAGGTCATCCGCGACAAAGCCCTCAAGCTGCTCAACGTCTTCGAGCGGCTGACGCTGATCGAGGTGACGGTCGACTTCAACAAGACGCACGACGACAAGACGCATGTCGAGTTCGTGGTGCAGGCCGAGCACAAGCACGACATCGTCGCCCAGGAAAGCCACCAGGACGTGGTGGCCGCCGTGGACCTGGCGCTGCACAAGCTGCAGATGCAGCTGCGGCGGTACAAGGAGAAAATCCAGGACCACCGCCGTACACCTTCGACCGGGGACGTCGCCCGCACCTCTCGCGGCGACCAGGCCACGGACGAGTGACCGGAGAACTCAACCCATGCGCATGTCCGAGTTCGTGGTACGCGACGCCATCGTACCGTCGCTGACGGCCACGACCAAGGAGGGCGTTATCCGCGCCATGGTCGACAGCCTGCGGGAAGCCGGCCAGTTCCGTGGCGCGGACACCGAGGATATCGTCCGCGCCATCCTCAAACGCGAGCTGCTTGGCTCGACCGGCATCGGCCGCGGGGTGGCCATCCCGCACACCAAGCACGCCAGCGTCGACCGGCTGATCGGCACTCTCGCCGTCTCCCCTTCCGGGGTGGCGTTCGAGAGTCTCGATGGCGAGCCGGTGTACATCTTCGTCTTGCTGATCTCTCCGCAGGACCGTCCCGGCGATCATCTCCGCGCGCTGGAGAACGTGTCTCGCTGCCTCCGCGACGACGCCTTCGTGCGGGCGCTGCGGGCGGCCGGCAGCAAGGAAGAGATCAGCGCCCTGCTCGACCGGCTCGAACATTGAGCCGGCCGGCCCCGTCTGACCAGGAGTCCGCTGTGCCCCCTGAACCCATGACCGACCTCTATCGGGGATCCCCTGAGCTTCGCGCCATGGACCTAGACCTCATGAACGGCACGCCGTTGCAGCGCAAGGTGCTTCTCGCCAACCCGCAAGGCTTACACATGCGGCCCAGCGCCGCCTTTGTCGAGCTGGCCGGCCGGTTCCAGAGCAACGTCACCGTGACGTGCGACGGCCGCTCGGTGAACGGCAAGAGCCTGTGGGACCTGCTGCTGCTGGCCGCCATGCCCGGCAGCGAGCTGACGCTCGAGGCGGACGGCCCCGACGCCCCGCAGGCGCTGGAGGCGCTGGCGGTACTGCTGTCTACCCCGCCGGTGGACAATTGACCGGACCCGGCGGCAAGATTCCCACCATTTTGCCCTTGTTCCGCTTTTGCGCAGATGTCATGCTGGGGACGTCGGAAGCCTTGTCGGGCCTGTCGCCGGTGGTTGCGGTTTCGACCGATCAGCACCGCCTGGCCCTCCGACCCCCCGCCCGATCCGTCGACCGGCTGGCCGGTTTCCCCCGTGGGGGCGTCGCGGACGGGGTGTACTCGTATTCCTTCGGCCGTGCCCCTCTCCTGCGGAGGCGGGCCGGTCGAACCGTCCTCGCCGGGCGGACCCGGCGAGTGGGCTTGTCCAGACCACTGTACACCGAGCAGGCGGGAACTGCTTCACGACCCCGTTGGTCCGTCAGTGACTCCTCCCGCACGTACCCGCACGCCGCAGGCTGTCCTGCCGTGCGAGGCGAATCGAGGGTATCCGGCGTCGGCGCCCGCCATCGAGCGGCGCCTTTCCCATGAGACGCCGTAGCGACCCCTGTTTCCCGGCTGGTGCCTGGTTGGCACCCCGCGGCACGTGTGTCCCGGTCCTGAACGCGATCGGCCGCCTCGATCGGCGGCTGAACTCCGGCGTCAGCTCTCCCCTGTGGGGGCGGCCGGCGGGCCTCGGTCGTTCCCGCGTGATGGGGCATCGCCGGAGATCATGACCCCGGACCCAACGGTCGCCAGCGTGCCGCTCTCGCCCCCGCCCGTCGGGGCGCGGGACAAGGTACGGCTGAGTGTCCGCAAGGCCGGCCCGCTTCGCTGGCTGAGCCACCACGACCTGATGCGAACCTTCGAGCGGATGCTGCGCCGCAGCGAGCTACCGTTCCGTTCCTCGAAGGGGTTCCATCCGCACCCGCGGCTGGTGTTCGCCCTGTCGCTGCCGCTCGGCGTGGTCGGGCTGGCCGAGGTGGTTGAGCTGGAACTGGACGAGGTGATCGAACCCGACGTGGTGCGCCAGCGGCTCGCCGCCGTCTGTCCGCCGGGGCTGGAGATCACCGCCGCCCGCCGCATCCGCCCCAACGAATCCGCGCGCGTGGTCGGCTTCACCTACGGCTTGACCGTGCCGCCCGCCCGCCGCGCCGCCGTGGCCGAGCGCCTGGCTGGAGCGCGGGCCGAGGCCGAGTGGTGGGTCGACCGCACCCGCCCGGCGCCGCGCCGGCTCGACATCCGCCCGTTCGTCCGCGACCTGCGCTATGACGCCGCCGCCGGACGGCTGGAGCTGGATCTGTGGCTCACCGCCGCCGGCACCGCCCGGCCCGAGGAGGTGCTCGGCCTGGTCGGCCTCGACGGCGCCGTCGCCGACGGCGCCCTCCTCGAACGCATCCGGCTGCATTTACAGGACGATGCGCCTCTCCCGTCGGAAGGACAGCCATGACGCCGGCCGCGGTGCAGCCCCGATCCGCCCATCGACCGCCGCCCCGCCGGCCCGGTAGCCGCCGTTCTCTCGCCCGCCTCTCGCACCCGATCACCTGTTGTCACACCCGGCAGCACGACCGCGCCGCTCTCCCTCGCGAGGCGTCGCCGTTCGCCGTCTGCCACTTCCCATCCCCCGGCGCGACCGCGCGCCCGATCGCCCCGCCGCGGCGGGGCCTTGCCGAAATGAAGGGACCGTGATGAAGAAAGAGATGCTCATCAACGTGCTGCAGACCGAGGAGTGCCGCATCGCCATCCTCGAAGACGGGGTGCTGGAAGAACTGTACGTCGAACGCAGCAGCGCCGAGAGTTACGTCGGCAACATCTACAAGGGGCGGATCGTCAACATCGAGCCGAGCATCCAGGCGGCGTTCGTCGACTTCGGCGTCGGCCGCAACGGTTTCCTGCACGTCTCCGACGTCGAGCCGACCTACTGGAAGCACCTCGAGCCGAAGCGGGGCGGCGATCGTCCCGAACGGGGCGGCCGTGACCGCGACCGCGATCGGTCGCAGATGCCGACCTACATGCAGGACATGGACTTCGACGAGCCGGACGAGGAGCAGCCGTCGGCGGCCGGGGCGGCCGAGGAGCCGGCCGGCCAGCCGTGGGAGGAGCCGAACGACTTTGCCGCCGGCGTCGACCTGGGCGGTGCACCGCCGGCCGCCGAGGCGACCGAACCGCCTGAGGCGATTGCCGCCGAGCCGCCGGCGGAGGCGGCCGAGCCGGCGAAGGGCGGCCGTTCGCGGCCCTCGCTGACGGCCCACCCGGAAACACGCATCGACGAGGAGGGCGGCAAGCCGCGTCGCCGCTCGCGCATGCGCGGCGGAAGACCCGGTCCAGCGAGCCGGCCGAGGGGGCGACCGAGGAACCGGCGGCCGCCGAGGGCCGGCCAGCGGCGACGAGCCGTCGGCCCCCGAGACGCCGCCGGACGATCGGCCGCGGCTGATGGACTCGGCCGAACGCCGCACCGAAAAGACCGACGGCACGATTCGCCGCATGAGCTGTCGTCTGCCGGCGGCGCCGATTTCGACCCAGACCTGTTCTTCCCGTCGCGGCCGCAGCCGGTCGCCAAACCCGTCGAGCCGCCGCATGCCGGTCGTGCCGGAGCCGATCGCCGCGGCACCGGTCGAGGAACTGCCGCCCGCTCGCCCCGAGCCGGCCGAACCGGCGGCAGTGCGCGAGAACCCGCCCCGCGCGAGGAACGCTATCGTGACGAGCCGCGGCCGCGCCCAGTCGCGCGCGACTACCCGCGCATCGAGGATGCCCTGGAGGCCGACCTGGCGGCAGCCGAGATCGGCGAGGTGACGCTGCCCGGCAGCGAGCCGCCCGCGCTCGAGCCGTCCGGCGAGCCGACCGAGTTCACCGAGGACGTCCGTCCGCGCCGCGAGAGCCGCGATCGGGATCGCGACCGGGGTGATCGCGGGGACCGGGGCGATCGTGGGCACCGAGGCGATCGTGACCGCGATCGGGGTGACCGCGGCGACCGCCGGGATCGCGACCGTGGTGACCGCGGAGAACGGCGCGACCGGGGTGACCGCCGCGACCGGGGCGAGCGCCGGGAGCGCAGCGACCGCGGTGGGCGGCCCGGCGCCGGCCGGCCGCGACCGCTCATTCAGGACGTCTTCAAGCGCGGCCAGGAAGTGCTCGTCCAGGTCATCAAGGAGGGGATCGGCACCAAGGGGCCGACGCTCAGCACCTACATCAGCGTGCCCGGCCGTTACCTCGTGCTGGTGCCGTGGCTCAATCGCACCGGCGTGTCGCGCAAGATCGAGGACGAGGAGCAGCGGCGGCGGCTGCGGCAGATGTTCAACGAGCTGAAGCCGCCGCGTGGCCTCGGTTTCATCATGCGGACGGCCGCCATCGACAAGAACAAGAAGGAAGTCCAGCGCGACCTGGTCTACCTGTGCCGGCTGTGGCAGGTGGTGGCGCGGCGCATCAAAAAGGTGAAGGGGCCGGAGAAGATCTACGAGGAAAGCGAGATGGTCACTCGCACCATCCGCGACAACTTCACCAGCGACATCGACACCATCTGGGTGGACGAGAAGAATGCCTTCGAGGCGGCCCAGGAGTTCATGCAGGCGGTGATGCCGCGCTACGCCGACCGCATCAAGCTGTACGAGGGCAAGGAGCCGCTCTTCCACAAGTTCGGCATTGAGGACGAGATCGCCCGCATCCAGCAGAAGAAGGTGCCGCTGCCTCACGGCGGCAGCATCGTCATCGAGCAGACCGAGGCGCTGGTGGCGATCGACGTCAACAGCGGCAACTTCCGGGCGGACAACAACGCCGAGGAGACGGCGTACCAGATGAACCTGCACGCCGCCAAGGAGATCGCCCGCCAGCTGCGGCTGCGCGACCTGGGCGGGGTGATCGTCAACGACTTCATCGACATGCGCGAGGAGAAGCACCGCCGCGCCGTCGAGAAGGCGCTGCGCGACGCCATGCGTCGGGACCGGGCGCGGACGAAGATATTGAAGATCTCGCAATTCGGCATTATCGAGATGACCCGGCAGCGGGTGCGGCCGTCGCTCAAGCGCGCCGGCTACGTCGACTGCCCGTTCTGCAAGGGGCACGGGCTGGTCAAGTCGCCGGAGACGATGGCGATCGAGATCATGCGTCTGCTCCAGCTGGCGTCGTGCAAGGAGACGGTGGTGCGGGTGGAGGTCGGCGCGACCGTCGAGGTGGCCGAATACCTGCTCAACCGCAAGCGCCGCGAGGTGGTGGAGCTGGAGGAGGCCGGCCAGATGGGGGTGAACATCCGCGGCGTCCACGGCGCTCCCCCCGAGTTCCTGCAGCTGCTCTGCCTGGACCGCAACGACAACGAGGTGCGCGTGGCCGGCCCCGAGCCGGTGCCGTACCGCGTCCGCCGCGGTTGAACCAGTTAGCCCCCCGTGAACACACGGGGGGCGAGTGCGGGACGCCTCGCTTTTAGCCCCCCGTGAACACACGGGGGGCAAATGCGGAGCGCCCTTTGGGTGATCCTCGCCACACGGGGGCGAATGCGGGGCGCCCCTTTGGGTAATCGTCGACACGCACTTGCCCCCGGTGTGTTCACCGGGGAGCTAATGTCGCGTGGGCGAATGCGGGACGCCCCCTTTGGGTAATCGTCGACACGCACTTGCCCCCGGTGTGTTCACCGGGGGCTAATGCAAGCGAGCCCCGCCTGCTCCTCTCACGGATGATGCACGGATGCGAACGCGCGTTCTCGATCTCGACGGCGGGGTGTGTGCCCAGGCGGGGCTGCTCGAAGCGTTTCGGCCGGCGGTGTGCGATCTCCGTGACTGGGGACCGCGGCTGCGGCTGGCGTGTGGGCACCGGCGATTCGCCGCCTTCGAGGCCGACCTGGCCCGCCGGCTGGGGCCGACAGGGGATGACCCGGCCGTCACCTTCGTCGGTTCGGGCGACTTCCACCACGTCACCCTCGCCCTGCTGCGGCGAATCCGCCGGCCGTTCAACCTGCTGATGCTCGACAACCACCCCGACTGGATGCGCGGGGTGCCGTTCCTGCACTGCGGGACGTGGCTGTGGCACGCCCTGCGGACGACGGCGGTGCGGCGGGTGATCCTGGCCGGCGGGCAGACCGACTTCGACAACGGTTTCCGCTGGCTGGCGCCGCGGCGCGAGTTGCTGGCCGGTCGCGTCGTCGTGTTCCCGCCGGTCCGGCCGTACACCGGCGGGTTCTGGGGGCGGCTCCGGCAGGTGCCGCTGCTCGACGGCCGCGGGCAGCTGCAGCCGGGGCGCTTCCGGCAGGCGCTGGCGCCGCTGGCCGACGACCTGGCTCGCTATCCGCTGTACATCACCTTCGACAAGGACGTGCTGACGCCGGCCGAGGCGGTGGTGAGCTGGGACTCCGGCCGGCTCGATCTGGAGCAGGCGGTGGAGGTGATGGAGGTCGTGCGGGAACTGGCCGGCGACCATCTACTCGGCCTGGACGTGGTCGGCGACTGGTCGCCGCCGCGGATCGCCGGCTGGGCCCGCACCCTGCTGGCGCAGCTCGAGCACCCGCGGCAGCCGGTCGACCCGGAGCGGGCGGCACGGACCAATGAGGCGACCAACCTGCGGCTGCTGCAGACGCTCCAGGGGCACCGCACCGCCTGGCAGGCAGTCCGCCTCGACGTCCCCCCGGCGGTCCGCTCCTGACCGCCTGACTGCCTGATCGGGAAATTTTTCGCTGGCGTACAATTCTCCGATCCCCTATATCAATTCTATAGTTACATTCGCTCCGACCCTTTCCGTGCAGCATTTGATGACAGACGAGAGCGTTAATAAGGATGAGACCCCGGATCGAACATCGTCGGGGTTGCTGCGACGAGTAAAGGCCCAGGACGCCGAGGCCTGGTGGCGGTTCGTCCATTTGTACGGCCCGCTCATCTACCGCTGGTGTACCCAGGCCGGGGTGCGGACCGCCGACATGGAGGACATCGCTCAGGAGGTATTCCGGGCGGTGGCCGCCGCGATCGCCGGCTTCCGCCATGACCGCAGCGGTGATTCGCTCCGCGGCTGGCTGCGGCAGATCACCCGTAACAAGATCTGTGATGCCATCCGCAAGATGCCGCCTGGCGGGGAAGGAGTGGGCGGAAGTGACGCCCAGATGCACATGCTGCAGGTGGCCGAGCAGGCCCTCTCCGACCTCGATCCGGCGTCGGCCGAGGCCGATCGGCTGCTGCTGTATCGGCGGGCCATCGAGTCGATCATGGATGATTTTGAGGAGCATACGCGCCAGGCGTTCTATCGGGTGGTGGTCAACGGCCAGTCCCCGGCCGACGTCGCCAGCGACCTGGGGATGTCGATCAACTCCGTCTACCTGGCGCGTGCCCGGATCATGCGGCGGATTCGCGAAGAGTTCGACGGTATCATCGACGAGTAACGGCGGCTCGCCCGCGGGCCTCGTCGGGAGGTACGCGGCAATGACTGACCCTCCGCTCGGCGCCTGGATGGCGGATTGTGTGCAGCCGGAGACGCTGCTGGCGTTCCTGCTGGGCAAGCTGCCCGAGGCCGATCTGGAGGGAGTCGCCGTCCACCTGGCCGGTTGCCCGGCATGCCAGGAGGCGACCGAACGGCTGGAGCCGTTCACCGCCGGCGACCGTTTTCAGCAGTACGTCCGCCACTGGCTGTTGCTGCCGCTGCCGGCCGATCGAGTGTGGGCGGCCATCGTGCAGACGGTGCCGCTTGTGTCCCGCCCGGTGGTGCGCCGCGCCGATCGGCTGCTCCCGTGTCGGCCGGTGGGGCCGTCGCCGACCCAGCCGCCGCACGCGGACGGTGAGGGGGCGCCGCGGGTGGGCGGACGGCGGACCGGCCGCCGCTGGACCACCCCCTGACCGCGCCGGGAGGCTACCCATGAGCACCGCCATCACCCTCAGCCGTGGCTGTCCCGGTCGCGAGGCGCTGCTCGACTTCCTCCTCGGCAAGCTACCCGACGCACGGCTGGAGCGGATCGCCGAGCACCTGCAGGGGTGCGCCGCGTGTGAGGCCGAGTTGAACACGCTGCACGTCATCGCCGATGGCGACAGCGTCGGCCGGCAGGTGCGGGCGTGCCTGGGAACGTCGCTGGCGGCGGACGCGGCGGCGCTGGCGGCGGTCGAGGCCCAGGTGGCGGCGCTGGCGGCGCGGACCGTGCCGGAGCGGCCGCCGGCGCCGGCGCACGGGCTGCCGGCGAAAACGCAGGTCGGCCCGTACCGGCTGGTGGAGCAGCTGGGCGGCGGCGGCATGGGGATCGTCTACCGGGCGGTGCAGCGGCCGATCGGCCGGATGGTGGCGCTGAAGACCCTCCGCGCCGGCATCCATGCCGACCCGCGCTACATCGCCCGCTTCCGTACCGAGGGGCGGGCGGTGGCCCGGCTGCATCACCCGAACGTGGTGCAGATCTACGCCTTCGACGAGGACCGCGGGCAGCCGTACTACACGATGGAGCTGGTCGAGGGGCCGACGCTGGCCGACCGCATCCGCCGCGGGCTGGCGGAGGCGGACGCGGCGGCGCTGGTCGGCACGGTGGCGCGGGCGGTCGGTTACGCCCATCGCAATGGCGTGCTCCACCGTGATCTCAAGCCGAGTAACATCTTACTGGATCCGGACGGCATCCCGAAGGTGACCGACTTCGGCCTTGCCAAGCTGCTCGACGCGGACGCCGTCGCGCACACTCACGCCGACGCGATCGTCGGCACTCCGCCGTACATGGCGCCGGAGCAGGCCGCTGGCCAGCCGGCGGTTGTCGGCCCGCACACCGACGTCTACGCCCTGGGCGCCATCCTCTACGAGTGCCTGACCGGCGAGCCGCCGTTTCGCGGCAAGACCCGGCTGCACACGCTGGAGCTGGTCCAGCGCGCCGAGGTGGTCCCGCCGTCGCGGCGACGCGGGCCGGTGGCGGCCGACCTGGAGCGGATCTGTCTGAAGTGTTTGGAGAAGCAGGCGGCCGACCGCTACCCGTCCGCGGACGCGCTGGCGGACGATCTCGACAGCTTTCTGGCGCGGCGGCGGCCGGTGGGGCTGCCGACGCGGCGGCAGCGGGCGGCACGGGCCGTCCGGCGGGTCGGTCGGGCGGTGCGCAGCGGTTGCCGCTGCTGGCCGGGGTCGGCTGCGTGGCCCTGCTCGCCGCGGGGCTTTCCATCACCCTGCCGCGCCAGGCCTCGCCTCCGCAGCCGGCGCCGGTCGGGTCGAGCCGTCTCTGCCCCCGCCGCTGGTCGCCGGTCCGCCGCGGTCGCTCCGGGGCGAACGGTGAGCCGGCCGGGTGGGCAGCGGACCGGCGGCGGTGCAGCGGCTGACCCCGGCCGACGGCAACTACCGTCCGTGCCACGCCGACGTTGCTCGAGCTGGCCCGCAACCTGGCCACAACGACTATCGTCTCCTGCCCAGGTGCGCCCACCTGGCCGGCGACGGCGCCGGTCGGGCTGTCGTCGCCGACACCACGCTGTCGGCGAACCGAACCGCTACTTGTTCACACGAGCGGGGTTCAGCGAGCGCGGCAGGGCCGCGGGCCGACCTGTCCACCCGGCTGCTTCTCGATGCGCCGGGGGCCGCGCCCCGGTGGAGGCGGCCATCGCACCTGTCGGCCCGCCCGTCCCGCCGGCCGGCGGCGGGAGCCGCCCTGGCGACGTCGAGATCACGGTGACGGCCGAGACGCTCGCCGCCCGCATCGACGGCGCGGAGTCGAGACAGCGATGGGCGACTGGGTAACGCGGTTCGGGGCCGGGATCGCGGCGGTACGTCCGCGCTCCGCCGCCGATCGTGCAAAAGACGGTCGGGTTTCTCCATCGCCGCGGTGGCATCGAGCTGATCTTCAGAACGGGGCCGCATCCTTCCGCAACATCCAGGTAACGCCCCTGCTGGCCGAGTGATCGCAGGCCCTGCCGCTGTTGCCCTCGCCGTCTGCCCCGTTGTCTGGCTGCCCGTCGGAGACGCTGGTCGGTTTCCTGCAGGGCGGCTGTCGGAGGCGGAGCTGGAAGCGTGGCGGCGCCTGGACACCTGCCCGGACTGCGCTTCCGCCGTCAAGCTCGACGCCGGCGAAACGCCGGACAGCGTGCATGACCGCGTGCGGCAGGCGGCTGCCTCGCCGCCGGTCGCAGCGGAGGCGGCGACCACGGCGGGGACGGTGGCGGCTGGGCGACGCCGGCGTCGATGAGGTGGCGTTCGAGGAGGAGCAGCGCGTCGGCGGCTACCGTCTGCTGGAGCGGCTGGGGCGGCGGGGCCGGGTGGTGTACCGGGCCGAGCAGGTGGCGGTCGGCCGGCCGGTGGCGGTCAAGCTGCTGCACGCGGTGGCGGATGCGAGCGACCGGGGCGGTTTCGGCGCAACGGCAGCGGGCGCGTGAGCCATCGGCGCGCGGTCGGGCTGCTCGATTACGGCGAGCACGAGGAGTGCCGTACCTGGTGCTGGAACTGGTGGAGGGCGGCACGCTGGCCGATCAACTGGCTGCGGGCCGCTCGATCCGCGACGGCGGGGCTGGTGCACGTGGCGGGGGCGGTGGCGGCGGCACCGGGCCGGGGTGCTGCACCGCGATCTGAAGCCGGATAATGTGCTACTGGATATGAACGGTTGCGAGGTCGCGGACTTCGGGCTGGCGCGGCTACTGGACGCCGACACCAGCGGCGACGGCGAGCGGCGGTGGTCGGTACGCCCGAGTACCTGAGTCCGGAGCAGGCGGGCGGCGAGGCGGCGACGGCGGCGACCGACGTGTGGGGGCTGGGCGCGTGCTGTACGCCTGCCTGACCGGACGTTCGCCGATCGACGGGAGAGCACGCTGGACGCGGGCCGCCGTCCGCGCCGGGAAGGTGGCGCCCGCTGGCGGGAGTGCCGCGGGGGCTGGCGGCGGTGTGCCGGAAGTGTCTGGCACGGCGGCCAGTGGACCGCGCGACGGCGGAGGCGGCGGCCGACGATCTGGGCCGCTGGCTGCGCCGCGATCGCTCCTCGGGGCGAACGGTGAGCCGGCCGGGTGGAAGCAGCGGACCGGCGCGGCGGTGCAGCGGCTGACCCCGGCCGACGGCAGCTTCACCGTCCGTGCCACCACGCCGACGCTGCTCGAGCTGGCCCGCAACCCTGGCCACAACGACTATCGTCTCACTGCCCAGGTGCGCCACCTGGCCGGCGACGGCGCGGTCGGGCTGTACGTCGCCGACACCACGCTGTCGGCGAACACCGAACCGCTGCACTTGTTCACACGAGCGGGGTTCAGCGAGCGCGGCGGGGACCCGCGGGCCGACCTGTCCACCCGGCTGCTTCTCGATGCGCCGGGGGCCGCGCCGGTGGAGGCGGCCATCGCCACGCTGTCCGGCCCGCCCGTCCCGCCGGCCGGCGGCGGGGAGCCGCCCTGGCGCGACGTCGAGATCACGGTGACGGCCGAGACGCTCGCCGCCCGCATCGACGGCGCGCGAGTCGAGACAGCGATGGGCGACTGGGTAACGCGGTTCGGGGCCGGGATCGCGGCGGTACGTCCGCGCTTCCCGCCGCACCCGATCGTGCAAAAGTCGGTCGGGTTTCTCCATCGCCGCGGTGGCATCGGGCTGTATCTTCAGAACGGGGCCGCATCCTTCCGCAACATCCAGGTAACGCCCCTGCTGGCCGAGTGATCGCAGGCCACTGCCATGACGCGCCCCTCGCCGTCTGCCCCGTTGTCTGGCTGTCCGCGTCGAGAGACGCTGGTCGGTTTCCTGCGCGGGCAGCTGTCGGAGGCGGAGTTGGAAAGCGTGGCGGCGCACCTGGACACCTGCCCGGACTGCGCCTCGGCGGTCAGCCAGCTCGACGCCGGCGAAACGCCCGACAGCGTGCAGGAACGGGTGCGGCAGGCGCTGGCCTCGCCGCCGGCCCCGGCAGAGGGGGCGACCACGGCCGGGACGGTGGCGGCCGCCGGCGCGACACCGGCCGTCGGCGACGAGGTGGGGTTCGAGGAGGAGCAGCGAGTAGGTGGTTATCGGTTGCTGGAGCGGCTGGGCGGCGGTGGGGCCGGGGTGGTGTACCGGGCCGAGCAGGTGGCGGTGGGCCGGCCGGTGGCGGTCAAGCTGCTGCATGCGGTGGCAGATGCGAGCGACCGGGAGCGGTTCCGGCGCGAGGCGGCGGCGCTGGCGCGAGTGCGGCATCGGCACGCGGTCGGGCTGCTCGATTACGGCGAGCACGACGGGGTGCCGTACCTGGTGCTGGAACTGGTCGAGGGCGGCACGCTGGCCGATCGACTGGCGCAGGGGCCGCTCGATCCGCGTGAAGCGGCGGGGCTGGTACGCGACGTGGCGGGGGCGGTGGCGGCGGCGCACCGGGCCGGGGTGCTGCACCGCGATCTGAAGCCGGATAATGTGTTACTGGATGTGAACGGTTGCGCGAAGGTGGCGGACTTCGGGCTGGCGCGGCTACTGGACGCCGACACCAGCGCGCTGACGGCGAGCGGCGCGGTGGTCGGTACGCCCGAGTACCTGAGTCCGGAGCAGGCGGGCGGCGAGGCGGCGACGGCGGCGACCGACGTCTGGGGGCTGGGCGCCGTGCTCTACGCCTGCCTGAGTGGCCGTCCGCCGGTCGAGGGAGCGGACACGCTGGACGTGTTGGCCGCCGCCCGCGCCGGGAAGGTGGCGCCGCTGGTGGGCGTGCCGGCGGGGCTGGCGGCGGTGTGCCTGAAGTGTCTGGCGCGGCGGCCGGCGGACCGCTACGCGACGGCGGAGGCACTGGCCGACGACCTGGCTCGCTGGTTGCGCGGTGAGCGGCCGCAGGCGCAGCGGCGGGTCGGCTGGCCGCCGACGCGGTGGCACCTGTTCGGCGGGGTGTGTGTGCTGGCTGGCCTGGCGATTCTGCTGGCCGCGTTCATCCTGCGTCGGGCGGACGGGGCTGCCCAGGTGCGGGCAGAGCGGGAGCGGCGGGAGCAGGACCGGCGACGGGTGGACGCGGAGCTGGCCCGTCTGGTCGCCGGCCCGGCGGAGGAGCTGCTCGACCGGAGCGGCAAGCCACGGCGGATGACGGTCCGCATCGGCTCACGCACGCTGGCACATGCCGCCACCGCGGACGGTTGCTTTCGGGTGACGGGGGAGTACGAAACGGCCCTCGAACTGTGTCCCGATCCAAAGCACGAGCGCTACCGATTGACGGCTGAGGTGTGGCATGTCCGGCGCGAGCGGGAACGGAAACTGACCAGCCTGGTCGGCCTGTACGTTGGCCACCAGCCGTTGACGCACGGCAATGAGACGCTGCACCACCTGACGCAGCTGGCGTTCAACGACCTGACCGGGCCGGCCGATTCGCCCATTGCCCTGCCCGGCGCGCGGGTGCGGACGGACCACGGCGTGGAGTTCAACGAATCCCTGGTTGAGCACGCCTCCAGCGGCCAGGGGGTATGGTCCACGCTGAACGGCTGTGTTGGAGTCAAGTTCGTCCCCGCCGGGCCGGGGAAGACCGGCTGGCACACGCTGGCGGTGACGGTGACGCCGACGTTGCTGGCCGCCGAGTACGACGGCCGGCCGTTCGGCCAGACGCTGGCCCGCTGGCGCGAGGTGGCCGAGACGCAGCGCTACCCGTACCTGCTGCCGCACCTGCGTGCGGATCATTACCTGCGAACCACCCGGCCGACGTTCCAGCCTCGCGGCGGCCTGGGGTTGTACGTGGACAACGGGACAGCGCATTTCCGCAACGTGCGGATTGCCCCGTTGCGCGAGGCGGAGTGAGTTTGCACAGGGAAAATGACATGCCGAGTGCGAAGATCCTGTTCCCGACGGATGATACCACCCTTGGCCGCGGAGCGATCAAGGATTTTGTAGTTGTCGCCCGCATCAAAGGTGGTGCAGCGGTGACGGCGGAAATGACGCAGATTAACGGGCCAACGATTCCGTTGAAAAGTAAGCAAAATCCACCTAGCAAGTGTAAGTTCCGCAAGGCGAAACGTGGTAGTCGTCTGGTTCGATTTCGATTCGGGCAAGCGGCTGGTATCCCAACGGGGAGCTATCAGGTCAGGATTCTTGCTAATGATGGAAGTGAGCTTGACAGATCTGAAGTTGACATAATGAGCGGGATGCCGCTGGTACTTGCATACGGCCTCACTATTACTTCGCACGGGAACGGTGAGGATATATCGGATGAGATTGATTGTTTTGTTGCGTATGGCGATACGGACGCAAGTGCCAGCATCAATGCGGCAGACATGTCCGGTACCGCTGCTGATTATCTCTGGTGGGATCAGGGTTTTTGGGTTGCTGTGTTTCCTGCGCTTCCGTTGGGAACCTATACATTGACCGTGCAGGACAGCCTTGGGAATTCTATGCAACGGACCGGGCTACATGCATCCTAGGATGCGTGCTTGCATGAGCCGCCGCCAAGGCGATCGGTCGAATCTCGTTGCCCGGCTTGACTGTTCATCAAAAGAGAAGGTCGGATTGGTAGTAAAAGTCGGGATGGGCACTTGATTTGACGCGAATTGTGCGGACACACGCATGTCGAACTCCTCACTCTTTGCCTGCCCTCGTCGGGAGACGCTTGTCGGTTTCCTGCGGGGGCAGCTGTCGGAGGCGGAGTTGGAAAGCGTGGCGGCGCATCTGGACACCTGCCCGGATTGCGCCTCCGCCGTCAGCCAGCTCAACGCTGGCGAAACGCCC
>JAXMAU010000066.1:0-32598 GCA_046350215.1 Gemmataceae bacterium | reverse complement strand
GGCGCAGTGGGAGAAGGCGGCCCGCGGCGGACGGATCGGCGCTCGCTATCCGTGGGGCGACGATCCGCCGACCCGCGAGGTGTGCGACTTCAACAACTTCGGCACCTTCGCCATCCGGCCGATGCGGGCGTTGCCGCCCAACGGCTACGGGCTGTACGCCATGTGCGGCGGGGTGTGGGAGTGGACGCGCGACTGGTACGATCGCGAGGCGTACCGCCACGCCGCCGACCGCGACCCGGACGGCCCGTCCCAGGGCGAGGAGCGCGCGCTGCGCGGCGGCTCGTGGGCCGACTGTGCCGAGGCGGTGACGGTGACGTTCCGCATGTCGCGCGGGTCGAGCAGCTGGCGCGAGGCCAACTGGGGCGCCCACCTGACGCCGACGATCGGCTTCCGGCTGTGCCGCACTTCGCTCGCTGCGCTCGCGAAGTAGACAGTAGAAAGAGAGCGCCGGTTCCACTCGCCAGGCGAGCGGGAGCACGTCAGTGCCCCGAGTCAGCGCAGGACGCGCGACGTCGCGCTCGGGGCGAATACTCGGCACTGACGTGCTCACGCTCGCCTCGCAAGTGCGACCGGCGACGTCCGTGACTGTCTTCTGTCTTTCTACTGTCTACTGCCGCCCTGACTATCGCGAGCGCAGCGAGGCCGACAGCCGTTCGGCCTCGCTCACCATGTCGCCGAGCAGCAGCAGGCCCAGCTCCCAGAACGCCGGGTCGTTCACGTCCACG
This sequence comes from Gemmataceae bacterium, assembly GCA_046350215.1. Classification (GTDB taxonomy): domain Bacteria; phylum Planctomycetota; class Planctomycetia; order Gemmatales; family Gemmataceae; genus JAXMAU01. The sequence continues at coordinate 31,873 of JAXMAU010000066.1, read as the reverse complement.
CCCAGCTTCGCCACCAGGACGTGCGGCGGCTGCGACCCGCCGGCCGACAGCATCTCCAGGTACTTCGGCACAAAGGCGTCGCCGTCCTGCTCGTACTTCTTCACCAGCGCCAGCACCAGCAGCTCGCCGAACGAGTAGGCGTAGCAGTAGAACGGGGTGTGGATGAAGTGACCGATGTACGACCACCACCAGGCGTAATCGTCGGTCATCTTCACGACGTCGCCGTGCATCGGCGCGTTCGCCTCCAGCCACAGAGCGTTGAGCTGGTCGGTCGCCAGTTCGCCCTCCTCCTGCCGCGCCCGGTGGACCTTCTGCTCGAAGCGCGTCAGCACCACCTGGCGAAACACCGTGGCGAAGGCGTCCTCGATCTTGCTGCACAGCATCGCCAGCCGCGTCCGGGCGTCGGGGTACAGCTGCAGCAGCCGGCGGAACGTCAGCATCTCGCCGAACACACTGGCCGTCTCGGCGGTGGTCAGCGGCGTGTCGCACTGCAGGTAGCCGACCGGCCGCGCCAGGTACTGGTGTAACCCGTGCCCCAGCTCGTGCGCCAGCGTCATCACGTCGCGCAGCTTGTCGGTGTAGTTCATCAGGATGTACGGGTGCGCCGACGGCACGGCACTGGCCGAGAAGGCGCCTCCCCGCTTGCCCTGGCGCAGCTCGGCGTCGATCCACCGCCGATCGAAGAACTCGCGGATGATGGCGCCAGCCTGCGGGCTGAACGCCTGGTAGCTCTCCTCGACGATCCGCCGCGCCGTCGGCCAGTCGACCGCCGGCTGATCGGCGAACAGCGGGGCGTAGCGGTCGTGGTCATACAACTGGTCGAGGCCGAGCAGCTTGCCCTTGAGCCGGTAATAGCGCTGCACCGTGCCGTGGTGCCGCTCGGTGGCGGTCAGGAGCGCGTCGACCACTTCCGGGCGGATCTCGTTCGCCAGGTGCCGCGGCGCCATCACGTCGGCGTGCCGCCGCAGCGTGCAGTCGGAGCGATGATCGAGCACCACCGTGTTGAGGATGTAGGTGAGCAGCCGGGCGTTGTCGCGCAGCCCGGCGGTCAGCGCGGCAGCGCCGGCCTGGCGGACGGCGCGATCGGCGTCGTACAGCTTGGCGAGTACCTGCTGGATCGACAGCAACTCGATCTTGCCGCCGAAGGTGTATGTGCAGCGGATGGTCGACACCGTTTCGTCGAACAGGCGCACGAACGCGGCCCGGCCGGTGACGCCCTTCTCTTCGAGGATCTTCTCCTCCGGCTCGCTCAGGTAGTGCGGCTTCCACACCCGCTTCTGTTCCAGGTAGTGCCGGTAGCGGACCAGGCGCTCGTCGGCGAGCAGGCGCGCGACCGGCTCGGCGTCGACCTGGATCCATTCCAGATCGAAAAAGATGAGATGCTTATTGATTTCGGTGCGTCGTTCGCGCGTGCGGGCGAGCAGGGCGCCGTGCCGCGGGTCGTCGGTGCGCGCGGCGTGGACCAGGTGCGCGTAGACAAGCGGCCGGTCGAGCTGTTCGCACAGCCCCTCGAACTCGCGGACGGCGGCGAGCAGCAGGTCGGCCGACGGGCCGGCGGGCACGCCGATCTTGCCGCGGTACGTCTGCTCGAACGCCTGCGCCCGCCGCTCGGCGGCGTCGAGGTCGGCGGTGATCTGCGGGGCGTCGAGGCCGGCGTACAGGTCGCCCAGGTTCCAGGCGACGCCGTCGGCGGAGGAGGAGGGGCGGGCGGTGGCGGTGGTGGACATGATTCCTTCCGGTCAGCGGCGGGCTGCGGCCTGCCGGGGATGGGGGCACGATGAAACCGTTGTAGCGGCCGGCGGGCGAGCCGACGAGCGTGGGTCAGTCGGGGAACACCGGGTCGAGACCGGCGGCCACCTTGCCGGCGGTCAGGTCGGCGGCGTCCCAGCGCACCTTCGCCAGCGCCTGCCGCGTCTTCGCGTCAAGCGGCAGCCGCCAGCGGGTCACGAATAGGTCGGACAGGTCGCGACGGGCGGCGCACGAGGCGGCCACCAGCCAGGACACCGCCTGCCGCAGCGCCGCCTGCTTGGAGTCGACCTTCACCGGCGGGACGGTGGCCAGCTGGCGGAAAAACCGGCCGACCCAGGCATCGCCGCCGCACTCCTTGCGGAGCCGCAGCATGGCGGAGGCGTAGAGCACCGGCTGGTCGGACGGCTGGACCGGGCGACCGGCGGCATCCTTCAAGCGCGGCTCCTTCTCGCCCAGCCCGTCGTGGGTGGTGAAGGCGCGAAGGAAGCCGAGGTCCGACCGGGCGTAGCCGTCGACGGCCGCCTCGATCGTCCGGCGCGTGGCGGCGTCCGGGTCGGGGCACCGCAGCGCGTCCAGGCAGACGTAGCGCATGAACACCGCAAACCCGGTGACAAACAGCGAATGACGATCGCCAAAGGTGTAGAAGTTACGGCCCATCTCGTAGAAGTAGTAGTGCGGCACCGCCGCCGGATCGGCGCGGAGGGCGCGGTAGTCGTGGTCGTAGAACCCGGCCACCTCGATGCCCGTGGCGCCGATGTAGCCGCAGCCGATGCCGCACGTCAGCCGCGCGGACGGCACCGCGGCCATGGTCGGCAGTCCGTCCAGCTGCTTGAGCCGCGCCGGCGACCGGCCGGTCAGTTCGGTGTACAGCGCCCAGCCGGCGTCGAGCTTGTCCAGCAGATGCCGCATCACCTGGTGGTCGTAGTCCGCTGTCGTCGTGAGGAAGACGACCCGGTCGCCCTTCCACGGCACCAGCCGGGTGTCGACCCGCTGCTCGCGCCAGCGCTTCGGATAGAACGCCAGGTCGCGGTAGTCCACCGGCTGGCCCGGCTTGAGGGCCGCGCGGCCGGCCGGTTTCGTGTCGGCCAGACCCAGCCCGGCAACCGCGGCGATCACCATGCCCAGGAACGCACGAACCATGATTTTCCCTCCCGTGTCGGCGAACCGAGTCATGGTGCCGGTTCGCCGGCCGACCGGCAAGGGGCCGTCGCCACCTTGCCCGTCGCCGCGGCGGGTCGGATATTGAGCCATACGCCGTCTCTCGCCGTCCCTTGCGTGGCCGCCGCATGCTCACTGTCGTCGCCGTCCTGGTCGTGCTGATCGCCGTCACCGTCATCTTCCGCGGCGGCGAGGTGCGGTTGACGCTGTTGCTGGCGGCGCTGGCGCTGGGGCTGCTGGCGGGGCGGCCGGCAGTCATCGTGCAGACGTTTCTCGACTATTTCACGCGCGAGCAGTTCCTGCTACCGATCGGCTGCTGCATGGGGTTCGCGTTCGTGCTACGGCACACCGGCTGCGATCAGCACCTGGTGCGGCTACTGCTGCGGCCACTGCGGCGGGTGCGGACGCTGCTGATCCCCGGCGTGGTGCTGGTGGCGGCGACGGTGAACGTGCCGATCGTCAGCCAGTCCGGAACGGCGGTGGCGGTCGGGGCGGTGCTGGTGCCGGTGCTGCGGGCGGCGGGGGTGCCGGCGGTGACAGCCGGGGCGGCGCTGGCACTGGGGGCGAGCATCGGCGGCGAGCTGCTCAACCCGGGCGCGCCGGAGCTGCAGACGGTGAGCAAGGCGTGCAAGACTTCGACGATCGCGATTGTCGGCCACATATGGCCGCTGCTGCTGGTTCACCTGGCCGTCACCGTGCCGCTGTTCTGGTTCAGCTGCCGGTTCGCCGGCGATGCGGCGACCGACGACGCGGGGACGCCGGCGGCGGACGACGCGGACCTGCCCATCAACTACGTCAAGGCAGTGGTGCCGCTGCTCCCGCTGGTGCTGCTGTTCCTGACCGCCGTGCCGCCGCCGGTGCGAGCGATCGACGTGCCGCGCGAGTGGCTGGTGGCGGAGGGGGCGGCCGGGTCTTACGACAGCCGGCTGATCGGGCTGGCGATGCTGGTAGGGACGGTGGTGGCGGCGCTGACCAGTCCGGCGAAGGCGGGCGGCACGGCGCGGGCGTTCTTCGACGGCGCCGGGTATGCGCTGACGCACGTCACCTCGCTGGGATCGTCGCCGCCGGCTGCTTCGGCAAGGAGTGGAGGAGGTCGGCCGGCGCGGCCGCCAGCGCACCTGGTGGAAGTGTGGCCGGGACTGTTGCGGCCACTGGCGGCGTTACGCTACCGCTGGCGTTCGGCTGGTTGTCCGGATCGGGAATCGCCGCGACGCAGAGCCTGTTCGGGTTTTACGTCGAGCCGGCGACGGCGGCCGGGGTCGACCCGGTAGCGGTCGGCGCGGTGGTGTCGCTCGGGGCGGCAGCCGGGTAGAACGCCGTCGCCGGTGGCGGCGGTGGTGCTGATGTCGGCCTCGCTGACCGGGCGCCGATCCGCTGGCGATGGTGCGGCGGATGGCCCTGCCGCTGCTCGCCGGCCTGGCCGCGGTGGTACTGGTTGGCCCCCGGTGAAGTGCTGGGGGCCGTGGTGAGTCACTTCGCGTCCGGGACGGCGTGATTTTTCCACATTTCGGACCGTCCATTGCGAACAAAACCGATCGACCACGTCGGCGTGTGCCTGGATCAGCCGGGCGACGTGGCCGTCCTTCGACGTCCGCGAACGCGGACGCCATGTGGCGTCTTCGACGGTCATCTCGATTCTGTCGACGTTGGCGAAGGCTGTGCGTGGAACAGCGGGTCGCGCAAATGAATCGGCTGGCCCTCCTTCACCCGCCGGTGCATTGCGGCGGCGTGTTCCTGAATCTTCACCGCCACCTCCGGCACGGTCGATTCGGTGCGTCTCGACGCCGTCGGCCCGTCACCTTGCGAGTGATGTCCTTGTGGTGATCGAGCAAGTAATGGAATACCGCCATGTCACTGCTCGGGTCACCCTGCACGCCCTGGGCGCCAGCCCGGTCCCGCGCCCCGGCCGGGTCCGCGTCCGCCACCGTACCGCCCCGCCCGCCGCCAGTTCCGGCAGCCTGCGGGCAGCACGCCCGGCACCCTGCCGGCAGACCGCACGGCGGTTCGGCCGCCGTCGTCCCGGCGATCTGTTTCCGCAGCTCCTGCACCTGTTTCGCCAGCCGGCTGACCTTCGCCGCGTCGGGTTTGGCGGCGGCCGCGCCTCGATCAGATCGGCCAGGGTGCGGTGTGCAGCTTCACCTCGCCTCGACCGTCGCATCGGCCTTCTTCGGCGCGGCCGGCGGCTCCTCGGCCGGCCCGGACACGGCGACGGCTGCCCACGGCGCCGCCGCCAGGGATAGCCATTTCCACGTCGCGTTCATGATCGCACTCCTTCCAGCGTCAAGGTCTGATGACAGAGGTGAACGCAACGGTCATGCCAGGTCGCGACGCGGACGGTTGATCGCTCTGAATACGGTGATACCCGCACCCTGACGTCGCGGATCGACCTGGCAAGCGCGTGTGCAAGTCGGTGGCGCGCACGCGGGGGCCGGTGTGCATCTTTTGCACAGCACGCCTGGCGATCCGCCGGTCACGAGGCGTTGGCACGCGGCTCGCCGGAGAGACGACCGAGCGTTTCGCGGCCGGTTGGTAGAATAACCGGGGACCACGACGGCGGACGCGGGGGAGCGGCAACCCATGCGGCGGTCATCCGGCGATCATCGGGGCGGCACTGCTGGTCGCCTCGGGCGGCGGTGGCCGCCTGGCAGTACTGGTGAGTGCCCACGAACAGGCGGTCGCCCACGCCCAGGCGTACCGCCGGTGGTGATGAGCGCGCCGGTCGGCAGCGGTGGTCTGCTCACGCACCGGGCGCACGTTCTTCGGTGGTGGTGGTGGCGTGCTCGACGAGCTGGCGATCGAGGATGTCCTGGCGGTCCTCGTCGCGACGGTGGACGCCCGCTCGCTGCTGTCCGCCGGGCAAACGGAGCGAGTCGACCCTGCCCCGCCGCTCGCGTTTGGCGGGACGTTCACGCCCGAGGCTACCGGCTCACCACGGAGCTGTCGCTGTCAGCCGAACCGCCTGGAGGGATGGGCCGGCGGCGGCGGCTGGGGAAGGCGGCGGGTGGGGACCGCGGCACCCGGGCGGCGACGACACCGCCGGACCCCTCGCCGCCGGCGGGCGGTTCGTCACCGTGTTACTGCTGGACCGGACGGCGGCCGATTTCGCAGCCGCCGCGCTGCCTGGTCGCGGCTGGAGTGTCGCCCTGGCGGCCGGGGTAGGACTTCGGCCTGGGGCTGGTATGGCACGTCACGGTGCGGCTGGCGGCGGCGCGGGGCCGGCTGGAGGCGGAAGCGCGGCACCACCGGGCGCTGGGGCAGGCGGCGGCCGGGCTGGCCCACGAGACACGCAATCCGCTCGGGCTGATCCGCGGCTGGACGCAGCGACTGGCCGGGTCGCCGGCCGCCTCCGCCGAGGAGCCGCGAGCGCGACGGCCGTCCTGGAGGAGTGCGATCGGCCGACGGGGCGCGGCTCAACCAGTTCCTCGCCTTCGCCCGCCCCGCCGAGGTGGCCGGCGCCGACCGACCTGACCGCCGTCCTCGCCGAACTACACGTCCTGCTCGGTCCTGACCTGGACGGCAAACGGGTGACGCTGCGGTGCGACTCCTGCCGGCGTCACCGTCCGCGCCGACCGCGAACAGGGCGGTGCGCAGCGCTGTTCAACCTGCTGCAGAACGCGGTGCAGTGGTCGCCGGACGGGGCAACGGTGGAGGTGCGGGTGATCCGTGCGGCCGGCGGCCGGTGGCGGGTCGAGGTGGCCGACCGCGGGCCGGGGAAGTCGCTGACCGAGGCGACGGGCGCTGTTCACCCCGTACCACACCACCCGTGCCGACGGCACCGGGCTGGGGCTGGCGATCGTCGAACGCATGGCGGCGCGCACGGGTGGACCGCCGGGTACACCCCGCGGCCGGGCGGCGGGGGCAGTGTTCTGGCTGGACGGGCTGCATGAGTGAGCCGACGCGGACGGTGCTGATCGTCGAGGACGAGGCCGCCCAGCGGCGACTGCTCGCCGGGTTTGTCGCGTCGCTCGGCTTCCGCGTGGTCGAGGCCGGATCGGCCGAGGACGCCCTCGCCCTGCTCCAGCAGCCATTGCCCGATATGGTATTACTGGATATCCGCCTGCCCGGAATGAGCGGGCTGGCCGCTCTGCCGGAGATCCGCCGGCTTGCGCCCGACCTGCCGGTGCTGCTGCTGACCGCCTACGCCGACGTGCGGCAGGCGGTGGCGGCGGTCAAGTGCGGCGCCGACGATTACCTGGCGAAGCCGGTCGACCTGGAGGAGCTGGCGACGGCGATCCGCGATGCGCTGCCGCCGGCCGCGCACGCCTCTCCTGCGCTGCCGTCGCTCCCGGCCGGGGTGATGTGTGCCAGTGCGGCGATGCGGCGGGTGATCGAAACCGCGGCGGTGGTCGCGCCGTCGACAGCCGCGGCGCTGCTTTTGGGGGAAAGCGGGTCGGGTAAAGAGGTGATCGCCCGGCTGATCCACGGCTGGAGCCTGCGTGCCGCGGGACCACTGGTGGCGACCAACTGCGCCGGGCTGCCTGAGTCGCTGGTGGAGGCGGAACTGTTCGGCCACGCCCGCGGTGCCTTCACCGGCGCGGCCCGCGACCGGCCGGGGTTGTTCCGCGCTGCCGACGGCGGCACCCTGTTCCTTGACGAGATCGGCGAGATGCCGCTGGCGATCCAACCGAAACTGCTGCGTGCGCTGGAGGCCGGGCAGATCACCCCGGTGGGCAGTGACACCCCGGTGTCAGTCGATGTGCGGCTGGTGGCAGCGACCAATCGTGACCTGGCTGCGGCCGTCCGTGCGGGCACGTTCCGCGAGGATCTGTACTACCGCATCAACGTGGTGGAGATGGTGGTCCCGCCACTCCGCGAGCGGCGGGACGACGTGCTACCGCTGGCCCGACGGTTCGCGGCCGAGTGTGCCGGCACGCCGGTACGGCTGTCGCCGCAGGCGGTGACGTGTCTGCTGGCGTACCCGTGGCCGGGAAACGTCCGCGAGTTGCGGAACGCAATGCAGCGGGCGTGCCTGCTGTGCCGCGGCGACGTGGTCCTGCCCGAGCACCTGCCGCCGAAGGTGGCCGGCCAGGCGGCGCCGTCGGCCGGCCCCGTCGACGCGGGGCGGCTGTCGCAGGTGGAGGCGGCGACGATCCGGGCGACGCTGGCGGAGTGCGGCGGCAACCGCACCCGTGCTGCCCGCCAGCTGGGCATCAGTCGCCGCGCGCTCCTGTACAAGCTCCGTGCGTTGGAAGCAAGCGATACGGAACCTCTCCAGCGTGAGTAACTTCATACTCACGGCGCCGCTTCCCAGGTCAGCCCCAGTTCGGTGGAGCGGGCGACCTTCGCCAGCGCGCCCACGGCGAATCGGGATGATCACGCGCCACCTTGTCGAACAGCTCGGCGGCGCGCTTGACCAGCTTGCGCGAGGCCGAGTCGCGCAGCCGCGCCGCCGGCCGCAGCTGCCATGCCTTGTGCTTCGCCGGGTCGGGCGTCGGCGGTTCCTTGCGCAGCGTGCCGAGCGCCAGCCCCAGCTCCTCCACAAAGGCGATCCGCGCCATCAGCCAGCCGCGCAGCAGGTCGTGATGCGCCTGCCAGCGCACGCCGGCCTTGTTGCGGAGGGCAGTCGTCCGGTCCAGCCCATCGAGCGCCTCCTCCAGCAGCACCACCTGTCGAGCCAGCTCGCGGCTGGAGAGTAAGACGAGCTGTTGCATCCGCACCTCTGTTTTGCCGTCGCCGCCGGGGATGTCGTAGCGGGTGAGCCAGACGCGCGGGTTCGCCTTGATCTCCTTGCGGAGCGGCAGCACCTGGGGGATCAGCTCGCGCGGCGGGATGACCGGCGACGTCGCCCACAGCACCAGCTGGGCGCGGCGGACAGCGGCACGGAGAGGGCTTTCCGGGTCTTCCTTGTCCGGATAACGCATCGGGTCGTCCGGCCGCACCTTCACTGGCACCGCTCGATCCTTCTTGACGTCGGCGATCCCCAGCGGCGGCAGCGCCAGCTCGGTCGCCAGCTGCTTCACCGTGTCGCCGGCCGGCGCCGGGGCGAACCCCAGCCCGGCCATCGTCACCGCCACCACCGCCCATCGCGCATGCCACCGCCGCATGTCTGTCTCCTCACCGATCTCCAACGGAATTGGTGGTGGGTGTTGTAGCCGCCGATCGTCGGGACGGCGAATCTCGTTGACGAGTCCGCCGCGCGGCCGCATCATGCCGGAATGTTCACTCCCTTGCGGCTTTCGGTCGGTGCGGTCGACCTTCACGGCGTGGTTGGGCCGGCGAACGGTCCGCCGCTGCTGCTGCTGCATGGCGTGCTGCGGTCGTGGCGCGACTTCGCCGCGGTGCTGCCGGCGCTGCTGCCGCGCTGGCAGGTCCACGCCGTCGACCACCGCGGGCACGGCCAGTCGGATCGCTGTCCCGGCCGGTACTTCGTCGCCGACTACGCCGCCGACGTGATCTCCCTGGTTCGCGACCACCTGCCGCCCGGCGTGGTGATCTTCGGCCACTCGCTCGGCGCGCTGACCGCCGTCGCCGCCGCGGCCGCATGTCCGGAGCGGGTACGGGCGGTGGTCCTCGAAGACCCGCCGTCGGCCGCGTTCCTGGCCGACGTGCCGGCGAGTCTGTGGCACCCCGTCTGGACCGGGATGCGACCGCTGGCCGCCAGTCGCGCGCCGGTCGGGGAGATCGCCCGCCGGCTGGCCGAGGTGCGCCAGCCGCTGCCCGACGGCCGCACCGTTCGGCTCGGCGAGCTGCGCGACGCGGCGGCCCTGCGGTTCAGTGCGGCATGCCTGCGCGACCTCGATCCCGACACGTTCGCTCCGCTGCTGGCGAATCGCTGGCTGGACGGCTTCGACCTGGCCGCGACTTGCCCCGGCGTGCGGTGCCCGGCGCTGCTGCTCCGCGGCGAGCCGGCGCTTGGCGGTATGCTCGCTCGCGCCGACGCCGACGCGGTGGTCGCGCACATGGCGGACGGGGCGGTCGTTGACGTGCCAGGCGTCGGCCACCTGATCCACGCCACGGCGACGGAGACGACGGTGCGGCTGGTGCTGGCTTTTCTCGAATCCCTGCGAGGGCGCGCTGATGAAGATGGCGACGGGGACGACGGTCATCCGTAACGGGCAGCTGGTCGACGGCAACGGCGGGCCGCCGGTGCCCGATGCGGCGGTGGTGATCCACGACGGCAAGATCGCCTACGCCGGGCCCGTGGCCGGCGCCCCACCGCTGCCGCCCAACGCCGTCCGCCTCGATGCCCGCGGCGGCACCATCCTGCCGGGGCTGGTGGAGGCGCACTTCCACCCCACCTACTTCAACGTCGCCGCGCTGGAAGACCTCGACATCAAGTACCCGGTGGAGTACGTCACCCTGCTGGCCGCCGCCAACGCCCGACTGGCGCTCGAGTGCGGCTACACCGCCGCCCGCAGCGGCGGCAGCCTGTTCAACATCGACGTGTGGCTCAAAAAGGCGATCGAGAACGAACTGACGCCCGGCCCGCGGCTGGCGGCCAGCGGCCGCGAGATCTGCGGCGTCGGCGGACTGATGGACTGGAATCCCGACTTTCGCAAGGTCGGCATGGAAGGACTGGTGCTGCTGGTCAACGGCCCAGTCGAGGCGCGGGCCGCCGTCCGCAAACTGGTCAAGGATGGCGTGGAGTGGGTCAAGACGTATCCGACCGGCGACGCGGCGGCGCCGGACACCAACGACCACCACACCCTGTGCATGACCTTTGACGAGATGCACGCGGTGGTGCAGACGGCACACAACCACGGGGTGAAGGTGACCGGCCATTGCCGCGCCACCGAGGGGATCAAGAACGCCCTCCGCGCCGGCTACGACGCGCTGGAGCACGGCACCTTCATGGACGACGAGGCGCTCGAACTGCTGCTGAAGCGAGACGTGCCGGTGGTGCCGGCGTTGTACTTCGAGCAGGCCAGCATCGAGCGCGGCCCGGCCTATGGGATGCCGCCCAGGGTGATCGACGGCCACAAGGAGACGCTGGAGGGCGGGGCCGCGAGCGCCCGCCGCATCCTCCGCGCCGGCGGCCGACTGGGCATGGGCGGCGACTTCGGCTTCGCGTGGAACCCGCACGGCGACTACGCCCGCGAGCTGAGCTTCTTCGTGAAGTACGTCGGGCTGACGCCGCTGGAGGTGCTCACCTGCGCCACCCGCACCGGGGCGGAGATTATGGGCCGGGCCGACGAGTTCGGCACGCTGGAGCCGGGCAAGCTGGCCGACGTGCTGGTGGTCGATGGCGACGTGGTCGCCGACATCGGCTTGCTGCAGGATCGCCGCCGTTTCGTGGCGGTGCTGCAGGGCGGCGTCGTCAAGGCCGGGCAGCTGGCGGAGCGTGCCGGGTGACGTCGGGGCGCCGTTGTGACCATCGGCGCTGAGTGCTACGCTGGCGGCGGATGTGGACCCCCCAGGAGGACGGGCGATGAACCTGATCCCGCCGATCGTGTACCCGGAGAGCGACGGCAAGCCGATGTCGGACAACACCAGACAGTTCCGCTGGATTCAAACGCTCGCCGCCAACATTGCCGCGCTGTTCCACGACCGCGCCGACGTGTTCGTGTGCGGCAACCAGAACTGGTATCCGGTGCAGGGCCATCCGGAAATCGTCGCCGCTCCCGATGTGTACGCCGTGTTCGGCCGCCCCAAGGGCGATCGTGGCTCGTACAAGCAGTGGGAAGAGGGCGGCGTGCCGATGACTGTGGTGTTCGAAGTGCTGTCCCCGTCGAACAGCCCGGAGGAGATGCGCGATAAGCTGCTGTTCTACGACGACTACGGGGTTGAGGAGTATTACGTCTTTGACCCGGACCACAACTCGCTGGAGGTGTACGTCCGCGGTCAGGCGACGCCGCGACGGATGCGGCCGGCGGACGGGTTTGTCAGCCCGCGGCTGGGCATCCGCTTCGACCTGTCGGGGCCGGAACTGGTGGTGTACCGCCCCGACGGCCAGCCGTTCATCACCTTCGAGGAACTGCAGGTCGGCGCGACCGCGAGCGACGGCAGGCGGAAGAGCGACAGCGGGCTGACCACGCCGAACAGCAGGCCGAGCGATCGCGGCGGCGGCGGCAGGGTGGCGGAGCTGAGCCGGCGCGTGCTGCGGGCAGGCGACGCCGGACGAGGCAGCCGAGCTGCAGCGGCTGCTCGACGCGGAACCGTCGGCCTGACTATTCCGGCCAGTGCGCGGCCCGGATCATGTCGGCGGTGACGGCGCCGCTGTTGTCCATGCGGCACCTTGTGCTGACCGCCGAGCTTGCCGTGCGCGCTTCATCCACGCCACCAAACCCGCCCTGCCGCACCGGCACTACCTCCGGCGGCAGCATCGTCCAGATCGCCCTGGCGGTGCGCCGCGTAGTCCTCGTTCAGCCGGCACAACGCCGCGTCCAGCCGCTTGCCGCAAACCGCGACACGTCTGGCGGCGCGTCGGCGAACTCCACCAGGTAGCGGTGTCCCCCGGGCGGCCCAGGGTGTCGGGGAACACCGGGCCGACGTGGAAGTCGACGGCGGCCCCGCCGGTAGCTGCCGCCGCCTCGGTGACCGCCCGTTCCACCTCCTCGCTGATCAGATGCTCGCCGAACGCCGACAGGTAGTATTTCGTCCGCCCGCTGAAACGCAGCAGCGGCGGGTCGCGGCGCTCGAAGATCACCGTGTCGCCAAGCAGGTAACTCCACACGCCGGCGCACGTCGTCAGCACCACGGCGTAGTTCACCCCCGGCTCGACGCGGTCGACCGTGTGCCGCGCCGGGCGCGGAGAATCGAGATCCTCCACAGGGACGAACTCGTAGAAGACGTCGTGGTCGAGCAGCAGCCGCAGCAGGCCGGAGCGCGGGTCGCGGGCGGCGATGTATGCCTCCGACGCCGGGTACACCTCGGTGTAGCGCACCGCGTCGCTGCCGATCTGGCGGCAGAACAGGTCGCGGTACGGGTCGAAGCGGGTGCCGCCGTGGATCACCAGCCGCAGCGTCGGCCACACCTCGGCGATGGTCGCCTTGCCCGTCACCTGCCGCAGCCGGTCGAACAGCACCAGCAGCCACGACGGCACCCCGGACAGCATGGTGATCGGCAACCGGGCCGCGGCGGTGGCCAGCCGCGTCAGCTTCTCCTCCCAGTCCGCCAGCAGTGCCAGCTCGATCGGCGGAAAGGTGAACGGCCGCATCCACGCCGACGCCTCGACGGCGGTGATGCCGCTCAGATCGCCGCCCAGGATCGGCCGGCGGCCTCCGTCGCGACGGTCAGGGTGTTGCGCCGACAGGTCGACCAGAGCGGTACTGCCGCCGAGGAAGAACAGCCGGCCGTGGAACAGCGCCGTGTCGGGATGCGCGGCGACGAACCACGCCAGGCTGGTCAGCGCTGCCTTCGTGTTCGACCGCAATAGCGCACGCGACAGCGGCAGGTACTTCGTCGCGCCGCTGGTGGTGCCGCTCGAAAGAGCGAAATAGGGGATCGGGTCCGGCCAGGTCACGCCACGCAGGTACGGGAAGGCGTCGCGCCAGTAGTTGGCCCAGAACGCCTCGTAGTCGCGCAGCGGCACCCGCGCCTGGTAGTCGGCGACGGTACGGACGCCGGCGAAGTCGTGGTCGCGGCCGAACCGCGTGTGCGCCGCCCGCGCCACCAGTCGCCGCAGCGTCCGCTCCTGCACTCGCCGCGGGTTTTGGCGATCGACCGCGGCGACGCGGTGACGGGCGTAGGCGCGCAGCGCCGCGTCGGCCATGCGCCGGACGAACGCGCTTCCGAGCAAGGTGTCGAGCGGCGTCATCGGCTCACAGCAGCGTGTTCGGGCTGGCCAGCGCAAGCCGCGACAGCCGCACGTTCGGCGACGGCAGCGGACTGGTCAGGAACTGCACCACCAGCCGGTTGACCAGCCACGGTTTCTCCATCTGCGGCGCGTGACCGCACTGCGGGATCGACAGATAGTGGCCGTTCGGCAGCAGCTGGACCGCCTCGGCGGCGGTGTGCGGGTCGACGATCCGGTCGTCCGCCCCGCTCACCAGCAGGGTGGGATGAGGCACGTCCGGCAGCCGGTCGCGGACGATGTGGTCCATCGTGCCGCGCAGGGTGCGCAGCAGGCCGATCTTCCACAGCCGGCTGGCGAACTGCCGTTCGTAGTACGCGATCAGCCCGGCATCCAGCTGGCGGGGGTCGTGGAACACGCTGTCGACCAGCGCCTTCAGGTCGTTGCGGCGAACCCCCTCGACGATCGGCAGCCGCTCCGCGTCGCCCATGCCGGAGGGGCACAGCAGCACCAGCCGGCCGACGTTCTGGGGATAGCGAGCGGCGTACTCCACCGCCACCTTGCCGCCCAGGCTGGCGGCGACCAGGTGGTACGGTGGGCGCTGTACGAAGTGAGTCAGGTACAGGTGCAGCTGCTCGACCAGGTAGTCGACAGTGATCGGCAGACCGCGGTCGATCCGCTCGTGCAGTCCGGGGCCATCGTAGACCAGCAGCTGCGGGGTGTAGACGTCGAAGTGTCGCCGCCAGTAGGGCAGGTTACGAAACCAGCTCTCCGACTGTTCGGACAGGCCGTTGATGAGGACCACGGCCTGCCGGCGGGCATACGGGTGCAGGTTGAAGCGCGCGAGCCATTGCCGCCAGGGTCCGACCACGGGTGCTCCTCCGAGATGCGGCGACAGACGCGCACCGGCCGCCCTGAATCCGACCCGGAGGCTGTTTGACGACTCCGCCGTCTCGCCTCCCGGCCGGCCGGCGTCGTGCCGTCCGGTTCCCTGGACCCCCGCCGCCCATCCTGGGCAACCGGAGTGTCCTCTCCGTAGGTATAGTCGAAACCGTGCCGGCTCGCCAAACGGATTCTTCGGCGGGTCGCCGCGTCACCCGCCGATCCGTCGATTGTCCCGGCGGCGGATGACGGCGAGATGAAGCCGGGGTGGGGATGGGGTGAAATCGCTCCGCCGTCAGCCGCCGTCGGTCTGCAGCGCCCGGCGGACCCGCTCGACCAGGGCTTCCAGGCGAAACGGCTTCTGCAGGAACGCGGTGTCGGGACGTAACACCCCCTTCTCGCCGAGGAGGTCGGCCGGGTAGCCGGAAATGTACAGCACCGGGAGAGCGGCACCCGTTTGCGCGAGCCGTCGCGCCAGGTCCGCCCCGCTCATGCCGGCCATCACGACGTCGGTGACGAGCAGGTCGATCGGCCCGGGATGCGCCGCACGGCACGTCAGCGCCTCCTCACCCGACGACGCCTCCAGCACCCGAAACCCTTCCCGCTCCAGGATCCGCCGCGCCAGGCGGCGCAACGTCGCCTCGTCCTCGACCAGCAGGATGGTGTGCCCTCGAACGACGGGTGGAGGCGGCGAGGCCGCCGGGGCCGGCGCCGGCGCCGACGGTTCGTGCGACCGCGGGAAGTACAGCCGGAAGGTGCTGCCGCGGCCGACCAGCGAGTCGACGGTCAGGAAGCCGTTGCTCTGGCGGACGATGCCGTACACGGTGGCCAGCCCCAGCCCGGTGCCGCGGTCCGGCCCCTTGGTGGTGAAGAACGGCTCGAACAGCCGCGTCCGCGTCTCCTCGGTCATCCCGCAGCCGGTGTCGGCCACGGTCAGGAGGACGTAGGCGCCGGCCGCGGCCTCGGGAAAAGCGGCCGCCGCGGCGGCGTCCAGTTCCGCGCCCTCCACCTCGACTCTCAGCCGGCCGCCGGCGGGCATGGCGTCGCGGGCGTTGACCGCCAGGTTGATGAGCACCTGCTCCAGCTGCACCGGATCGGCGAAGACGTGCCACCCGTCGTCGGCCGGCGTCCGCACCTCCAGGGAGATCCCCTCGCCCAGCACGCGGACGAGCATCCGCTCGACGCGCCGCACCAGGTCGCCGACGTCGAGGATGCGCGGGGCGAGCACCTGCTTGCGGCTGAACGCCAGCAGCCCGCGGATCAGGTCGGCGGCCCGGTAGCTGGCGTCCATCAGCTGGTCGATCAGCTCGTGCGCCGGGTGGTCGGCAGCGAGGGCGTCCAGCGCCAGGCGGCCAGCGCCGGTGATGACGGTGAGCAGGTTGTTGAAGTCGTGGGCGATGCCGCCGGCCAGCTGGCCGACCGCCTCCATCTTCTGCGCCTGGCGCAGCTGTTCCTCCAGGGTCTCCTTCTTTTTACGATCCGAAATATCTCTTGAATTGCACACGATCCGTACCACCGTCCCGGCGGCGTCGCGCACCGGGGTGGCCAGCGTCTCCAGCCAGACGTAGCCGCCGTCATGGCAGCGGTGCCGCCACACGGTCTGGGTGGGGTCGCCCCGTAACACCACCGCCAGCCCCGCGTACACCCCCGGCAGGTCGTCGGGGTGGACGATCGTCGGCAGGTCGGCGGCGATCGTCTCGGCCACCGAGAACCCGGTCAGCCGGATGGCCGACGGGGTGACAAACAGCATTCGCCCGGTCGTGTCGTGCAGCGACACGGTGTCCTGCATGTTGTCGACGATCATCCGATACCGCGCCTCGCTCTCGCGGAGGGCGGTTTCGGCCAGCTTGCGGGCGGTGATGTCCAGCTCCAGGCTCAGATAGCTGACCAGCCGACCGTGCTCGTCGTGGACCGCCTGCACCTCCAGATCGATCCAGTACGGTCGGCCGTCGCGGTGATACTGGAGCAGTCCCTGGTGGACCCCCTCGCTGCGGGCGAGTCGGGCGACCGTCGCCTGGTCGGTCCCGGGACCGTGCAGGAAGTCGGCTGGGCGGCGGCCGCGGACGTCGTCGAGGGTGTATCCGCTCAGCCGGGTAAACCCGTCGTTGACCCACTCGATGCGGCCGGCGGCGTCGGTCACGATGACCCCGTTGGCCGTCCGCCGGGCGATCATCGCCAGCCGGTCGCGCTCGGCCTCGGCCTGCTTGCGGTCGGAGACGTCCTGGGCCACCCCGATCATGCGGTACGGCTCCCCGCGGTCGTCGAGCAGGAACCGGCCGCGGGCCGCCATCCAGCGCGACGCCCCGTCGGCCCGGCGGATGCGGTACTCGGTGTGGCACTCGGTCCGCGTGTCGCGGGCGTACTGGGCGGAGGCACGGATGCGCGGCAGGTCGTCGGGGTGGACGAAGGCGGCGAACGCCTCGTAAGTCTGGGCGAACGTCCCCGCGGCCAGGCCGAACAGCCGCTCATGCTCCGCCGACCAGATCAGCCGGCCAGTGCTCAGGTCCCAGTCGTAGATGCCCATCTGCCCCGCCTGCAGCGCCAGCGTCAGCCGCTCCTGGCTGGCGGCCAGCGCCTGTTCCGCCGCCTGTCGCTGCCGCTGGCTGCGCAGGGCGACGGTCAGGGTGTTGCAGGTGGCGACCACCGGGGCGAGGAACTCGACCAGGTCGAGGCTGTAGCCACCAGCGCGGTTGGCCACGCCGATCACCCCCGCCACCTCGCCGCCGGCGTGGATCGGCAGACCGAGGAAGCAGTGCAGGGGCGGGTGGCCGGGCGGCAGCCCGCACCGGCGCGGGTCGGTCGCCGGTTCGTTGGCGATCACCGGCCGGCCGGTGGTGACGACCGCCCCGAACAGCGATCGCAGCGTGGTGAACCGCATCTGCCGGGTGGCCTCCCGCGGGGGAGACCAGACGACGTTGCTGATCGCGTGGGTCTGAAGATAGGTGGTGCCGTCGGCGTCATGGAACAGCTCGGCGATGAACCCGTAGGTGCTGCCGCTGATCCGGATCACCGTCGCCAGCATCTCATCGAACACCTCCGGCACCGGGCCGCCGGCGATGAACCGGCCCTGCAGCTGGGCGAGGGTGGCGAGCAGTTCGTTCTGCCGCTGCAGTTGCGTCTGCTGGGCGAGCAGCTGCTGCTCGTAGCGCCGCTTGCGGTCGACGTCGCGGAACACCAGCACGCTGCCGAGCAGCCGCTGCTCGGCGTCGAGGACGGGGGCGGCGCAATCGTCGATGGCCAGCTCACGGCCGTCGCGACTGAGCAGGACGGTGTGGTTGGCCAGCCCGACCACCTCGCGGCTGGCGAGCACTCCCTCCACCGGGCTGGCGATCGGCTGGCGGGTGTGCTCGTGGAGGATGCGGAACACCTCGGTGTGCGGCCGACCGCGGGCGTCCGGGTCGAGCCAGCCGGTCAGCTGTTCCGCCTCCGGATTCAGGAAGGTGACGTGACCGCGCGTGTCGGTGGTGATGACCCCGTCGCCGATGCTGCGCAGGATGGCCTGCAGCTGATGCAGCTCGCGCTGGTCGGTTCGCCGCTGGACGCGGCGGCGCCGGTCGATCAGCAGCGCCACGATGAGTACCAGCCCGGCCGCCAGCAGCAGGCCGACGGGATACAGTGCGGTGTCCGCCGACCACGGGAGCAGGGCCGGGGCCGCCCCCAGGCCGCCGGCCACAAGGACAGCCGGCACCGGCGAACGGCGCCTGGACCCCTCGCCCCGGCTGGGACTGTGCCGCATGGAGTAATGCCTTATTGCTTGCGAAACCCAGACCAGGCGCGATCCAAACGGGATCGCCGCAGTGACGGCCGCCGCACGCCGGTCGCGGACTCGTAGAGTGCTTCACCCACTATGTAGAGCACATCGGCAGCTGAATTTCAACGACGAACCGGGTCCGCATCGGCCAGCCGGCCGGCGTGCCGGTGGGCGGGCGGCGCTAGACGTCGCCGCCGCCGATCTGTTGAATAGGCGGATGGTTTCGCCCGACACTCGACCGCCGCCCGCTGCCAGGCGCGCCCTCGCTCTCCGGGACCGCGGGGCCGGCACCGCGGCCAGGGGACTGCCTGCATGGATCGATATATCTGCATCCACGGCCACTTCTACCAGCCGCCGCGCGAAAACCCGTGGCTCGACATGGTCGAGGTGCAGGACTCCGCCTACCCCTTTCACGACTGGAACGAACGCATCACCGCCGAGTGCTACGGCCCCAACGCCTTCTCGCGCATCCTCGGCCACGAGGGGCGCATTGCCCGTCTGGTGAACAACTATTCGCGCATCAGCTTCAACCTCGGGCCGACGCTGCTGGCGTGGCTGCAGGATAAGGCGGCGGAGGTCTATCAGGGAATTCTGCAGGCCGACCAGGATAGCCAGGCGCGCTTCTCCGGCCACGGCTCAGCGATGGCCCAGGTCTACAACCACGTCATCATGCCGCTGGCCAACCCGCGCGACAAGGTAACACAGGTGGTGTGGGGCATCCGCGACTTCGTCTGGCGGTTCGGCCGCGAGCCGGAGGGGATGTGGCTGGCCGAAACCGCCGTCGATCTGGAGACGCTGGAGGTGCTGGCGGCGCACGGCATTCAGTTCACCGTCCTCGCTCCGGCCCAGGCCGGGCGCATTCGCCCGCTGGCCGGCGAGGAGGCCGAGGAGGAGGCGGAGTGGACCGACGTCACCGGGGCGAAGGTGCCGACCCATCGGGCCTACCTGCAGCGGTTGCCGTCGGGCCGGTCGATCGCGGTGTTCTTCTACAACGGGGCGATCAGCCAGGCGGTGGCGTTCGAGCGGATCCTGCACAACGGCGAGGCGCTGGCCCGCCGGCTGCAGGAGGCGTTCACCGCCGACCTGGACGAGCCGCAGCTGGCGCACCTCGCGACCGACGGTGAGTCCTACGGCCACCACCACCATCACGGCGACATGGCGCTGGCGTATGCGCTGCGGTTCATCGAGTCGACCCCGGCGGCGAAGCTGACCAACTACGGCGAGTTTCTGGAGAAGCATCCGCCGACGTGGGAAGTGGACATTCTGGAGAACACCGCCTGGAGCTGCGCGCACGGGGTGGAGCGGTGGCGGTCGGACTGCGGCTGCAACTCCGGCCGGCCGGGCTGGAACCAGCGCTGGCGGGGGCCGCTGCGGCAGGCGCTGGACGACCTCCGCGACGCGGTGGCGCCGCTGTACGAGGCGCAGGCCGGGGCACTGCTGGCCGATCCGTGGGCGGCGCGCAACGACTATGTGCGCGTCCTGCTCGACCGTACCCCGGAGACGCAGGATCGCTTCCTCGACCGACACGCGCGTCGCCCGCTCGATCCGGCCGAGCGCGTCCGCGTGCTGCAACTGATGGAGTTGCAGCGCCACCTGATGCTCATGTACACCAGCTGCGGCTGGTTTTTCGACGAGATTTCCGGTCTGGAAACGACGCAAATCCTGGCCTACGCCGGCCGCGCCGTCCAGCTGGGCGAGGCGCTGTTCGATCGACCGCTGGAGGAGGCGTTCCTGCAATCGCTGGAGAAGGCGCCGAGCAACCTGGCGGAGCATACGTCGGGGCGCGCGGTGTACGAGAAGTACATCCGTCTGGCCAAGGTGGAGCGGCACCACGTCGGCGCCCACTACGCAGTCAGCTCGCTGTTCGAGAACTACCCGCAGGCCGGCCGGTTGTTCTGCTACGCCGTCGAGCGGCACGACGAGCGCACGTTCGAGGCCGGCAAGGTGCGGATGAACGTCGGCCACGCCACGCTCACGTCCGAGGTCACCCGCGAAACGTGGCACTTCGCCTACGCCGCCGTTCACCTGGGCGACCACAACGTCAACGGCGGGGTGTGTACGTTTCCCGGCGAGGAGGCGTATCGCCGCCTGGTGCGGGTGTTCGCCGAGGCGTTCGCGCGGGTGGACACGCCGCAGGTGGTGCGGCTGCTCGACCGCCACTTCGGCGAGTCGACACACTCGGTGGCGTCGCTGTTCCGCGACGAGCAGCGCAAGGTGCTCAAGCAGTTGTTGCACCAGGAGCTGGCCGCCACCCTCGATCGATACGCGCGCATCTACGAGCAGGGACAGCCGTTGATGCACTTCCTCAAGCACCTGAACGTGCCGCTGCCGATGCCGCTGCGGGTGGCCGCCGAGGTACTGTTCAACACCGAGCTGCGCTGGGCGCTGGACGAGGACGAGCCGGACTTCCCGCGCATCAAGAAGCTGTTCGCCCAGGCGCGCGAGTGGGGGGTAACGCTGGAGGCGACGGCGCTCAGCTATCGGTTCACGCACATCCTGAACGTGGCCGCCGATCGCTGGCGGGCGAAGCCGACGACGATGGAGGTGATGGAGGCGCTGCTGACCGGGGTGGAGCTGGTGGGCGAGCTGCCGCTATCGGCCGACCTGTGGAAGCCGCAGAACGTCTTTTTCGAGCTGATGCGGTCGCTCTACCCGGTGCAGGCGGCGCACTCCTCGGCCGGCGACGACGCGGCGCAGTTCTGGGTCGAGCGCTTCCTGGTGCTGGCCGATCGCCTCGGCATCGACGTCGACCCGGTGCGGTCGCGGCCTTTGGGCTCGCTGCGCGCGCAGTAGTCAGGGCGTCAGAGCGTAAGTAGTCAGTAGCCAGTAGTCAGTAGTCAGTAGAAAGATGAAGGCAGCGGTGGACATCGCGTCGATCGCCATCCGGTCTGGCAGGCTGTGGGCAAGGTCTCCCGACCTTGCCACGGTTGGGACCGCAGGTCTCCTCGGGCGCGAGGAGACCTTCGGTCGGCCAGGGGGCCCGGTCAGGAGACCGGGCCACAACGAGGCTTACGTGCTCCCGCTCGCCTCACCAGCGGGACCGGCGCTGTCCACGGCTGTTTTCTGTCTTCCTACTGACTACTGACTACTGACTACTGACTACTCCGAGCGCAGCGAGGTATCCCGATGTCCGACGACAAGAAGCTCTACCGGATCGGCATGGTCGGCCTGGGGGTGATGGGCCGCAGCCTGGTGCTGAACATGGCAGACCACGGGTTTGCCGTGGCGGGCTATGACAGGGAACCGGCGAAGGGGCAGGCCCTCGGCAGCGAGGGTGCCGGCAAGCCGGTGACGGCGGTGGCGTCGCTGGCGGAGCTGGTCGCCGCGCTGGAGAAGCCGCGGACGATCGTCCTGCTCGTGCCGGACAAGGCGGTCGACGCCGGCCTCGCCGACCTGCTCAAGCTGGTCGAGCCGGGCGACCTGGTCATCGACGCCGGCAACTCCTTCTTCAAGGACACCGATCGTCGCGGCGCGATGTGCAAGGAGAAGGGGGTGAACTTCTTCGGCATGGGTGTCTCCGGCGGTGAGGCCGGCGCTCGCCACGGCCCGGCGATGATGCCCGGCGGACCGAAGGAGTCCTACGAGCGCGTCCACCCGGTCCTGGAAGCGATCGCCGCCAAGGTCAACGGCGACCCGTGCGTCGGCTGGGTCGGCACCGGCTCCGCCGGACATTACGTCAAGATGGTCCATAACGGCATCGAATACGGCCTGATGCAGCTCATCGCCGAAACCTACGACATCCTCCGTCGCGGCGTCGGCCTGAGCAACGACGAGCTGCACGCCACCTTCGCCGAGTGGAACCGCGGCGAACTGGCCTCGTTCCTCATCGAGATCACGGCGACCATCTTCCTGAAAAAGGACGACAAGGGCGGTAACGGCCGGCTGCTCGACATGGTCAAGGACGTCGCCCGCCAGAAGGGCACCGGCAAGTGGACGTCGCAGGACGCCCTCGACCTGACGGTGCCGATCCCGACCATCGACCTCGCCGTCATGGCCCGCAACCTGTCCGGCATGGCCGACGAACGCAAGGCGGTCCACGCGGCGCTCGGCACTCCGGTGGCGGTGTACGCCGGCGATCGGCCGGCGTTCGTTCGACAGGTCGGCCAGGCGCTCTATGCCTCGTTCATCCTCAGCTACGCGCAGGGGCTGGACCTGCTGCGGGTGGCGTCGAAGGAGTACGGCTACGGAGTGGACCTGGCGGAAGTGGCGCGGATCTGGCGGGGCGGGTGCATCATCCGCTCGGCGCTCTTGCAGGACATCCGCACTGCCTACAGCGAGAACGCCGGCCTGCCCAGCCTGCTCGCCGCCCCGAGCATCGTCGCCAGGCTGAAGGCGTGCGACACCGCGCTGCGGCAGACGATCCGCACCGCCATCGAGATGGGCGTGCCGGTGCCGTGCCTGATGGGGTCGCTCGCCTACCTGGACGAGCTGCGCTCCGGGGGCCTGCCGACCAACCTGATCCAGGCGCAGCGCGACTTCTTCGGCGCTCACACCTACGAGCGGATTGACTCCGGCGACAAGTGCCACAGCCTCTGGGACCAGCCGTGACCGCCCTGGCGTGAAAGGGAGCGCATGAGCGTGCTTTTGCAGAGCCACGTCCCCGGCGTGCCGTGCCGCCGCGGCAAGGTGCGGGACGTCTACGACCTGGGCGACCGGCTGGTGCTGGTCGCCACCGACCGGATCAGCGCGTTCGACTGGGTGCTGCCGACCGGCATCCCCGACAAGGGCCGCGTGCTGACGGCGCTGACGCTGTTCTGGCTCGACCATCTGGCGGTGCCCAACCACCTGCTGAGCACCGATGTCGCCGACATGGGGCCGGAGTTCCAGCCGTACCGCGCCGAGCTGCAAGGCCGCTCGTGCCTGGTCCGCAAGACGCAGGTGGTGCCGATCGAGTGCGTCGTCCGCGGCTACCTGGTCGGTTCCGGCTGGAAGGAGTACCAGTCGACGGGCGCGGTGTGCGGCATCGCGCTGCCGGCGGGGCTGCGGCAGGCGGAGCGGCTGCCCGAGCCGATCTTCACGCCGGCGACCAAGGAGGAGTCGGGCCACGACGAGAACATCTCGTTCGACCGCATGACGGAGCTGGTCGGCGCCGCGCTGGCCGACGAGCTGCGGCAGCGCAGCGTGGACGTGTACACCCGTGCCCGCCGCTACGCCGAGAGCCGCGGGCTGTTGCTCGCCGACACCAAGTTCGAGTGGGGGCAGCTGGCCGACGGCGGGGTGATCCTGATCGACGAGGTGCTGACGCCGGACAGCTCGCGGTTCTGGCCGGCCGCCGGCTACCGGGTCGGCAGCAACCCGCCGTCGTTCGACAAGCAGTTCGTCCGCGACTGGCTGGAGAGCAGCGGCTGGGACAAGAACAGCCCGCCGCCGCCGCTGCCGGCCGACGTGGTCGAGCGGACACGCCAGAAATACCTGGAGGCTTACGAACGGCTCACCGGCCGGCCGCTCGGGTGAACGGAACTCGCGGCGCCCCTTGACACTCGGTCGGCCGATCTGGTGTAGTGCCAGGGAGTTCCCTTCTCCCTCACCCGTCGGATCGAGCACATGGCCGCGTCGCGTCGCGTGGTTCAGGTCGGCATCGGCGCCGTCCTGCTGGTCGCCCTGGGGCTGTCCGGGTGGGCGATCGCCGGACAGGTACGAACGTGGCGGCAGTTGACGGCGGCGCGGGCGGCGCTGGCGCGCGACGACCCGGCGGCGGCCCGAACGCACCTGGCGGTCTGCCTGCGCGCCTGGCCGGACAGCGGCGAGGTGCAGTTTCTCGCTGCCCAGGCGGCGCGGCGGACCGGCGACCTGACCGAAGCGGTCCGCCGGCTCGACACCGCCGCCGAGCTGGGCTGGGTCGACCAGGCCATCGACCTGGAGCGAGCACTGCTGCAGGTACAGACCGGCGACCTGCCCGCCGCCGAGAAATACCTCCAGCAGTGTCTGAAGGCGGAGCACCCCGACTCGGCGCTGATCGTCGAGATCCTCACCCCCGCCTATATCCGCAACTACCAGATGGACCAGGCCGGCGACACCGTCGGCCGATGGCTGGCGCTGCGGCCGGACAGCCCGCTGGCGTGGTACAACGCCGGTGTCATCCTCGAACACAAGCTGCTCAAGCCGAAGGCGGCGGAGGCCTACGGCAAGGCGGCCGAACTGGACCCGACGCGAAAGTCGTATCGGCTCGGGCTGGCGCGGATGCTCAATGTCATGAATCGACCGGCCGAAGCTCGCCCGGTCGCCGAGGCGCTGGACGCGGAGTACCCCGACGACGCCGAGGTGCAGATCGAGCTGGCGAAGAGCCGGCAAGGGCTGGGCGAGGCAGACCGCGCCGCCGCGGTGCTCGATCGAATCATCAAGCGGTATCCCGCTCACGGCGACGCCATCTTTCTTCGCGGCAAGCTCGACCTCGAGCGCGGCCGGGCCGCCGACGCGATTGGCATGCTTCGCCGCGCCGCCGAGCTGCAGCCGCACGACCCGGTCGTGCTGTACACCCTGCTGCGGTGCCTCCAGCAGGTCGGCAAGCCGGACGAGATCGCCGCATGCGAGCGGCAGATGAAGCAGGCGGAGCAGGATCTGGACCGGCTTTCGTCGCTGACCAAGGCGATCTCGGCCGACCCAAACAACGCCGACCTCCGCGCCCAGGCAGGAGACATTTATCTCCGCAATGGCAAGGAGGAGGAGGGTTTCCGCTGGCTGAGCAGCGCGCTGGCGCTGCGGCCGAACCACCCGCTGGCTCACCGCGCCCTCGCCGAGCACTACCAGCGCAAGGGCCGTCCGGCGGAGGCGTCGCTGCACCGTCGTATCGCCGAGGCCGGTTCTTCGCCGCGCTGACACGAGTAATGTGGAAAAATCGTGAAATCGCGCTGAATTCTCCTTTGACACGGCACCGAAGGAGCGATTAAGTTGCCCACATCCTGTCTTCCTTCGTCTAAGTCATGTTCAGGAGGATTCTCGATGCGACGGTCTCTCTCCCGGTTCCCGGGGGTAGCGCGACTCTTCTCGCGCGGCTTCACGCTGATTGAACTGCTAGTTGTGATTGCCATCATCGCTATCCTGATCGGTCTGCTGCTGCCGGCGGTTCAGAAAGTCCGCGAGGCCGCCTCGCGGATGAAGTGCCAGAGCAATCTGAAGCAGATTGGCATCGCCATGCACAGCTACCACGACGCCAACAACAAGTTCCCGCAAGGTGGGGTTTGCGGCAATTTCCCGAATCCCAACCAGTGGGACGGGAACTGGGGCCCGGATCGCGGGACCTGGCTGGTTTACTCCCTGCCTTACCTGGAACAGGACAACCTGTTCAAGCTGCTCACCACCGCCAACGTCACCTCCCCCACCGCGCAGCCGACCAACGTGCCGGCCAACACCAGCAACAACGGTGGGTCGAACGACTGGTTCAACGCCAACCCGAACTACCGCAAGCCGCTGCCGTATGGCCGGTGCCCGAGCGACGACCACGAGTTCACTAACCAGTGGTCCAGTTACTCCGGCAGCATGGGGCCGCAATGCATGGATGCCAGCGGCATGGGCTGCGGCGGCTACATGCCCAACCAGCAGTACTGCCAGACCGCTATCAACTGGGGTTACACCACCAGCCCGGACCATGGGAACTCCGGCAGCGCGTCGGATATCCGTGGCCTGTTCAACCGGCTCGGCGCCGTCATGAACATGGCGAGCGTCAAGGACGGCCTGTCCAACACCATCATGGTTGGGGAAACTCTGCCGCAGAGTCACGACCACATGACCAACGGCGGCTGGTATCACTACAACGGCGGTGTCGCCTTCACCTCGACGATCGTTCCGATCAATTTCCTGACGAAGGCGGACAATACCACCTGCCAGAACCGTCGCGACAACTGGAACATCTCGGCCGGGTTCAAGTCGAACCACACCAACGGGGCGAACTTCGTCTTTGGTGACGGCTCGGTCCGGTTCCTGTCGCAGACGATCGACCACAAGACCTATCAGCTGCTCGGCTGCCGCAACGACGGCCAGCCGGTCCAGCTGCCGTAACCCACCGGCCTGACTCACCCTCCCCCGCCCGAGTCATTCGGGCGGGGGCTTCCTCATTTGCACTCGCCCTGCCAGGAGTTTCGCTGCTCATGTTTCGCAAACTGCTCGCCCTGTCGATCGTTGTCGTTCCGTTTGCCCTGATCGGTTGCGGCGGCGGGATGAAGTCCGTGGACGGAGTCGTCACCCTGGACGGCAAGCCGCTCGAAGGCGCCATGGTGTCGTTCACCAATGCGGAAAACCCCGGCGCCCCGAGTGCCGAGGGAACCACCGACGCCAGCGGCAAGTTCACCCTGTCGTCTCGTGGCAAGTCGGGCGTTCCGGCGGGGAACTACAAGGCGACCGTCGTCAAGACGGAAAGCAAGGGGCCAGCGCCTGGCGCCGCCATGACTCCCGGTTCGCCGGAATACGTGAAGATGATGCAGGGGATGGCGAAGCAGGGGCCGCCGAAGTCGCTGGTGCCCGACAAGTACACCAAGGCGAACACCACCCCGTTCTCCTTCAAGGTGCCGCCGGACTCGTCGCCGCTCAAGCTCGACATGACCTCCAAGTGACCCGCCCCGGGCCGCGGTTTCGTACCGCGGCCCGCCTCGTTCTCTCGGGTCGATGGTGATGGCCGCCGTTCGCATGTCTCGTCGCCTCCTGGTCGGTGTACTCGTCGTGGTCGTGGCCGCCGTCGGCTGCGCCGGCTGGTGGTATTGGGTGACTCGTCCCGCCTATCGGCTGGCGCGCGGCCAGGAGGCCGTCGCCCGCGGCGACTGGGACGCCGCCGACCTGCTCGTCGACCAGCTCGAAGCGTCCGGCGACTCCGACCGCAGCGCCCTGCTGCGCGGGGAGTCGCTGTTCGCGCAGAAGCGGTACGCCGAGGCGGTGGCGGCATTCAACCGCGTCCGCGACCGGGGGGAAATCCGCCGCCGCGCCGCCCTGTACAGCGGTCGCGCCCTGCTGGCGATGAACGAGTGGGCCGAGGCGTCCCGCCTGTTCGCCTTCGTGCTGGACGAGGAGCCGGACCAGCTCGACGCCCTGCGCGGGCTGGCCGCCGTGCAGTACGACCTGGGCAATCTCGATCAGGCGCGGCAGCACCTGCGGCGCGTGGTCGAGATTGCGCCGCGCGACGGCCGCGCCCACCGGCTGATCGGGCTGATCTCCAAGGACATGACCGAGGTTGACGTGGCGTGCCAGGCGTACCGCGACGCCCTGGCCGCCGACCTGCCTGATTCGTTCCGCCGCGCCGTCCCCGGCGAGCTGGCCGAATGCCTGGTCCGCCAGACCGAGTTCAAGCAGGCCCTGGAGGTGCTCGACGAGGCGCGGGCCGCCGGGATCGCCGAGGACGGTGCCCGCCAGGCGTTGCGCGCCGAGTGCCTGTGGCGGCTCGGCCGCGCCGGCGACGCCCTGGCGCTGCTCGACCCCGCCCTCCGTGACCATCCCACCCAGGCCGAGCTGTGGCTGATCCGTGGCCGTGTCCACCTCGATCGCCAGGAGTTTGCCCAGGCGCTGGCCGACATGGAGAAGGCCGCCGCGCTCAAGCCCCGAGACTACGACACCCAGTATCAGCTTGCTCGCGCCTACGCGGCCGCTGGTCGCCCCGACGACGCCCGGCGGCAGCAGCAGGTGGCCGACGGGCTGCGCAAGACGCTCGACGAGCTGACCCGGCTGAGCAAGGACGCCATGAACAAACCGCTCGACGCCGCCATCCGCCTCCAGCTGGCGCGGCTGTGCGAGCAGATCGACCGGCCCGAGCTGGCCGCCATGTGGTATCGCGCCGCCGAGCAATGTCGCCGGGGCCGGGCGGTCCCGCCCCCGTGACCGGGCGGCTCGCTTTTTCACTTCCCCGTTCTTCGCGCTGGATCTTCCCGTGAACCTGTTCCGTTCCCCGCTGCTGCTGGTCCCGATCCTGTGCCTGGTCGCCGCGGGGTGCGGGCGGAAGCCGTCGCCGGTGGTGACGCAGCAGCCGCCGGGGCAGGTCATGCCCACCCCGTTCCTGTCACCGGGCGTCCGCAACCCGCCGGTTCAGCCTGCGAAGGCGGCCCACCTGGCCGACGATCTGCCGGTGGTCGGCGTGGTGGTGGACAAGCGTGCCCGCGCCTACACCCTGCGCGCGCTGTCCAAGGTGCGCTGGCACATCGTCAACGACGTGCTCGACAAAACCCCGGTCACGGTGGTCTACTGTGACACCTTCGACTGCCTGCGCGTCTACACCGGCGCGGCCGACGGCGAGCCGCTGCCGCTGTCGCAGGTGGGACGGTCGACCGACGGGTTGATGGTGAGTTACCAGGGGCAGACCTATGCCCAGTCGACCGGCAAACGGCTCTACACGGAAGGGCCGGACCTACCGTTGACCGCCCTGCCGCACGAGCGGACGACCTGGAAACGGTGGCGCGAAGCTCACCCCGAGACGGAAGTCTACGACGGACCGGAGGCGCCTGCCCCCGAAGCCGAAGGGAAGTAAGGCAGGTGGCCTGGACGACCCGCCCCGAAAAGACGCCCCGTTCTACCCCACCTCCCTAGTCTGCCGGATCGACCGAAGTCCGTCATTTGCTGGAATCATATTGCCAGAACGCCGGTGCGGGCGGTATGTTAGCGTTTTGCCACCCGTATCCTTCATTTCTTGTCCAGGAGTGTTGTGCATGAAACCAGCGTTCTCTCGCCTGTCCGGAGCAGCCCGCGGTCTCTCGCGCGGCTTCACGCTGATCGAGTTGCTGGTGGTGATCGCCATCATCGCCATCCTCATTGGCCTGCTGCTGCCCGCGGTGCAAAAGGTCCGCGAGGCCGCCGCACGCATGAAGTGCAGCAACAACCTCAAGCAGTTTGGCCTCGCGATGCACACCTATCACGACGCCAACCAGAAGTTCCCGCCCGGCGGCAAGTTCGGCTGGTCCGGCAACACCGGCGACTGGAACCTCAACAAGGGGAACTGGCTGGTCTATGCGCTGCCGTACATCGAGCAGGACAACCTGTTCAAGCAGATGTCGCCGGCCCTGGACTACAACGCCAACGCCTCGGTTGACTACCCCGCCCGGAAGCCGCTGTCGGTCGCCCGCTGCCCGAGCGACGATTGGGACTTCACCGCGCCGGTCACCAATTACCAGGGCAGCATGGGGCCGCAGTGCAAGGTGGACGGCTGCGGCGGAGCGGCGGCCCAGCCGTACTATGGCTGGTGCGAACCGGAGGTCAGCGGGCTGGGCGGCGGGGTGAACGGCATGGGCTACACGCACAGCACCGAGGCCGGCGACAGCACCACCGCGTCGGACATCCGCGGCATGTTCAACCGGATCGGCGCCACCATGAACATGGCCGCCATCCGCGACGGTCTGTCGAACACCATCATGATCGGCGAGGGGCTGCCGGCGCACAACGACCACCTCGGCGACTGGTGGCAGTACAACGGCGGTGGGGCAGCGCACGCCGCCACCACGGTGCCGATCAACGCCCCGTCCAACGGCACCCAGTGCGACGGCCCGCCGAAGTATTCGCGGCGGAACTGGCACATGGGCTGGGGGTTCAAGTCGAACCACACCGGCGGGGCGAACTTCGTCTTCGGCGACGGCTCGGTCCGTTTCCTGTCGCAGACGATCGACCACAAGACCTACAACCTGCTCGGCTGCCGCAACGACGGCCAGCCGGTCCAGCTGCCGTAACGCTCGCCGCGAGCAACGACGCTGCCAACCCCCGCCGGGACACCCCCGGCGGGGGTTCGTCGTTTTCGGTCCGATGCGTGACAATGCGCTCGGCTGATTGAGTCTCACCGCCCTGGCCGCTACAATCATCCCCGCGTGCCTCGCCTTCCCACCTTGCCCCTTCCCGCCGGACCCGCCATGAGCGTTTTACACCTGTGGATGCTCTGGTTACTGCCGCTCGCCGCGCTGCCGATCGTGCTGCACCTGCTGACGCTGCACCGGCTGCGCACGGTCGAGCTGCCCACCTTCCGCTTCCTGTTCGACAGCTACATCCAGCAGCGCCGCCGCATGCAGTTCCTCGAAGCCCTGCTGGCGATGCTGCGCACCCTGTTCCTGCTGTTCCTCATCTTCATGGTCTGCCGGCCGGTGGTGAAACACTGGGACCAGCTGTTCGGCGGCAGTGCCGGCGGGTCGGGCGGGCGCGAGGTGATCCTGCTGGTCGACTGCTCGGCCAGCATGAACGCCCGCGGCGGCGGGACGGCGGCGCTCGATCGGGCCAAGGCAGCGGCGGTGTCGGTGGTCGACCGGCTGCGGTCGGCCGACCAGGTAACGCTGATCCGCGTCACTGCCCGGCCGGAAGAGGTGCTCAGCCGCTTCAACACCGACACGCAGGGGATCAAGGACCGCATCGAGGCGCTGGAGCCGTCGTCGTCGCGCGCCAACCTGTTCGCCGCCCTGCTGCAGCTGTTCGGCCCGGAGGCGAACCGGCGTACCAACCCGGTCGTCTACCTGTTCACCGACGGTCAGGCGTCGACATGGAAGGAGGCGCGGGCGCAGGGGCTGGAGCGGCTGATCCCGGCCGGCACGCCGTTCACCCTGGTCAACGTCGGCGCCACCCGCCTCGGCACCGAGGCCGCCGGCGGCGACACGCGGCCGGTGGCGCTGGAGAACCGCGCCGTCGTTGGCGACGCGCCGCGGCGCAACCGGGCGATCGTCGGACTGCCGTTCGTGCTGACGCCGCGGATCGTCAACCACGGCCGCACCGAGGCCGAGCTGACGCTGAGCGTGCTGATCGACGAGAAGGAAGTGGCGCGCACCCAGGTGACGGTCAAGCCGGGCGAGGCGATGACGCGGTCGGTGGTGTACACGCCGTCGCAGTCGGGCTTGCAGCGGGGGCGGTTCGAGATCACCGGCAAGACGCCCGATGTGTTCCCCGACGACGATCGCTTCCTGTTCACCCTGACCGTGCAGCCGAAGGTGCGCGTGCTGGTGGTCAACGGGAACCCGAGTGACGATCCGCTGACCGACGAGGCGCATCACCTGGTGACGGCCCTGACCAGCCAGGCGGCGCCGGCCGAGGCGGACGGCAAGAAGCCGGTCGGCCCGACCAGCCGCGAGATCCAGCGCTCGCTCGACGTGGTCGACCTGCCGCAGCCGGGGTTGACAGTCGACGCCCTGCGTGATGCGAGTATCGTCATACTGGCGAACTGCGGCGCATTGACCGATCCGCAATGGGGGTGGCTGCGGGCGTTCGTCGCCGACGGCGGCGGGCTGCTGGTGTTCCCCGGCGACAAGGTGTCGGCGGCGAGTTACACGGCGCAGCTGGCGAAGGTGCCCGGTCGCGGCGGCAGCACGCTGACGGCGGCGACGCTGCTCGACCCGGTGGGCGACGTGGACAAGGCGGATACGTATACCGCGCTGGAGTTCGACCCCGGCCATCCGGCGCTGAGCGTGTTCAACCCGAAGGAGTCATTTCGCACCGTGCGTGTGTACCGCCACTTCCGGCTGGAGTTGCCGGCGAAGCGGGGCAATGGCTGGCCGGTGGCGCGGTTCGAGGCGGATCGCACGCCGGCGGTGGTGGAGAGCCGGCACGGCGACGGGGTGGTGCTGGTGGCCGGGTTCCCGGTACATCCGCGCTGGGGGAATCTGCCGCTCAAGCCGGACTTCGTGCCGCTGATGCTGCGGCTGGTGGTGCATGCCGAGCACCGGCCCGAGGCCGAGGTCGCCCCGGTGGTGATCGCCGACAGCGCCGCCGAGGTCGCGGTCAGCGCC
>JAXMAU010000065.1:0-33391 GCA_046350215.1 Gemmataceae bacterium | reverse complement strand
CGCAGTTCCAGCAGGCGCAGAAGATGGAAGCGATCGGCCGGCTGGCCGGCGGCGTGGCCCACGACTTCAACAACCTGCTCACCGTCATCAACGGCTACGGCGACCTGCTGCTCGCCGTCCTGGCGACCGACGACTCGAACCGTCCGGCCCTGGCCGCCATTCGCGAGGCCGGCGAACGGGCGGCGCGGCTGACCAGCCAGTTGCTGGCGTTCAGCCGCAAGGCGATCGTCGAGCCGAAGGTGCTCGACCTGAACGACGTGGTCGAGCACTCGCAGCGGTTGCTGTCGCGCCTGGTCGGCGAGGACATCCACCTGATCACCGTGCTCGACCCGGCGGTGCCTCGTATCCGCATCGATCCGGGGCAGCTGGAGCAGGTGATCATGAACCTGCTGGTGAACGCCCGCGATGCCATGCCGACCGGCGGCCAGCTGACGATCGAGACGCACCCCCTCTTCCTCAGCGGCCACGATCTGGCCGGCCACCCGGCGCTCCATCCCGGCCGCTACGCCGAGCTGGTGGTGAGCGACACCGGCTGCGGCATGTCGGACGAGACGCTGACCCGGCTATTCGAGCCG
The DNA here is from genome assembly GCA_046350215.1 of Gemmataceae bacterium. Lineage (GTDB taxonomy): Bacteria > Planctomycetota > Planctomycetia > Gemmatales > Gemmataceae > JAXMAU01. The sequence continues at coordinate 32,816 of JAXMAU010000065.1, read as the reverse complement.
TTCTTCACCACCAAGGGACAGGGGAAAGGGACCGGACTGGGGCTGGCGGTGGTCCACGGAGTGGTCGAGCAGGCCGGCGGACTGATCCGGGTACACAGCCGGGTCGGCCAGGGGACGACGTTCCGCATCCTGTTTCCGGCCGTCCCCGAGTCGACCGGCGGGTCCGCCGGCGGGGTCGCCTCGCCCCTGCGCGGCAGCGAAACCGTCCTGCTGGTGGAGGACGAGGACGCGGTGCGGACGGTGTCGCGGATTGGGCTGGAGAGCCAGGGGTACGTCGTGCTCACAGCGGAATCCGGCCCCGATGCGGTCCGGCTGGCCGAGGAGTATCCTGGCCCGATCCACCTGCTGGTCACCGACGTGGTGATGCCGGGGATGGGCGGCCGGCAGGTGGTCGAGACGATTCGCGGCCGCCGTCCGGGGCTGCGGGTGCTGTACATGAGCGGCTACACCGACGACGCGGTGGTTCGCCACGGTGTGAGCGACGCGACCGACGCCTTCCTGCAAAAGCCGTTCACCCCGCTGACCCTGGCCCGCAAGGTGCGGCAGGTGCTCGACGCCGGTCAATGATCGCGCCGGTCACTCACCCGCGCTCTCCGCCGCCTTCTCGCGCGGGGCGAACAGCCGGTTGATCCCATCGGCAGCCGATCGGCCCGCCTGGACGACGTCGCCGGCGAAACGGTAGGCGTCGACCTCGACGAGAAACGCCGCTCGTCCGCCGCCGGCCGACATCCACTGGACGGTGTACCAGCCACGGACCCCGCCGACCGCAGCGAACAGGATCGCCAGCGCTGCGATCAGGGCGAGCAGGTTGCGCATGACCGTCTCCCTCGCGTCAGGCGATGATCGACTTTCGCCGCGCCAGATAGTCCCAGACGACGTAGCGATCCAGTTCGCGGCCGGCGGTGAAGAACACGCGCCCCTTCGTCGACTCCGCCATCTTGTAGGCGAAGCGCACGTCCTCGGGCGTCTGGTTCCAGCTGGCGAGCAGGAAGAGGTTGATGGTGATCCCCTCGCGGGCGCACAGCTGCGCCTCGCGAAGCGTGGCCGTCTCGGTGCGCGGGTCGGGCGGATAGAGCAGGTCCAGCTTCTCTCCCTCGAAGTGCGCCGTCGGCAGCCCGTCGGGGATCAGGATCACCTGCCGGTTGGGCGTGTCCTGAGCGGCGAGGAATTTGCGTGCCAGCTGCAGCCCGTGCTGGATGTTGGTGAAGTGCGGCGGGATCTGCGCCTCGGTGATGTTCGGGTCGCTCATGTCGGCGCGCAGCCGCACGATCGGGTCGTACAGCGTCACCGGTTTGGGCATCAGGCTGGCCAGTTCGGAGACGTGCCGCGGTTTGGCGAACGTGTACATCTCCAAAAACTGCAGGTAGTCGCCGGGGAACTCGCTGCGGATCAGCCCGTCAGGCTTGCCCAGCCCCATCCGCTTGACGTTGATGTACTGCCCGTCGTGGCATCGACCCGCTCATGTCGAGCAGGACGGCGGTGGCGCATTGAGGTTGTGCGCGTCTTGTGGACGACGATGTCGGCGGTGGTCAGCCGCACCGGCAGCCCGCCGCCGGCGCGAAGCATGGCGTTGGTGAACGACGCCGGAATGTCCATGTGCGCGACCGAGTCGCCGAACTCGTAGGGGCGCGTCTGCTGCAGCTCGACCGCCCCCTCGCCGACGGTCGGATTAGTGTGCCGGCCGGTGCGCGACGCCTGGATCTGCTCGAAGATGCGCGACAGCAGCTTCGACTGGAACAGCCGAAACGCCTTCGGCGTCATCTGGAAGCCGCCCCGCTTGCCTTGCTCCAGCCCCTGCTGCTCGGCCATCTGCCGCAGGTATTCCTGAACGCGCTGCTGCAGCTCGCTCAGCTGGTTGACATCGCCTGGTTCGACGAACTGCGACAGCTCGTCCATGTCGATGACGCCGATCTGCGCCGTCTTCTTGGCCTCCTCCAGCTGCTTGAGCAGCTTGTCGATCAGCTCCAGCTCGCGCTTGACCTCGATCGCCTCGGGCACCGTCAACCCCTGCGATCCAGTAAACGCATACTTGCTGGCCAGCTCGTCGACCTGGTACTTCTCGCCGAGCCGTTCGGTGAGCCGGAGCAGGGCGCGGGCGAACTCGCCGCGCTCATCGCCGGCGCGATACCACAACCGTTCGAGGTCATAGAGCTGTTCCTCGCGGACCGCCTCGTGAAACGCCCTGGCCAGTTTCCCCGGCGGGTTGACCTGCCGCGCCTGCTGCTCGAACGCTTGCCGGGCGATGTGCTGCACCGTGTCGGTTTCGTAGGTCTCCAGAATCTTCTGTTTCCGCTGCCGCAGGATCTCCTGCATCGCTTCGAGGCTCGGTCCCAAGGCCGGCGATCTGCAACGAGGTCGAGGTGGACAGCGCGGGCCAGTTCCTCCTCGGTCAGCTCGCGCATGCTGCCGTAGGTGAGCCAGTGGTCGAACGCGGGGGAGACGAGGTCGGGCGGCGGCGCGGTCGGGCTGGGGAACTCAACCGGGTCGTACTTCTGGTAGACGTGGATGATGCCGCCCAGGTGATCACGATCGCTCATCGGCGCGGTCCTTCCTGCGAGGGGTAGGCTCCCACCCTCATGATACCGCAACGGGACATGGTTCGATACACGCCGCCGCGGCCGGGGCAGACGGTCGGGCCAGGTTCGCTACGATGATAGCGTGATCCGCTCCGGCTGTCCGCGGCGCGGACAGCTGGTCCTTCCTCCAACCCGTCACTTTACCATGATCCGAGTCGGCCTGATCGGCGCGGGCGCCAACACCCGCGACCGCCACATCCCCGGCCTGCGAGCGCTGCCGGACGTCGAGATCGTCGTCGTCTGCAACCGGCGTCCGGAATCGTCCGCCCGCGTCGCGCAGGAGTACGCCCTCCCACGGACCGCCGCCAGCTGGGAGCAGGTCGTCGCCGACCCGGACGTCGACGCGGTGGTGATCGGCACCTGGCCGTACCTGCATGCGCCGATCACCATCGGCGCCCTGGATGCCGGCAAGCACGTCCTGACTGAGGCGCGGATGGCGATGAACGCCGCCGAGGCCCGCGCCATGCTCGCCGCGGCGCGCCGGCACCCGCGGCTGGTCGCGCAGGTGGTGCCGAGTCCGTTCGGGCTGAGCGGCGGGGCGTTGGTGCGCGAGTTGATCGACGGCGGGTTCCTCGGCACGCTCCGCGAGGTGGCGGTGGTCCACCGTACGGCGGCGCTGGCCGATCCGACGGCGCCGCTGCACTGGCGGCAGGACGCGGCGCTGTCCGGGCTGAACATGCTGACGCTGGGCATCTTCCACGAAACGCTGACCCGCTGGGTGCCGCAGCCGCTGCGCGTGCTGGCACAGGCCACGGCGTTCATCCCGGCGCGGATCGACCCGCACAGCGGCGCCCGCCGCCCGGTCGGCACGCCGGACAGCGTGCAGGTGCTGACCGAGCTGCCCGGCGGGGCGCGTGCCACGTACCAGTTCAGCGGCGTCACCCCGTTTGGGCAGGAAGGACACATCACGCTGTACGGCAGCGACGGAGTAATCCATTACGACTTATTGGCCGATCGCCTCACCGGCGCCAGCCGCACCAGCGGGGCCGCGCCGTGCCGCGTCGACGAGCTGCCGCCGATCCCGATTCCGCCGGAGAAGGCGGGAAAATGGCAGGTCGAGGCCGACTTCGTCGCGTCGATGCGCGACGGCGCGCCGGTGCGGTTGAACGACTTCGCCACCGGCGTGGCGTACATGGAGTTCACCGAGGCGGTGGCGCGGAGCGCCGAGCGGGGCGTGGCGGTGGCGGTGGGGAACGGGACGGCCGATCGATGACGAGGCACTGCCGCCCCGTCACCGACCCTCGCCCTTCCTCGACACGAGGGGAGCGGCGGTCCGTTCAATCAGCAGCATCGGGCTGTCGCAGGCGGGGAGCGACCGGAACGTCACCCCGCTGCCGGCACGCGACCAGCGGTCCTTGGCGACGGCGTGGACGAGGCCGGTCCGCAGGTCGACCAGCACTGGGTCGCTGAACCGGCCGGCCGGCAAGGTCAGGTCGACCGCGGTGGCGCCGCACCCGTCGTCCGGCGGGGCGTCGCTGAACCAGTACACCACCGCCTGCCCGCCGTCCTTGCGGCCGTAGCCGGTGACCGCCAACGTCCGCAGCGCGGTGGATTTGAACGAGTAATCGGCTATCGGCTCAAGGGTGTCGTCGAACACCGTGAACACGCACTGGGCGGCGCGGTAGCTCGGTTTGACGCGGGCGACGGTCCGGTCCGGGTGCGTCGCCAGCAGCCCCTTGTAGTTCATCTGCACCCGACCGCCGGCGCCATAGTGCATGTCGCACAGGGTGAACAGGTTCATCGGCACCCGCTTGGCGTGGTGGGCGAGCAGGCGGCGGAGGTTCCACTTCGCCTGCATCGTCTCCGTCCAGTGAATGCCACTCAGCGCGAAGCTCGCCTGGTAGGCCGACGGCGCTCCCGTCTCCCCCTGGCGGACCTGGATGTCGCGGCCGGCTTTGGCGATCAGCTGGCGGAGGCGGTCGACGATGCCGGTGGCGTCCGGGTTGTTGGGGTAGGTGTGGAAGGTGATCGCGTCGACGAGGTCGAGCCGGCCGCGTTCCTTGAGAGTGTCGATGAACCGAGCGGCATAGCCGACGTCATGCGCCAGGGCCAGCGCATACAGGCGCCCCTTCGGCTGGACGGCGCGGACGATCGTCGCCGTGCGGACAAACAGGTCGGCGTAAGCGGTTACTGGCGCCGTGCCGGTCTTGTTGAGGTCCGGTTCGTTCCACACCTCCCACTCATGAACGCGATCGCGATAGCGTTCGACCAGGGCGCGGACCCAGCGGTCCCAGCCGGCCAGCGCCTCGGCGGACGACGGCAGTCCGCCGCCCAGCCCGGTGTCGCCGCCGCCGCTGGAATACTGCTTGTTGCCGTAACTGGCCTCCAGCCACGGCTGAACGCCCTGGCCGACGGCGTCGTCGACGATCGCGTCGAGCCACTCCCACGAGTAAGTGCCGCGCTTGCGCTCGCACTTCGCCCAGCCGGCTTGCAGTCGAACTCCCTTGGCACCGAGCGGTCCGAGGTAGCGCTTGAAGTGGTCGTAGACGGTGAAATCCCGGTCGAGCGTTTCGGCGCCGATCGACCACGACGAGGCGCCGATCTCCTTCGCCGCCCGCGCCTTGAGCGCGCCCAGCACGGGCAGGTCGATCCCGGTGGTGGGGCGGATCGGCGTTTCGATCACCGGCGCGGCGGGCCGATCGTCGCCGGCGCGGACGACCGCCCCAGCGGCGGCGGCCAGGGTCGCTTGCAAAAGAGCGCGGCGGTGCATGGGCTACCTCGAATCAGCGGGCGAATGGGACACGGACCGACACCTCGCCCGTCACTGTACGAGGGCACCGACCGCACGACCATTACTCACGCTGCGCGGGGCCGCGGGCAGCAGCGTCGCTGCCGACGCGACGACGATCACCAGCCAGAGACAGCGTGCCGCCAGGTCGGCGGTCACGCCGTAGTGCATCTGCGTCCACAGCGCCTCGGCAAAACTCTCGGCGCCGGGCGTGCTCACCAGCTTGCCGGCGCTCAGCTCGCCCAGCGACAGGATCGCCACCGCCGCCGCCGCGCACCCCGCCGCCGGCCGCGTCAGCGGCTCGACCACCGCGAACCACTCGCCCAGCGGCCCGCGGCCGTCCAGTCGGCTCGCCTCCAGCAGCTCGCGCGGCAGCAGCGCCATCGCCGGCCACAGCACCGCCACCGCGTAGGGGAAGTAGCGGACCACGGCAACGACGATCAGCGGCAACGGCGACGGCCCGTACCACAACAGCCGCGCCGGCACAGCGGTCCACGGTTCCGTCACGTCGACAACGCCGCGAAACAGGTCCAGCAATCCCAGGCCGACCAGCGGCCCCGGTGTCGCCCACGCCAGCGCCACCGTCAGCAGCAGTAGCCCGCGCAGCCAGCTCGCCTCGCGCGCCAGCCAGCAGCAGACCGACGCCAGCAGCGTTGTCGCCGCCCCCGCCACCGCCGCCACCAGCAGCGTTCGCCCCAGCAGGCCGGCGTCATGCACCATCGACCGGCGCAGCTCGTCGACCAGTCCGCCCAGCGTCCACATCCCAGGCTCGCCATGCAGCCCGGCCCGCCAGACCAGCGCCGCCAGCGGCACGAGCAGCATCGTCAGGACGATTCCGCCCACGACCACACCGGCCGGCCAGCGCAACCGGCCCAGCGGCAGGACGACGGGCGGACGCAGCGGCACCGGACCGGCCGGGGTCAGCCGGTCGGCGCGACGGAGCAACAGCGCCAGGAGCAGCGTCGTCGCCATCACGCCGACGAGCGCCACGGCGACGGCACGGCCGAGCGGATCGCCGCCAGCCGGGTCGCGTTCGGGACCGGCCAGCTGGGAATACACCTCCTCGGCGTAGGTGCGAACCTGCAGCAAATCGGTGACGGTGATCTCGCCGGTCGTCAGGACGAACGTCCACACTGCCGCGGCGACGATCGCCAGCCGGCAGCGCGGCAGCGTGACGCGCGCCAGCACCCACGCCGGCGGGCCGACCGTCTGCGCGTCCTCCTCCAGCTCCGGTTCGACCGCCCCCAGGCCGCGGCCGACGATCAGCACCACCCACGGCACCGCCGCCAGCGCGTGCAGTCCGGCCGCCGTCGTCAGGCCAAGTGTCCACGGCGCCCATTCGGCGTTACTCACCGGCAGCGCCCCGCCGGCCCAGGTCAGCGCGGCCTGCCAGCCCGACAGCCACAGCGGCAGCGGGACGAACAGCGCCACCAGCAGGACGCGCCGCCCCAGCCGCCGGCCGGACAGGTCGGTGCGGTGCAGCACCACGGCCAGCGCCACCCCGACCGGCACCGCGAACGCCACCGTCGCGCCGCCGAGGAGTAACGTGTTACTCACAAGGACGAGCAGCCGTGAACGAGTGGCGGCGTCGAGCCACACGGCCAGGACCACTCCATCACCGAGGGGCCGGAGCAGCGCCAGCGCCGGGGCGGCGAGCAGGACGAGCAGGAACGCCGCGCCGACGCGGAGCCGGGTCACTTCTTCGCCGGCGGCGGGGCCGGCACCACCATCACCATCTCGTCCTCGATCGTGTAGGACGCCCCGGCTTGCCCCAGCACGGTCCGCAGGTAACCGCTGAGCGGCTTGTTGTCGATCCGCGGCAGGGTGACGTTACGAGCGGCCGGCGACGGCAGGCCGGCCCGGCGGAACGCCGCGTCGTCGATGCGGAACTCAATCGCGTAGCTGCCGGTGAACCGCTCCAGAGCGTCGGCCAGGCGCATCGGCTCGCGCACGCCCTCGGCGCTGATCGGCGTCTCCAGCCGGGCGCGCAGCTGCCGCTCGAGGATACGGCGATGGCGGATCGGCGACTTCTGGTCGTAATCGTGCAGGCAGAGGATGGTGCCGTCGTGAGCGGCCAGGTACAGCCGGTCGGTCACGCTGTTGATCACCGGGAAGCGGTACGCGGTGGTGTCGACCATGCTCAACCGCCGGCCGCGGTGGCGGTCGAGAATCAGCAATCGGCCGCTGTGGTCGCTGGTGTAGACGAAGCGGTCATTGGCGGCCAGGAAACGGTCGGCCTCGGCCACACCGGGGACCAGGGCGGAGCCGCGCGGGATCCGCCACAGCGCCTCGCCGGTCTCACGGTTGATCCGCGTCAGCCCGTCCTGCTCCGAGGTGATGAAGACGTCCTCGTCGAGACTGATCGGTTGACGAGTAATGCGATATCCGGCCGTGTAGCGCCACACTCCCTTGCCCGACGGCAGGTCGAGGGCGTAGAGGATGCCGTCGTCGGAGCCGACGTAGGCGACGTCGCCGTAGGCGGTCGGCGGCACCAGGATGCGGCCCTCGGTGCGATAGCGATACAGCTCGGCGGAGGGAACGCCTTCCTTGGGGATCTTGGCGAACACGATGCCGCGGCCTTCGGGGCTGACGACGAGCAGCCGGTTGGTCGACTGGACCGGCCGGAACGACGGCTCCAGGTTGGTCTGCGCCGACCAGCGAACGCGCGGCCGGAGCAGCGTTTCCAGCTGGCTGTCGCTGCCGAAGCCGCCGGTGACACGAACGGCGGCGGCGTCCGGGCTGATCGAGCTGTCGGCGGTCGGCAGCTGGAAGGCATACAGGGTGCCATCGAACGAGGTCAGGTAGATGGCGCGGTTGTCGACCTCGGGCGGAGCGGCGATCCCACCCGGGACGGGGAACTCCCAGCGGACCGATCCGGTCTCGCGATCGAGGCTGTGCAGATAGGCGTTGGCGACGAGGTAGACCGACCGCCGGTTGACGGCGACGTAGGGCATCATGGTGTACGGCCGATCGACGCGGGTCCGCCACAGCATGCGGCCAGTCTCACCGTCGAGCCGGGCGACCAGTCCGCTGCGGGTGACGACGAACACGTCGGGGCCGATCACCTCGATGCGCAGGAAGCCGTCGCGCTTCCCGTCCATCGGCACGGCGGTGTTCCACGCCAGGTGCAGGTTGAGCCGATCGAGCACCTCGGCCGACGGCGGGGTCGGCCGCGAGTAGACGACCTCGCGGCGGGTCTGCGCGAGTAGCGCCGCCGCTCCGACCGCCACCGCCAGGACCGTTGCCAGCTGGGTTCTCACGGCCATGCTCCTCCCGTACTTCCGCTCACGACGGCGCGCCGCCCGCCCCCGGAGTGGTCGCCCGCGTCGTGCAGCGTAACACGCCGTCAACGGGCGCTGGAAGAGACGGGACGATCGCTTTCCCTGCTGATGGGGTGGATGAGAGGCCGGTGGCGCCGACGACGCCGGATGCAGCGGGGGTTATTTCTTCCCCTCGGCGCGACGGTCGAGGAAGAACCGTCGCAACAGGTCGGCACAGGGCACGTCGAGGATGCCGCCGAGCACGCCGCAGCGGTGGTTGAGTCGCGGATCGCTGGTGATCTGATAGAGGGTGTGGCAGGCGCCGGCCTTTGCGTCGGTGCAGCCGTAGAAGACAAGCGGTACGCGCGCCTGGACGATGGCGCCGGCGCACATCGGGCACGGCTCCAGGGTGACGTAGAGGGCACACTGTTCGAGCCGCCACGACCGCAGCGCCGCCGCCGCCTGGGTAAGCGCCAGCATCTCGGCATGGGCCGTCGGGTCACGGAGCGTTTCGCGCAGGTTGTGCGCCCGCGCGATGACGCCATGCTCGAGGTGGACGATGACGGCGCCGATCGGCACCTCTTCCTCGGCGTAGGCGGCCTCGGCCTCCTCGATCGCCAGTCCCATGTGGTACAGGTGAAACGGGTGGTCGCGAACGGCGAGCAGTTCGGCGACGGCGACGGGTTCCACGGCGGCGGGGCCTCTGGCATGACGCAGACGGACGATGCGGCCATGATCGGCGTGACGGGGACGGACGTCAAGGCGAAGTGCCCATACCGGCAGATCACTATTCTTCAGTTCCTGCTTCCCGACGTCGCCGCGGTGTCCGGGGAAAACTCCGACTTGCCGGCGGTGATCGGCCATGGAATTCGAGTGGGAGGACGAGATGCCCGGAGACGACTTCCGCACCATACGCGGCGTGGTCCGCGGCAAGTATGCGGCACGATTCCTGAGCCGCCGCGGCAGGGAGCCCCTGGTCATCGGCGAGGGAGGCATTCGGATGGCGGACTACAACCTGACGGCGCGCGTCCGCGAACGCTGCTCTTCCTGAGGATGCTGGTCTGCGATGACGGTCAGCCATCCGTCGACGGCTGGAAGCCCTCCACCATCTGGGGCGGTCGCCGGTAATAGAAGTCGTACGGCTGCGGTGGTCGTCGGCGTTGAGTGACAGGCGGCTTCTTGCCGCAAGTCGCCGGCCCCGGACGACAAGGAGAATGTCGACGGACTGCAGGAGAGCCGCACGTACTGCATTCCCTTGTAGCCGCTGCCAGAAGACAACGGAGGGGCAGCATGGACACAGGCGTTCGACCGCAACACCCGGCGGAGGACAGGACGTGCTCGCCGCGCGTTTGTCCCCTGGCCGAGCTCCGCCGGGGCGATGGCGAACATCCGCATGGCTCGCCCTCCCCGCCATTTCATGCCCCGACAGCCACGGCTATTGTGCGCCCGTCCGGCCCCGTCAACGACGCCTTGCGGGTGCTTACCGGCCTGCCACTACAATGCGGCAGCGTTTCGCCACCCTGCGGCCTGAGTGCCGGCCTCCCCTTGCGGTGTGCCTGTGACCACGGATGTCCCTGCCTGCCCGCCTCGCCCTCGCCCTCGCCCTGCCCGGGTGGTGGTCCCCGGCGCCACCGGCTCCATCGGCACCAGTACCCTCGACGTCGCCGAACATCTCAAGGACCGCATCGAGATCGTCGGCCTCACCGGACACTCCCGCGTCGACCTGCTGATCGAACAGGCGCACCAGTTCCGCCCGCGCTTCGTCGCCGTCACCGACCCCGAAACCCGCCTCGACCCGACGCGCCTGCCGCCTGGCTGCACGCTCCTCGAAGGAGCCGACGCCGTCGCGCGCATGGCCAGCGACCCGGACGTCGACACCGTCGTCTCTGCCATCGTCGGCGCCGCCGGACTGGAAGGCACCTGGGCTGCGCTGGAGGCCGGCAAGACCGTCGCCGTCGCCAACAAGGAAACGCTGGTGATGGCCGGCCCGCTCGTCACCGATCTCGCCGCCCGCCGCGGCGGACGTCTGCTCCCGGTCGACAGCGAGCACAGCGCCATCTTCCAGGCGCTGCAGGGCAATACCCTCGACAGCGTCGAACGGGTGGTGCTGACCGGCAGCGGCGGGCCGTTCCGCGGCCGGCGCAAGGCCGAGCTGGCTGCCGTCAGTGTCGACGACGCGCTGCGCCACCCGACCTGGCGCATGGGACGGAAGATAACCGTCGATTCCGCCACCCTCATGAACAAGGCGCTGGAGGTGATCGAGGCGCGCTGGCTGTTCGGCCTGCCGGCCGAGCGGATCGACGTCATCATCCACCCGCAGTCGGTCATCCACTCGTTTGTCGAGTACCGCGACGGCTCCGTCCTCGCCCAGTTGTCCCCGCCCGACATGCGGCTGCCGATTCAGTATGCCCTCACCTACCCCGACCGGCTGCCCGGCCCGGCACGGCGGCTGAACTGGCGCGAACTGACGGCCTGGCAGTTCGAGCAACCCGACCACGACACCTTTCCGGCGTTACAATTAGGGTTCGAGGTGGCCCGCCGCGGCGGCACCTGTGGGGCGGTGCTCAACGCCGCCAACGAGGCCGCCGTCGGTCGGTTCCTGGCCGGCGAACTACCGTTTCTTGACATCCCGCGCGCCTGCCGGGCGGCGCTCGATCATCACCACTACGACCCCACCCCGACGCTGGCTGCCCTGGCTGCGTGCGATCGGTGGGCACGACAGGAGGTATCCCGTTGGATCAGCCGAACTCCCCGGACCGTCCGGAGCAAGTGACGCCGCCGGCGCCGCCCGCGACCCAGCCCGCTCCCGCCGACCCGGCCTCGGTCCCGCCGCCGCCTCTGTCGCTGACCGCCTGGTGGATCCAGAACGGGCCGTACCTGCTCTTGTGCGGCGGGCTGCTCGCCTACGCCTACGTCACCTGGGGCGGCGATGCGCTCATGCTCGGCCTGAAGACCGCCCTGGGCCTCGGCTTCGTCGTCTTCATTCACGAGCTGGGTCACTTCCTCGCCGCCAAGTGGTGTGACGTCCACGTCCTCACCTTCTCCATCGGCTTCGGCCCCGCCCTGCCCGGCTGCAGCTTCACCCGTGGCGAGACGACGTACAAGATCGCCCTCCTGCCGCTCGGCGGTTACGTCAACATGGTTGGCGAGGGGCCGGAGGCCGACGAGGAGGAGGACTATCCCCGCTCATTCAAGAACAAGACCGTCGGCCAGCGGATGCTGATCATCTCCGCCGGCGTCATCATGAACGTGCTGTTCGGCGCGCTCGTCTTCATGCTCGTCTACCGCTACCAGGGCGTCGACCGGCCGCCGGCGATCATCTGGCGGACCGAGCCGGCCTCGCGCGCCTGGGACGCCGGCGTTCATGCCGGCTGGACGCTCACCCAGCTGGACGACAAGAAGAACCCGTGGTTCGACGACATGCGGGTGGCGATCGCCCTGTCGCGCGCCGGCCAGCCGCTGGCGTTCGAGTTCAAGGACCGGACCGGCAACTACCACCAGCGCGAGATCGAGCCATATCGCGACGAGAACGGCCTGGTGCCGGTGATCGGCGTCGACCGGCCGGTACGGCTGGAACTGCTGCCGGAACGCTATCGCCGCGAGGTCAGTGAGCCGTTTGCGCTGAACAGTGCCGCCGGGGCTGCCCGCGCCATCGACCTGGCGAAAGGCGATGTCCCGCTGGCCTCCACCGACCCGGCCGCCGGCACGGTAACGCCGCTGCCCGCCGGGCCGGCCGCCTGGGCGGCGCTGTGCGATCGGCTGGTGAAGGCCGGCGACGGACCGTTCCGGCTCGAGGTCCGCCGCGCCGCGGGCAAAACCGAAACCGTCGACCTGCCGGCCGACGGCTTCCAGTTCGGCGACGTGATCATCGGCACCACCGATCCGGCCACGCCCGACCAGCCGTTCAACGTCCTCGCGCTGCCGGCTGACCCGAGCCAGGACGGCAAGCGGCAGACCGCCGACCCGTTCGTCTATCGCACCCGGATGGCGGACCTGGTAGGCAAGCCGGCGGTGATCGAGGTTCGCCGCGCCGGCCCCGCCGACAGCCCCCGCGCCCGCCTGCTCGTCCCGCCCGCCTTCCACCTCACCTTCGGCCTGACGATGAAGATGGGCAAGGTGGCGGCCATCCGTCCCGAGTCGCCCGCCGCCGGGTCCGATCTGAAGGTCGGCGAGGAGATCACCGGCGTCACGCTGCAATACGCCGAGGAGCCGACAATCGTCCTCGACGAAAAGGCGCTCGACCCGGTCCGCCTGCCGTTCGAGATCGACCGCCGCATCCGCCAGGATCGCGGCAAGAACGTGAAGAAGTGGCGAGTCACCCTCACCGTCCGCGGCGTCGAGAACCACGACGCCAAGAAGGTTCGCACCCTCAAGCCGATGGTCTGGGACGACTCCTTCGCGCTGGGCGAGGAAGTGCCGATCAGCCCGGCGGCCCCGCTGTCGATCCCGCAACTCGGCATCGCCTACTGGGTGGAGAGCACGGTGCTGCGCGTCGAGCCGGACGGCCCGGCGGCGAAGGCCGGGATCAAGCCAGGCGACGTGATTCAGGAAATCCGTTTCCGCCAGCGCGGCCGCAAGGCAAGCGACGTCAGCTGGACCAAGTGGCTGTCGATGGCGTCGAAGCGGGGCAAGGGCCAGGAATTGTACGACCAGTGGGCGCACTACTTCTGGCTGTTGCAGCGGGGCGATTACCCCGAGGTCATCTTCCGCGTCAAGCGGGTGGGGGAGAACCGGATCGAGGAAGTGGTCCAGGTTCCCAGCGCGAAGGAGGCCGAGCCGCCGGCGAACTGGGTAGCGCGGTTGCGCGGCTGGTTTGTCGGGGCACCCACCGCCGAACCCGAGGCCGGCATCACGGCCGTCGCCGACCCGACCTGGCCGGTGCCCGAGCGCGGCCTGTTACTGATCTCCGACACGCGCCGGCAGAAGGCGCACAGTCTGGCCGAGGCGCTGGTGTTTGGCGTCGACCGCACCACGGGGTTCATCCAGCAGATCTATCTGAACATCTACAGCCTGTTCAGCCGGCGGATCTCGGCCAAGAGTTTGGGCGGGCCGATCGAGATCGGCAAGCAGGCGTTCACCTTCGCCGGCGAGGATTTTGCCACCTTCCTGCTGTTCCTGGCGATGATCAGCATCAACCTGGCGGTGGTCAATTTCCTGCCGATCCCGGTGCTCGACGGCGGGCACATGGTGTTTTTGATCTACGAGAAGCTGCGAGGCCGTCCGCCGTCGGAGGCCGTGCGCGTGGGCGCCGCCTACCTGGGCCTGGCGATCATCCTTGGGCTGATGGTGTTCGTGTTCTACCTCGACATCGGCCGCCTGTTCGGCCGCCAGTGACGCCGAGTTTTTAGCCCCCGGTGAACACACCGGGGGCAAGTGCGTGGCGACGATCACCCTGGGCAGGGTGTCAGACCGGCGCCACCGCCCCCTGCCGGGGGCAAACGCCATGGGCTACGCTCTAGAACACCCGGAGCCTTCGTGTTATGCGGATACCCTGAGCTGGGCGGCCCTCGCCTCACCGCCAGGGCTAACCCGCCGGGAAGTCGCGGCCCGGCCGATCCGCTCCCCGCTGGCCGTTCGGCGAGCGCGCCGCGCGCGCCGCCCGCCAGGCGCCAGCCGCCGCCGCCCGGCCCGACAAGCTGCCGGCCCACGGGCCGCCGGCCGCGGTGCCCCGACGAGTGGCATTCCGACCCGCATCTACCCCGCTGGCGCCCCCGGCGGATACCCCGGTGCCGCGCAGCCCCGGGCCGACGACACCGGGGCGCTGGCTGAGCGGAGGACTGGGCCCAGATCGTGCCGACGACGCCGCGCAGCTCGACGCTCCTGGCGGCGGATGCGATCCGCCGCACGGTCGCCGTTGCCGGGGCGAACCGCTGGTGACGCCGATCACCGCTGAGCTTCGCCTACCGGCTGGTACGGCTTCACCGAGGTGCCGACTTCCTGCCGCGCTGCACGCGTGGGGTGACTGGCGCGGCAACGCACGGGCGTGTTCAGCGAGCGGCGCGAGCAAGTCCGCGGGGGGGACTGGCGTAGCCGCTGCCGGCCGTCGACGAACCGTCAGAGGTGGGACGGCGGTACGCGGCTCCACCGGGACGGGCAGCTCCGAAGTCTCGCGCTGGGTGCACGACCGCTGCCTCCGGGCTTTCTTCCACGCCTCCGACCTCCCCTTGCCCCGTGCATTACTTTCCTGACACGCGATAAACCGATACGCCCTGACCACGGTCCTGTCTTGTCCTGTCGGGACGATGACGGTCATTTCGGCAGCGAGTCGTCGAACTGGCGGGCAATCGCATCGATCACCGGCTTGCCGACCGGGCTGGGCCGCTGGTAGCCCCACATGCCGCGCAGCACCTCGAACCCCATGATGCCGACCAGGAACAACACCGCCACCGTCGGGAACAGGAACACCGCCGGCATCGCCCCCCAGTCGGCCTCGGCCGCCGGGGCGACCGCTTCCAGGTCGTCCTCGTCCTCCTCGTCCTCGTCCACCTCGACTGCCGGCTTCTTCTTGCCCTTGCCCTTCTTCGGCGGTGCCTGCTCGTCGACGTCGAACTCCTCCGAGCTTTCGTCGGCCTCCTCGACCGCTGCCGCCTTCTGCTTGCGCGGCCGGGCGATCGTGGCGGCGCCCTCCTCGGCCTGGTCCTCGTCCTCCAGGGCGACGACCTGGCTGCCGCTCTCCTCCCCGCTCTCGTCGAGCGAGATGTCGAACTCGCTGCTCTCCATGTCGGTGTCGCCGTCATCCAGCGCCACCGCTTCCGACCCGGATTCCTCCAGAGCCGGCACGTTGAAGTCCGTCTCCTCGAAGATGTCCTGCGCCTCATCCTCGGCCTGCAGCCCGCCCGCCTCGTCGAGGGTCAGCTCGAACTCGCTGTCACTCGCTTCCTGCACCGAGCTGTCGTCGCTGTCGTCCAGGCTCAGCTCGAACTCGCTCGACGAGCTGTCCTGATCGCTGTCGTCCAGGCTCAGCTCGAACTCGCTGGATGAGTCCTCGTCGACCGCCTTGCCGGGTGCCGACTTCGGGCCGGACTTTGGCCCCGACTTCGACGCCGCCGGCTTGGGGGTGACGCCGGAGTCGAGGCTCAGCTCGAAGTCGATTTCGTCGCTGCCGCCGGACTCCAGCGAAATGCCGCTGTCGCCGGGATCTTGCAGGTTGATGCCGCTGGCGCCGGCCTTCGGCCCGGCCACGTCGGCGGCGAAGTTGATCTCCTCGTCGCCGGTCAGGAGCGGAATGTCGTCGCTGCTACCGGGGGCCGGCGCCTTGCTCTGGTCGAACGGCACCAGCTCGAAGTCGCTGGAGCTGTCCACCTCGCTCTTGCGCGGCTTCTTCGGCGACGTCAGGCCGACGTCCGGGTCACTCAACTCGAACGGCGACGACGTCGGCAGCATCGACGGGTTCGCCATCATCGTCGCCTTCGGCTTGCCGCCCTTGTGCGGCGGCTTCTCCGCCTGCTTCGACGCCTCGGCGTCCAGGTCGATCTCCTCGGTGATCGGGCCGGGCGCCCCCTTCTTGCCCGAGGAGGACGGCAGGTCGTGCAGGCGGACGTCGCTCTCGGAGGTGTCGGTCGGCCGCTTGCCGCCCCTGGCGGGCCGCTCAATCTCGTCCAGCCGGACGTCGCTGTCGCTCGGCTCGTCCGCCGGGTTGAGGCGTACCCCGCTGTCCTTGCCCAGCTTGCTCTTGCGGCCGGTCGACTTCGGGCCAGACGACTCCGGCCGCGCCGGTTCGGGCAGGTTCTGGAAGTCGTGGTCGAGCACCAGGCGGACATCGCTGTCGCTGCCCGACTTGGGCAGGTTTTTGCTCGACTTGCCGCTGATACTGCTGCGCGGCCCCTTGTCGCCGAACTTCTCGCGGCCGAGCGGCACCGCATCGTCGTCGTCGGGGAGAAGCGGGATCGGCGCGTCGGCGGCCGGCTTCTTGGCCGAGGGCGCCGCCTTGCTCGACGCATGCGACTTGCTCGGGGCGGGCGTCTTGCTCGCCTCGCCGAGCTGCAACTCGGGGTCGCTGCCCAGCCCGCGCGACCGGGCCAGCTCCTCGATGTCCTGCGTGCGAAACCGCCAGCTGCCGCGGTCCTGGAACGCGCGAATGGTCTTCTTCTTGGCCATCTCCCGCAGTTCGTCGGGAGAAATGTGCAAACGACTCGCCGCTTCATCCAGTGTCAAGTATTGCTGCATGGCTCGCCCCGCCGGTTGACTTCCCGAGGTGATGGATCCCGGCTCCTGCCCGCTGTGGCGGTCGTATCCGTTCAGAGGTTCATCATCGATTGTAAACCGTTGGTAGGTTAAAGCAAGCTGATAGGATTCCCCCCTCCGCGGCGGGCCGGCGTGCGGCGGGCGCCGGTGGTGCGGACGGCACCCGGCCCGCCGGCCGCGCGAGCCGCGCCGAGCTGACCGACTACCCCGGCTGTACTGGCGAAAGGGGGAGTGAATGCGCCGGCGGCGCTTGACACCTGGGCGATGGGTCAGACCGGCGGGAGGCTGCCGGCGGCGTCGAACGTCATCGGCCGCGGTGCGCCAACCGGGGTGAACGGCGTTTGCGGCGCCGGGTCGTCCAGCACCGCCTCGGACACCTCCAGTTCGTCGAGGTGGAGCGTGTCCTGAATGTGCAGCACGCGCGCCTGTTCGGGGTCGCGCGTGCCGATGATCGCCAGCGCGGCGTCGATCACCTGCCGGTCGGTGGCGAAGTGGACGGGGGTGAAGGCGCCCTCCGGGTAACCGGCGGTCAGGCAGTTGATGACCGTCGCGCCGTAGTCCATCTGCTCGACCAGGCGGGTCGTGGTGAAGTCGGCCAGACCGATGCCGGTGGCGTTGCCGTGGGTGTGCGCGGTCAGGTCGCGGACGTGAATCAGGCGGATCGCCGGCATGCCGGGCGGCGCCGGCTGGCCGCGGAAGGCGCGCTTGCGGCCGACCACGTTGGTGTCCATCCCCGACCCCGACACGTCCTTGCCGATACGGTCGATGATGAGCAGGTCGGCCTGCAGCACCGGCAGGCGCGGCAACCAGGCGCGGGCGCGGGCGAGCAGCACCTCCTCGCGGGCCTCGAACTCGGCCGGCGGCACGGCCTCGATCAGCGCCGTCTCGTCGTAGCCGTTCTCGACGACGCCCAACCCGAACGCGATGGGTGCCACGCCAAGCATCGCCCGGCCGACCGATCGCACCACCTTGTCATACGGCTGTTCGAGCAGGATGCGGTGATACAGCAGCGCCCCCTCGTGCTTGCCCAGGCCGATCAGGATCATCTTGAGCAGCCCGCTCTCGATCGGGCCGTGAAACGCGGTATGCGGCTTGATGCGGCCGACCACGCCGATGTGATCGGCCTCGTGGGCGTGCCGGTCGAGCAGCACCGGCCAGCCCTCGGCGGTGGTCGCCACCTGCACCGTGTCCATCGACGCCCGAATCGGCACGCCGACGGAGGATTCGGTGATGCCGTAGCTCTCGATGATCTTCCGCTGCCCCGCCGCCGTACCGCCGCCGTGGCTGCCCATCGTCGGCACCAGGAACGGCCGGGCGCCCAGCCGCTTCAGATGATCGGCGACCGCCTTGAGGATGATCGGGATGTTGGCGATGCCGCGGCTACCGGCGGTCAGGGCGACCGTCTGCCCCGGTCGAATGGTGCGGCCGAGGTCGAGCCGCTCCAGCTCGGCGGTGACGGTCGCCGGGATGTCGGCCACCTGCGGCCGCTCGAATGTCTGACGGATGCGAACCAGGGTCGGATAACCCATCTGCGAGTCCTCGGGGCAACCGAACGGGCGTCTCGTCAGCATAGCCGGACTGGCCGCGACAGCAACCGTGTTCGCGCCAGGTCTGAAGTCGCGGCCAGCGATTGCGGAAAATTGGCAGAATTTTCCTCCGCTTTCCCGCATGAGCGCCGGGACCGAGCTATGGTCCCCTTAAATCCCCCCAAAACCGCATCGCCGTCCATCTCGGCAGGTGCGGTCCCCTGGTGAAATGCGCCATAAGACCCCCACCTGTGAGGTCACGATGAAGAATTGGTTTGCTTTCTTGAAAAGTGTTGTCAGCCGCAACCATCGCCGGGTTCGCAAGAGCAAACCCGTTCGCCGTCCCTCGCTCGCGCTCCTGTTGCTGGAAGACCGCCTCACGCCGGCCGCCCCCGGTTTTCTTTCCCCCAGCTACCTGTTCTCCGTGCCGGAGAACAGCGCCATCGGCACGATTGTCGGATCCGCGACAGCGACCGACGCCGACGCCGGCCAGACGCTCACTTACTCGATCGTCAATGGCAACACCGACGACGCCTTCGCCATCGACAGCAGCGGCCAGATCACCGTGAACAAGGCCGTCCTCGACTTTGAGTCCGTGAACCAGAGCTATTCTCTGCAGATCCAGGCTGCCGACAACGGCACCCCTGTCGAGTCCGGGACGGCCACGGTCACCATCAACCTGACCGACGTCACGACCTTCATCACCATCAACGACGTCGCCGGCGCCGAATTCGACTACACCAACGGGACCACGGCGTTCAACTTCATCGTCACCAGCAGCAGCGCCGTCGGCCGCCCGTTCACTCTACAGGCCTCCACCGCCAACGGCACGGCGATCGGCGGGACCGACTTCGAGACACGAACGGCCACCCCGATCGACTTCTGGGGCGGCGGCAACGGCGAGACGCATGTGCTGACGGCGTGGGTGAAGTGCGACACCACCGGCGAGCTGGACGAGACCTTCTTCGTCAACCTGACCGGCCCCGCCGACCCCGACATCGTCCTCCTCGACGCCCAGGGTCAGGGCACGATTCAGAACGACGATACCGCCACCTTCACGATTGGCGACGTCAGCGTCAGTGAGAGCGCCGGCTCGGCGACGTTCCAGGTGTCGCTGTCCCGCCCGCTCGAAGTTGCCGCCAAGGTGAACGTCACCTTCACCAACGGGTCGACCTCCGCGAACGACTTCGATCACACCACCCGCCAGGTGACCTTCCCCGCCGGCACCACCGGCCCGCTGACGGTCACGGTGCCCGGCCTCGCCGACACCTTCGCCGAGCTGGACGAGACGTTTACCGCCACCCTCAGCCTGGACGCCAGCACCCCGCTGACCGGCTACGCGGTGGAGGCGTCCGACGCCTCGACCGGGACGATCACCGACGACGACACCACCGTGGTGCTCGGCTCCATCGCGGAAGACACCACCGCTCCCGCCGGGGCGACGGTGTCCACCGTGCTCGGCCCGACCTTCACCGGCAAGGGTATGGCGGTGGTCGCGGTGGACAACACCAATGGCCAGTGGCAATACTCCATCAACGGCGGCCTGTCGTGGTCGGCCCTGTCGGCCAGCGCCGGCCGCGTCGACCTGGCGGCGACCGCCCGCCTGCTGTCGGACGTGAACAAGATCCGCTTTGTCCCGTCCGCCAACTTCAACGGGACGGTCAGCCTGGTCTACCGGGTGTGGGACCGCACCGGCGCCATCGCCGGCAGCACGGTCAACCTGAGCGGCGGCGGCGACGGCACCCGGTACGCCCTCGCCACCAGCAGCGCCCGTCTCACCGTCACCCCCAGCAACGACGCGCCGGAATTGCTGTTCGGCGTGCCGTACCTGACCCCGGTCGGCGTCAGCGACCCAAGCCCGGCTGGCGACACCGTGGCCTCCTTCGCCGGCAGCCTGTTCACCGATCGCGACGTCGGCCAGTCGCGCGGCATCGCCGTCGTCACCCTGGTCGGCGGCAATAACGGCACCTGGCAGTATTCGATCGACAACGGCACCACCTGGAAGCCGATCGGAGCAGTGACCAACCTGTCCGCCCTGTTGCTGTTCGAGACCGACAAGGTCCGCTTCCTGCCCAAATCCGGCTTCACCGGCTCGGCCGCCCTGTACTTCCGGGCGTGGGACGGGACCAACGGCGCCGACCACGGGGCGCGGGCCAACGTCATGACCAACGGCGGCAAGACCGCCTATAGCTGGATCACCAAGACCGCCACCGTCTGGGTCCTGAATAATACCGCCCCGACCCTGAGTCCCGGCGTGTCCAACCTGACCACCATCAACGAGGGCGTCACCCTCGCCGCGAACACTGGCACCCTCGTTTCCGGGTTGACCAGCGGCGCGATCACCGACGACGTCGGGGCCAACCGCGGCATCGCCGTGGTGTCGGTCGACAACACCAACGGCGTATGGCAATACTCGACCAACAACGGCGTGTGGTGGTACGACATTAGCTCGGTGCGCGGCCGGAACGTCGACCTGTCCGCCGAGGCGCTGCTGCTCAGCGACGTCAGCAAGGTCCGCTTCTTACCGAACCTGAACTACAACGGCACCGCCAGCTTCGTCTTCCGCGCCTGGGACCGCAGTTACGGGACCATCGGCTGGGATGCCGACCTGCGGCAGTCGTTCGCCATCGGCGGCCGATCGGCGTTCAGCACCGGCACCCGGACGGCGACAATCACCGTGAACGCGGTGAACGACGCCCCGGTGCTGGCGGTCGGTAGCCCGACGCTGACGCAGGTGAGCACGATGGTCGCGCAACCGGGCGACACCGTCGACTCGCTGGTCGGCACGCTCATCACCGACCCCGACGGTCTCGCCGTGCCCAAGGGAATGGCAATCATCGCCACCAGCGGTGTAAACGGAGTATGGGAATACTCGATCAATGGGGGAACCTCCTACCTCGCCATCGGGACGGTGTCGGCGGCCTCCGCCCTGCTGCTGCGCGACGTGGACCTCGTCCGCTTCCGGCCGACCGTCAGCATCTACCTCGGCACGGCCACGATCACCTACCGGGCGTGGGACCAGACCGGTGCCACCGCCAACCAGCAGGGCACCAAGATGTCGGCGGCGTCGGTCGGCGGCATCACCCCGTTCAGCGCCGCCACGCAGGTGGCCACCATGCAGAGCTACAATGACGCCCCGGTGCTGGCCGCGGGCAGCCCGATTCTGCCGTCGGTGACGACCAACACCCCGCTCCCCACCGGCCAGACGGTGGCGTCGTTCGTCGGCTCGTTCATCACCGACCAGGATCCCTCGTCGCTCAGGGGGATCGCGGTGACGACAACGACCGGCGTTGGCGGAGTATGGCAATACTCGACCAATGGCGGCACTACCTATACGCCGATCGGGGCAGTCTCGTGGCTGGCCGGGCTGCTGCTGCGCGACACCGACCTGGTGCGGTTCGTGCCCTCCGGCACCAACTTCGTGGGCACCGCCACCCTGAACTACCGGGCGTGGGACCAGACCGGGTTCACCGCCGGCGGCGAGGGGACCAAGATGTCGACGGCGAAGACCGGCCTGCGGACGCCGTTCAGCAACGGCACACAGACCGCCGTCGTCCGCAGCAACAACGCCCCGTCGCTGGCCTTCGGCCCGCCGTCACTGCCGACCTACACCGGCGCCACCCCGGCGTGGCGGTCCGTCGGGACGATCGCCGGCAGCTTTATCAGCGACGCCGACGCCGGCGCCCTGAAGGGAATCGCCGTCACCAACATCGATGGCAGCAACGGCACCTGGCAGTACTCGCTGGACGGCGGCAGCACCATCACCTCGATCGGCACGGTTTCGCCGGACAGCGCGCTGCTGCTGCGCGACACCGACGTGGTGCGGTTCCTGCCCAACACCGCGGGCTGGACCGGCTCGGCGCCGATGACTTACCGCGCCTGGGACCAGTCCGGCACCACGGTCAACCAGCAGGGCACCAAGGTGTCGGTACGCTTGAGTGGCGACTTCTACCCGTTCAGCACCGCCTCACAGACCGTCACCTTCCGCAGCAACGAGTCGCCAGGGATCTACTACAATGAGCCGATCCTGCCGTCGGTCACGTCCACCAGCCCGCCTGGCCAGACGGTGGCGTCGTTCCTCAGCGGTTTCACCGACCAGGACGGCGACCCGAAGGGGATCGCCATCACCGAAGTGACCGGCACCAACGGGGTGTGGGAATACTCGACCAACGGCGGTACCACCTACAGCGCGATCGGTGCCGTGTCGGCGGCCAGCTCGCTGCTGCTACGGGATACCGATCTCGTGCGGTTCAAGCCGAACGCCGCGGGCTGGGTTGGCTCGGCGACGATCACCTACCGCGCCTGGGACCAGACCGGCGGGACCGTCGCCAGCAAAGTCTCGACGGCGGTCGTCGGCAACCCGACGCCGTTCAGCATGACGACGCAGACGGCCACTGTCCGCAGTAACAACGCCCCGACACTGCAGGTGCAGGGATCGGACGTCACTCTGAACAAGGTGTCCAGCCTCACCCCGCCCGGCCAGACGGTGGCATCGTTCGCCAATGTCTTCATCACCGACCGGGAGGCCACGGACCTGAAGGGCATCGCGGTGACCTCTACCGTCGGCTATGACGGAGTATGGGAATACTCGCTCGACGGTGGCACGACCTACGCGGCGATGCCGGCGGTCTCCGGCAGCCAGTCGCTGCTGCTACGCGACGTCGACCTGATCCGCTTCCGGCCGACGGCGGCGGTCTACCACTCCACCACGCCGTCGATCCTGTATCGGGCGTGGGACCGCACCACCGGCACTGCCGGTACGCAGGTGTCGACCGACGTCAGTGGCGACTATACGGCGTTCAGCGGGGGCCAGCAAACCGCCGTCGCCCGCGGCAACATCGCCCCGGTGCTGGCGACCACCGGCGTCACTCTGCCGAAGATCTCCACCATAAACCCGCTCGGCTCGACGGTGGCGTCGTTCGCGGCGGCATCCACCACCGATGCGGACGTTACCGATCTGGAGGGGATCGCGGTCACCGCCACAGGCGGGACCAATGGCGTGTGGGAATACTCGACTAACGGCGGGTCCACCTACACTGCCATCGGGGCCGTGTCCGGCTCTGCCTCGCTGCTGCTGCGGGACACCGACCTGATCCGCTTCAACCCGACCGCCGCCTTCACCGGGTCGGCGACGATCACCTACCGGGCCTGGGATCGCACCACCGGCACCGCCGGCCAGAAGGTGGACACCACCGTCAATGACAACTACACGCCGTTCAGCGCCGCCCAGGCGACGGCCACTGTCTACCCCAACGCCGCTCCGGTACTGACGACCGGTGGTGTTTCCATAACGGGTATGAACGGTCCCAACCCGACCGGCCAGCAGGTGGCCTCGTTCGCCGTGTCGGCGATCACCGACGCCGACGGCGACCCAAAGGGAATCGCGATCACCGGGTTGACCGGCAGCAACGGGGTGTGGGAATACTCGATCGACGGCGGAACGACCTACACCGCCATCGGCACGGTGTCCGCCACCGCCTCGCTGTTGCTGCGGGACACCGATCTGGTTCGCTTCCGCCCGACCGGTGGCGCGAACGGTACGGCGACGATCACCTACCGGGCCTGGGACCGCACCGGCGTCACCGCCGGCCTCCAGGGCCAGAAGGTGTCGACCAGCACGAACGGTACCTTCACTCCGTTCAGCACCGGCCAGGCCACGGCCTCGGCGGCGTTCACGCAGTAAGCCAACGGCTGCCGGGGGCGGTTCACGCCGCCTCCGGATGAGTAGCGGGCAAACGGGCCGGGGTGGGGTCTCGAAAGGACCTCACCCCGGTTCGCGTTCGTCCACTTCCGTTGGGCGAGTTCTTTTCTTAGCCCCCGGTGAACACACCGGGGGCAAGTGCGTCGACGATCACCCACGAGGAGCGTGCGGGTCGACGATCATCCACAAAGGCGACCGCATCCGCCCCCGGTGTATTCACCGGGGGCTAAAAGAACGGGGACCCACCAACACCGCCTGTGCCAGTCGCTCGACCGTTTCCCGCTGAGCAGCAGTGAACGGCACCGGCGCACCCGGCGGCGGCGGTTGCGGCACCAGCCAGCGGGCGAGGGCGGCGCCCAGGTCGGCGACGCCGGCGCCAGTGGCCGCCGACACCCGCGGCGCGTCGGCGACGGTGTCGAGGTCCCAGGCGGGCGGCAGGTCGGTCTTGTTCACGACGATGCGCACCCGGTCGGACGCCACTCCCGGCCAGACGGGATCGGCGGAGGCGTCGACCAGCCAGAGGCACAGATCGGCTCGCTCGACCGCCGCCCGCGCTTGCTCGATGCCCAGCGCCTCCAACGTCTCGGCCCCGTCCCGCAGGCCGGCGGTGTCGGTCAGTTCTACCGGCCAGCCGTCGAAGGCGGCGACGGTGGTGACGACGTCGCGCGTGGTGCCCGGCGTCGGGTCGACGACGGCCCGCGTGTAGCCGCCAGCCGCGTTCACCAGGCTGCTCTTGCCGACGTTCGGCGCGCCGCGAGGACGACGCGGAACAGGACCGTCAAATGCCGCCCGACGCCCGACCAGGCGGTCATCTCGGCGAGCAGCCGCCGACGCCGTCACCCGGTCGCCGGCAGCCATCGCCTCGACGGCGCCGTCAGCGCGGGTGAGCGCCGTGATACTGGTCGAGCAGGATGGCGGCGGTCCGCACCGTCGGCGCAGCGCCCAGCGCGCGGCGGCCTCGGCGCGGATCGCGTCGCCCTCGGCGGCGAGGAACGCCGGCCAGCCGCAGGCGGTGCAGCCGTGCCGCTCCAGCAGGTCGACCAGGTAGCGCACCACGCGCTGCCGCCGTGACAGTGGATCTCCACCAGCGGCGTCGGCGTCAACCGCTTGAGGGCGACGATCACCTCGTCGGCCAGCTCGGCGCCGAACCGGCCGAGCCAGTGCTGCCCCGGCTCGGGCGTCTCCGGCACCGGCGCCCCTGCGCGGCGTGAACAGCGACCGCACGACGTCCCATGCCCGCTCGCCGGCCACGCCGAGGGTGGCGACCGCCGCCTTGCCCGGCGGAGTGAGCACGGCAACGAGCGGCGAAGCAGTCACGGCACCGCCTCCACGCTGCGGAGGATGCCGATCAGCGTCTGTTCCGGCCACAGCAGGAAGTCGGTCCACGGCGGCGGCAGTGGCGCCGGTGGGTCGAGCAGCCCCATCGCCCGCGCCAGCAAGGGCGCGCTGTCCGCCGGAGAAGAAGACCCGCGGCGATGTCTTCCCCTGGGCGGCATACAGCCGCACCGCCTCGCGGATGCCGCCAGAGACGGCGAGAAAGATGCCAACCTGCATCGCCGGGATGGTAGCGTCGGCGGGCAGCGGCGGAATCGGCAGCGTCACCTGGACGCGCAACAGCGCGGTGTAGCGGTGCAGCGCCTCGGCGGTCAGGTCGAGGCCCGGCGCGATCGCTCCGCCGCAGAAGGCGTGCGTCTCGTCGAGCCAGTCGATCGTCACCGCCGACCCGGCGTCGATCAGCACCGCCGGCCGGCCCACCTTCAGATGCTCCTTCGCCGCCACGCCATTCAACAGACGATCGATACCCGCCCAGTCCGGCTTCGGCAGCTTCACCACCAGCGGCAGCGCGCCGCTCGCGTCAGCACGCGGACCTGGTGCCCACGGTCGCGCAGCCACCTCCAGCCGGTCGGCCCGCGCCGGCTGCACACTCGCCAGCACCCACTCCAGCGGCGCGCTCACTCCCCAGCCGGCGAGCGCCGCCTCCCAGGTGGACGGGTCGTCTCCGAGCGACACGGTGGCGGCGATCGACCGGCCGTCGCCGGCCACTCGTCCCCACTTGATGCGGGTGTTGCCGATGTCGACGACGACGTGCGGGGTCATAGGACGATCAGGTCTCGCTCATGCGGCGGAACCACGCGCGGCGGCGGCGGCGCCTCCGCCTCGACGACCGCCTTCAGTCGCTCCACCACGCCGCGGACCAGGTCGGCCAGCCCGCCGCCGGTGACCGCGGAGATCGCCAGCACCGGCCGCTCCAGCTCGCGTTCCAGCCGCTGGCGCACCTCGTCGGCGCCAGTGAGTTCTGCCTTACTCAGCGCGAGCAGCTCCGGCTTGGCGGCCAGCGCCGGTCGATACAGCTCCAGTTCGCGGCGGATGGTGCGGTAGTTCTCGACCGGGTCGGTGCCGTCGGTCGGGAACGGCTCGACCAGGTGGACGAGCACCCGTGTCCGCTCGACGTGGCGCAAAAACTCATGTCCCAGCCCGACGCCCTCGTGCGCCCCCTCGATCAGCCCCGGCAGGTCGGCCAGCACGAACGCCGCCTCGCCGCCGATCGTCACCATACCGAGGTTGGGGTACTTGGTGGTGAACGGGTAGTCGGCGATTTCCGGCGTGGCCCGCGACAGCCGGCTGAGCAGCGTCGACTTGCCGGCGTTGGGCAGGCCGATCAGTCCGGCGTCGGCGATCACCTTCAGTTCCAGCACCACCCACCGTTCCTCGCCGGGCGTCCCTTTCTGGAACTGGCGTGGCGCCCGGTTGGTGGCGGTCGCGAACGACTTGTTCCCTCGTCCGCCGCGACCGCCGACGGCGACGACCACCTGTTCGCCGTCGCGAGTCAGGTCGCGGAGCACGTTGCCGCGCTCGCGGTCGTAGACGATGGTGCCCGGCGGCACGACGATGACGAGGTCGTCCGCCTTTTTGCCGTGGCAGTTCGCCGTCGTGCCGCGACCGCCGCCGTCGGCCCGCCAGAACTTCCGGTTGACGATGTCGGCAAGACTGTCGCACCCAGCCACGGCGCGGACGATGACGTCACCGCCGTCGCCGCCGTCGCCGCCGTCCGGCCCGCCCTTGGGGACGTACTTCTCCCGCCGGAAGCTGCAACAGCCCGACCCGCCGTCCCCGCCCTTGACAAACAACACCACCCGATCGACGAACGCCATGACCCCTCCTCCTCGCGTTCAGTATAGCAGAAAGAACTCACCACAGAGGACACAGAGGGGCACAGAGGAAGACACAGAGAGGAAGATAAAAAAGAGGGTAAAAACCAGCATTCGTCACGGCCGGATCCCGGCTGTCGTGCCTGGTTGTCCTTGTGTTCTGCCTCTTCCTTGTTGTCGTTCGCCCTCTTCTCTCCCGCTCTCTTCCTTCTGCCTTTCTGATCTTTCTTTGTGCTCTTTGTGCCCTTTGTGGTTCCCCTCTTTACACCCGGAACACCGATTTGACGTTGTCGTGGAGGAGGGTGCGGGCGAGGTCGACGGCGGCGGACACTTTCAGCCGGCCGGTGGCGACGTACTGTTCGGCCAGCACCTTCGCCAGCACCCGGCGATACATGTTGTACTTGGGCAGGGCGAACTCCAGCTTGTACATATCGCTATAGTAGCCGATCTGCTTTATCTTCGGAACGCCCTCCAGCCGCGCCCGCAGGTCCGGCTCAATGTACGCCGGGATGTTCGAGTACCACCAGTGCCCGCTGGTCAGCACATTCGGGAAGATCCAGCTGTAGCTCACCAGCTCCTGGTTCAGCCCGCTCGACAGCACCGAGATCGGGAACGGCACACTCGGGAAGGCGTTGAACAGCTCGGCGTACTGCACGAGCGAGACGCGGTGATCGAACAGATCCTGCCCCTGGAACACGCCGTCATGGTACACCCGGCGGTTCACGCCGATCATCAGGTCGAACGGCAGGTGGAAGTGCCGGCAGTGCTCCGCCAGCATCCAGAACACGCCGCGCGAGCGCACCGTCGCGGCGGTCGGGGCCGACGGGTCGCGCAGCGCCGCCGCCAGTTCGTTCTCCGTCACCGGCAGCGGAGCGAAGTCGGGCGGCAGCGAAATGGCGCACGCCTTCGCGTTGTTGCGAGTGAAGTGCTCGAACAGCGTCGTGATCGCGCGCCGCAGGGACGCCGGGTCACCGGCCTCGATCCCCGTCGCCTTCGCCAGCCGCTGCTGGACCGCCAGCTGATCGAGCTTGAACACCAGGTCGTCGGTCCGCAGACACGGCACGTAGAACTTCGTGTCGAACCCCTGCAGCGGATCGTCGAATTCGTTCGTCAGGAAGACCTGTTGTAACTTCGACTGACGAAGCACCCGTTGCTCCCAGTCGGGCTGAGCCATCAGCCGGTCGGCCTGGTCGAACAGCCGGTCGGCGTCGGCGGCGCTGACCTGTTCGCCGTCGTGGCCGAGGAACTCGCGGGCGATTTCGAGGAACCAGGAATACTGCAGCGTGTTGTCGTAGCGGTCCATGTGCTGCAGGATCGCTCGCACCCGCTCGCGCGGCCGCTCCGACGCCGTCGCCCTGTCGCGGTCCATCCCGGCGGAGTGGGCCAGCTCGGTGTAGTAGTGGTAGCCGAGGATGTCGTCCAGGCTGCGCGAGGCCGGCCGGTGCGGGTCGATGTGGGTGTGCGGGTCGATCAGCGGGATCTGAACGATCTGATCGTACAGGTGCGCTGCCAGGCCGTCGAGCTTCATGGGACGTCCGCCTTGTACCAGGGCGTGTCGAGTGGAGGAAGTTGCTGAACGATTTACAAATCTACCGGCCGCAGGCCACCCATCGCCCATGGTCCGGTGCCACACTCCCTGCCGGCACCTGTCTCCTATCCGTCAGTATCGTCATGGCTTACGACGCATCGCCCGATTGGTCGCAGCGCATCGGGCCGAATTGGCACGACACCTGCTTTCTACTTACTCCGTCCTGACGACGGGCCGAACGCCCCGCGATCTCGACCGTCCCGCTCCCCCGGCGGGCGGCATTCCCCCTGGTCGCGACGGCACTGGCCCCGACATGGACGCATCCGGCACCCCCTGACGTCCGATCCCCCTCGGACGCATCGCCGGATCGGTTGACGATCGGCGCGCTCTC
This sequence comes from Gemmataceae bacterium, assembly GCA_046350215.1. Lineage (GTDB taxonomy): Bacteria > Planctomycetota > Planctomycetia > Gemmatales > Gemmataceae > JAXMAU01. The sequence continues at coordinate 3,773 of JAXMAU010000065.1, read as the reverse complement.
ATTGTCCCCCCAGCGAGGGCGTCTCGATTCCCCCTGTTTGCCTTCCCCCATCCCTCCCCACGGACATCTCACAACAGGGCGGGCGTCGGGACCAGGTCCCGACGCCCGCCTTGCCTTTTTCCCTGCGGAACGACGTCACGGCTTCGGCGGCAGCACCTCGACGCGGACCTTGCCGTCGGCCACGGTGCGGCGGACGCGCAGAGTGACCGTCCGGCTGCTGGCGGAAGGGCGGTCAGCCGGGTAGCGCGCCTCGCTGGTCACCTGGAACGTGTCTTTCTCATCGCCCGGCTTCACCGTCACCTCGACCTTCCCCTGCGCGATCGGTTCGACCGTCTCGCCGGGGTACTTCTCGGGCCGCTCCAGCAACCGGGCGAGAGCGAGGTCGGCCCCCGCCCGCGCTAGCCAGGTCGCCTGCAGCGCCTCGGCGCGGCGGTCTTCCAGCCGCCGGTTCGCGACCATGAGCGAACCGACCGTCACCATCAGCGTTGTGATCAGCGTGAGAGCGACCAGCACCACGAGCAGGGCGGCGCCGCGGCGGGGCGCGTGCAGCGAATGAACGGCGATCATCGCAGGTCCCCTCCCAGTGCCGCCGTCACGTCGACGGTCTGTTTCACCTTGCGCGGTCCGCGCGCCTCGCTCAGCCGCAGGGTAAGCAGTCGATCGTCGGCGGAGCGGGCGAACGCCACCTTCACTCCGCTGCCGACCGGCAGGGCGCGGGCCGACTCCTTGCCGCCGATCACCTCGGTGCGAACGAGGCTGTCGTCCTCCCATCGGTAGACGACCTGCCCGCCGTCGGGCCGGGTCAGGAGCAGGCAGTCGGGGCCGGCCTTATCCTTCGCCCGCTCCTTCGGGGCGGCGGAGGCGGCGGCCACGTCGTCGCGGAACTGGTCGGCGACGACTTCCTGGCGAATCAGCCGGTTATAGCTGCCGGCCGCGAGTTCCTCGATGCGAAACGCACCAACGAGGGCGGCGGTCAACAGCAGCATCAGCACGCTCAGGATCGCCAGGACCGCCGCCACCTCTAGCAAGGTGAACGCCCGGCGACGCGACCATTGCCGACCCGTCATGACTTGCCTCCCTTCGTCTCGGCCGTCCGCGCGGCAAACACGCCGATCAGCGTCATCGGCCGCGGCGGCGTGTCGCCCGGCGTCTCCAGCTGAACGGTGACCGTCACCCGGCGGAGGTGCGGCCGATCCTTCTCCGGCTCGACGCGCACCGCCAGCCGCCAGCCGCGCTCGGCGTACTCCTCCGGTAGCCGCTGCTCGGCCGCCCACGCCGGCGTCAGGTCGGCGAACGGCCGCGCCCGCGCCGCTTCCAGTACGTTGGCGGCGAACTCCAGCATCGCCTGGTGCTCGCTGGCCCGGCCGCGGTCGCGCAGCGCCCACAGGCCGACCTGCGCCACCAGCGTCAGGGCGATCCCGAGCAGGGAAATCGCCACCAGCATTTCGGTGATCGTGAACCCACGGCGGGCCGCTTCGCCCCCCGATCGGACCCCGGTGTCCATCACGCCATCTCCGAGATGAGTTTGATCAGCGGAACGAACATGCCGATGACGAAGAAGCCGATGACCAGGCCAATCAGCAGCACCGCGGTCGGGAACAGGATGAGCGAGATCTGCCGCGTCAGCCGCACCACCCGCATCGCCAGGTGCTCGCCCAGCTCAGACAGCGCCCACGGCAGGTTATGCGCCCGCTCGGCCGCGCTCACCAGCGGCGCCATCGAGCCGGGCATCAACCGGCCGCGGACCAGGCTGTCGGCCAGCGGTTCGCCCTGCGCCAGCGCCGCCCGCACCGCCTGCAGCCGCCGCGTCATCGCCGGCGCGAACTGCCCCGGCGCCGCCAGCACCGCCATCGCCTCGGGTAACGGCTTACCCGCTTCCACCAGCATACCGAGCATGCGCAGCATCCGGCTTTGCACCGCCATCCGGTACAGCCGGCGGACGCCCGGCACGTACTCCAGCAGCCCCGGATACAGGTACAGCAGGATCGGTGCGGCGATCAGCGCCAGGATCGCCAGAGGAATCACCAGCGGGTACTCCTCGAAGGAACGCCCGATGGCCATGATCTGCCGGGTCATCTCCGGCAGCTCGATGCCAAAGTCCTTGAAGATCCGCTGGAAGCGCGGCAGCAGGTAGAGCATCCAGAAGGTGAGCACGCTCAACAGGAACAGCAGCAGGATGATCGGGTAGAGCAGCCGCGGCACCGCCTCCAGCCAGACGGTCATCAGCTGCCCCTGGTTGGATCGGCGCAGGCCGAGCGACAGCCGGCCGATCGACTCGCCGACCCCGACCGCCGTCACCGTTGCCTGCGGCATCACCCCGCGCACCTCGGCCAGCGCCTCGTGCAAGGGCACCCCCTGCTCCAGCCGGCCCGCCACCCGCGCCAGTCGCCGCTCGTAGTTGTGCCGCCGATACCAGAACCAGTAGTAGCCGGGGATGACGAAGAACAGCAGCGTCGCCGTCCAGAACGCCCGCCACCCGCCCTTCGGCCGGTCCTGCAGGTACGCCCGCAGCGCCGGCGCCAGCGGCGCTCCCTGCTCGGCCGTCGCCGCCAGCAGATGCAGCACCTCGTCTTGCCGCCCCACCCGATAGATCAGGAAGGCGTTCAGCATCCACCCGTAGATCAGCCCCAGCAGCAGCAGCAGCGGCAGCGGCAGAAGGCCGCCGATCATCAGCGCCACCAGCAGCCCAATCACCACCACCGCCGCCGACAACAGGCTGACGAACGCCAGCACTCCGCGAGCCATGTCCCGCATCGTCCGCTCCTTTCCGCTCCATGCGCCCGGCTACTTGCTCAACCCCTCGAGCAGCTTGACCAGCGGCAGCATGATCGACAGCAAGAAGAAGCCGACGATCCCGCCGGCGGTCACGATGATCATCAGCGACGGCAGCACGCTGCGCAGCATGCCGGCGCGCAGGTCGGCCTGCCGCCGGTACACCTCGGCGATCTGCGACAGCGTGGCCCCGAGGGTGCCGCGCTGCTCGCCCAGCCCGAGCATCCACACGATCAGCTCCGGCACCAGCCGCCGCTCGCGCAGCGCCTGGGCGAGCGTCTGGCCCTGCGCCAGATCGCCCTCGACCTTCCCGGCGGCGGTCTGCAGCAGCGGGTCGCTCGACGCCGACCCGGCCAGCCGGAACGCCTCCGGCAGCGGGATCTGGTGTTTGACCATGATCGCCAGCAGCTCGCTGAACGTGGCCAGCCGCGACGAGCGGATCAGGGTGCCGATGATCGGCAGCGAGTAGACGAACCGCGCCCAGGCGATCCGCCCCCAGGCCGTCCGCCCCAGCGCCGCCCGCGTCAGGAACACCGCGGCGATCACCAGCACCAGCGGCAATACCACCACCTCCAGCGGGTGCGTGCCGACCGCGATCGCGACCTGCGTCATCACCGGCAGCATCATGTTGAAGTCGGCGAAGATGCGGGTGAACTGCGGCAGGATGAAGAACGCCAGGAAGGCGAACAGCCCGCCGGCGAACAGCAGCACCATCGCCGGGTAAAGCAACGCGCTGGTGATGGTCGAGCGCATCTCGGCCACCGACCGGGCGTAGACGGTGAGGGTGGCGAGCACCTCGCTGATCCGCCCGGTCCGCACGCCGGCGAGCACCAGCCCGGCGTAGTACGGCGGCAGCCGGTCGCCCCGGCGCTGCAGCGCCTCGGGCAAGGTGTGGCCGGCGCGAAGGTCGGCGGCGATCTCGGCCGTCACCTGTTTGAGCGGCCCGCGCCCCATCTCGCGGGCCAGCGCCGCCAGCCCCTGGTCGAGCGGCAGGCCGGCGC
>JAXMAU010000064.1:0-33924 GCA_046350215.1 Gemmataceae bacterium | reverse complement strand
TCGAGATCTGGGAGATCAACGGCCAGCGATACCTCTACAACGGCAACCACCGCTGGTTCGCCGCCGTCGAGGAAGAGGTCTTGATCCCGGCCAATCACCTCCGGATCGTTGACAGGACCGGAAGTCAGATTCCCACCTGGCCGCTCAACCAGATTCAACGCCTCTCCGGAACGAAGTGAATGAGCGGCGTTCGGCGCGTCGCCAAGGGAGGAGAAGATGGACGACCTGGACCTGCAGTTCCTGATCGCTTGCCATGAGTCTGTCGCCTGCCGCCGTCCGCTGCTCGCCGATCTGGCGGCGTTACACGGCGTCCGCACAGATGAGCTGTTTTACTTGTGGGCGGAGAGGGGGTGCAAGCAGCGCGGCACCATCCGTGGGGGCGAGTGGACCTACTTCTTCCACGGTTGTGAATGCGACCTGGACCATGCGGAGGATGGTCGGTTCCTTCGGATCGACTTCGGACCTCACGGCAGGACCGATGCGTTCACGTCCTGGGGCGTTGCCCAGTTCGTGATGACCTCGAAACACCCGTGGCCGGAGTTCCCCGACCTCCAAACCTTCCTGGCCGTCCACCCTCCCCCGTACAACGAACGGTCGGTTTCGTTTGACCGGGAGACGTCTCTCAGTGACCGCCTTCAGGCTGCCGGTTTCATCGAGTCGGCAGATCCGGAACTGCTGGCCCTGGCGGAACGGTACACCAGCCTCAATGACGACGGCCTCTCGATGCTGTGTCTGCCGCCCGGGACGCCCGATCGCACCTTCCTGGACATTCTGGTCGCCCGGCGGAAAGTGATTACCGAGTCCGGGAAAAGGCGAATCGCATTGCTGACAAGTGAGGCGCTCGCCCAGCAGTGATGCGCATCCACACACGGTAGTCGGGGGAAGTGGCAGCGGATGCGGCCGCCCGTCCTGTCGCCGCCTCACCCCCCCTTCAGCTCGACCGACTGCACGCCGTCGATGCGGGTGAGGCGCGCCACCAGGGCGGCGGCGCGGTCGGCGGCCGGCATCGGCAGGTAGTACACCACCTCCAACGCAGCGCCGCCGCGGACGGTCGCCAGGCTGCCGAGACGATACCCGGGCACCGCCTCCTGTAACGCCACCTGCACCCCGTCCTCGGCGGCGGAGCCGACGCCCAGGCGGACCGTCAGCGTGCCCTCGCCGGCGAAGTCGCGGTCGCCGACGGGGCGGAAGACCCACGCGGCCGCCGCCAGCAGCGGCGTCGCTACCAGCGCCGCCAGCGGGAAGCCGGTGCCGCACGCCATCCCGGAGGCCACGGCGTAGATCACGAACGCCGTGTCGCGGGTGTCGGCCACCACCGTGCGAAACCGCACGATCGCCAGCGCCCCGACCAGGGTGAACGCTCGCGCCTGGCTGTTGCCGATCACCATCGTCAGCAACCCGATCAGCACGCTCAGCATCACCAGCGTGCCGAGGAACCCCGGTCCGATGCCGCGGCCGGTCGTCAGCCGATGGACGACGGCCACCATCCCGCCGAGCAGGAAGGCGGCCGTCAGGCGCACCATCAGCACCGTCGGCACGATATGGATGTCGTGGTGAAGCGCGTCGATCAGCCACTCAGGCATCGGCCGACCCCCGCGCCAACCCCCACGCCTCGATGCACCGGCCGTACTTCGAGCCGCCCGGCACCTGCGCCGGCAGCAGCCCGAGCAGGTCGCGGAACAGCGGCGGCAGCGCCACCCGGTACTTCAGCTCCAGGATCACCTGGTCGGCCACCAGCCGCCGGCCGTCGAACGGCGCCGGCGCCGCCCAGTCGGCCGCCGGCATCCCGCTCACCTCGCGGTCGAGCGTCAGGCGAATCGGCTCGCCGACGGCCATGCCGAAGAACGCCGTGCGCGTGTAGGTCAGCCAGCAGCTCGGTCCGAGCTGCCGGTCGCGGACGCGCTCCCCGAACCAGCCGGCCGGACCGTCCGGTTCGAGGAGTTGTCCGATCCCTTCGGTCGGGATCGCCTCCCGCCACTTGCGGACCCGGTCGCCCTGCCGCCGCTTGCGCTCGACGTGAACCAGCGGCGTGCCCGCGTAGTACCGAACCCGGTACTTGCTGCGACGATAGCCGGGGCTTTTGAAGTACACGTCCAGCCCGGCGGTGTCGAGGTACAGGGTGGTCGTCCGGTACGTCCCGTGGTCGCCGTGCGGGTCGGGCTTCAGGCTCCGTCGCGCCCAGCCCTCCACCGCGGCCGCGGCGGACGCATCGAGCAGAAACTTCAGCTCGAAGGCTGTCACGTCACTGGCTGCCGAGCACAGCGACGGCGATTCGGACGGATCGGCGCCTTGCGAGGTCATCACTTCTCTCTTCCCTCCTTCCCCTGGCGGATCGCCGGGTAGTTCAACAGGTAGGCCCGGCGGCGCTCGACGAACGATCGCAGACCGGCGGTCTCGTCGTCGGCGGTCGCCTGGCGGAAGGCATCAATGGAATACAGCTTGCGCGTGTCCGCCGCCACCTCTTTCTCGGCCAGCTGACGATACCCGGCCACCACCGGCCCGAGTTTCGCCCAGTCGAGGTCGTCCTCAGCGATGGTGCGGACGATCTGCAAATAGCGGGCCTTCAGCGCCGGCACCGCCAGCAGCTTGCTTCGCAGCGGCTTGCGCGTGTCGTCCAGCCCGATCCGTGGATCGAGCTGCACCCCGCCGCCGCCGCCGCCGCGCGGCCCGCCGCCGAACCCGCCCCGACCGGGACCGCCCGGACCACCCGGCCCGAACCCCGGCCCTCCGCCCGCGGCGGTGAACGTCTCGTTCAGGTCGTGCGGGATCAGGTGGAACTTCCCCTTGCCGTCGAGGCACAGGTTGTAGTCACTCGCCCGCACCCAGTAGCCGTCGGCGTTGACCAGCGCGACGTCGAGCGCCAGGAACCACAGCACGCCGTCGATGTCGAGGATCGGCTTCAGCGCCGCTTCCAGCTTGTCCGCTGGCGTCTGGTTGAGGACGCGGCACAGGTTGATCAGCGCCTTCCACGATTTCGCCGAGTCGGCGGTGCGGATGGTGTAGATCCGCTTGTACGCCTCGGCGTCGTCGCCCAGATACTCCAGCCCACCGCGGCCGCCGGGGCTGCCCTTCACCTTCCACCGGGCCGCCTTGCCGCCGGGGAAGTGCGTGGTGACGAAGTCCTTGTTGTACTGCTCGGCGTTGACGTACACCCCCCAGCTCTCGCCGTTGATCGCCACCTTCACCAGGTTGGCGCGCGGCGTCGGCAGGTGCTTGCGGGCGACGTGGGAGAACAGCACCGTATGCAGGAACGACGGATCGTCGTTCGAATTCAGCAAATTGAGCGTCTTGGCACCCAGCAGCCGCTGTTTCGAGTCGGTGAAATCGATCGACAGATTGAGCGACCGCTTCGATCCGGCGCCGACGCTGAACAGCGACGACATGCCGCGGAAGCGGACGCCGACGCCAGGGTACTTCTTGCCGTCCACGGTGAGGGTCGCCGGCACCTCGACGTCGGTGTTGGAGAAGTCGGCCAGCTCCGCCTCCCAGTCGGCGTTCTCGAACTCGAGGAAGAGCGTCCGCAGCACGGTCGACTCGTACAGCCCGGCCTTCGGGTAGGAGACGACGTCGTTCGAGCTAACCTTCGGCCCCGGCTTCCCCGGCTCGCGCCCGCGTCCACCCGGCCCACCGGGACCACCCGGCCCACCGGGGCCGCCGCGCCCCCCCCGGCCGCCGCGCCCGCCTGGCCCGTCCGGCATTGGGAACAGATTGGCGATCGCCGCGTCCTGCTCCTTGTCGTCGAGCTTGCCGTCCTTGTTCTTGTCGGCCTCGGTGAACACCGTCTCGGCCAGCTTGGTCAACTCGGCGAGCGTCACCTTGTCGTCCCTGTTGGCGTCGGCCCGCCGGAACAGGCCGCGAGCGAGGAACATGCCCGGCCCGAAGCCGCCGCGTCCGAACCCGCCGGGGCCACCCGGACCGCCGGGACCGCCAGGCGGGGGACCGCCAGGACCACCGGGCGGTGGACTGTCTGGCCCACCAGGCGGCGGGCCACCCGGACCGCCGGGCGGCGGACCGCCGGGGCCACCCGGACCACCGGGGAAGCCTTGCGGACGCGGGAAGATCGCGGTCACTGCTTCGGTGAATGCCTCCTCGTCGAGCGAACCCTCCTTGTCGCGGTCGGCGGCGGCGTAGAACTTCTTGACGCCGGCCAAAAGCTCCGCTTTCGTGACCTTGCCGTCCTTGTCGGTGTCGATCGCGTCGAGCAGCGGCTTCTTGACCAGTTCCTGCGGGGAGAACCGCGGCGGGCCGAACCCACCGGGACCGCCACGGCCTCCGCCGCTGGCTCGCTCTTTCCGGATGGACTCGCGGGCCGCCTTCCGCTCCTCGGCGTTCAGCCGCCCGTCGCCGTCCTTGTCGAACTGCTTGACCAGGCTCCGCTTCTGTCCCATCGGCCCGCCGAAGCCGCCCGGACCGCCCGGACCACCCGGCCCGCCGCGGCCACCGCGCCCGCCGAACGGCCCGGGACCGTCTTTCGGCTCGCGCTTGTCCGGCTCGCGCTTATCCGGCTCGTCGCCTGTCGGCTGGCCGGTCGCCTGCAGGGCGACGGTGGCGAGCAGCAGTCCGCCCGCAACCACCGTCAGTGCCGCCCACCCCCGCTGTGTCATTCGCTTCCCTCGGCCGTGAGGCGGTGCCGTCGGCCCCGCGGGTTCCCGGTATCGGTCCGTCATGTTCGCATCCCCTCCGACGTCAGCCGTGGGCGTACCGGCGCGGCCGCCCTCTAGGGGACTGGTGCCGGTGGGGAGGCGTAATCCGCCGCATGGTCCTGAATCTTGACGAATTGTCCGCCAATTGTGAACCCGACTCTCATCAAGAATTCATCTCCGACACTTCCTGACCCCCACGGGGTTTGATTGATGCCTGGGTCCGCGCATCAGGCGGCGCGGCCCCGGAACACTCTCTCTCCCGATGGAAAGGAGCCGGGTATGTGTCGATTCCTTCCCGTGCTGGCGCTGAGCGGCTTGCTCCTCGCCTCGCCGTATGCGCTGGCCCAGCCGACCCCGCCCAAGGAGGAGGCGCAGCGGCTGGAAGCCGAACTGGCCCGGCTGCGGAGCCAGATCAAGGAGGTCGAGGCGAGGCTGAAGCAGCTGCGCGAGGGGGCACCCGAGAAGAAGCCGGTCGGCGAACTCGACCCGGCCCGGATCAAGGAGATGCGGGAGCGGTTCGCGAAGATGCGCGACCAGGCGCAGAAGGAAGGCAAGCCGTTCGACCCGGCGAAGATGAAGGAAATGCGCGCAGTGGCAGAAGTGGGCCGAGGCGGCCAAGAAGGAGGCGGTCAAGAAGAGCGGCGAGAAGAAGGCGGAGGGAAAAAGGCCGCGCCGGCGTTCGGCCCGCCGTGGGCGCGGATGGACCCGGCGGCGATGAAGGAAATGCGTGATCGCTTCGAGAAGATGCGGGCGCAGGCGCAGAAGGAAGGCAAGCCGTTCGCCGGCCCCTGGGGGCCGCCCCGCCTCGGCGGCGAGTGGGCCGCCCCGAAACAACCGGCGGCCAAGGATGCGTCGGTGGAGGCCCGGCTCGATCGGCTGGCCAGGGAGATCGAGGAGTCCGCGCCGAGTGAAGAAGTCGAAGAAGTAACCGGCTTTCGCCTCCATCGACGCGGCCCGCCCTGTCCGGCGCGGGCCGCGTGCTATCCTCCGCGGGCCGGCGATGACGGCGGTGACGACGGAGGACGGCGGCGATGACGACCCTGTTCAGCTGGGGCTACCACGGCTGGGGCAACGCCACCGGGGCGTTCGTCCGCCTGGTCGACGCGGTGGAAGCGCGCGGGTTCGCCCCGCCGGTGTTCGTCGACACGCGGATCCGCCGCGCCAGCGCGGTCGGCTTCCAGGGGGCAGCGTTCGCCGCGACGGTCGGCCCCGATCGGCACGTCTGGCTGCAGGGGCTGGGCAACGAGGCGATCCGCACCCGCGAGGGCGGCATCCGCATCTCCCGGCCGGACGACGCCGCGCGCCTGCTCGACCTGGGCGGCTGGCCGACCCGACGCCGGGTGCTGTTCTTCTGCAGCTGCCGGTGGCCGAAGGAGGACGGGCGGGTGGTGTGTCACCGCTGTGTCGTTGCCGACCTGGTGCTGAACCACGCGGCGCGCGAGGCGAGGCCGTGGAGGTGATCGAGTGGCCCGGCGACGCGGGCGCAGTCGTTTGCGCTTGAGCCGACCCCCGGAGGTGCGGACGGCGCTGCGGCGGAAGGCATGACCGCACCTGCCGTTCACCGCCGAGGCCGCCGTCGCGGCACACGGCCCGCCGTGGGGTCGGTCGCCTCCGTCGCGCGCGGACGACGGCGTTGTCCGCCTGCTGGTCGGCCCGGCGGTGCTGCACGGCGGGATGTGGCGGCTGCCGGTCGCGTCACGCTTTTGCCGATCCGCATACTCCGGACGAGGCGGTACGCGCAAGCCGAGCAGTTCCGCCGCCAGCACGGTCTGGACGCTCGCGGCGTCGGCATGGGAGCGGAATCGGCAGGAAAAAGGCCGCCAGCGTCCCCGTAGAATGTGGAAGGAGGACACCGATGAACCTTGCCCGATTCCTCCACAGCGCCACGATTCTCGACGGTGGGCCTGGCGTTCAGAAAGCCGACGTGATCGCTCGGCTGCTGAATGTGCTGGCGGAGAACGGCGACCCTGCCGCGACCGACGTCCCTGAGGTTCACCGGGCGATGATGGCCCGCGAGCAGATCGGCTCGACCGGGATTGGCCGTGGCATCGCGCTGCCGCACGCCGTGTCGGCGGCCGTGGAGCGGCCGGTTTCCGTCCTCGCGGTGGCCCGGCCACCCGTGGCATTCGACAGCCTCGACGGGGAGCCGGTCGATCTGATCGTGCTGACCGTTGCTCCACCGAGGCCGCCGGGCCTGCACCTCGGCCGGGTGTCGAGCGCGTTCACGGAACTGAGGGGGTTCCTCCGCGATGCCGAGACGTGCGAACGGCTGCGGCGGGCGCCGTCGGCGGACTGCCTGCTGCCGATCGCCTACGCCTGGGGACGGTATGAGGCATTGCACACGCACGCCAGCCCGCGGAAGCGGCAGCTGTTCGCCTGCGCCTGCGTCCGCTTCATCGAGGCACACCTGGTCCACCCGGCAGCGCAACTGGCGCTCGCGGTGGCCGAGCGGTTCGCCGACGGGCAGGCCACCGAGGGCGAACGCGCCTCGGCGATAGCTTCTTTCCTCCCGGCGCAGCCCCTGTTCGCTCCCGCCAGCAGGGCGGTGATCGACACCCTCCACGCTCATCTGGCGACGCTGGACAGCGAGCGCTACCCGTGGATGCCGGGACCGCCGTGGGAGCCGAAGCCGATCACGCGGGTGTGCTGCCTGACGGGGCACGTCGGCGGGCCGGCGGCGATCGACTACCAGATCGGCCTGCTCGACTGTCTGCTGCCGTCGGACCCGCTCGGCCAGCCGCGAGCGGCCCCGGCCTGGCTGGCGTGGGACCACGGCGCGGTGCGGCGGATGGCGGAGGCGATCTACCGCGACCGTTCGTTCGCCGACCTGCCGATCCTGGCCGACGCGCTGGAGGAAGCCGGCTGCGCCGATATCGCATTACTCGATCACCTCCACAGCTCCGGCCCGCACGCCCGCGGCTGCTGGGCGGTCGACATGCTGCTCGGCAAGGGTTGACGCCGTTCGGTCGACGCGACGGCCCTCAGCAGGAAGGGCAGTCAGCGCGTCCCCCTCCGGCCAGCGCCGCGATGATCGGGCAGCCGTCGAGTGGCCCGGCACCATCGCACGACTCCGTCAGGCTGGTGAGCGCCGCCCGCATTCGCTGGAGGTCCGCGATCTTCGCCTCGATGTCGGCGATCTTCTCCCGGGTCCGCTGCTTCACGTCGGCACGAGTAGCATCCTCGTCCTCATGCAGGAGGAGAAGTTCCTTGATCTCCCGCAGCGTGAAGCCGAGCGCCTTGGCGCGCTGGATGAACCGCAGCCGGCCCACGACCGCCGGGTCGTACTGGCGGTAGCCCGACGCCCGGCGGTCCGGCTCCGGCAGGAGGCCCTCGCGCTCGTAGAACCGCAGCGTCTCGACGCCCAAGCCCGCCTCGCGGGCCACCTGCCCTATCGTCATGGTCTTCATCACTCACCTCCCCCTCCATTCTAAAGGCCGGACTTTACTACAGGGGCAAGATCCATTGCGGAGGGAGTAATCGGCGCCAGGATTGGCCCCGCAACGCCGCCTGCCACCAGCGCCGCCTCCGCTCCTTCCCCGGACCGATGGACCGCCCCGCTGTCCGCGATCCGGCCGTCGACGAGGCGGATCACCCGGTCCACCTCGCCGAGCATCCGCGTGTCGTGGGTGACGACCAGGGTGGCGGTCCCCTGCTCATTCGCGAGCCGCCGCAGCAGCCGCATCACGCTCAGCCCGCGCTCGGCGTCGAGGCTCGCGGTCGGCTCGTCGGCCAGGATCACCTTCGGGTCGTTGGCCAGCGCGCGAGCGATGGCCACCCGCTGCCTCTCGCCGCCGGAGAGCTTCTCGGGCAGCAGCCCCGCCCGCCCGGCCACCCCCAGATAGTCCAGCAACTCCGCGGCGCGGGCATCGGCCCGCCGGCCGCGCACGCCGGCGAGGTCGAGCATCAGCAGCACGTTCTCCCGGGCCGTCAGGATGGGGATCAGGTTGGCGAACTGGAAGATGAAGCCCACCTTCTCGCGGCGGAGCCGCTGGAGGTCCGGGCGCCGGCCGCCGTAGATGTCCTGGCCGTCGAGGACGAGCCGCCCCTCGGTCGGTTCGGTGACCAGACCCAGGATGTGCAGCAGCGTGGTTTTCCCCGAGCCGCTGGGTCCCATGATGGCCACCAGCTCCCCTGGCCGGACGGCCAGGTCGATGCCCTTGAGCACGGTCACGCGGCCGGACCCCTCGCCGTAAGCCTTGACGATCCCTTCCGCCTCGATCATGAACGCCATCGCAGCCTCCACTTCAGCTCCCGAGGACGCTCCGCGCGTCCACCTTCATCGCCCGCCGCACCGCCAGCAGGCTTGCCAGCAACGACACCACGACCATGGCGGCAAGCGTCTGGCCGATGTCGCCATAGGTGGCCTCGGCGCGCTGGGGAAGTACGGCTCCGCGGCCTGCTCGAGCGCGGCGCCCGACGACGGTGCCGAGCACGCCCGCGGCACCGCTTGCTGGACGATCATGGCGTAGATGCGCCCGGCCGGGCGTCCCCAGCAGCTTGAGCACCGCGATCTCCTTCATCTTGTCCAGCGTGAAGGTGTAGATGATGAGCCCGATGACGATGCCGGCAATCAGCACCAGGATCAGCCGGAAGAGCGACATCTGCAGCAGCAGCAGCCGGTTCGACCCCATCAACTGCAGATTGACCTGGCGAGCGGCGGTGTAGACCTCAGCCGCTTCCAGCGGGCGATCTCCCAGGCCACGGCCTCCGGCGAGGCGCTGGCTCCAGCTTCACCGCGATGGCGTTGACGAGGCGGGTGTCCTCGGCCACGGCGGCGGCCCGGCGTGCGAGCGGCTGCGCAGCCGCGGAACGATCGCCGTCTCCCGGGTGAGTTGCTCCTGGAAGCGCGCCCGGCGCCGGTCGCGCAGCAGGGTCAGGTCGGGCTGGAAGAGGATCTGCTGCGCGCCTCCTTCAGGGTGGTGTAGACGACCGGGTCAGCGGTGAAGCCGACCATGTTGCTGGTCAGCCCCACGACTGTGAAGTCGTGGTAGCCCAGGCCGCTCGCTGCGCCGAGTTGGAGGCCGGCCCTGGCGTCGGCGACCACCTCGTAATTGTCGGCCTCGATGCCCCGGCCGGCGACGATCCGGGGCGGCCCGCCGGCCCGGCCGGGCTTGTAACCGATCACGACGAAGCGCTGCTCCATCGGCATGTCCATCCAGCCCGGCTCGACCATCGTCTTGGTGCCCAGCAGGGCGTTCTGGTACATGAACTTCATCAGCGGGGTGGGCCGGGGCGGCCGCACGACGTGTTCCCAGGCCATGACCAGGGGGCTGGCCTCGGCCACGCCGGGGATCACCTCGACGGCGTGGTAGTAGTCCTCGGGGATGCGGGAGGTCTCGACGAAGGGGCCGAGAGTGTCCTTCTCGACGACCCAGAGGTCCGTGCCCGTCTCCGCGATGATCACCGCCGAGTCGGAGATCACGCCGCGGATGATCCCGCCGATGGCCAGCACGACCATGAGCAGGAGTCCCACGCCGAGCACGGAGCTGAAGAACTTGAAACGGTGGTAGCTGATGTCTTTCAGCGCAAGGTTCACGGCTCGTCTCTCTCCTTCACTGCCCGGGCGCGGCGACGGCCGGCCTTCGGGCCACCCGCACCGTCTCGCCGCCCTTGAGACCGGCGGGACGGAGGATTACCTGTTCCCCGGGCGCTGGCTCCCGGTCAAGGCGACCACGGGCAGACGCGGGCTGGACTCGCCCGGCTCGACCAGAGCCTTCCGCACTCTCCCTCCGGGCCGGCCACGAAAACGTGACGGTCGTTGCCGGAGGGCAGGACAGCTGTCTTGGGCACGACGAGGGCGTCCCGGGCGGTGCCCGTCTCAATGAAGACCTCTGCCCACTGACCGACCTGGAACTCCTCCGGCGGAAGCGGGAAGGCCACCTCGACGAGCATCTCTTCGGTAACCGCGTCCGCCTGGGGATTCACCCGCGAGACCTGTCCCTTGAACGGATACCCTGCCCGCCCCCGCAAGACGATGGTGGCTGGCTGCCCCTTGCGGACCTTGCCGGTGAAGCGCTGATCCACGTTGGCGGCGACCCAGATGAGACTCGTGTCGGCCACGGTGACCACCGGTTGGCCGGCCACGACGGCGTCGCCGGGGTCCACCCAGCGCCGGGTCACCACGCCGCCCACGGGGGTGACTATCCTTGTTTCAGAGAGCTTGAACTCGTCATAGCGCAGGTCGGCCTCCCGGGCGCTGACCTGGCTGCTGGTCACCCGGGCCTTCTCCTCGACGCCGTCGTACTCCTCCTGGCCGATGGTGCGGGTGCCCACCAACTTTCGGGCGCGCTGCCACGCCAGCCGCGCCTGCTCGGCGGACGCCCGGGCCTCCTCGACGCGGGCACGGGTGCGGTCCACCTGGTGGCGCAGGTCGTCATCCTCCAGCAGGGCGACAAGCTGGCCCGTCTTGACCACGTCTCCCTCGTCCACCAGCACCCTGGCGAGACGCCCGTTGATCTTGGAGCCGACCTTCGGTGCCACGTTGGTCGTCACGGTCCCGGTCCCCTGGACCTCCGCGACGACGTCCCGCCTCTCGACCGTCGCCACGCTCACCTCCCGGGGAGCAAGGAGCAGGAACTGGACGGCCGCAGCCACGGCCAGGGCGATCAGCCCGTAGATCACGACCTTGCCCGTGGCCCTCCATACCTTTCTCGTCCAGTTCGTTCTCTGTGAGATGTGCTTGTCCCTTGGGAGCAAGGACACTCCCCGTCCGTCAGCATGCCCCGGTGCAGTGGCATTCATGGTCCGGCCCTCCTCCAACCTCTCGCTTGCCGTCTTTCCGCCCCCTCCGCTTGCAGTTTACGGCCTGTACCCCTACTACGGAGTCAAGGGTAATCGCGTCGGAAACGCCGAAATAGTGTCCAGAATCTCCGGGGTCGGGTAGCGCCCGCAGCCAGTCGAGGGTGAGATGTGCTTCCGCGCGTTCGCATTGCCCTGCCGGCATCCGTCCGCGATGATAGGGAGGAAGGATTGAGGCCCCGGGGACAACGGATGAAGCTCCGACGTTTTCTCCTGACCGGCATCGGGATAGTACTGTTCGGCGGGCTTGCCGCCGCGGCCTACCTGGTTCGGGACCACCTGCCGGCGTGGTCGACCACCGTGGCGCGACCGCACGACAACCACGACGACCACGACCACGGTCCGATCCGAACGGTCAAGCTGACGCCGCAGGCGCGGGCCAACCTGCACCTGACCTCGCGTCCGGTGACGCTGCAAACCTACTGGCGGACGATGCCGGTGCCCGGAATGCTCATCGATCGCCCCGGCGTGTCCGATCGCGGCATCACCGCGCCGGTGGCGGCGGTCGTCAGCCGGCTTCAGGCGTTCCCTGGCGACGTGGTGCGGCCCGGCGACGTGCTCTGTACCCTGCGCCTGGTCAGCGAACACGTCCAGAATCTGCAGTCGGAGCTGTATCGCACCAGCGAGGAGATCAAGCTGACGCAGGGGCAAATCGCCCGCGCCGCCGACGCCGCTCGCAGCGGGGCACTGCCTGAAGCGCGGCTGACCGAGCTGCGCAACCAGGAACGGCGGCTGACCACGCAGGTGCGCGCCACCCGCCAGGACCTGCTCACCCGCGGGCTGACGCCGGGGCAAGTCAACGAGGCGGCGACCGGCCAGTTCGTCAAGGAGGTGACCGTCGTCACCCCCGAGCCGGCGGCCGACAGCCCGCACCTGCTCGGCGACCTGGCGGCGGCCGACGCGGAGGCCGGTCGGGCGCGGTTTGCGTTCGAGGTGAAGGAGCTGAAGGTGCAGCTGGGCGAGCAGGTCCAGGCCGGCCAGTCGCTCGGGCTGCTCGCCAACCACCGCGTTCTCTCCATCGAGGGGCGCGCGTTCAAGAAGGAAGCGCCGCTGCTGGAGCGAGCGGCGCAGCGAGGCTGGCCCGTCGACGTCACCTTCGCCGAGGACGACTCGGCCGGCTGGCCGCCCTTGACCGGACCGTTCACGATTCATCACCTGGGCAACAGCATCGACCCGACCAGTCGCACCTTCGCCGTCTACCTGCCGCTGGTGAACCAGTCGCGAACGTACCAGAAGGACGGCCGGACGTTCCTCGTGTGGCGGTTCCGCCCCGGCCAGCGCGTGCGGCTGCATGTGCAGATCGACGAGTTCAAGGACGTGATCGTCCTGCCGGCGGACGCCGTCGTCCGCGACGGGCCGGCGGCCTACGTCTTCCGCCGCAACGGCGACGCCTTCGATCGCAAGCCGGTTCACGTGCTGTTCGAGGAGCGGCGGACGGTGGTGGTGGCGAACGACGGCAGCGTGCCGCCCGGCGTTCACGTCGCCCAGACCGGCGCGGCGGCGCTCAACCGCGTACTGGCGGCGCAACGGTCGGCCGGCGACGGCGGACACGACCACCACGGCCACAGCCACTAGACCGAAGGATCGGGCATGCTCAACGCCGTCATCCGCGCCGCCCTCCGCTATCGCGTGCTGGTGCTGCTGGTCAGCCTGGCCCTGCTGGTCTACGGCGGCTACCTGGCGACGCGGTTGCCGATCGACGTGCTGCCCGACCTCGACCGGCCGCGCGTCGTCCTCATCACCGAATGCCCCGGACTGGCGGCCGAGGAGGTCGAGACGCTCGTCGCGCGCCGATCGAGACGGTCTGCTCGGCGCCGCCGGCGTCGAGGCGGTGCGCAGCCAGTCGGTCGGCGGGTTGAACGTGGTCTACGTCGAGTTCGGCTGGGACACCGCCTCCGCGCCGCCCGGCAGACGGTGCAGGAGCGGCTGACCAACCTCGTCGGCCAGCTGCCCGCCGGCGTCCGGCCGCAGATGACGCCGACCGGGTCGATCCTCGGCCAGATCGTCATCGCCGGGCTGTCGTACCGCGACGGGCCGACCGGCGGCGAGCTGGCCCCGGTGGGCAAGACCGGCCTGCTCGCCGAGCGGACGCCGGTGACGCCGCCGGCGCGTCGCCTGGCGGTGTGGACGCCGGTCGACCGCCACCGCCCGGCGGACTGGACGCCGGTGCCGATCGCGCGGTGCGGTGGGCCGACGACGGCAACCGGGCGTCCGTCGTCGTGAATGGGACGTCCCACGACGTCACCTTCCCGACGGCGCAGGAGCGCGGGCAGCGCTGCGAACGGCGGCCGACTGGGTGCTGCGTCCGCGGCTGCTGCAGGTGCCGGGGTGGCCGAGGTGTTCGTCCAGGGCGGCGAGCCGGCAGTATCAGGTCCACGTCGACCCGACGGCGTTGCTGGAGTACGGGGTGTCGCTGCACGAGGTCGAGAAGGCGCTGCGCGACAACAACGTCAACGCCTCCGGCGGGCTGGCGGTCCGCGGCGATCAGGAGCAGCCGATCCGCGTCGTCGGCCGGCTCGGGCCGGAGCCGGGCAAGTGCTCGACGACCTGCGCAGGCGCCGGCGCGCTGGACGCCACAGCGGACGGTGCTGCTGGAACAGGTGGCTCGCGTCACCGAGGGATCGGCGCTGAAGCGGGGCGACGCGGCGGTGGACGGCCGGCCCGGCGTGGCCCTCACCGTGTCCAAGCAGCCGCACGCCGATACGCGGGCGGTGAGCGACGGCATCACCGCCCGCGCGAGGGCCGAGGCGGGGCTGCCGGTCGAGGTGGCGGTCAATCCGGGGCTGTTCCAGCTGCGCAACTTCATCGACCGCGGCATTCACAATGTCGCCGAGCGCTGGTGATCGGCGCCGCCCTGGTCGTCGTCGTGCTGTTCCTGTTCCTGGTCAACGTCCGCACCACGTTCATCACCCTGACCGCCATCCCGCTGTCGCTGGTGGTCACGACGCTGGTGTTTCGGATCGTCGGCTGGCTGACCGGCACGACGTTGTCGATCAACGTGATGATCGCTCGGCGGGATCGCGGTGGCGATGGGCGAGCTGGTCGACGACGCCATCGTCGACGTGGAGAACATCTTTCGCCGGCTGAAGGAGAACAACGCCTCGCCGACGCCGCGGCACCCGCTGCGAGTGGTGTACGACGCCAGCCGCGAGCGTGCAGCGCGATCGTCTTCGGCACCGCGGTGGTGATCCTGGTGTTCCTGCCTCTGTTCGCTCTGTCCGGCGTCGAGGGGCGGCTGTTCGCGCCGCTCGGCGTGGCCTACATCACGTCGATCCTGGCGTCACTGGCGGTGTCGCTCACCGTCACGCCGGTGCTGTCGTATTACCTCTTACCGCAGTCGCCGGCGGCGCACCGGCGGCGACAGCCTGCTGGTCCGCGGGCTGAAGGCGGCGGCGCTGCGGCTGGTGGCGGTTGAGCCTGGCCTACCCCGCCGCGCTGCTGGGCGTCGACATGGCTGCTGGTCGGCGTGGGCGTGGGCAGCTGACCCGGCTGGGCGCTGCGACTTCCTGCCGCCGTTCGACGAGGGCAGCGTGCAGGTGAACCTGACCCTGCCGCCCGGCACGTCCTTGGAGGCGTCGAACGAGGCGGCTGGCGTCGCCGACCGGGTGTTCCGCCGGCGGATGAGCGGGGGCGATGCCGAGCTGCGGGCGTTCGTCCGCCGCACCGGCCGCGCCGAGCTGGACGAACACGCCATCCCGGTGTCGGTGAGCGAGTATATCCTTACCGTGAACCCCGACGTGGCGGGTCGGCGCGAGAAAGCTCGGCGGGCTGCTCGACGAGCGCGCGCCGAGCTGCCGGGCGTGGACATCGAGGTGGAACAGCCGCTGGCGCACCAGATCAGCCACCTGCTGTCGGGGGTGACGGCACAGATCGCCATCAAGGTGTACGGCGACGACCTGGACACCCTGCGCGGCACCGCCGAAGCCGCATCAAGGCGGCGATCGCGACGGTGCCGGGAGTCACGCCGCCGGTGGTGGAGGCGATCCGCCGGGCCGACGAGCTGCACGTCCGGCTGCGGCCCGACGATCTGGCGGCGCACGCCGTCAGCCGCGCCTACGTCGCCGAGTTCGTGCAGACGGCACTGCTCGGCGAGCCGGTGTCGCAGGTGGTCGAGGGGCAGCGGCGGTTCGACCTGGTGGTGCGGCTGGAAGAGGCGGCCCGCACCGACTACACCAGACTGGGCGAGCTGCGGATCGACCTGCCGGACGGCCGTGGCCAGGTGAAGCTGAGCGACCTGGCTGACGTCGGCCCGGCGATCAGCGCCACCGGCATCAATCGCGAGAACGCCCGCCGCCGGCTGGTGGTGCGCTGCAACGCCCGCGGCCGCGACCTGGCCGGGGTGGTCGACGACCTCCGCCGCCGCGTCGCCGATGTGTCGCTGCCGGAGGGGTACTTCGTGGAGTACGGCGGACAGTTCGAGAGCCAGCGGCGGGCGACGCGCTGATCGCCGTTCTGGCGGCGGTGGCGGTGGTCGGCATGTTCGGGGTGCTGCTGATGCTCTACCTGTCGGTGCGGATCGCGTTGCAGATCCTCGACGCGCCGCCGACGGCATTCGTCGGCGGGGTGGCGCACTGGTACTGACCGGGCAGACGCTGACGGTGGCGAGCATGGTCGGGTTTATCTCGCTGGGCGGAATCGCCGTGCGCACGCATCTGCTGGTAACGCATTACTTCCACCTGATGCGGGAAGAGGGCGAGCGGTTCTCGCCGGCGATGATCGAGCGGGGCAGCCTGGAGCGGCTGGCGCCGGTGCTGATGACGGCGCTGACGGCGGGCATCGGGCTGGTGCCGCTGGTGTGGGCCGGGCACCAGCCGGGCCGCGAGATCCTGTATCCGGTGGCCACCGTCATCCTCGGCGGGCTGGTGACGAGCACGTTCTGCGAGTTCCTCATCCACCCCGGCCTGTTCTGGCGGTTCAGCGGCCGCGATGCCGACCGGCTGGTGCGTTCGGCCGGCGACGAGGAGCAGGTGCTGACGGCGACGTAACAACCAGGGTGTCGATTCAACTTTTGACCGGAGGATGCGCGCATGGGGCGGACACGGACGGCGTGGGCGGCGATGGTGGCGGCGGCGGCGGTGCTGGCGACCGGGTGTCCGGCGCCGACGCCGAAGCCGAAGGATGAGAAGCAGCCGGAGAAGCTGGCGGCGCCGAAGGGGCACGATCACGAGCACGCCCACGAGGGACCGCACGGCGGAGCCGCTGGCCGAGTGGGGCGAGGAGGAGTACCACGCCGAGTTCACCGTCGACCACGCCAAGAAGACGGCGCGGGTGTACATCCTCGGCCCCGACTGCAAGACGCCGGTGCCGATCAGCGCCGACAAGGTGCTGCTGTCGATCCGCAAGCCGGCGTTCCAGGTCGAGCTGCGGCCGGAGGCGCAGAAGGGCGACCCCAAGGGCAAGGCGTCGTGCTTCGTCGGCACCCATGACAAGCTCGGCGTCGAACAGGAGTTCGAAGGCACCCTCAGCGGCGAGGTCGACGGCAAACCCTACGCCGGCGACTTCAAGGAAGAGGCCGAGGGCCACACGCATGAGAAGAAGAAGTGAACCACAAAGGACACAAAGAACACAAAGAGGATAGAAATAAACTTATTAGGGATAGATGACTAAGTGATGGTGGGCCGCCGCGTTGTGGCCCGGTCTCCCGACCGGGCCACCGGCGAGGACCGAAGGTCTCCTCCGGATCGCGACAAGTCGGAAAGAGCACAAAGACAGAGGGAACAGGCGCGGCGGGGGGAGGGGGAAAGGGAGGTAGGACATGGGCAAACGGTCATCTCGGCGCGGGTTCTTGCGAACGGCTGGCGCGGGGTCGCTTGGTCTGGCGGCCGGCGGGGGGTGGATCAGCGCCGCGGCGGGGCAGGATCCCGATGCCGCGATCCTCGGGGCAGCGGGGGTGAAGACGTCCAGCCGGCCCAAAGGGGTGTGGAAGCCGGTTTCCGATCGGAAGATCCGCGTCGGCATCGCTGGCTATGGCGTTTGCCGGTTTGGCGCCGCCTTCGGCTTTCAGGATCACCCCAACGTCGTCGTGGCGGCGGTCACCGACCTGATCCCGGATCGCTGCCAGGGGCTGGCCAAGGTCTGCCGGTGCGCGAAGACCTACCCGTCGTTGGAGGAGATGGTCAAGGATGACTCGCTGGAGGCGATCTTCGTCGCCACCGACGCCCCGAGTCATGCCAAACACTGCATCGACGCATTGAAGCGCGGCAAGCATGTCGCCTGCGCCGTGCCGGCGGTCTTCGGCTCGCTGGAAGACGCCGACCAGCTGTTCGAGGCGGTCAAGACGAGCGGTCGCAAGTACATGCTGTTCGAGACCAGCGCCTACCACGCCGACTGCCACGCCATGCGGCAGATCCACAAGGCCGGCGGGTTCGGCACGCTCTATAGCGAGGGCGAATACTACCACTTCATGTCCACGCCGATCCCGTCGTTTCGCGACTGGCGCGTCGGGCTGCCGCCGCAATGGTATCCCACCCACTCGAATGCCTACTACGTGTGCGTCACCGGCGGACGGTTTACCGAGGTGTCGTGCATGGGCATGCCCAGCCCGATCGCGCAGCTGCGGCCGGAGAACAATCGCTACAAGAATCCGTTCGGGACGGAAGTCGCCCTGCTGCGCACCAGCGACGGCGGAATGGCGCGGATGACCGTCAGCTGGGATACCCGCGGTCCCGAGTGGGAACAGGGCCGCGTCCGCGGACCGCGCGGAGCGATGTGGAACCAGCCCTATACCGGCGAACTGAAGACGTTACCCGACCTGTCCTGTCCGCCGTTGCCGCCGTCGGTTGCGCCCGGCGGACACGGCGGATCACACGGGCACCTGATGAACGAATTCGTCACCGCCATTCTCGAAAACCGCACCCCGCTGGTGAACATCCACTGGGCGCTGAACCTGACCGTCGCCGGTATCGTCGCCCATCAGTCGGCGCTGAAGAAAGGCGAGCTGCTGAAGATCCCGCAGTTCGGCTGATTCGCGAGCGGCGAGCGGCGGGAAAAATCGGCGCGGCGGGTGAAGATCCGCCGCTGCCGCTGCCGATCGTCCGTAGAATGAGGAAACGAGAGACACGTTCGGCCCGCCGCGAACCTGTGGGTTGATCCTCCGCCACACTAAAAACAAGGACTCTCCTCCATGACCGCCATTGCCGCCGCCCCGCTCACCGACCTCCACGACGAGATTCTTGCGCTCAAGAAGGAAAAAGACGCCACCATTCTCGCCCACTACTACCAGGAAGGCGAGATTCAGGAGCTGGCCGATCACGTCGGCGACAGCCTGAACCTGGCCCGCGCCGCGACGAAGGTGAACACCTCCACCATCGTCTTCTGTGGCGTGCATTTCATGGCCGAGACGGCGAAGATTTTGAACCCGGCCAAGCGCGTGCTGCTGCCCGACCTGCAGGCCGGCTGCTCGCTCGCCGAGAGCGCGCCCGCCGACCGGCTGGCCCGCTACCAGGAGATGCTGCGCATCAATGGGCGCAAATTCCAGACGGTGACGTACATCAACAGCACAGCGGCGGTCAAGGCGCTGTCGGACTGGATCGTCACCTCCGGCAACGCCGAGGAGATCGTCCGCCGCGTGCCGCAGGACGTCGAGATCCTGTTCGTCCCCGACCGGCACCTGGGGCAGTATCTGTCGGAAGTCACCGGTCGCAAGATGATCCTGTGGGACGGCGCCTGCATGGTCCACGAGATCTTCAGCGTCGGCGACCTGCTCGCCATGAAGCGAAAGATGCCGGCCGCCGTCACCATCGCTCATCCCGAGTGTCCGGCGAACATTCGCGAGCACTCCGACTACATCGGCGGCACCGAGGCGATGATTCGGCAGGTCGCGAAGTACGCGACGCCGACCGACTTCCTGGTGGCGACCGAGCCGAACATGCTGTGGCGGCTGCAGACGATCTACCCGCAGCACCGCTTCCACCCGGTGCCGGGGATCACCTGCGCCTGCAACAAGTGCCCGCACATGGCACGCAACACGCTGGAGAAGGTGCGCGACTGCCTGCTCACCGGCCAGCCGGAGATCACCTGGGATTCGACCTTCGACCGCGCCCGCGAGGTGCTCGAACGCAGCCTGCTGAGGTAACTGCCCGTTACCCCTTCGCCGCGACCTCTGGCTCGTCGACGACGGTTTCCGCCGCTGGCGCATTGGCTGGCTGGCGTGCGTTGCAGGCATGAATCAGCCGGTTGAACGCCTGGAACAGTTCCGTCATCAGGTCGCCCTTGCGCGGGTGGAACTCGTCGACCCGTTTGCCGTCGGCCATCTCGCCCATCACCCGCTGACAGCGGAACAGCGGACCGGCGACGCGGTTGGAAAACTTCAGCATGTCATACAGCAGCGGCGGCATCGTCAGGACCAGGGCGAACAGCAACGGCGCCTGCCGCGACAGGAATTCGCGGTACAGCTGGCCGAACCCCTTGTGGACTCCGTCCTCGACGAAGTTGGACGCCGCCTCGAACACGAAGCCGACGTGCAGCACCACGAAGGTGTACACCAGGAAGTAGCCGACCATCCGCACCAGCAACCGGCCCTGGAACCCGGAGTTGACCCACAACCGGCTGCGGCGATACTTGACGTCCATAGGCAGACCCTGTGAGACGGGGGCGCTCAACTATAGGTCGCCTTCCGCCCACGTCAAACCGGCTGTTCGCTCGGCGCACAACGAGGGGCGGCGGTCCGCTGGACCGCTGCCCTTCGCTCGGCGTCCGGACCGCTCAGCGGTAATAGATGGTCGCCGGCCCCGCCGTCACCGACGGCGCATAGTACATCGTGCGGTATCCGCCCCAGCCCGGCGCGTAGTAGCTGCCGTAGCTCGGCGCGTAGTAGGTCGAGCCGGCGTAGTAGCTCGGCGCGCTGTAGTAGCCTGTCCACGGCGTGCCGTAGCTGTAACTGTAGCCCGGCGTGTAGTAGCTGCCGGCGTAGGACGGGTAGTAGTAGCTGTTGTAATAGCCGCGGCCACCCCCCCACCGCCAGCCCTGGGCGTCCGCCATGTTCGGGGTGGCCAGGGTGACAACCAGGGTCGCGGCCAGCAAGGCGACAGGGAGTACGATCGATCGCATGGGGTGGTCCTCCAACGCTCCACGTTCCGGTAAACGTCCGGCGACCGGCCCGCCGAACTCCGAGGGAGAACCCCGCAAAGGTTGCGCCGGCTGATCTCGTCCAGTCGCCTACCGTCGTGATTCGTCGCGACGATTGCCCCGCCGACGCTCCCGCGATACCATAAGTGGACGGAGCTTCACCCCTTCACGCCCGCCGGACGCGGACCGCATGCAACTGATCCCCAACCGCTTCCTGTTTCACATCAGCCACCCGTGCCGCTACGCAAGCGGGATTCCCGATGACGAGGAAGACCTGTTCACGCTTTCCGAGGAATACCGGATCGACAACTTCGCCGGCATGGAAGACGCCGAGAACTTCGCCGACGTGCGTCTGGCCTGGAACGAGGGTGGACTGGCGATCGAGGTGACGGTGCGCGGCAAGCAGCAGCCGCTCGTCGGCGACGCCGGCAAGCCGCGCCACGCCGACGGCGTGTCGCTGTGGGTCGACACCCGCGACGCGCGGACCAGCCATCGGGCCAGCCGCTACTGCCACCAGTTCCACCTGCTGCCGACCGGCGGCGGGCCGGATCACGACGAGCCGGCGTTCGTGCAGCAAAAGGTCCACCGGGCAGCGCAGGACGCGCCGCATGCACCGGCCGGCACGGTGCCGTTCCGCTGCCGGCGAACGGCGACGGGCTACCGGCTGGCGGCTTATCTGCCAGCTGAGGCACTGACCGGGTTCGACCCGGAGCAGAACCCGCGCTTGGGGCTGTTCTACGTGGTGCGAGACGGCGAGCTGGGGGAGCAGCTGCTCGGCGCGGCGGCGGACATGCCGTATGCGGAGGATCCGACGTTGTGGGGAGTGCTGGAACTGGTCGGCGCCGGCGGAGGCTGAAACCGACCCCCCCGAGCGGGGCGTGAGTGCCCCGCCTGGACGAGAGGGGTGATCATTCGGTCGTGGCGGCGTCCGGCCGCTGACGGAGCGGACCGCGGTAGGTGATCCGGCCCTTGCTCAGGTCATACGCCGAGATCGACACGGTGACGACGTCGCCGGGCAGAATACGGATGAAGTTCTTGCGAATCTTGCCGGCGATGTGGGCGACGATCTCGTGCCCGTTGTCCAGGCGAACGCGGAACTGGGTGTTGGCAAGCGCCTGAACCACCTTGCCTTGCACCTGAATGCCTTCTTCTTTTGCCATCACGGCCCTCACGTCGGAGTGTGCAGGAAAAAAAACGAGGTCGGGACGACGATCGTCCCGAACCGACGGCCCCGCGAGCGATCCTGCATGCCTCGCCGCCTCCCACCCGCGCGCACCGCGGGCAGAGGGAATACGGTGCCGTACTGGTAAATTCTACCGTGCGTCAACGATTTCGGCCAGGGAGAAAATCAACGCGAAAAACGGGGGGATGCCGTCCCGGCGGGGTGCGCCGGGACGGTCGAGGGCGGGCAGCGTTGGTGCATCGGCGATCGCAGCGGAGGGTCAGACCGTGACCACGGCGGCCAGGTCCGCCCGCTTACCCGCGATCAGCTTCAGCAGCGCCTTGTGCGGGTCGGCGAACTTCCTCAGCCCTTCCTCCATCAGCGTGGTTTCCAGCTTCTCCATGTCGACCTTGGCGTCGATCTCCGCCAGCACGTCGGCCGGCGGCATCTTATCCACTTGTCGGGTGAACGTCCGCCCGCTCTTCTGTACCTGGGCGTTGGTCGCCGGCGGGTTCGTCTCGATGTCGCTACCGGCGAACGCCTCAACGTACTTCCACGGCGCATCTTCCGGCTTTTTCGTGCCGGTGCTGGCGAAGATGATCTCCTGCTGCAACGGCAGCTTCCTGGCAGACCAGAACTGCTGATTCAGGTGCCACAGCCGCTTGGCGTTGACGATGCCGACCATCCCCTGCGCCGCCGGCGACAGCTCCGGCACCTTGTCCGCCGTGTACACGTCCAGCCGGCTGACGAAGATGCTGTAGACCGACTTGAAGCCGTCGAGCGCCTTTCGCCGCTGCACCCCGCGCCACACCGCCTCGCGAGCGTCGCGGTACTGCCGCTCGGAGAAGATGAGGGTGACGTTAATTGTCACCCCGGCGGCGGACAGTTCCTCCAGCGCGCCCAGGCCGGCGGGCGTGGCCGGCACCTTGATCATGCGGTTCTGGTGTCCGGCGCTGTACTGCTTGCCCAGCTCGACGTAGCGTGCGCTCCGAGCCGCGACCGGCAGCGTGCAGGAGGCGTCCTCCAGCAGCGGGTCCAGCTCGAAGCTGACGTAACCGTCGTTGCCGCGCGTCTGTTCCCAGACCGGCAGGAACACGTCCTGTGCCTGGCGAACCAGGTGGTCGGTCATCTTCCAGGCGATCGCCTCGTCGTCGTGCCCGGCCTTGAGCAGCTGGCCGATCTGCGGATCGAACCGGCCGGTCTTCAGCAGGTCGGCGATGATGATCGGGTTGGACGTGGCCCCGGTGGCGCCCCAGGCGCGGTTGGCGACGACTTCCTGCGGGTCGATCGAGTCCAGCCACAGCTTCGTGCCGGCGGCGACCAGTGATTCGAGTGGCGTCATGAGACAAACCTCGGGGTGCGACAGCGGATCCACCCACGCATTATACAGCACCCGGCAGGCATGTCCCGTCGGAGTTCACCGCACCAGGCCAGCCGAGGAGTCGTGCCGGGGTACAGTGGCACGCGCGACATGCCGATGAACTGGGAGGCGGGTGAATCCGAATCGTGCCAGGCGCTTGCGAGGTCGTGCGATGGACCCGTGGTTGATCATGCTCATTCCCTACTTCGGTCGGTGGCCCGAATGGATCAACCTGTTCATCGCAAGCTGTAAAGCGAATCCTGACGTCCGCTGGCGCTTCTACACCGACTGCGGTGAGCCGGAGAATGCTGCCGCCAACGTCGACTTCGTCCACCTGAGCTTCGCCGATTACAAGGCGCGGGTCCGCGAACGGCTCGGCGTGGCCTTCGACCCGCCCGCCCCGTACAAGCTGTGCGACGTCCGGCCGTGTCTCGGCCTGGTCCACGAGCGGGAAATCGCCGGCTTCCCGTTCTTCGGCTATGGCGACATCGATGTCGTCTACGGCAACCTGCGCGCCTTCTACACCAAAGACGTGCTCGCCCGCGCCAACGTGCTGTCGACCCACCCGGAACGGTTGTCGGGGCACTTCGCCATCCTGCGCAACGCGCCGGCGTTCCGCCGCGCCTTCGAGCGCATCCCCCATTATCGCTCGCTGCTCGAACAGCCGGACTACGTTTCGCTCGACGAGGGCCATTTCTCCGCCGTGTTCGGCCGACCGGCCGTGCGCCGGGGGATCGGTCGCCGGCTGATCGATGCGTTCGATCCGTGTCGACGCGGCCTGGTGTTCGTCGAGCGCTACAGTACAGTGCTGAGTCCGCGCGGCTGGCACGATCGCACCATGAACTATCCGCTTCGGTGGTACTGGAAGAATGGCCGCCTGACCAACGAGCACGACGGCGACCGCGAATTCCTGTACCTGCACTTCATGCGCTGGCAATCGGCCCGGTGGATGCCGGCATCGCCGGCGCCCTCGGAAGCCGCCTGGGTGCGACTGCCGCGACTCGTCCAGGTCGACTGGCGGAACGCCGCCGACGCCGGCTTTTGCATCAGTCCGGAAGGCTTCACCCCCTGGAGCCAGCCCCTCCGGGCCGCCGGCTGACGCCCCTCACGCCGGCGGCTGCGAACGGCCCGCCTGTCGTCGGCGCCAGGTCCGAATGGCCAGGTGGGCCAGCTTCTTGCCGAGCGGATGCAGCAGCGGGACGGCACGCAGCAGTGTGTTGGCCCGGTCCGCCACGCGATGGCGCAGGCAACCGACCTGCGCTGCCAGCTGCGCTTGCGCCTGGGCGGCCTGGGCCTGCGCATGGTGTAAGTGATTACTCAATTCATGCAGCCGCTGCTCGAAGCCCGCCAGCAACGCCCAGACGGCAGTGCGCTCGGCGGGCGGCAGGTGGTCGGCGTGGGCACACTCGTTGACGACACGCAGGCGGCCGGCGTACTCGCATCCGCTTCGCACCATCGAGGCGGGCCGCACCCGGTACAGCAGGAGATGTTCGGGCACCACCGCCACCCGGTGACCGGCGCCGACCAGTTTGACGTAGGCGTGCCAGTCTTCGAGGATGACGCCGGGCTGCGTGTCGTAGCCGCCGACCGCGCGCAACGCGCGCGTGCGGAACAACCCGCTGGCGTCGCCGTAGACGTTGTGCAAACTTCCCAGGGCGAGCGGGCCGCCCGTCGGGCGGTACGCCCAGGCGAAGGCTTCGCCGTCCCGCGGATTTGCCCCGTCCTCGAACGCCAGCAGGTAGGACGTCACCGCCGACCAGTCCGGATTGGCCTCCAGGGCCGCCACCAGCCGCTCGATCATCGCCGGCATCGCCAGGTTGTCGGCGTCGAACGGGCAATAGTAGTCGCCGTTCGCCTCCGCCAACGCCCGGTTGCGAGTTGCGGCAAGCCCGGCGTTGGCCTGGCGGATGAACCGGAAGTGCGGATAAGCCGCCGCCATCGCCTCGAACGCCTGCACCGAGGCCGGGTCGGTCGACCCGTCGTCGAGGACCAGCACTTCCAGGTGCGGGTAGGTCTGTGCCGCCAGCGAGGCGAGGGCCGCCGGCAGGTAGCTGCCCAGGTTGTAATGGGTTACTGCCACCGTCACGAGCGACGTCTGCCGGCGGACGGGGCCGCACCGCCGGACGCGGACTGTGGACAGCAAACGCTCGTAGAACGCGACCACGCGGTGGTTGTGAGCGGCGACGTCCGCCTGCTCGCGCAGCCGGTCGCACCAGGTACGCCGCTGGCTGACCGGGGCCTGCATGTAACTTTGAATCCGGCGACGGAGGTCCGCCGATGACGGCTCGTAGAGCAGTTGCGCCTGGAGTTGCGGGTCCTGCACCACTTCCGGGATGCCGCCGGTGCGGGCCGCCAGGAAGGGGATGCCGTTAACCACGCACTCGGCGACCGCATGGGGGTGGTTCTCCGCCAGCGACGGGATGACCGCCACCCGGTTTCCCGATGCCAGGTAGCGGATCGCCGCGGCGCGATCGTACTCGGTGAGAAAGGTCACCGATCGGTTCGGCAGCCGCTCTTTCACCCACGCGCTCGCCGGCTGGCCGTCCTGGCGGGGGACATCCTTCCCGAGAAACACGATTGGCACCGTCGGGTCGATACCGTCCAGCGCGTGGACGAACAGCTCGTATCCCTTCCGCCGCTCCAGCCGGCCGAAGAAGACCAGCTCCACGGGGGCATCGTCCTGATCCCACCGCTTCACCATCTGGGCCGCTCCCAGCGGATTGGGGCACACCGCCGCGTCGTCGCGCACCTGCCAGCCGAGGGTGCGGGCGTAATCGAGGATGTACCGGCTCGCCCCGACCTGAAAGTCGGCGAGGTCGAACGCCTGGCGCTCGGCGAACTCCTCGAGCGCCGCATCGCCGCCGGGCAGCCAGGCCTGGTTCAGCTCGCGGACCCACTGCTGCATCCCGTGCAGCTTGACGATGGTGCCGGCGTCTGCGAACGCCAGCCGGCTCCGTTGCGCCAGGATCGGCCGAAACCCGTAGCCGAGCCAGTCGACGAACTGAATCAGATCGAACCGATGCTGGCGATGCAGGTGTTCCAGAGCCGCGAACACGCGGTCGCTGCGGGTGACGGCGGCGCTGGTCGGGAAGATGCCGTGAACCTTCAACGCCGGCGGTAGTGAGCACTCGTCCAGGTGCGTCAAACCGATCCCCGCGTCGGCCAGCTGGCGGCGAACCGTGTCGAGCGCTTCCGGCTCGCTGCATCCGCCGCAGTAGAGAATGTGGACCCGCCATCCGTGTTCCGCCAGCAGATGGGCCAGCAGGGTGTAGCTGGCGCCAACCCCGCCGTTGCGGGTCAGACCGAGCAATTCCGGCGTGGCCAGGCAGATCGAGCCGATCGCGGCAGACATGGGGGGACCCGGTGGTGGAGGACGAGTGGACGCTCCTTCACCTGATCCTTTCGGCGTTCCCGGCGAGGACCTTCAGCGCGATGCTGTCCCGACAGGTCGCGCCTCCTCAGCGCAACGGGTGCCGCCGGAAGAACTGCCACAACAGTTCGTTGGCCGACACCGTCTTCGCCGTCTTGCCGAGGAAGTCGACCGGCGGCCGCTGGCCTGGCCAGGTGTGTCCGCCGCCCTCGACCGTCACCAGCACCACCTCGGCGCCGCCCTTGCCCGGCCCGTAGGTGGCCCGCGTCACTCGCAGCTCGTCCCCGTCGGTCGACAGCACCTCCAACTTGCCCGGCATCTTCGGGCAGCCATTGAGCCGCACCCAGGTGTCGACCGACTCGCCGACCGACTGCAGGCGGATGAGCGGCGCACCTTTGCCGGGACGCCGCTCGAACGGGACCAGCGTGTCCTTCGTGCCGTGGAAATGCAGCACCGGCACCGGGCGGGTCGGCCGGCTGTCGGCGACGGCGATCGTCCCGGCCACCGGGGCGATGGCGGCGATCCGGTCGGACAACTCGGCCGCCAGCCGGTAGCACATCATCGCTCCGTTGCTCATGCCACAGGCGTACACCCGTTTCGGGTCGACCGGGAGCACCGTCGCCAGGTCGTCGAGCAGCCGGCCGATGAACGCCACGTCATCGACGCGCCGGCCGCCGGCGAAGAAGCCGCCGGCGTTCCACGTCAGGAACGGTCCGCGGCCGGTGCCGCTGGGGTAGACGACCACGAACCCGTGCCGGTCGGCGGTCGCGTTCAGCCCGCTGAACCACACCATCATCGGCCCGTTCATCAGCGCCCCGTGCAGCGCCAGCACCACCGGCACCGGCCGCTTCAGGTCGGCCCGCTTCGGGACGTGGACGAGGTAGGTCCGCGTGTGGCCGCCGACCTCCAGCGTGCGCGTGTGATCGCCGGGACCGAGCGCGGCCGGCGCCGTCAGCGCCACCGCCAGCAGGACGACGGGAGTCATGAGGTACGCCGCCTCCGGGCTGGGTACGGAAGAGATGGGCGCATTGTACCGCCCGGTCGCGCCGGCGGGGAGAGGGCGTCAGTAGTCGGTCTGGGCCAGCTGCGCGGCGGCGGCGTAGAGCGCCAGGGCGGCGAAGCCGAACGACGACAGCACCGCCACCGCCCACCCCTCGGCTGACGTCGCCTGGACCGCCGTGAACGCCGGCAGCGTCGTCAGGTGTTCGCCCGCCCCCAGCGCCGCCTCCAGCGTCAGCAGTACGTCCACCGGCTTGGGCATCAGCCAGTAAAACGCCTCCGCCACCGCCCCGGTCACCGGCCCCGACGCCGTCTCCAGCTCCGGCAGCGACCGCAGCGCGTGCCGCCCATAGTTGATGCCGAAACACGCCAGCCAGAACAGCACCGACCCGAACACGCACGCCACCGTGCTCCGCGTCGCCACCGCCAGCAGCACCGTGAAGCTGTACACCGCCGCGAAGTGCAGAACGAGTAGCGGAATACCGGCGAGGTAGCCAGGCAGCCACACTCCGGTACGCAGCCCCAGCGCCAGCCAGGTGCCGCCGAAGAACGTCGCCGCCTGCGCCGCCACCACCGCCACCACCCCGGCATACTTGCCGGCCAGCAGCAGCCCGCGCGGCGCCGGCTTGGCCAGCAGCACCGTCGCCACCGCCGGCTGGAGGAACTCCGGCAGGAACCCGGCCGTCCACACCAGCACGAACAGCAGCCCGACCCCGCCCGCCGCCATCCCGCCGAGCACCACCTGCAAGAAGTGAACCGCCGCCGGGCCGTCGCGGAACAGGGCTAGCCGCACCGCCCCGAACCCCAGCGTCAACCGCCCCGGATTCGGGTTCGGCCCGGTCAGCGGCTTGCCGTCGACGCCGTACAGCTCGATGTCGTCCGCCCCGCGCAGCGGTTCCCCGCCGTCAAGGCCGACGCTCAGGCAGAACAGCACTGCCAGCAGTGTGGCCGCCGTCATCACCGCGAACAGCCGCGACGCCGCCGCCTGGCGGAACGTGTCGCGCACCAGCCACAGGATCAACGACAGCCGCGACGGCGTTTGCATCGTTTGCCCCCTCGTACAGCCGCGCCACCACGTCCGCCAACGGGCGAATCGCTCCACTGATCGGGTCGCGGCACACCTCGGCAAGCGTTCCAGCGTAGTGCAGCCGGCCGCCCCGGACCACCACCAGCCGATCGCACAGCCGCTCCACCTCGGTCAGCTGGTGCGACACCAGCAGCACCGTTCCGCCTCGCGCCTTCACCGCCGCCACCGCCTCCGCCACCAGCCGCCGGCCGGCCAGGTCCAGCCCCTCGCCGGGTTCGTCGAGCACCAGCAGGTCCGGCTCGCCGAGCACCGCCTGCGCCAGTCCCAGCCGCTGCCGCATCCCCTTGCTGAACCGACCGATCGGCTCGGCGGCGCGGTCGGCCAGCCCGGCCCACTCCAGCAGCCGCGGGATGCGCCGCCGCGCCTCGTCCGCCGGCACCAGTCCGAACGCGGCGTACAGCCCGAGCACCTCGGCGGCGCTCAGGTAGGGCGGGAAGGCGTGACTCTCGTGAACATAGCCGACCCGCGCCAGGGTGCTTCGGACCGACACGGGCTGACCCAGGCGGACGATGCGCCCGGCGGTCGGCCGGCACAGGCCGAGCAGCAGCTTCACCAGCGTCGTCTTGCCGGCCCGGTTGGGGCCGATCAGGCCGACGACCTCTCCTGCCGGGATGGCGAGGGTCACGTCGACCACCGCCGGCATCATGGCCCGCCGCAGCCACCCGGCCGGGTACGCCTTGCTCACCGCGTCGAACTCGACGGCGTTCGTCGTCGTCACCGTGGCCCTCCCGGCGTCAGCGAATCAGCGACAGCGCCACGCCGTCGTCGGTGATCGCCTGGAACGCCTTCCGCAGCTTGTCCCGCCGCTCGTCGAGGGTGCCGGTACACAGCTTGTAGCTGTACGGTCCGGTGTCGGTGACGGAGCTGGGGAACCCGGTGCCGCCGATCGTCGACACCTGCTGTAACAGCGAAATAGCACTGGCCGGCTCAGTCCCGGAAGCGGTTGGCTCGAACACCGCACCGAAGGCGATGCAGTGGATGAGCACCGGCTTGCGCGGGGTGCCGAAACCAGGGCTGTACGTCGACCCGGTCGCCGGCGCGACCAGCCGGTTGGCCAGGTCGAGAACCGCGGTCGTGGCCGAGCCACCCGGAGTAATCGTATCCGTCGGGCCGATGTTGTAGTACGACTTGTTCGCTCCCTGGTTGGTGAACGTGGCACTGGCGGCCACATTCGCCAACCCGTCGGTCTCCAGGATGATGAGCCGCTGCGTCCCCTTGCGCCCCTGGCCGCCGAGTACCTGACTACGCAGGGTGGAGTTGCTACTCAGCTGGTTGTAGGCCAGCATCAGCCCGTAGTTGGTACAGGTGTTGGCGGTGAAGTCGCCGTAGGCGCGCGGCGTCTGTCTCCCGTTGGCGTCCCACGGACGGACGTCGCTGGTGGTACTGTTGGGCGGGAACCACAGGGAGTTGATCATCCCGGTGTAGTCGCGGCTCAGGCCGAACTGGGCGCTGCCGAAGCGGCCGGCCTCGGGCGGCTCGTTCTGGAACGGCGGACGGTTGAACAGGATCAGTGACACCAGATCGTTGGGGTGGTTGTTGCGGATATCCTCCAGCGCCCCCTGGATACCGACCTTGGCCGGATACATCGAGATGTCGTGGGCCGTGCCTGGCAGCAGCCCGGTGTCGGAGATGTACTGGACCATCGTCATCGGCCCGAACCACATCCGGTGCCGCGGCCGCTCCGGGTTGTCCTGCGGGTGCATGCGCGTGGTCGGGGCGCTGCCATAGCCGGTCACCGGGGCGGACACCTTGATCGTCCCCCAGGCGTAGTCGGGGCCGTAGCTGCACGACGGGTTGCCCGGCCGCTGCACGGTGCCGAACGGATCGCGCCACACCCCGAGCGCGTAGTCGATGTATTCCTTCCAGAACCGCTGGTTGCCGTCGGTGATCTGGCTGCTGGCGTTGGTCCAGTTGTAGGCCGACGACGGCACGTCGGAGGGGATGGCGTCGTAGTACAGGAGCTTGCCGGCCCGCAGCCGCGGCGGGAACGGATTCGGGTTGGCCTTGATCCAGGTCAGAATGGCGGCGTAGTTGATGACGTAGTTGGTGGTGCCGGAGACGACCGGGTCGAGCCAGTTGCCGGAGGCGTCCCACAGTTTGGTGTTGTCGTCCATCGGGCCGCCGAAGTTCGGGTAGCTGCCGCCGGCCTTGAGGAAGAACCGCTTCCGCCAGTCGCGCGACGGGCTACCGGCCGGGTAGTCCGGGTCGGGCGGCCAGACGAAGAACGTCTTGCCCCAGTAGCGCGGCCCCTGGGTGTAGCCCTGGAAGTTGGTGTACGACTTGATCGGGTCGGTCTTGGCCGTGATGGCGCTGGCCCCTGCACCCGTCGCCTCCTGCACCGTCTTGGCGTAGGTGGGCGGGCTGGTGTTGGTGCCGGATTTGGCGAGGAAGTTATCGCCGCCGGGGGTGGTGGCGTAGGTGTCGCTGGCGGAGATGAACGCCTTGGCCGGCGTTTGCGCCCAGTTGTGCTGATAGAAGTCATCCACCAGGGCGGGGATGCCGAACGTCGACTGGGAGATGTTCGACTTGCCGACGCGCGGGTCGCCGGTGGTGTTCACCAGGGTGGCGGTGGCGGTGGCCGAGTAGTGGCCAAACTGCGGGTAGACCGTCTCCAGCGTGTTGGGCGAGTTGTTGACGCTGCCGAGGTAGCCCTCGTTGTTCCACAGGTCGCTCTCGTTGTTCATCGACCCGGAGAAGTCGAGGATGATGGTGATGTCGCGCGGCCGGTGGGCGGACACGGCGGTCGCCTTCACCTGGAAGGTGGTGATGCCAAACACGCGGGCAAAGGCGCTGCCCTGGTTGGTGGTGACGGTGGCCTCGGTCAGGTTGTAGTTGTCCGGCGCCACCGGCGGATATTGCGGGGTGAATGTCTCGGCGGTGGAGTCGTAGTGGTAGGCGCCGTGGCGGATGCTGACCTCGGCGGCGGTGAGCGCGCGGTTGAGCACCTGGTTGGCGGTGGCGGTGGCGGTGGCCTTGGCGGTGGCGGCGGCCAGGTCCGGGGTGGTGCTGCCGTCGATGCGGCGAGCGCCGGCCATGGCGGCGGCGTCGGCGGCGTTCTGCGCCTGGGTGCGCGCGACCGCGATCAGGCCGATGTCGATGGCCAGGGCGACGAACCCGCACAGGCCGACCAGGGTGATGGCCAGCTGCGGCAACACCGTGCCGCGGCGTCGCGTCCGGGAGCGCATCGAGCGGAGGAACGGTGACATGACACGTTGGTCTGCTTCGGGTGAAAGGCGTCCGGCGAGCGGGTCAATTGGCCTCGCTCCGCATGATCGATCGGGCCGACAGGTTGATGGGGTTGGGCAAGAACCCAAACGTCGGCAGCAGGGGGGCATACTGGCCGGTGACGTCGACGGCGATCGCCTTGCCGAAGGCGGTGTCCGTCCACGCCCCCAGGTTGGTCTTGGCGGCCGGGTCGATCTTGTACACCGACACGGTGAACGACGTCGCCGCCTGGCCGGCCATGTACGATCGTACTCCGGGCCTGGATGTCGGCGGTCGTCAGGCTGTTGGTGTCACTCAATCGCCAGCGCGCCCTTCGCGGGCGGCGTTGTCGACCAGCTGGCGGAACATGACGAACCGGCCGTACTCCTCGAAGACGGCGAACATCAGCAAGAACAGCACGTTGAGGACGACGGCGGCCTCGACCAGGGCGACGGCCGGGCGACGACGGCGGTTGCGGGATGGCATGCGACTCGCTCCTTCCCGGTCAGTAATCGATGGGGGGGTCTTGCGGCGACGGGTAGTCTTTATCCTTCACCGAGCACCAGACCGACTTGTAGGTGAGGGTGCCGATCGGTGTGATCAGGTAGTTCAGGGCGACCCAGCGGACGTCGGCACACGGCAGGGTGACGGTGACGCTCAGCTGGTCCAGCTGGGCGGCAGCCGACACATCGGTGCCGGCCGACGTCACGTTGGCGACCGTCACGGTCACGTTGGTCGTCGGTACCCCGGCGTTGACCAGGTAGTCGCGGACCACCTGGGCGGTCTGGGCATTGGTCAGGTTGCCGGTCGACGCCTGCCGCCCACCCTCGCGGGCCGCGTTGGTGAGCAGTTGTTGCATCTCGATCATGCGGCCGACCTCCCAGATCCCGAGCAACAGGATCAGGATGAGCGGCAGCAGCAGCGCCAGCTCGACCGACGCGGCGGCGCGGCGAGCGGCGCGTCGGGCGGGCCATCGAAGATCCGGACGCATGGCAAACACCCCGCCGAAGGAAACCGATGAGAACACGGCCGTGTATCTTCACGCCCTGGGGGGACAGGGGACCGACGGACTGGGAACTGATCCGGGATGGGAACCACCGCCGCCCGGACGTACCGGCCGACGAGCGGACCAGGAGGGCGGTCTTCGTCGCCGGTACTACCCGGGCGAAAAAGTAACACTCCGACGAGAACAGGTCACCCTGGCGGGAACTTTAGGTCACGTTTCGGACGCTGTCAAAGCGGCGCGGCAGAAAATTCCCGAGAACCGGCGCATCGCCTCTTTCTGGCTTCCACCGGCCCGCGAGCGTACAACGACTGTGGTATCGCGTCCTGGCTATCCCCACGCTCACGCCCTTCGCCAAGCCTCAGGGCGTGCCACACACCAGACACACCTGACGAGAGGGGTTCCTCATACAAGCCCCCGCACAGACTCTGGGCGGGCCATCCGGCAGCCCTACAGTAGTCTTCTGCGGACCGATCGTGGCGGGCGTGAGGAGGGACGGGATCGTGCGAGGAACGAGACGCCCGGCAGGGCGGGCGGGCGGCGTTGCCGTCGTCGCGGTGGTGCTGCTGGCGTCGGTCGCCAGGGCGCAAAGTCAGGACCCGGCCGACTTCTTCAAGACGATGTGCATCGGCTGCCACACCATCGGCGGCGGCCGGCTGGTCGGGCCGGACCTGAAAAATGTCACCGAGCGGAAGGATCGCCCCTGGCTGGTGCGGTTCCTGCGTAATCCGCCGGGAATGATCAAGAGTGGCGACCCCTACGCCGAGCAGTTGCTGGCGGAGAGCCGCGGCGTGGTGATGCCGGTCGTCGGCGTGACGCCGGAGTACGCAGGCAAGCTGCTCGACCTGATCGAGGCGGAGTCGCAGCTGCCGAAGTCGCGGTTCGTCGGCACTCCGCTGCCGAGCCGGCCGGTGACGGAGGCGGACGTCGAGAAGGGGCGCAAGCTGTTCTTCGGCGAGGATCCGCTGACCCACCGCGGCCCGGCGTGCGTGATGTGCCACTCGGTGCGCGGTCCCTGGGGAGTCGGCGGCGGGAAGCTCGGCGGCGACCTGACGACGGCGTACACCCGACTGGGCGGACCGACCGACGGCCGGCGCAACGTGCTCGCCTGGCTGGCGGCGCCGGGCACGCCGGTGATGGCGTCGCTGTACGCCGAGGGGCGCCAGCCGCTCACCGCCGACGAGTCGCTGGCGCTGACTGCGTTCCTGCAGAGTCGCGCCGACGGGGAGGGC
>JAXMAU010000063.1:0-34757 GCA_046350215.1 Gemmataceae bacterium | reverse complement strand
GTCACCCGGTTGAAGCGGTCCATGTTCGTGCCGTACCCCGACGCTCCCGCTACAGGCTTCCACTGCTCGCCGTCCCGGTAGAGAAGGCGCCAGGATTGCGGCACCCGGCAGTGCGCCTTGATCCGCCGCTCGTCCCACCAGTACACCGCCACCCCGGTGACGGTCCGAGCTTCGTCGAGGTCGTACTGCACCCACTCCTTCGTGCCGCGATGGTCCCACCAGGTAAAGCGGGGGATCTTCGTGTCGTCGGAAGCCGTCGGCTCGACCTGGTCGTTCAGGGCGTGGACATCGTCCGTGGGACAGCAGTGCGAGGCGGAGGGCGTGGCCCGGCTGGCGACGGTCGGGACCGGCACCGGCTGCGCCCCGTCGCGGCTCTCCGGCAACCACACCCGCATCTCCGCCGGGCCGCGGTTGGCGTTGACGGCATACGGGATCGCGACCAGCTCGGTCGGTTTCTCTTCCACCCCGCCGGTGGCCGTGCGGTACAACGCCGTCGCTCGTCCGCGAACAACGGTCACGCCGCCGAGCAGGTCCGGGCGATGTTCCGCGGTCAACGGCGCCTGGCGACGGAGCAGCAATGGACGGACGGTGCCCCCATGGTCACGACCCTCGACACAGTAGACGATCGGCCCGCGCATCAGGGCGACCCGGTTCACATCCGCCTTCACGCGCGGATGCGCCTTCACGCGCCGCACCGGCATGTCCATGACCATCTCGACCACGTCCCCGGCCTTCCACTGCCGGCGCACCCGAGCGTAGCCGCGAACCAGCGCGATCGAGTCGATGGCCTTCCCGTTCACCGCCAGCCGAAATCCCCCCTGGGCCGGCCGACCGTCGACCCGATACAGATCGTTTTCCGACGAAGGCCCCTGGCACCAGGCCGGGATACGAAGAGAGAGGTCGAATTCGCCGGGCGTTTCCGGGTCGACGGCGATCTTCACTTCCCCGTGCCACGGATAGCGGGTGGTCTGCCGGAGCACGACCTTGCCGGAGGGCAGGCGCACCTCCGCCCGGCTGCCCACGAACAGGTTGACGTAGATGCCGGATGTGTCCTGGGCGTATAGGTAGCCGGGCAGCGCGGCGACCATTTTCAGGAACATCGGCGGGCAACACGGACACCCGTGCCAGGCCCAGCGGGCACGGTTCTTGCGCCCCTCCAGCGGATTCTCATAGAAGTAGCGATCGCCCTGTAGCGAGACACCGGCGAGCACGGCGTTGTACAGAGTCCGCTCCAGCTCATCCGCGTAGCGCGCCTCGCCGACAGCCAGGTTCAGATTACGGCTGTAGAAGCCGGAGCCGATGGCCGCGCAGGTTTCCAGGTAGCCGTCGTTGGGCAGGTCGTAGTCCCGGGAAAACGCCTCGCCCTCGCGGCTGGATCCCACTCCCCCCGTGACGTGCATCCGTCGCGTGGTCATGTTGTCCCACAGGCGCACGGCAGCCCGGCGATAATCCTCGCGTCCGTTGACCACCGATAACGCCGCCAGCCCGGTGCCCATCAGCGTTGCGCGGACGGCATGGCCTTCGAGGGTGTCCTGCTGGAAGACCGGCTTGTGGTCCTGCCCGTAGGAGCCGAACGACTTGCGACCCTCGTGATGTCCCCGCGCCTCGATGAAATACTCGGCCAGTCGCAAATAGTTCCGTTCGTCGACCGGAACGCCGAGGGTTTCTTTCAGACCCGGTTGCGCGCGGAAAAGCTCGACCAGCCTCACCAGCGCTTCCTCGGGGCCGGAATGACCGGGGATGACCGCCTTTTTCGGGGCAGGTCCGATCAGGTCCGCCATGTGATTGGCCAGCCGGACCGCCACTTTCAGCAGGCCGGTCTTGCCGGTGGCCCGGTAGTAATGCACTGCGGCCTCGACCAGCATGCCGGCGTTGTAGACATCGTGCTGAAGGTTGTCGTTGCCGCCGTTCAGCCCCCAGCGATGCGTCGGCTCGCGCATCTGGGTGTAGGTGTTGAGGTAGCCGTCCGGGGTCCTCGCCTGGGCGGCGGCGATTCGCTCGATGTACCCGTCCAGCCGGCGCTCCAGCGCCGGGTCGCGTTTAGCGGCGAGGAAGTCGGCCCCGGCGCGGATCATCTCGTAGAGCAGGCCGTCGTACCAGGGCGGACCACTGTGCGGCTCGTTCAGCTTGCCGTCGCGCACCCGGTCGAAATTCAGCAGCGTCCCATCCCTCTCGAACTTGGCGAGGCAGTCCGGAAGGGTGACGCTGCGCCAGGTGTGCAGCCGTGGCGACCAGAAGGCGTCGTCGATGGTCACCTGCTGAATGGGCACCGGGGTCAGGCGCGCCCCAGCCGGCGGTCCAGGCTCCGCCGCTGGCCCGGCCAGGACCAGGGGCACCCACCCCAGGATGCAACACACAACGCCTTGCATGAATCGGTGCATCACACCACCACCCGGCGGCCTTCGGACAGAATCAGACAGTCAACCCCGCACCGGCCCTACCGGACCGGCGGGGGCGACTCCGGGCACGACTAGACGGTGAACAGCCGCTGGAGCACGATCAGGTTGTCGCCGTGATCGTTATCCCAGCGGATGCCAATAATGTCATACTCCTGGTCAATCGCCAGATGCAGCATTGGCCGCTGGCGGTTGAAGCACTCGCAGCGAATCGCCTCGTAGTCGTTCTGCGTCGCCCAGGTGTGCATGGCGTCGAGCAGTTGCGAGGCGATCCCCTGCCGCCGCTGCGCCGGGATCACGCCGAGGAACCACAGGAACAGTACGCGCGGCTTCAACTCGAAGGCGATGGTGAAGCCGACCGGCTGTTCGCGAATCCGCGCCACCATCTGCACGACGTTGTGCCGACCCAGGTAGCGGCGCTGGAAGTGCTCCTCGTCGCGAGGCGGGCGGAAGATCTGGTTGTAGAGGTGGACGACCTCGGCCAGGTCGTCCGGGGCGAGCAGGTCGACGATCACGTCAGCCATGAGGGCACCTCTCGCACGGAGCCTCCGGCCGGCCCGGCGGACCGGGGCCGGCCAAGGGAGCCGCGACACCTGTCGGGGTGGGTCACCGATCCGGGGGACGGTACAGCGAGCCGATCAGTTCAGCCCAGACCGGCACACTGAGGTTACTCAGGTCCTCGTACTCCTCGTCGTCTTCGTCCTCGGCGGCCGGCTCGGCGACCTCCTCCGCCGCTTCGTCCTCGTCCGCGGCGACCTCGGCCGACTCGGTCGGCTCGTCGCCCTCGGCCTCGCCGGCGTCCTCGGCGGTCGGCTTGCGGCTGCGGCGGCGACGGCGGCGGCGCTTGCCTTCCCCGGTGCCCGGCTCGCCCTTGCCGCCGGCCTCGCCCTCCTCGGTCGTTTCGGCCGTCTCCGCGTCGACGGGCGGCGGCACCTCCTCGATCGGCTCGGCGACCACGGCCTCGGCTTCGACCAGCACGGCCGCCTCAACCGGCGACTCGACTTCCGCCGCGGCCTCGCTCTCCGTCCCCGCCTCGGCGGCCGGCTTGCTGCGCCGTCGACGACGGCTGCGGGTCGGTTCCCGGGCCGGTTCTTCGCCGCTGGCCGGTTCCGGGGCCGCCGCCTCGGTCGCGCTCGCTTCAGGCGCCGCGACCTCCTCCACCGATTCGGCGGGGGCGCGGCGACGCCGGCCGCGGCCGGGGGATGCCTCCTCGACCTCGGCCGCCGGTTCGCTTACCACTTCCGGGGGCGGCGGGGGCGCGGGAACCT
Organism: Gemmataceae bacterium; assembly: GCA_046350215.1. Lineage (GTDB taxonomy): Bacteria > Planctomycetota > Planctomycetia > Gemmatales > Gemmataceae > JAXMAU01. The sequence continues at coordinate 31,093 of JAXMAU010000063.1, read as the reverse complement.
CCTTCTTGGGCGCCGGCGGTTCCATGCCCAGATCTTCCCAGATCCGGCTCCAGTCATTCTGCTTTTCGGGGTCGTTCATATCTCACTCTATTCCTGACCAGTCGGTCTCGTTTCGTTCGTCGCCATTGTAGCACCTCGACCCCGTCGACGCACCCCGCGTTCAGCGCGGCGTCAAGCGGACGCAGACGATCTCGCTGTCGCTGCGGGCGTAGACGCACCCGTCGCCGAAGCCCGGATGTGCCCAGGTGCGGCCGATGATCGAAGCGCGGCCGCGATGCGTCAGGCCGGACGGCTGCAGGTCGACCAGCAACAGTTCACCCGGCGTGTTCAGGATCAAGGCGCGCGTCGGACCGACCCACACCAGGCTGGCGTGCGGGTTCTGATCGCGGGGCGTGACGTGTTGTCCCTCCCACAGCACCTTGCCGGTGGTGAGGTCCAGGCACTTCAGCCCGCGGAATCGATCCAGCGCGTAGACATGCCGTCCCTGTACCAGCGGCGTGGCCATCAGCAGGCTCAGCTGTTTGCCCTCCCACACCACCTCGGGGTTGCGGCCGGACTCGTCGAGCCGGATCGCCTTGCTGCCCGACCAGTAGTTCGACGCCAGCAGCACCCCGCCGGCGTAGACCACGTCGCTGATCGACACGTCGTAGGTGATGCCCTCGAACGGGACGCGCCACAGCACCTTGCCGGTCGCCGGCTCCAGGCCGACGACGTGCTGCGGGGTGAAGTACACCAGCTGACGCCACCGGCCGGTGTCGACGATGGTCGGCGAGGCGTAGCCGGGCCGGTCGTCCAGCGTCCGCCACCGCTCGCGGCCGGTCGCCGGGTCGAGTGCGACCAGGCAGGCGTTCGGCAGCCCGCCGACCTGCACGATCAGCCGGTCGCCGTCAATCAGCGGAGAACAGGCGTGGCCCCACGTCGGGATACGGCCTTTGAACTCCTTCACCGTGTCGATCGCCCAGACGACCTTGCCGCTCTTCGCGTCGAGGCAGGTCAGGCGGCCAAGGGCGCCGAAGGTGTAGACCCGGCCGGCGTGGAGCGTCGGCGTGCCGCGCGGGCCGTTGCCGTAGTCGAGCCGGCCGTAGGTGACGGGGTAGGCGTGTTCCCACACCGGCGCGCCGCTCGCGGCGTCGAGGCAGAGCACGCGCTCGACCTCGCGCGGCTCCTTCTGCCGGTCCATGAGGTACACCCGGCCGCCCTGGACGGCGATCCCGCCATAGCCGCCGCCGATCGGCCGCTTCCACCGCACCGGCAGCTTCTCGGGCAGCCGCTCCGGCAGGCCCGGCTCGAACCAGCGATTGTCGCGATTGGCGCCGCGCCACCCCGGCCAGTCGATCGCGGCGGCGACGCCGGCCGGAATCACGGCGAGGAGCACGACGAGGGGGACGAGGCGAGTCATGACACGACCCGGCGTGACGGGATGGACGTTTACGCAATGGTTCGGCGGTTCCGATCGCCGGCCCTGTCAGGGCGCCAGGCGTTCGATCAGCCAGGTGCCGGACTCCAGCCGCCGGTAGCGGAGCCGGTCGTGCAGCCGGTTCGCCCGCCCCTGCCAGAACTCCACCAGCCCCGGCTTCACTCGATAGCCGCCCCACATCACCGGCCGCGGCACATCGCGCCCGGTGAACTTCGTCTCCAGCTCGGCCAGGCGGCTCTCCAGCACCTCGCGGCGGGCGACCACGTCGCTCTGGTGCGATGCCCAGGCGCTCACCTGGCTGCCGCGCGGCCGGGTCGCCCAGTAAGTGTCCGACTCGACCGGGCTGGTCAGTTCGACCACTCCCTCGACGCGCACCTGTCGCTCCAGCTGCGACCAGTAGAAGCACAGCGCCGCCCGCGGGTTGGCGGCCAGATCGCGGGCCTTGCGACCCTCGTAACTGGTGAAGAACACGAACCCGGCGTCGCTGAGGCCCTTGAGCAGCACGATGCGGCTGGACGGGAACCCGTCGGGAGTGGCGGTCGCCAGCGTCATGCCGTCGGGGTCGGGAATGCCGGCCTGCACCGCCTGGTCGAACCACACCCGAAACTGGGCGATTGGGTCGGCCGCCACGTCGGCCTCACGCAGCCCCATTTGCAAATACTCACGACGAAGCTCGGGCAGTTCCACGATGTTCCTCCTTGCCGGGCGCGGCGGTCTGCCAGGAAGCGGCATAGTGGTTGTTGTAGGAACTGGTGGCTTTCGTACCACCGAGCCGCCGCGCCCGGCGGGTGCGGACGCGGCGGTCGATTCGAGTAATGCCTTACGCCTGCTTGCGGAGGAAGCTGACGCGGCCGGTGTGGACCCACTCGACGACGAAGATGTTGCCGGCCCGGTCGAAGCAGGCGTCGTGCGGGTGGATGAACTTGCCGGCCTCGCACGTCTCCGGCTTCTGCCGCATCTTGAAGCCGTCCAGCGCCTTCTTCCGCCACGCCGGGTCGTCGCCCAGGTGAACGAGCACGTTGTTGTCTTTATCAAAGAGCGACACACGAGCGTGCAGATCGGGGACGAGCAGCACGTCACCGCGGATGTCGAAGTGGGCCGGGAACAGCACGTCCTTGACGAAGCCGAGGTGCCGGCCATCGAGGGTGAAGTATTGCAAGCGAGCGTTGGCGCGGTCGGCGACGACGAGCGACGGTTCGCGGCCGGGGCGGTTGTCCAGCCAGATGCCATGCGGCGTGCGCATCAGCCCCGGCTTGTCGCCGGTGCCGCCCCACGTCCGCACCCACTTCATGTCCTTGTCGTACTGGTGGATGAAGTTCGACCCGTAGCCGTCACCGACGTACAGCCCGCCGTCCGGGGCGAACGCCACGTTGGTTGGGCTGAACTGCTTGACCCGCTGGTACTTCTTCGCCTCGGTCGGGTAGCAGATCTTCCACACCTCCTCGCCGGCCAGCGTGGTCTTGATGACCTGGCGATGGTGGACGTCGCTCAGGTAGAGGAACTCCTCGCCGCCCTCCTTGCGGATGTCAATCCCGTGACCGCCGGGGTAATACGCCTTGCCGAACGAGCGGACGAACTTGCCCTTCGGGTCGAACACGACGACGGTGTCCATCGGCGTGCCGCCGTGGCCCTGCTGCTTGATGTAGACGAAACCGGCCTCGTCGACGGTGACGCCGTGGGTGGTTTCCCAGTGCAGATGCTTCGGCAAAACGCCCCAGTTGTGATCGCATTCATAGCGGTGCTCGCCGGCGCCGATGATGGCGTTCTTGGTGCCGGACTTGTCGCGCGCGGTGACGGCCGCCGGGGCAACCCCCGCGGCGAGCATGGTGGCGAGCGAACGACTCAGAAAGGTGCGGCGTTGCATGGAAGAGACTCACCACAGAGGACACGGAGGGACACAGAGGGAAGAAGAGAAGATATAGAAAGGAGAGGGGAAAAAGAGAACCGTGCGACTCGCCGTTCTCTTCTGTTCCCCTCTCTTTTCCTCTTCTCTGTCTTCCTCTGTGCCCCTCCGTGTCCTCTGTGGTGAGTTCCTGCTTTACGATCCGCGCGACCAGGAGAGCGAACCCAGCCGGTTGGGACGCAGGTCACGTGGCGAGGTCGAGGGGATCGCCTGGCTGATGCCGCGCGGATGCGAACCCCAGCCGGGCGGCAGCGGGATCGCCAGCTCCTTCGGGATGAAGTCGGTGCGGCCGTACACCCGAGCGTAGTAGATCAACAGGCCGTGGACGGCGTGGTAGAGCGAACCACTCTCGATCGGCATTCCTTGCAGGTCGAGGATCTGCATGCACAGGGCGTTGGTCGCGTCCTGCACCCACGGCTGCACCAGCTCGTCGTCGGTCAGCGCCAGCGCCAGCCACTCCAGGATGTGGCCGGTGGTGTTGATCCGCCGCACCTTGTCGGGGATCTGTGCCCGTTCGCTGAAATAGCTGGTCGAGAACGAGCCGTCCGGCATCTGCACCTCACGGGCGCGGTCGCGGTACTTGGCGGTCTTCTCGGCGATCGCCTTGTACACGCCCTCGGTCTTGCCGCCCTTGATCAGATGCAGGTGATAGCACCAGCTCAGCCCGAACAGCCGGTGCGTCCCGCCGCACGCCGCCTTCTCGATCGACTGGTCCAGCTCGTAGCGGAGCATGTCCTCGAAGTGCAGCTTCTCGCCGTACCGATTCGTCCAGGTCACATCCAGCCCGATGTGCTGGCCGACCTGGATGACGGTCCACGACAGCTCCTGGCTGGCCGTGGTGCGGGCGTTCATCTGGCTGTGCTTCACGAAGTCCATGAAGGTGAAGTCGCGGCCGTCGACCCGGAACGGGCGGGTGATCGGCATGCTCCACTGCGTCATCTCGGCGGTGAACTGGTCCTGATGCCCCTGGCCGACCATCGTCGGGCCAAGCTGCACATCCAGCCCCCACGGCGTGTGGTTGAAGCGCAGCCCGCGCAAATCCCCGCCGCTGGTGATGTGGTCCAGGGCGTTGAAGGTGTTGCCCGCCACCGGATCCTTCAGCGTCACCCCCGGCCCCAGGCCGAGGATGCCGTGGAAGATGGTCCAGAAGGCGTTGGTGGACAGCAGTTGCCGCTGGCGGACGTTGGTGACGGCCGCCTCGACGCGCCGCCGCAACCCGTCCGGCGCCTGGGGCGGCGGGGTCGGCACCTGTAGCCGCTCCTCGCTCCGCCTGTCGGTGAGGCTGAACGTCGGATCGTCCAGGGGTCCGTTCGTGTCCACCGGCGCACACGACAGGAAGCCCAGCGCGGCGACCGTGACCAGCCCCCGATCACGTTTCTGGTACGCATGTCAGTTCTGCCCCGAGGCCACAGGAATGGAATCGGCCACCTTCGGTTTCCAGGCGGCGCGGAGCCGCCGCGCGACCGCGGCCACCCACGCGCCCACCACTCGCCAGTCGGACACGAAGCTCATGCAGCCGATGAAAATCGCGCCGCCGAACAGCGGCATCTGGTACACCCAGGTGTTCACCAGCCAGCCGATCGCCGCCCCGCCGACCAGCAACGGCCGCCACGCCGGCTTCCAGGCGAACAGCGGGAAGCCGATCTGCCACAGCACGGCGCCATAGGTCAGCACATTCAGGAAGACGACGTAGGCGTCGGCATAGGCCGCGTGCCTGCGCACGTCGGCGAGGGTGACGTCAGGCGACGAGTACAGCGGAAACCAGAAGGCGATCCCGCCCCACCAGTCGCCGAACTGCAGCTTGTGGAAGCCGTTACTGACGATCACCAGCGCCATGTGAATCTGCAGCAGCCGCACCGTCAGGTTGACTGCCACGCTGGCCGGCGCATAGTCGCCCCGACCGAGCCAGCGCTGCCACCACCGCGGGGCGGCGCCGAGCAGCCGTTCGCGGCCGTTCAGATCGCCGTTGATCTGGCCAATCAACAGGTAGCCGACCATCAGGTAGAAGGCAAGCAGAACGAGCAACGGATCGACGTCGGCGTCCAGCAGCGGGCTGGCCGTGAACGATCCAACGATAATCCAGGTCAGGACCGCGGTAACCCGCGTCGCCAGCCCGAGCGTGAACGCCAGCAGGGTCGCGATCGACGCCCAGTAGAAGACGTGCAGCTTCCACCCCGACCCGGCCAGATAGAGCACCGACCAGGTCATCGGCTTCGGCGCCCCCTCGGGCAGCCGCGCCGACTCGCGGTACGCCTGCAGATCGAACCAGCCGTCGAGGCTGTACAGGCTGTCGAGGCTGCCGGCGATCGGCAGCAGCCAGGCGAGGAACAGCAGCCCGGCCATCACCCGCAGCACATGCAGCCGCACCGGGTCGTCGGCGGTGAACCAGAACCGCACCCACCGCCGCCACAGGCCGGCCAGCCGGCCAGCCGGCGGTTCGCCGGCGCCGAACCCCTCGGTGGCGATCACCGGCTCATAAGGGCGCGGTTCGCCCCGCACCAGTTGCGAGCGCTTCATTTCGACAGCCTCCCGTAGTTGCTCTGCAGCTCCTCGAACCCGTCCGACCGCAGGTCGCGGGCGAACAGCGCCATCGGCGGGATCGGCTCCCGGCTGTGGCGGACGATTTCCACCTGGGCCGCCCCGGTGGTGCGGCACGATAGCGGGCGTAGGCCCGCATCAGCAGCATCGACCAGTCAGACGGCTTCATCACCGGCCGGTCGCGGGCGATCAGGTGCTCCGGCACCGACCGCAGCTGAAGCTGGCGATCCATCCCGGACATCTCCCAGACCGACACCATCGGCACCGTCTGGTTGGGCGCCGGAATGTACTCGCCCTGGGCCGGCTGCACCGGCTGGTCGTCGACCAGCCAGCGGGTGACCAGCTCCTGCCAGCCGCGGACCAGCCGCCCGTTGTCCGGGTCGGGGAACCGCAGCGTCTCCTGGACGGCGCCGCTCTCGTCGAGCAGCCGCACCGTCAGGTAGGCGCGCGGCATCGACCCGCGGTTGCTCATGAAGTGGTAGTTGTGCGTCATCTTCATCGCCCGCAGGTAGTGCCGGCCGACGTGCTCGTTGAGCGCGAACGCCAGCTGCGGTGGGGCCGCCAGGCTCGGCCCTTCCGGGGTGAACCACGGCCCGCTCGGAGCGGCCAGGACCTTGATCACCAGCGTGGAGACGTGAAAGACGATCGCGACACTGACTGCGATCGTCAGCCAGCGCGGGAGCGCGCCGCCGGTCGCGGTCATTGCGGAACGTGACATGAGATCGGACCCCCTGTAGCGCGACGGAACCGGGTCGCTCCGGATGTGGCCTGCTCCGGACCTCGTGAAGCGATGGCGGCATCTCGCCCCATCCTCCCCAAGTTTACCGGCTGGTGCGGAGAATGCACCCGATCTTGCCCGCTTCCCCCGCCTTCTCCAATCGGCCCGCTCCCCCCTGCGCCATCGCTGACAAATTGCGTGCCCCAGGCATTTTGCGCGGATCGCTCCGGTCAAGCGGCCGCCCTTCCGCGCGCGAGCAACCGCGAACCGTACCAGCGTCCCCAGCCGGCAGTGAGCGCCCCACCCGCCGACTCGCCGCGGTCGGAATGAATGTCATGACCGTTCCAGCCGATACAGAAGGAAGCACGACAGGGGGCACGGGGTCGCGAGAGGAGCGAACATGACCACTCCGCTAAGCCGGCGCGAGGTTCTCAAGGTGGCGGCGGCCACGGGGCTGGCGGCCCTGCCGGCGACATTGCCCCCGTCGCTGGAGGCGGCCAGCCCGCCCGGCTGGGTGACCGGGCACAAGACCGGCGCTCGCGCGCTGGTCGAGGCGCTGATCGCCGAATGCACCGACTGCGTCTTCGGCATCCCCGGCGCCCAGGAGAACGAGCTGTGGGACGAGATGAAGTCGTGCGGCCTGCCCTATCTGCTGGCGACACACGAGGCGTCGGCGGCGTGCATGGCCGACGGCGCCGCCCGCACCACCGGCAAGCCGGGCGTGCTGTGCGTGGTGCCGGGGCCGGGGATCACCAACGCGCTCACCGGGCTGGGTGAGGCACTGCTCGACAGCGTGCCGCTGGTGTGCATCGCCGGCGACGTCGCCCGCGGCAAGAAATATCGCCCTTATCAGGTCCACGAACTGCCCAACGTCGCCCTGCTCAAGCCGGTGTGCAAGGCGGTGATCGAGGTCCGCTGCGTCGCCGAGATCCCCCACGCCGTCCGCCAGGCGTTCCGCCTCGCCCAGAGCGACGAGCCGGGGCCGGTCGCGGTGGTGGTGCCGTACAACCTGCTGATCGAGAAAGCACACTTCAACAGCGGCCCGCTCGGCCCGCCCGCCGTGCCGTTCGACGACGGCTGTTTCGGCCAGTCGCTCGCCCTGCTGTCGGATCGCCGGCTGCGCGTCGGCATCTACGCCGGCTACGGTTGCATGAACCACGCCGCCAGTCTGACGCGCGTGGCCGAGCTGCTCCAGGCGCCGGTTGCCACCAGCGTGTCCGGCAAGGGAGTGATCGACGAGTGCCATCCGCTGTCGGTCGGCTGGGGCTACGGCGGACAGGGCACCTTCGCCGCCGAGCAGGCGTTCAAGCAGGTCGACCTGGTGCTGGCCATCGGCGTGCGCTTCAGCGAGGTGTCGACCGGGTTCTACTGCTTGCCGCAGCACAAGCACCTGATTCACGTCGATTCCTGTCCGAGCAACCTGGGGCAAGTGATGAAGACGCAGGTGTGCGTCCACGCCGACGCCGGGGTGTACCTGGCGAAGCTGATCGAGCACGCCGACGCCATCGCTCGCCCGTGTAACAACGACCTGCACGCGCTGATCCGCTACTGGAAGAAGCAGGCGGCGGCGGATCACGCCAAGGTGTACGCCCGCGGTTGCGTCGATCCGCTGCATTTCCTGATGGCGTTGCGGCGTGCAGCGTGTGGCGATGCGCTGACGTTCGTCGACGTGAGCGTGTCGGAGCACTGGGCGGCGGAGGTGTACACCACGCACCGGCCGCGGACCTACTTCAACCCGGTGGACAACCAGTCGATGGGCTGGTCGGTGCCGGCGGCACTGGGGGCGCAGCGAGTGTGCCCCGGTCGGCAGGTGCTGACGGTGACCGGCGACGGCTGTTTCCTGATGAGCGGAATGGAGCTGTCGACGGCGGCGCGCGAGGGCTTGCCGGTCAAGTTCTTCATCCTCGACGACCAGGCGTACCACTACATGCAACTGCTCCAGCAGCAGGCGTACCGCCGTACCACGGCGACGATGCTGGCGAAGCTCGACTATGGGGCGCTGGCGAAGGGCTGGGGCGTGGCGCACGTCGAGGTGAACTCGATGCACGAGCTGGAGGGGCAGGTGCGCGGCATCCTCGGCATGCCCGGCCCGGTGCTGTGCAACGTGGTGGTGGACTACGGCAAGCGGCCGGTGCGGTGGATCAACGCCGTCCGCCGGCGCTACACCCAGGAGTTATCGCCGGGACAGCAGGTGCGCTTCCTGGCCCGCATCGGTGCCCGCTCGGTGGCACTGCGGCGCGAGAACGACTGACCGGCGCGGGACACAATCATTCGACGGCGGCGAGGGACTACCCTCGCCGCCGTTTTCGCGTTTCTACCTGTCCTGTCACGACTTGTGGCGATAGTGCGCCCATTCGATTCGCGCCGCGCAAGTCCGTCCCCCTGGCGCATTACAGGGGTGGAACGGGACGGCCCAACGGAACAGAAACGGCCGGCCCGAACCGCAAACCCTACTCTCAACAACCTCTCCGAACAGGAGCTTGGCGATGAAGAAGATCTTCCTCGGCGCTGCCGCTTTCGTCCTCGGGCTGGCCCTCACCGGCTCGGCGGAAGCTCACGGCCCCCGCCCCTCGGCTGGCCGCCCCTACTACGCCACTCACGGCGTCAAGTTCTCCGGCGGCTACTACTACCGCGGCCACAACCATCAGCACTGGGGCGGCAAGGTGTGGAACTCCCGCTACGGCCGCTATCACTACTGGGACCCGAACCTGAGCTGCTACTTCTACTGGGCGCCGGACCGCGGCTGCTACTACCCGGTCGACACCTGCTGCCACTGATCGGCCTCTCCGTCGGTTGAACACCCTCCCCGCCCGCGCCGGACGGCCCATCCGGCGCGGGCGGTTCCGCGCGCCACCCTGTTGGGTGGCACGCTCGGAGCAGCGACGGGCGTGGTGGCCGTCACGGCCAGCCCACGCTCACGCCCTTCGCAGAGCCTCGGGCGTGCCACCCAGACCAGCGCCTGCCTGGGTGGCACGCTCGGAGCGCAGCGACGGGCGTGGTAGGTCACGGCCAGCCCCACGCTCACGCCCTTCGCAGAGCCTCAGGGCGTGCCACCCAGAACAGCGCCCGCCTGGGTGGCACGCTCGGAAACGCAGCGACGGGCGTGGATGCCTTCACGGCCAGCCCACGCTCACGCCCTTCGCAGAGCCTCAGGGCGTGCCACCCAGAACAGCGCCTGCCTGGGTGGCACGCTCGGAGCGCAGCGACGGGCGTGGTAGCGCGTCACGGCCAGCCCCACGCTCACGCCCTTCGCAGAGCCTCAGGGCGTGCCACCCAGAACAGCGCCTGCCTGGGTGGCACGCTCGGAGCGCAGCGACGGGCGTGGTAGCGCTTCACGGCCAGCCCCACGCTCACGCCCTTCGCAGAGCCTCAGGGCGTGCCACCCAGCTGCGCGCCGTCGCCCTGTCCATCTCCGGGGTCGTCATCTCTATACTGTAGGGCAATGGACTGGACCACCCCCGAAGCACGGAGAAGGACATGAAGCGAGGGATCCTGCTCGTCTGCTGTCTGTCCGCCTTTCTGACGGCCCCGGTGCGGGCCGAGGACGCGATGAAATACCCCCCCACTCGCCAGGCGCCCGTCACCGACGAGTTCCACGGCACCCAGGTGACCGACCCGTACCGCTGGCTGGAAGACGACGTTCGCAAGTCGAAGGACGTGGCCGCGTGGGTCGAGGCGCAGAACAAGGTGACGTTCGGTTTCCTCGAAAAAATCCCGGTCCGTAAGGCGCTGCAGAAACGGATCACCGAGCTGTGGGACTACGAGCGGTTCTCCGCTCCGTTCAAGACCGGCGGGCGCTACTTTTACTTCCGCAACGACGGCCTGCAGAACCAGGCGGTCCTGTACACCACCGGCGATCGGCTGGACGGCGAACCGCGGGTGCTGCTCGACCCCAACAAGCTGTCCGGCGACGGCACGGTGGCGCTCACCAGCGTCGAGGTCAGCCCGAACGGCCGGCTGCTCGCCTACGGGCTGGCCGAGGCCGGGTCGGACTGGCAGACGTGGCGAATCATGGACGTCGACACAGGCAAGACGCGCGAAGAAGATCTGAAATGGATCAAGTTTAGCTCGGCGGCGTGGACCCGTGACAGCAAGGGGTTCTTCTACAGCCGGTTCGACGAGCCGACCGGCAGCAAGTTTACCTCGCTCAACCTCAACCAGAAGGTGTATTACCACCGCGTCGGCACATCGCAGGCCGACGACGTCCTCGTCTATCGGCGGCCCGACCACCCCGAGTGGGGCTTCTCCACCGCCGTCTCCGAGGACGGCCGCTACCTGATCCTGACCGTGTGGAAGGGCACCGACCACCGCTATCGCATCACCTACCGCGACCTGGACGAGCCGTATGGTCTGCCGGTCGACCTGATCGACGACTTCAACAACGAGTACACGTTCCTCGACAACGACGGCCCGATCTTCTACTTCAAGACCGACCTGAACGCTCCGCTCGGGCGCGTGATCGCCATCGACGTCCGCAAACCGGATCGCAAGCACTGGAAGGAAGTGCTGCCGCAGGCGAAGGAGCAGCTGGCCGGCGTGAGCGTGGTCGGCAACCTGCTCGTTTGCACTTACCTCAAGGACGCCCGGTCGGTGGTGAAGATGTACACCCTGGCCGGCACCCACGTCCGCGACGTGCAGCTGCCGGGCATCGGCACCGCCTCGGGCTTCGGCGGCAAGCGGAGCGACACCGAGACGTTCTACACCTTCTCCAGCTTCGCCACCCCGCCCAGCATCTACCGCTACGACCTGGCGACTGGTATCTCCAGGCAGTTCCGCACGTCCAAGGTGAAGTTCAACCCCGACGATTACGTCGTCGAGCAGGTGTTCTTTCAGAGCAAGGACGGCACCCGCGTGCCGATGTTCATCACCCGTCGCAAGGACATCAAACTCGACGGCACGAACCCGACCATCCTCTACGGCTACGGCGGGTTCAACATCTCGCTGACGCCGAACTTCGCCATCTCGCGCATCGCCTGGCTGGAGCTGGGCGGCATTTACGCCCAGGTGAACCTGCGCGGCGGTGGGGAATACGGCAAGGAGTGGCACCAGGCCGGCACCCGGCTGCGCAAGCAAAACGTGTTCAACGACTTCATCGCCGCCGCCGAGTACCTGGTCGAGCACAAGTACACCGCTCGCGAAAAGCTGGCGATCAAGGGCGGCAGCAACGGCGGGCTGCTGGTGGGGGCGTGCCTGACGCAGCGGCCGGACCTGTTCGGCGCCTGCCTGCCGGCGGTCGGCGTGATGGACATGCTGCGGTTCCACAAGTTCACCGCAGGTCGATACTGGGTGGACGATTACGGCACGCCGGACAACCCCGAGGAGTTCAAGGCGCTGCGTGCCTATTCGCCCTATCACAATTTAAAGAAAGGAGTAAAATATCCGGCGACGCTGGTGACGACGGCGGACACCGATGACCGGGTGGTTCCCGGCCATAGCTTCAAGTTCGCCGCCCTGCTCCAGCACTGTCAGGCCGGTTCGGCACCCGTGCTGATTCGCATCGAAACCAAGGCCGGTCACGGGGCGGGCAAACCGACTGCCAAGCTCATCGAAGAGCTGGCGGACGAATATGCCTTTTTAGTCAAGACGCTGAACGTCACGCGCGCCGGCCAGCTGCTTCGGGCGGCCGCGAAACAGGAGTCGTGATTTCGTGACACTCCCCCCTGGTTGGTGCCTCGATACCCGGCAGACGATCGTTACCGACCTGCCGGGTTTTTCCGCATGGGAAACCGAGGACCCCGCGATGTCCGCCGCGAACGGGTCACTGGCCGCCGACGAGGTCCACATCTGGAACGTCCCGCTGTCGGTGCCCGAGGAGCTGAAGCGGCAGCTGATGGAGATCCTATCGCCCGACGAACGCGAGCGGGCCGCCCGCTACGCGCACCGGGCTGCCCGCGAGCAGTTCGCCACCGCCCGCGCCTTCGTCCGCCTGGTGCTGGCGCGCTACCTGGGGATGCACCCGCGGCGGATTCGCTTCGAGCAGACCAACACCGGCAAGCCGGTGCTGCCGGGCCGGCCGCTGCACTTCAACGTGTCGCACTCGAACGACCTCGGCCTGATCGCGGTGACGCGGCGGGGCGAGGTCGGCGTCGACGTCGAGCGCGTCCGCGCCATGCCGACCTTCCTCGACATGGCCGGCCGCTACTTCACTCCGTGCGAGGCGTCGGCCATCCGCGACCTGCCGCGGACCGCCAGCGAGGAGGCGTTCTTCCACGTCTGGACGCGGAAGGAGGCGTTCCTCAAGGCGATCGGGCTGGGGCTGTCGCACGGGCTGGAGCGGTTCGCCGTGTCGGTCCCGCCGGATAACCCGGCTCGTATCCTGCACGTCGACGGCGACCGGGCCGCCGGTCAGCGCTGGCACCTCCGCGGGCTGGTGCCGTCCCCCGGCTACGTCGCCGCCCTCGCCATCGAGAGCGCCGACGTGCAGGTGACGCAACAGCAGTGGAAGGACGAGCACCTGTTCTCCTACTAGGCCGCGCCGCTATCCCGGAGTGCCGTGACGGTCCAGGTCGGGACCGGGCGGGTGCATGCGCCCGTCCTCCGGCGCGCGGAAGCGGGCGTGCAACGAGTCCCAGTCGATCACCAGCCGCCCGCCGACCGCCTGGTGCTGAGTCTCCCACGTCGCCAGCAGCTCCAGGCAGGCGTGGTCGATGTAGGCGAGTCGCTCGAACTGAACGTACAGATCGGTGCCCGGCGGCACCTGCTCCAGCGTCGCCGCCAGCTGCGGCAGGCGCAGGAACGTCGCCGCCCCCTCGATCCACAGCACCACCCGTCCCGTCCCCTCCTCGTTTTCCAGCCGCAGCTTCAGGTGAGTGAAGCGATAAAGGAGCTTGACCACCGACAGCCCCAGACCCAGCAACACGCCCTGGAGCAGATCGGTGGCAACGACGGCGATCAGCGTGCAGAGGTAGATCGCCACCTCACTCCAGCCCCACCGCCATAGCTCGCGGACCACTTTCAGGTTCACCAGGCGAAAGCCGGTGTAGACCAGCACCGCGGCCAGCGAGGCGACCGGCACTTGCCGCAGGAGGGCGGCGAACACCACCGCCGTGAGCAGCAGCCAGACGCCGTGGAGCACGGCGCTGCACCGCGTCTGTGCGCCGGCCTGAACGTTGGTCGCGCTGCGGACGATGACGCCGGTCATCGGCAGCGCCCCGAGCAGCCCGCACAGCAGGTTGCCGACCCCCTGCGCCGCCAGCTCGCGGTCGTAGCGGGTGCGCGGGCCGGTGTGCATGCCGTCGACGGCGGTCGCGCACAGCAGCGTTTCGGCGCTGGCGATGAAGGCGACGGTGAAGACGGCGAGCAGCACCGGCCCCTCCGTCACCCGTTGCAGCAGCTCCCAGCTCGGCAGCTGCACCGCCGCTGCCAGGTTCTCCGGCATCGGCACGCGGGCGATCGGCAGGTCGAGCAGCAGACAGACGACGGTGGCGACGAGGATTGCCACCAGCTGACCGGGCAGCACCTGCAATCGGCGCGGCCGAGCGACCTGCCAGACCACCAGGGCGACGATGGTCAGCAGTCCGATCAGGGCGGCCTCCTGGTGCGGGGTGTCGCTGGTGTCGAACACCCCCTTGTACACCGCCGCAGGGATGGACAGCAGGTTGGCGACCCCGTCGCGGTGCGGCCGATCGTCGACCATGACGTGAAACTGGCTGGCGAAGATCAGCACGCCGATACCGGCCAGCATCCCCTCGACCACGGCAGGCGACACGGCGCGGAACCACTGGCCCAGCCGCAGGCAGCCGGCAACCAGCTGGAGCAGCCCGGCGAACAGCACGATCACCCCGAGCATCGCCGGCCCGAGGGCGTCGTCCTGCACGATGCCGGCGACCACCACCACCAGCCCGGCGGCCGGCCCGGACACCTGCAACGGACAGCCGGCGATCAGGCCGACCACGAGGCCGCCGACGATCCCGGTGAGGAGGCCAAGCGCCGGTGGCAGACCGCAGGCGTTGGCGATGCCGAGACACAGCGGCAGGGCGACCAGGAAGACAACGAGTGACGCGAGCAGGTCTTTCCGCAGCCGCGCGGCGAGGCCGGGCGGGACCAGGGGAGACGGCTCGGTGGCGGAAGAGGCGCGCGCCGGTCGCGACCGATCCGGAGCGGCGAGTACATTTGGCGGCATCGACATGGTTCACCGTCCATCCGCGGGTGGTGCGACGGCCCGTCAGCCGGGCCGGGGCTGCGGCGACAAGGACGGCCCTGTCCCGACCTGTCGGGACAGGACCGTCCATCCGGCTCAGCTGGCCGGGACACAGGCGACCGGCGCGATCGCGGGATACGGCGGTGGCTCGCTGTCGCACAGCGGCTGGAACTTGCGGACGGTCGGGTCGTAGGCCAGGATCTCGCCTGTCTCGATGCGGTAGACCCAGCCGTACAGGTTGAGTTCGCCGGTGGCGAGGGCGGCGGCAACGCTCGGGTGGGTGCGGATATTGTCGATCTGCACCAGGACGTTTAGCTCGGTCGCCAGGTCGTGCTGCGCCTCGGGCGACAGGTGCGAGTAGCGTTCGCGGAGGATGCGGCGAGTGGCCTCGGCGTGCGAGAACCACGCCTGCACCGCCGGCAGATGGGTGGCCGATTCCGGCCGGAGCATGGCGGCCATCGCGCCGCAGCCATAGTGGCCGCAGACGATCAGGTTCCGCACCTTCAGCACCGACACCGCGTACTCGATCGTCGCCCCCTCGCCGCCGTTGGCGGCGCCGTGCGGGGGGACGATGTTGCCGGCGTTGCGAAGCAGGAACAGCTCACCCGGCTCGGTCGAGGTAATCAGGTTCGGGTGGATGCGGGAGTCGGCGCAGGTGATGAACAGGGCGAGGGGGTTCTGCTGCTTGCGCGCCAGCATCTCGAAAAGTTCACGCTGCTGGCGGAACACGCAGGTCTGGAAGTGGCGAATACCTTGCACGATCTTGCGCATGAGGTCGGCCCTCGAAATCGGAGTCGGATCGGGAAGAGACACGGCGAGAAGCGCCGTGTGGCGTCACGACGGGCAGCGGAGTGAGCGTGGCCGCTGCGCCGAACCGAAATGGGACTGGCCGATTAACAGAGGAGCGGAAGGTTGGTTGCGTGCTGGGAGGGGGTGCGAACGAACAGGTTGGGGCCGGCGGCGCTGCCGTGCGGCAAGGACAGGTGGGCGAGCCAGGCGATGACCGACGGAGTGGCGGGACGGTGCCGTCCGGTCGACGGGGCGGCAGATAGTGCCCGCCCCTCGACGCCGCACTCCCGCCCTCCGTCTCCATCGACCCTTGCTGCTCTTCCTCCTCGGCCGGCATCGGCGTCAGCGGAGCAATCCACACTGACGGAGGCAATTGCGCGAACACCGGCGCGGCCAGCGTGAGCAGACAGCAGAAAACCGCCATCCCCGCACGCAGGGTGCGGGAGAGGTCGTGGCAGCGAGTTCGCCAGAGGAGGAACGGGGGCACGCGCGCTGGTCCCGTCATCGGTCGAGAGATTTGGGGAAGCGACCGGCCGGAGAGGCGACCCACGGGGTCGCGCCCGGGGAGAATCCGGCGGATGCTTCGACAGACCGACGGCAGCCGCCGATCTCCTAAGGGGGATCATACCCTCGTCGTCTGCCGTTCGCAAGGGAAAGCGAGCGGGGGGAACGGAGGAACGGATCGGCCATTCGGGCTGGCCCTACCGGCATGGACACGGCAGCCATCGAGCGGACGGGTCGGTCAGCCGCGGTCGAATTCGCTCAGCACGGTTTCTGCGGCAATCACCTGTTTGGCCACCTCGATCAGCTTGAGGTTCCTGCTGCTGGCAGTCGATCGCAGCCGCCGGTAGGCGTCCACCTCGTCGAGGCCGAGCCGGCGCATCAGCACCCCTTTCGCCCGCTCGATCGCCTTGCGGTCCTCCAGCGCTTGCCGCAGGTCGTCCGCCTCCTGGCGGAGCGTCTGGAACTGCTGGAACCGGACCATCGCCACCGCCAGCGTGGCCTTCAGATGGCCTTCCGTAAACGGTTTGACCAGGTAGCCCATGATCGGCAGCCGGCCAAGCTGGCCGAGGATCTGCTGATCGTGGTGGGCGGAGATCAGGACCACCGGGATCAGCCCGCCGCGGTTCACCTCGGCGGCGGCCTCGATGCCGTCCAGGTCCGGCATGCGGACGTCGGTGATGATGAGGTCGGGCGAGGCCGCGCGGCAGCCTTCGAGCAGCTCGTGGCCGGAGGACGCCACCGCCACTACCTCGCAGCCAAGGCGAGGCAGCACTTCCGTCAAGTAGTCGCGCGCCTCGGAGTCATCATCGGCGATCGCCACACGCAGGGGAGCATTCATGGTGCTTCTCGAGGGAGCCAGAGGAGGAATTCGGCACCTGGCGTGGCATCACCGATCGAGATCATGCCGCCGTGTGCCGCCAGGATGTTCCTGGCGATGGCCATGCCCAGACCGATTCCGGCCGCCTTGGTGGTAAAGAACGGTTCAAACATGCGTCGGCGCTGTTCCGCAGTCAGGCCGGGACCGTTGTCCCGAATCGACAGCTGCCACCCCGCGCGGCCCTCGTGCCCGGCTTCGCCGGCGGTGATCTGGATGCGGGCGACCCCGCCGCAGGCGGCGAGCGCGTTGTCGAACAGGTTGCGGAACACCTGGGCCAGCCGGAAGCGGTCGGCGACGCAGACCAGCCGACCGGCAGGCAGTACCTCAATCAACTCCGCCTGGCGGTTGGCCACCCGGTCCCGGACCTCGTCCCACACCTCCCGCCAGGTGGCCGGCAGTTCGCACGGCTCCAGCTGCAGGTGTGGTTTCTGCACCAGGCTGGCGACGTCGTCGAACAGTCGCGCCAGCCCCTGCTGGGCCTTCATGCCGCGGCGGATCAGGTCGAGCGCCTCAGGGTTGTCAGGCAGCCGCCAGGACAGCCGTTCGAGGCAGCCGGAAGTGGTCTGCAACAGGTTCCGCCCCTCGTGGGTGAGCATGGCGGTCAGCTGGCCGACGGCCGCCAGCCGTTCGGCCTGCAGCGCCCGCTCCTGCGCCTGGTGAAGATCGGTGATGTCATGGCCGATCACCACCGCGACCGGTCCCTCGGCCACCAGCCGCGGCCCCGCAGTCACCGCCCAGGCGGCAGACCGCTTTTCTCCACCAGGAACGACCAGCGAGCCGAGGAAGTTGCCGGAAGCGTTCCGGTAGAAGGCCCGTCCCATCGCCTGGCGGGCCGCCGGCCAGTCGTCCTCCGGGAGCAACGCCTCCATCCAGTTACGGCCGGTCAGCTCGGACGGGGCTAGCTCACACATCGACGCGGTGTAGGCGTTGCAGCCGAGGATGAGGCCGAGCGGGTTTACCACGAGCAACACTGCCTGCAGGCTGTCGAAGACACTGGCGGCCAGGGTGCGTTCCGTTTGCAGCGCCCGTTCCGTCCACACTTCCCGCGTCGGGTCGCGAAGCCGCCAATGGAGCCGGAGCACCTGGTTCGGCAGGGCGACCGGGGCCATCGAGACGGACACCTGCCGGCCGCCCCCGACGTTGAGCACGACCAGCCAGTCGCGAATCCATCCCCGGCGGACGACCACCTGGCTGAGCAGGTCATATCCCGCCCGCATGTACGGTCGGGCGAAGTGGAACAGCAGCGGGGTGCCGGGGAGGAACTGCGGCAGCATGCCGAGCAGAGAGGCGGCGCGGGCGTCGGCATGGAGGATCAGCCCGCGGTCGTCGGTCGTCAGGTACCCAGCGTCGGCCTCCGCCCCGCTGCCGCCGAGCAGGAGCGACGGGTCCGGGTCGGTCGCCTCGGGACAGGGCATCGCCACCGGGAACGGATCACGGGAGTCCCACGGGAGATGCGGCACAAGTGCAGGATTCCAATCGGACGGATGGTCGGCGGGCATCCCGATCGGCTCCTCCTTCGCGTTTCGGCCCAGGCTCATGGCTGTGGATCTCTCGAAGGCAGGGGCGACGCCGGGCCATTGCCCAGTTCGACCGAGGCCGCCGCGGTCGTCTGCAAACAGGTCTGGATCACCGCCGCCTGCCGCTCGGCCAGCCGCGCGTCCTCCTCCAGCCGCTCGGCGGCCGCCCGGTTCCCTTCCGCCTGTCTCCCCGCCGCCAGCTGGTGCGACAGGATCGCCTTTTCCTTGAACATGCGCACTGCCGTCCACAACGCCGCTTCCAGCACCTCGGTCTTGTCCACCAGCAGGGCGTCGGCGGCGTAGACATGGCCGACATGGCAGCGGAACGAGACGAGGCGACCCTCGTTCGCCTGCCACAGGGAGCCGCCGCACTCCGGGCAGGTGAGCACGGTGATCTGCCCGGGGCGGCCGTTGTGGGCCTGCTCGCCCATGTCGCTCTCGACCTTTTGCAAGATCCGGTCCACCGGGTCCGACATGGCGAAGCCTCCGGCAGAAGCAGCAGGGGTCATCAAGGTCGCCAGCGACCGACCGATCTCGGCTGCCGGGAACACCTGGTCGGCCCCGGCCATCCGTAACGCCGCGAGGGGCAGGTCCGGGATGATGGCGTCGGCCGGGTCCTGGACGACGGCCAGCCCGCCGGCGGCGCGAACCGCCATCAGCCCGGCCACGCCGTCGGTCAGCCCACCGGACAGCACCACCGCGATCGTCCGCGGCCCGTACGCCCGCGCCGCCGAGCGGAACAGCACGTCGATCGACGGACGAAAGCGATTCTCGCGCGGACCGCGCGTCAGGCGCAGCGTACCCGACCGTACTTCGAGATGCAAGTCGGGAGGCGCCACATAGATCTGACCGGGGTAAGCCGGCTCCCCGTCTCGCGCGTGGTTCGCCAGCAGCGGGCCGCGGCGGCTCAGGATCTCCGGCAGGTTACTGACCGCCCCGGCCGGAAAATGGCAGACGATGAACACCGTCGCCGGCAGTCCGGCCGGCACCTCGGCGACCAGACCGCACAGCGCCTCGATCCCCCCGGTGGACGCCCCGATCACGATGATGTCCCGGCGGTTGCCCATGATTACTCCAGGCCGGGGAACCGGCGGTTCACGGCGGCGTTACCCGCCCGGCGGGGAGGTCGGTTTGGCCTCGGTGATGCCCCGCTTGATCGAGTCGATGTCCAGCAGCACCACCGACGCCCCGTCGATCTTGTTGTCGAGGGTGATGTAAGGCCGGATACGGAGCAGATACCAGTGGCCGATCTGGTCCTGCACTGGCGACTCGTGCGGGGTGAGGGTGTCGATCACCCCGACGATGAGCGATGCCAGGTCGTCCAGCCGCAGGTTCGGCTTGATATCGCTGATCGGCCTGCCCATGTCGGTCGGGATCAGGTTGAACGCCTTCTCGGCCAGCGGGGTGAAC
Source organism: Gemmataceae bacterium (assembly GCA_046350215.1). GTDB lineage: Bacteria > Planctomycetota > Planctomycetia > Gemmatales > Gemmataceae > JAXMAU01. The sequence continues at coordinate 11,280 of JAXMAU010000063.1, read as the reverse complement.
CGGCGAACCCGCAGATCGCGGCTGACCATGACGATCGGGATGCTCACCCCCGACAGCAGGTTCATCAGGTCGTTGTTCACGCGGGCCAGCTCGGCGTTGCGGTGCCGTAGCTCCTCGTTGACGGTGGCCAGCTCCTCGTTCGCCGACTGCGCCTCCTCCTTGGCCGTCTGCAGCTCCTCGTTGGTGCTCTGCAGCTCCTCGTTGGCCGACAGAATCTCCTCGTTCGCCGACTTCAGTTCCTCGTTGGTGCTCTCCTGCTCCTCGATCACCGACTGCAAATACTCGCGGAGGGCGCTGACCTCCTGCTGCATCTGGGACACCAGCTGCTCGGCCGGGGTGACGGTGACCGCCGTCGGCACAGGTCGCTCCAGCGGCGGCCGGGTTTCGCCCGGGTCCACGAACAGGACGAGGAAGAAGCGGACCCCTGACGGCGGCACCCGGAACGGAATGACCTCCACTTGCACCTGGCGTGCCGTTCCGTTGTCGCTGACCCGCAGGTTCTCCCGGACCACCGGCGCGTTATCGGTCTTGGCCTGCAGGAGGGCGGAGCGCACCTCGGCCAGCAGCCCCTCGCGGAGCATGCGGAACAGGTCCAGGCTGGCCATCCCCGACGCCGGCTCCAGGTAAGGCCCGGTGCGGCCGCGGAACTGCAGCACCATCATCGCCTCGTCCACCACCACCCCGACCGGGGCATAGCGCGACAGCACGATGCGGTCGGCCTCCCGCTGCACGTCCAGCGCACTCCAGATGGACCCGCCCTCCTCTCGACCGGCCCGCCGCATCACCCCCTCCGGCACCACGTAAGGAGTGAACTCCAGTGCCAGGGGGGCGGTGACGGCCTTTTTGGCGAAGATGCGGAACTTGGCGTCCACCGCCGCGAACAGGTCGGCGTAGGCACCGACGCTCTCCGACGACCCGAGGAACAGCAGCCCGCCGGGGTTGAGCGCATAGTGCAGGATCGGGATGACCCGCCGCTGCAGCGCTGCATCCATGTAGATCAGCACGTTGCGGCAACTGACCAGGTCCAGGTGCGAGAACGGCGGGTCGTGCGCCATGTTGTGCCGCGAGAACACGCACAGCTCGCGGACGCTCTTGCTGATCTGGTACGACCCGTCGACCCGGTTGAAGAACCGCCGCAGCCGCTCCGGCGACACGTCGATTTCGATGTTGTCCAGGTACACCCCGGCCCGCGCCCGCTCCAGCGCTGACTCGTTCAGGTCGGTGGCCAGGATTTTCAGCCCCGGCGAAGACGTCTGGGTGCTGAGGAACTCCAGCAGCGCGATCGCCAGCGAATACACTTCCTCGCCGGTGGCGCAACCGCTCACCCACACCCGAATCGGCTGCCCGGCCGGCCGGTTCTGCACCAGCAGCGGGAACGCCTTCTCCTTCAGCGCCTCGTAGGCCTCCGAGTCGCGGAAAAACTGGGTGACGCGAATCAGGAAGTCCTGGTAGAGACCGTGCCGCTCCTGCTGATCCTCGCGGAGGACGGCCAGGTAGTCCTCCATGCGCTCCAGCCCGCGCAGCGCCATCCGCCGCTGAATCCGCCGGCGGATGGTGGTCCGCTTGTAGTGGGTGAAGTCGACCTCGGTGGTGCTGCGCAGCAGGGCGATGATCTGGTTGATCGGATCCTCGGTCAGGACGGGCACCTCGTCCCCGTGCGGCTCGGTGGTGAACGGGTGGCGGGCCAGGCGGACCAGTTCGCGGGCGATAGCCGCCGGCGGCAGCACGTAGTCGACGCAGCCCTCGGCGACGGCCGACCGCGGCATGCCGCTGTACCGCGCCGTCTTCTCATCCTGGGCGAAGGTGATTCCGCCCTCGGCCTTGATCTCCTTGAACCCGAGCGTGCCGTCCGTCCCGTTGCCCGACAGCAGCACGCCGATCGCCCGACTTTTGTGGACCGTGGCCATCGACCGAAACAGGTAGTCGATCGGCATGTTCGGCATCCGCGAGCTACGCGGCGTCAGGATCAACATCCCGTCCTGAAGCGTCATCATCGCGTTGGGCGGGATGACGTACACATGGTCGGGCCGCAACGGGTCGCCGGATTTGGCCTCGCTGACCGACAGCTGGGTGACACGGGCGAGCAACTCGACCAAATGGCTTTCGGCATCGGGCTTCAGGTGCTGGACGACGAGGATTGCCATTCCGGGGTCGACCGGCATCGTCGCCAGTAGCTCGCTGGTCGCTTCCAGCCCGCCCGCCGACGCACCGATTCCCACCACCGGAGTGTTCTCCGGGAATCCATCGGGGGAGACAGATACCGGGCCGGTGAGGCTCGGAGTGTGCTCACTGCTCGTCATCGGCGAATCCTCGGCTCGCGTCTTACCACCGGAGCCACTACTCTCGTCAAGTTCGTTCGCTGCCTTCAGTTTATCACGCCGACCCCCCGCCCGCCTCTTCAAAAAGGACTGCATCACCCGGCGCATCGAGCAGGCCGCTTCCCGGCGGACGGCGGCGCCTTGCCCACGGGCTGCGAGCCGCGGCCCCCGTGGTCGAGGCCGCACCTCGTTCGCCGTGGTACGTCGGTTGCACGGAGAAGGGAGTCAGGGCGGGCACGTCCCGTCCTCTCTGGACCGTTCACCCGATCATCCCCCGAGAGGTTTGTCATGGCAGAGGACTCGCTGACTCCCCCGACCACCGCGTGCGACATCCCTCAGCCCGCGAAGGGGCGGCGGACGACTCGCAGCAAGACCAACCCGTCCGCCGCCCCCGCCTCCGCCGCGGAATCGAAGCCGCGCACCCGGCGCACCAGCAAACGGGGCGGAGTGGTGGACGTCGCGGTGGTTGAGCACCCGGCTGCCCCGGTCGCCGAGGTCGTCGTCGGAACGCCGCCGGAGCCACCCGCCCTCGGCCCGATGCCGGAGGCGGCGCGGCAGACGGTCGAATCGCTTCGCCAGGCCGACCAGGAGCTGCAAGGCATCCGCACCCGCCGGGACGAGGTCGCCCAGGCGGTGGACGAGACGGCGCGGCAGCTGGCCGAGCTGGACCGCCGGGCCGCCGAGGTTCGCGATCAGACCGAGATTCGCGAGGCGGCCCGCGCGCTGGAAGGTCTGCGCACCGAGCGCGACGAGCTGATCCGCTCCCTCGCCGACGCCAGTCAACGGCTCGCCGATCTGAAACGGCAGGCGTCCGAGGCGAAACGGTTGACCGCGTTCGAGCAGGAGGCGAATGAAGCGATCGCCGGCCTGCAGGCCGACCGCGAGGAGCTGGTCGGCTCGATGACCGACACGGCGCGGCAGCTGGCCGAGCTGCAGCAGCAGGCCGAGGGGTTGCGCGATCTCGACGCCATCCGGCAGCCCATTGAGGAGGCCCGTGGCCAGATCGCCGCCGCCGCGCAGGAGGCCGCCACCCTCACCGGCGACACCCGCCGTGCGGCGGAGACGTGCCAGGAAGTCAGCGAGCAGGTTCACGGGGTGCAGAACGACCTGCGGGAGATCCGCGAGGCGGTCGATCAGGCCGAGGCGGTCGCCCGGCGGGCGCGCGAGCAGGCAACGGTAGCCATCGCCGAGGCCGACCAGACCCGTCAGGAACTGGGCCTCATCAGCGAGCATTTGCGCTCCACCCGCGAGGAAGCGGGGACGCTGACTGCAGAGGTTCGCCGCGCCCTGGACGAGCTACGCACCGGCATCGAGGAGGCGCGCCGCGAGGCGGCGCCGCCCATCGCCATCGAGCCGGCCGTCGTGGCCGCCCCGGTGGAAGCGCCGCCCATTCAGGCCGTCCTCGAAACGCAGCCGCTTCTCGGCGAAACCGCGACGGGTGACGCCCTGCCGGAAATCGCCCCGCTGCCGGACGAGGAACTGGCCGGCAACGCCGGGCAGCGGCTGCTGCGCTTCCTGAACGACGCCTGGGCAGTCGAGTCGGAGCAGGTCGAGCAGATCCAGCAAATCGCCGCGAAGACCATCGACCCGGATGTGCGCGCTCTGCTGGAGGAGCACCACCAGCGGACCCAGCAGCAGGTGATCGACCTTCAGGAGCGGATGGCCGCGCTGCACGTCCAGCCGACGGGCGGTCGCGGGCTGCTCAACCGGATTGTCACCCGCGTCTGGGACGTGCTGCAGGAGCCGCTCGACGAGCGCGACGACACCCTGCAGCGGCTGCTCCAGGCGCTGAGCGCCGCCGAGTTCGAGGCCGGCATGTACCTGACGCTGTACGCCCTGGCGCGCGGTTTCGGGGAGCCGGCGACGGCCGAGCTGGCGGCGGCGCACTACCACCAGGAGCGGGAGTTCGCCACCCGACTGCGCGGGCGGATCGTTCCGACGGCGCTGCGGGCGTCGCGCAAGCTGGAGGCGATTGCCGCCCCGGCTGAACCGACGCCGGCGGAGTCGGCAGCAGCGGCCGATCCGCAGTGATCCTCGCTCCAGACATCCGGGCCGGGAACGGCGGCCACTCGGCCGCCGCTTCCGGCCCGGACGTAGCTGGCTCCCGGTTCAGTGCCCACCGCGGGCCTGATGCTTCTGCCACGCCTGGGTGAGGCTGCTCAACACGGCTGGCATCTGGGCGGCGCTGAGGAAGACCCGCGCGGTGACGACGGGACGCGGATAGAAGCTGGCGATGAAATCAATGCAGAACTCGCCTGCGGTGTGCGTGAGCATCGCGGTGTTGGCATACACTCCGCCGAGCGCCTCGTCCGGCAGTTTCAGCTGACTGTACAGCTCCTCGATCGACGGCTGCTGGGGCGGCGCGGCAGGCGCCGGGCTGCCGCCGCCCGCCGCCGGCGGCGCGGCGCCGGGCGACGGCGGAGCCTTCTCGGCCGCGGGTTTGCCGGCTTCGGCCGACTCGGGGGATGTCTGAGGGCCGAACGTCTTCCGCTGTTTGTCGAGGTTTTCGCGCAGGGCATTCACCAGCTGCGGGACAAACCCCACCGGCACCACCACCCGCGCCACCACCTGATGGGGGCGGTTCATTCGCTGCATGAAGTCCAGCACGAATTCGGACGCCGACTGAATCACCACGATGCCGGTGCAGAACACGCCACGGGCTACCTTGTCAGGCACGCGCGCGCCAACGCTGGAAAACGGCAGATCCTGGGTGAACGTTGGCGGCTCTCCGCCGGGGGTGGCGGCGTCACCGGGCCGTTGCTCGTCGCTCATGGCTCTCCTCGACGGGTAGTGGGTCCGGGGGGCATCCCCCACTGCACTCACCATGGGAAACCGTACCCGGCTCGCCTCGCTCGCGGTGGGCTTCCAACCCGAGGATGGAGCCGGCAACCGCAGGCGAACCGTTGCCACGGTTCATACGATAACTCTATATTCCTCCCGGCCCCAAACTCCATCACGAAAGTGGGGCGTCATGACACGCCAGAATGCAACAGGGCGGACCCCGGTAACCGGCAAGGCCAAGCAGGAGGTGGCGGTCAAGAAAGTGACGACGACGAAAGTCGTCGCGACGGTGAAGAAACCCGTCGCGGCGGTGAAACCAGCCGTCGCCACCGTCCTTCCCGCCGCCAAACCTCGCCTCCCCCGCCCGCCGGTCCCCGCCCTCAAGCCCGCCGCCAGCATCACCAAGCCGAAAACCCCGCCGCGCCCGGCACCGGCCACCGATGCCGAGGTCGAACCGTGGACCGGCCCGCCGCGGTCGATGGCCGAGCGGCTGGAGCGGATCAAGGCGATGGCCGAGCGGATCAACCAGTACGTCAAGTTCATGTGTGACGTCGGCAGCCTGTCCAGCACCTCCAACGACGCCAAGGAAAAGGCGGTCTGCGCCTTCCACGACCGCATGGTGATCGTCGAAACCCAGCTCGCCCGCATTCACGAGGAGCTGTGGCTCGGGTAGACCCGGCCGTCTGCGCCGTGGGACACCCTTTTTCCTGACCGTTCCTGCCGATCTCGTCGCGCCTTCCCGCCGTCGTGTTCTCACAGCGAGACGACGGCGGGGCACGGCGGACCGTTCTCAGGTTCGCAAACCGTGGACCTCGCGGCGCAGAGCGGTCATCAGCCAGCTCCACACCGCGACGATCAACCCGCTGCCGGCCGCCAGCGCCATCAGGCAGTGGCGGAACAGGTTCGTCTTCAGGTCGGCGACCGGCCGCAGCAGACTGGTCCGCTCGTGCTGCACCACCGCCAGCCACGGCACCGGGGTACGGCCCGGCTGGTCGAGGAACCGGGCGTATCCGGCGAGGTACTCCTTCTCGTCGATCGGGTCGAGGTAGGCGTCGGCCACGCCTTCTGTCGCCTTCTCGGAGAGCGCCCGGCGATACAGCGAACACGGGCGGCGCCAGTCGACCGGGTTGGCGTCGCGGGTGGCGATGATGCGGTCCATGCGGTTGTGTTTGAGACAGTGGCCGCGGTCGTTGAACAGCAGGACGCACCCGGTGGCGAGGTCGACGCCGTCGAGCCAGGTGTGCAGGTTGCGAATCGGCACCATCGCCGTCAACACTCCGATCGTGCGGTCTTCGGCGAGGATCGGCACCGAAAAGTTGACCGAGAACGGCCGGCCGGAGGTGCGCGACTCGTAGGGCTGCGAGATGTGGACGCCGCGGATCGGCGGGTAGCGAACCGTCCCGCCGTCGAGCTGGTCGCCGCAACCGTTGAACCAGTCGCGGAACATCCAGCAGCGCGGATTGCCGGCCTCGTCCTTCAGGTCCTCGATGGCGGCCGGGTAGCCGGCGAGAATGTAGCCGCCGGCGTTGGCCACCGAATACTGGTCAAACAGTTCGCGGTGACCAGCCTCCTCGGCCAGCCGTTCGAGCGTCTTCCGCAGCGACGCTCGCGCCGGCGGCCCTTTTTGAAGGACGGCCAGCTCGGTCGCGTGCTCGTGGACGAACCGCGCAGGAACTCGATGCGGTCTTGCAGGTGGTCCTCCACCACGTTGGCGACCAGGCGGGCGCTGATCAAGTCGCTCTCGCGGCTGGTCGGCCGGGTGCCGTTCGGCGGCATGATCTACGCCCATCGTTGCGGTAGGTCGGCCCGGTCAGCGGCAACAGCAGCAGCGGAACTGCCGACCAGCCCGACGGCCAGCAGCGGACGGCGCCGCTGAATGCGGTCGCGGCGGTCGGCAGCACTCCAGGACTGCTCCGGCGTCGCGGAACCGGCAGGCCGGGTCGAGGTCCAGGCAGCGGTCGACGATGGTCGCCAGGGCGGCGTCCATGCGCCCGGCACGCGGTGATGCTCTCGTGGCGGCAGGGCCTCGCGGACGCCGTCGCGATGGTGTTGATCGCGTGGCCAGGTGGCGGTGATGGTGGCCAGGTCGTTGGCGAGGGTGCGGTTCTCCCGCGGCGGGTGGCCGATGAGCATGGCGTGAACACCGCCCCATCCCGTACACGTCCCCGGGTGTCGGCGGTGGTGTTTTCAACACCGCCTGTTCGGGGGCCATGCTTGAAGAAGAACGTGCCCAGCATACGGCGATATGCATCACTCGCCAGGTGTGCCTGGCCGAAGTCGGCGAGCAGCGCTTGATCACATGATGTCGAGCAGCACGTTGCCGGGCCGGATGCCAGTGGCGAATGCCCTTGCCGCCAGGTGGACGTAGGCCATCGCCTCCGTCACCTGGCGGATGAGGACGGCAGCGACGGCGACCGTCGGCGGCTTACCGTCGGCCAGGCGGGTCACGAAGCGAGCCGCCCCGGTGCGTAGCTCATGACGTAGTACGGCGGGTCGCTGTGCGGCTCGACGTCCGGGCTTCTGACCACCGGGATCGGCATGGAGCATCGCCAGCTGCGCCGACCTCGGCCTGGAGACGAGCACCCTCCGGCCCCAGCAGCGGCTAAAAAACTTGATGGCGACGCGGATGCCGGTCCGCTCCTCCTCGTAGAGCCACACCTGGCCATAGGTGCCCTCGCCGAGCTTGCGGACCACCGCGTATCCGGCGACCGCCGGCGCGTGGGTGAGGCCGGTCGACACGTCGGGCAGTGCTGGGGTGGTGGCGACGGCGGTCGGCTCGCCCGACCCCGGCTGCAGCGGCGGAGCCGGCGGCGGTTCGGCCGGGAAGGTGGCGGTCACCGGCACCGATGGCACCGGGCTACCTCCCTCCGTGGAGGGAGTGCGATCGGCGGGGTTCCCGCGGTTCGCATCGCCCGACATGAAGACTGCATCCTCACGGACAAGTAGTCGGTAGGAAGACGGCAAACTGCAGCTCGCCTGCAACACGACCGATTGCGCGTCTCCGTTCGTTTTACTGACAACTGAAAACGGACAGCGGGTTCGCAAAACCGGGAGGATCATCCGGGCGTCGCCCTTGCAGTTTACCATATCGGGGCGGCGAAGGCACGCGCGAACCGGCCGACGGAGCGGTCCGTCGCTGGCCGTTGCGTCAGGTCGCATAGGCTGCTCCATGCCGAATCGGCCGGTCGTATTGGCGTGCCTTCCGGCATGTGCGTTGCAGCGATTCGTCCAGAGGGCTCGGCCCGCCGCGGCATCCCATCCACACCCGGCTGTACGAAGGTGTCGCGCTGATCCCGCCGATGAACGAGATCGACCGCCGGCATTTCCTCGCCACCACCGCGCGCACGGCGCCGGTACCACCGCCACCACCGCAGGCGGCCGCTGCGCTTCGCCGCCATCGTCCCGATCGGCAAGGACAAGCTGACCGCACGCCTGGCGATGGGCACCGGCGTCCACGGCGGCAATCGCCCGTCCGACCAGACGCCGCTGGGGTTCGACCAGCTGGTCAGGGCTGTTCCGCCACGCTTACGATCGCGGCATCCGCTTCTTCGATCTCGCCGACCTGTACGGCACCCACCTCTACTTCCGCGAAGCGCTGCGACCATCCCCGCGACAAGGTGACCATCCTCACCGGCCTATGGGTATGCTGACGGGCCAGGCGAGCCGGTCGCCGAGCCGTATCCTGCAAGCGTGGCCGCCACCGCCATCGATCGCTTCCGCCACGAGCTGAGCACCGACTACCTCGACATCGTCCTGCTGCACTGCGTCACCACCAAGGCGTGGGACAACGAGCTGGTGCCGTACATGGAGGCGCTGACCGAGGCCAAGGACAAGAAGAAGGTGAAGGCGGTCGGCGTGTCGTGCCACGATCTCGGCGCGCTGCGACGAGTGGCCGACTGCCCATGGGCCGACCTGGTGCTCGCCCGCATCAACCCGAAGGGAGTGATGTGCGACGGCACAGCGGACGAGGTGGTCGACGCCCTCAAGGCGATCAAGAAGGCCGGCAAGGCGATCATCGGCATGAAGATCTTCGGCGAGGGCAAGTTGGTTGCCCGCCGCGACGAGTGCATGAAGTTCGCCCAGGAACTGGGGCTGCTCGACGCCATGACGATCGGCTTCATGAAAACCGAGCAGGTCGACGACACGTTGTCGCTGATGGCCAAATACCCGGCGGCGAAGGTCGGGGCGGCTGGTTGAGCGGCGACGGAGGAGGGCGGGAAGATGAACGGTGAACCGACGCGGGCCGAGGTGGACGCGGCACCCGGCCCGGTGGTGCTGGAGTTCGGAGCAGGTGGTGCCACACTGCCAGGCGATCCAGCCCAAGATGCAGACGATGGAGCGGCAGTACCCCGCCGTCCGCCATTTGGCGATCAAGGACCAACGAGGCCGACCCGCTGGGCCGTTCGTTTCGCCGTCAAGCTGGTGGCCGACGCTGGTGTTCCTCCGCGACAGCGAGGTGAAGCGGATCGCGGTACGGCGAGCCGGACGAGATCACCGCCGGTTTCGCCGAAGTAACCGCCAATAGCGCTGACGGCGACCCGGCCCGTTGCAGGGGACACCTGCCGCCGACCGTCGGTCGTCCCTGCAATTCCGGTCTGGCGGTCAGGACGACCGCCCTTCCGGAGTTTTGTGAAAGGAATGGATCATGCGACGTAAGAGCTACGGACGGCCGCCAAGCAGCGGCGGGCGGATGCACCGCAGCCCGCCGCGGGCTGAAAGCACGCGCCCGGGCCGGCAAGCGATAACGAGTTACTGGGCGAGGCGGGCTGACCCGCCTCACGTCACCGGCACCGATGACCCACCCTCGATCCTGCACACGGTCCTGTTCCTCTGCACGGGAACTACCGCAGTCGCACCGCCGAGGTGTACTTCAACGCCCTGGCCGCCCGCGCCGGCTTGCCGTGGCGGGCGGTGTCGCGCGGCCTCGATCTCGAACGGGGCGTGCTCAACATCGGCCCGATGGCCCGCGTCGCCGTCGAATGGCTGCGGCATCAGGGAGTCGCCGACGAATCGTGCCGCCGCTTCCCGGCCGAGGCGGTGGCGGACGACTTCGCCCGCGCCGACCGGGTCATTGCCCTGGACGACGCCGAACACCGGCCACTTGTGGTTGACCTGTTTCCCGACCAGATCGACCGGGTCGAGTTCTGGCAGGTGGAGGACGCCCCCGGCGTGCTGCCTCTCATCGGCCAGCTGGTGGGCCAGCTGATCGCCGCCCTCGCCGCCGGAGCGAACGGAACCGCCTGACGATCGGCCGGTTGGACGTCGCCGGCGCGGCGGAGTACGATGAGAGGCGGGTACCCATCGAGCCGCATCTGCATGCCACTGGCGATCCAGCACCGCGTTGTCCTGGTCGGAATGGACGGCGCTTTGAAAGAACAGGTGTCCTCAGCCCTCCAGCAGCAACCGGCCGAGGTGGCGGCGGCGTGCGCCGACCTGGGTGCGGCTCAGGCGGAGGCGGCCCGCCATCCCGGCACGGCGCACCTGTTCGTCGTTCACCTGCCGGCCGGCCAGGACCCATCGCTGCTGGCGGCGTTCACCGCCGCCCTGGCCGGACAGCCGGTGGTCGTCCTGCTTGAACCCGGCAGCGACGTGCAACGGATGCTGGCGGTCCAGCGGGCCGGCGCCGCCCAGGTGGTGCCGTTGCCGCTGCAGCGCGACGACTTTGCCCGCGCCCTCGACTGCGTGGCGCTGCAGTTCGCCCCGCCGAGCGTCCACGGTCAGCTGATCGCCCTGTGCGGGGTGACGGGCGGGTGCGGGGCGACGACGGTGGCGCTCAACCTGGCCTACGACCTGGCGCAAGCCGGCGGGCCAGGGGGGCGGCGCAACGTGTTGCTGGTCGAGCTGGCCCGGCAGATGGGTTCGCTCGCCACCTACCTCGACATCGAGCCGCCACTCACCACCTACGAACTGCTCACCGACCCGAGCCGGCTCACCCCGCAGCGGGTGCGGCAGGCGATTACCACCGCCGCACCGGGGCTGAACGTCTTGGTCGGGCCGTATGAGGAAATCAACCCCGGCGCGCTGTCGTCCCGCCACGTCTACCAGCTGGTCGAGCTATGCCGCGGGCTGGCCCCGCTGGTCGTCCTCGACGTGCCCTGCGCATTCGACGACCTGCAATTCGAGACGCTGGCGCTGGCCGATCAGGTGGTGCTGGTCGGGGTGCAAACCGTGGCGTCCGTCC
>JAXMAU010000062.1:0-35497 GCA_046350215.1 Gemmataceae bacterium | reverse complement strand
GCTGCCGACTGACTCCGCGCCGCACCGTCACGGGCTGTCGCGGCGGATCTGCGGGAACGAGCCGCTGCTGGGCATCAGCTTGAGGTTGTCGGGCAGGACGAACGAGTCGGCGGCGGGCGGCGGGGCGGGACGGCGGTTCGGCTCGGGCAGGGCGATCGGCTCGTCGCACGACTCCAGGGCGGCGTCGTCGAACGGAGCCGGCGGGCGGGCGCGGGCGGAGGCGGTCGACGGCTGGCCGGCGTCGTCGCCCCAGCTGACGCGGTAGTTGAAGTTGCCGATCGTCACCTCGTCGCCGGCCTGCAGCTTCCCCTCGAGGACGCGGGCGCCGTTGATGCGGATGCCGTTGGTGCTGTCGAGGTCGCGGATCACCAGGTAGTCGTTCACCTGGGCGATACAGCAGTGGCGGCGGGAAATCTTGCGCGAGTCGATCTGCACGTCGCACTCGGGATGCCGGCCGAGCAGCAGAATCGGCTTATCCACCCAGATGTCCGGGCCGTCGTTCAGTGCCACCAGCCGCGCGGGCATGTCGAGCTACCTTGTGGGGTGCAGCTGCCAGGTGTGAGGCCGTGTGTGAATACTATACCACGCGAACCGAAGCCGCCTCAACGGTTGGGCCGCGAATCCGGCGCGGCCGGGGTCGCACGCGCCCCTGCGTTGACGGCGGGACAGCGCTGGCCTTACTGTAGTGCAAGGGGCGGACAGCGACGGGGTGACGGGAGGGCCGGGGAATGGAGTCATTGACGAGTGTGGCCGACGGGGTGGAGATGGACTGGCGACAACAGCTGGCGTTCGTCGTCGCGACGATGCGTGAGATGTCCACCCACACCGACCCGCAGGAGATGCGGCTTGCGTACACCCAGCGGATGCGGACCCTCTTGCCGGTCGACGGGTCGCTGTCACTCAGCCGTCGCGACCTGCCGTTCCCGGCCTACCGGATCACCCGGTCGACCCGCTGGCAGGAAGACATCAATCCGTGGAAGCAGAAGGAGCGGCTGCCGCTGCTGCGCGGCGGGGTGCTGGCCGAGTGGATCTACGGCGAGAAGCCGCTGCTGTTGAGTGACTTTCAGGTACCGGCCGACGATCCGGCGTTCGAGTACCTCGACGGCTTCCGGTCGGTGGCGGTCATCCCGATGTACGACCGGGGCACGTCGGTGAACATGGTGGTGCTGCTGCGCCACGAGGCGGACGCCTTTCGGCCGGACGGGTTCCCGCAACTCGTCTGGGTGAGTAACCTGTATGGCCGGGCGACGCACAACCTGGTGCTGTCGGAGCAGTTGAAGGAGGCGCTGGAGGAGGTCGAGCACGAGCTGAAGGTGGTGGCCGACATTCAGAAGTCGCTGCTGCCGATGCACATGCCGCACATCCCCAACCTCGGCCTGGCGGCGTACTACCAGGCGTCGCGGCACGCCGGCGGCGACTACTACGACTTCTTCCCGCTGCCGGACGGCCGGTGGGGGTTGCTGATCGCCGACGTGTCCGGTCATGGCACGCCGGCGGCGGTGCTGATGGCGGTGTCGCACAGCCTGGCACACACCTTTCCCGGCCCGCACGACCGGCCCGGCGCGCTGCTGGAGTACCTCAACCACAAGCTGTACCACCTGCACACCAGCCACAACGACACCTTCGTCACGGCGTTCCACGGCATCTACGACCCGCACACCCGGCGGCTCGACTACGCCTCCGCGGGGCACAACCCGCCGCTGCTGAAGCGGTGCGCCGACGGGTCGATGCTGGCGCTGGACGAGGCGCGGCGGCTGCCGCTGGGGATCAGCGCGGACACGGAGTATCCCGATGCGACGGTGCAGCTGATGCCGTGCGACCAGGTAGTGCTGTACACCGACGGGATCACCGAGGCGTATGATCCGGCCGGCCGCATGTTTGGCACCGTCCGGCTGGACCGGGTGCTGGAGAACTGTGCGATCGCGGCATCGGACCTGCTGCGCGCGGTGCTCGATGCGCTGGACGAGTTCACCGCCGACCAGCCGCCGCACGACGACCGCACGCTGCTGGTACTCAAGGTGATGTGACAGGAGGAATCGGGCATGGAACGGCCGAAGGGTACCGCGTTGTGGTGGACGCACCCGGCGTGGCTGGGGCTGATCGGGCTGGGGCTGCTGGTGGGCGGGTGGAAGCTGAGCACATTCGTGCCGGCGTCGCCGCGCGCCGCCGAGCAGGCGGACAAACTGGCGGAGGTGCGCCGCCTGGCGACCGATCCCGAGCTGCGCGAGCGGCTCGACCGGCTGCAAGCGCCCCCGTCGGCCGGTCCGCCGCCGTTCGAGCTGCCGGGCCGTCTGCTGTTCTTCGCCGGCCTGGCGCTGTTCGTCGGCGCCGCCGTCACCATGTACCGCCAGCCGGCCCCGAGCGCGGATGAGCCGGCCGATGCCGGCGTGGGCGAGTAATCCGTTACTCGATCAGGCGAGGATGCCCTTGACCACCTCGCCGAACACGTCGGTCAGCCGCATGTCGCGGCCGCCGAAGCGGTAGGTCAGCCGCTTGTGGTCGACGCCGAGCAAGTGCAGCATGGTGGCGTGCAGGTCGTGGACCTCCACCTTGTTCTCGATCGCGTGATAGCCGTAGTCGTCGGTGGCGCCGTAGATGGTGCCGCCCTTGATGCCGCCGCCGGCCAGCCAGACGGTGAACCCGAACGGGTTGTGGTCGCGGCCGTCGCTCCCCTGGGCCATCGGCGTGCGGCCGAACTCGCCGCCCCAGACCACCAGCGTTGAGTCGAGCAGCCCGCGCGCCTTCAGGTCCTTGAGCAAGCCGGCGATCGGCCGGTCGACCGCCAGCGCATTCTTCTCGTGGCCGGCGCGGAGGTTGCCGTGCTGGTCCCAGCGGTCGTGGCCGAGGTTCTGGCACAGCAGCTCGACGAAGCGCACGCCGCGTTCGACCAGCCGGCGGGCGAGCAGGCACTGCCGGCCGTACACCTCGGTGACCGGGTCGCCGATGCCGTACAGGTCGAGCGTCGCCTTCGACTCGCGGCCGAGGTCCATCAGGCCGGGAACGGCCGTCTGCATCCGCGCCGCCAGCTCGTAGTTGGCGATCGCCGACTCGAGCCGGTCGTCGCGGCCGAGCCGGGTGACGGCGGCGGTGTCGAGCTTTTGCAGCAGCGCCAGCTTGCCCCGCTGCAGCCGCGGATTGACGTCGGCCGGCGCCAGGTCAGCCACCGGCTGTTTCCCGCGCTGGAATAACGATCCCTGGTAGCTGGCCGGCAGGAACCCGCTGCCGAAGCAGTCGAGGCCGCCCGGCGGGATCATGCCGCTGGACAGCACGACGAACCCCGGCAGGTCCTGGCACTCGCTGCCCAGTCCGTAGGTCACCCACGCCCCCATCGACGGCCGCCCCTGCTGGCCGAAGCCGGAGTGCAGGAAGTAGTTGGCGTTGGTGTGCTCGGAGAAGTTGGCCACCATCGAGCGGACGACGGCGAGCTGGTCGGCCATCGTCGCGACCTGCGGGAACAGGTCGCTCACCGGGATACCGCTCTGTCCGTAGCGGCGGAACTTCCACGGGCACTTCATCACCGTGCCGACGTTGTTGAACTGCGTCGGCTCGACCTTCGTCTTGATCGGCTGGCCGTGCTCGCGGTCGAGCCGCGGCTTCGGGTCGAACGTGTCGACCTGGCTCGGCCCGCCGTCCATGTACAGGAAGATCACCGACCGCGCCTTGGCCGCGTGGTGTGGCTTGCGCGAAGCAAGCGGACCGCCAAACGCCGGGTCGGCGAGCAGGCCGGCGAGCGCGGCGGCGCCGAACCCGTTGGTACAGCGGGCGAGCATCTGGCGGCGAGTGAGCGGGGCGGCGTGGTAGCGGCGGCAGTGCATGGGGATCATTCCAGGAAGGAGCGTACCGGGGTGCGAAAGTCCCCGAGCAGGGTCGGCAGCGCGAACTCGTCGTCCACTTCCAGCACGCGGGTCAATTCGTCGGCCTGGTGGACGGTGAGCGTCGCCGTCTCCGGGTCGAGGACGCACACCACCAGCACACCGGCGTCCATGTACTCGCCTACCTTGGCGTTGATCGCCGCCCAGCGATCAGTGGGCGAGCGTACCTCGAACACCAGCTCCGGGCGCGACGTCGACATACCCCTCCGGCAGCGGGCCGGCCGGCAGCCGCGCGTAGCTGTAAAAGGCGACGTCGGCCCCGCGGACGGTATCGGGGCCGCGCTCGGTGACGATGGCGCTGTCGTTGGTCATCACCCGGCCGAGCCGGCGCGCCTTGACGTGCCCGCCGACCAGCAGGGCGACGTTCGAGCAGTAGTACCCGTGCCGCGGCGCCGGCAGGCTCCTCTCGACCACCCTCCCGCGCACCAGCTCGCACGGCCGGCCGGTGTCCGGCAGCAGGCGAAACTGGTCGGCCGTCAACAGCCCCTGCGCGACGGTCATCGGCATCCTCCGCTCAATGCACGAAAACGAACTCCTTGGCGTTGAACAGCACATGCGCCAGGTCGGCCCAGGCGCGGGCGTCGACGCGGCCGTGCTCGCGGCCCTGTTCGGCCACGAAGGCCAGCGCGTCGGCGCGCTCGCGCTCGTCCGGCGGGCGGCCGAAGGCGGTCTCGAACAGCGTCGCCACGCGGCCCTCGTCGGTCAGCGCCGGGTCGGCGAGCAGCTGGTCGGCCCAGCGGCGGGCCTCGCCGGTGACGAACGGGTTGTTCAAGAGCGCCAGCGCCTGCGCCGGCACATTCGACACGCTGCGCCGGCCGATCGCGGAGAACGGCGTCGGGAAGTCGAACGCCAGGAAGAACGGCGACAGGAAGTTCCGCCGCACGCTCAGGTACAGGCTGCGCCGGCCGTCGCCGTCGAGCGGGCCGGACGCGCCGGGCCGGCCGCGGCCGATCATGAACTCGGACAGATGCGGCAGCGGCCCCTTGCCGAACATGCGCCGGTCGAGCCGGCCGGACGACGCCAGCAGCGCGTCGCGGATCGCCTCCGCCTCCAGCCGGCGGATCGGCATCCGGTGCAACAGGAGGTTGCGCGGGTCGGACGCCTCCGCCGCCGGGTCGGACCGGCTCGCCATCCGGTAGGCCGCCGACGTCAGCAGCAGCCGGTGGATGTGCTTGAGCGACCAGCCGGTGTCGACCAGTTCGGCCGCCAGCCAGTCGAGCAGCTCCGGGTGAGTCGGCCGGTCACCCTGGTGGCCGAAGTCGTCGGTCGTCGCCACGATCCCCTGGCCGAAGTGATGGTGCCACAGCCGATTGACGATGACTCGGGCGAGTAATGGGTTACCCGAACTGGTCAGTCGCTGGGCCATCTCCAGTCGACCGCTGCCGTTTGGTGGCAGGGCCTGCCGATCGCCGGCGACCACCGCCGGCAGCCGCCGCGGCGCCTCGTCGCCGAGCGTCTTCGGGTTGCCGCGGATGTGGACGCGCTCGTTCACCCCGGTGCCGTCGGCCAGCGCCAGCCCGCGCCGCGGCGCCGGCAGCGTCGCCTCCAGCGCCGCCGCTGCGCGGACCAGCTCGCCCAGCCGCGCCGGGGCGGGAACCTCCTTGCCGCCGGTGGGGAGGTCGGCCGCCAGCACCGCGTCGAGCAGCGCCAGCCGATCGCGCAGGTCATCGCGGCCGGCCAGCTTGCCCTGCCGCCACAACGTCACCGTCTCCAGTAGCAGCCGCTCGATTCCGCCGGCCGCCTCGTCGGCCGATCGCGCCGCCTCGACCAGCGCCACGATCAGCCGGTTCGGCGCCTCCACCGGCGGGGCCGGCTGGTCGGAGCAGACGATCTGTTCCAGCTCGACGGCCCCGTCGCCGTCGTCGAGTAGTTCGACATACGCCTGCAATCCTCGCCACATGCTCACGTTCTGGACGTGCCAGCGCGGTTCGTCCGCGTGGACGGCGAACTGCAGCCCGCCGTAGATCGGGTCGCGGATCTGCTGGAACC
Source organism: Gemmataceae bacterium (assembly GCA_046350215.1). Classification (GTDB taxonomy): domain Bacteria; phylum Planctomycetota; class Planctomycetia; order Gemmatales; family Gemmataceae; genus JAXMAU01. The sequence continues at coordinate 29,636 of JAXMAU010000062.1, read as the reverse complement.
CGTCGATGATCAGGTTGACCCGCGCCCCATGCCCGCGCACCCGGTACAGCAGGTACTTCTTCTCCAGTGTGAACGTTCGCGAGCGCAGCGCCCCCTGTAGCCGGCCGGATGCCAGCCCGCTGTGTGCGCCGCGGAAGATCCGTCGCACCGGCAGCGGCCGATCGGGCTGGACCTCGACGTCGTCCGGCCCGGCCGGCCGGTCGCCGAAGGCATCGCCGGTGACGAACCAGTCGCGGTAGTCGCCGCGGGCGAACGTCTCCAGCGGCGTCGCCTGCCGCGCCTGCCCCTCCCGCACCGCCAGCTGGGCCGACAGGTCGCGCCGTTTCGCGTCGAACGCCGCCGGGTCGCCGAGTGTCCGCAGCACACGCAACGGGTCGTCGACCGCGCGGCCGGCGGCGACGGCGGCGCGGCGCTCGGCCAGCCCGGTCAGCCGCGTCTGCAAGGCGGCGGCGGTGTGCTCGATCGCCAGCCGCGCCGCCTCCGCGCGTAGCGCCCGCAGCCGGCGGGCCGGCTCGGCGATTCGCTCGGGCGGATCGAGGAACGCCCGCTGCATCCGCGCGCTTTGCAGATAGCCGACGAGAGCGTAATACTCCTTCGTCGAGAGCGGATCGAACTTGTGATCGTGACAGCGCGCGCAGCCGACCGTCAGCCCGAGGAAGGTCTTGCCGAAGACGTCGAGCATGTTGTCGCGCCGCTCGCCGCCGTCGACGCGCAGGTCGACCGGCGAGTGTTTGGATTCGCCGAGGAACCAGAAGCCGGTGCCGAGGATCGACTCGTTGGTGCGCTCCGCCGGGTGGCGGCGCGGCTGCGGCAGCAGGTCGCCGGCGATGTGCTCGCGGACGAACTGGTCATACGGCACGTCGTCGTTCAGCGCGCGGATGATGTAGTCGCGGTAACCGTCGGCGTGGGGGATGTCGAAGTCGAACTCGTGGCCGCTGGTCTCGGCGTAGCGCATCAGGTCGAGCCAGTGGCGGCCCCAGCGTTCGCCGTGGGCAGGCGAGGCGAGCAGCCGGTCGACGGCGCGCTCGTAGGCATCGGGCCGCCGGTCGGCGAGGAAGTCGGCCAGCTCGCGCGGCGTCGGCGGCAGGCCGGTCAGGTCGAACGTCAACCGCCGCAGCAGCGTTCGCCGGTCGGCCACGCCGGCGGGCCGGATCCCGGCGGCTTCCAACCATGCGAGCAGAAACCCAACGAAAGGAGTATGCGCCCACAGGCGGTCGTTGACCGCGGGCGGCCTCGGCCGGCGCACCGGCTGCAACGACCAGTGTTCGAGCTGCTTCGCCGGGTCGGCGGTCTTGTCGACGCGGGCGGTCGACTCGCCGCCGGGCCACGGCGCGCCCAGCTTCACCCACGCTGTCAGGTCGGCGATCTGCTCGGCCGGCAGCTTGCCGCGCGGCGGCATGCGCAGATGGTCCTTGTAGGCGATCGCCTCGATGAGAAGACTTTTCTCGGGATGACCGGGGACGATCGCCGGGCCGGTGTCCCCGCCCCTGAGCAGCGCTGCCCGGTTTTCGAGCGTCAGTCCGCCGCGCGTCTTCCTGCCGTTGTGGCAGCTGACGCACGCGGTCGTCAAAACCGGCCGGATTTTTTTCTCGAAGAATTCGACCGTCGCCGCGTCGGGCTTCGGCGCGGCGCCGCGGGCCGGCGCGGCGAGGACCGCCAGTCCAATCCACACAATCGCGAGGGACGGGTAGGATTTGCACATGGCGAGCGGATCCCGGGACCGATGGGGAGAGGTGGGCGGAGGCGAACAGGGTGCGTGGACGTGTACCATACCACCCCGGCAAACAGCTGTCACGCCGATCCGCAGACAAAATCAAACGAACTCATCGACACGATGGTATGTGATTTGCCTATAACTAGCTCAAGCTCGGAAACAGGTGCCTCACCTGCACGATTTTGATTGGAGTGGACTGACGCAATGTCGCAAATTGAAACACCAACCCCCGCTTTGTTCCGTACCTCGCTTCGTGACTGGCAGGCCAGCTGGAAGGCGCGCCAGGCCGCCCAGGGCGTCGACGCACCGCCGCCGGCGCCGCTGACGACGCCGGCCGGCCAGCCGCGCGTCAAGAAGCTGGTGGCGTACAAGGCCCGCCGCATGCGCAAGGCCACCGGGCCGGGCCGGTAACACGCGGGTTCCTGAGCCGGATCGGGCGGGGCAGGAGTCGTCTCCTCCCCGCCCCTTCCGTTGCCGCTCATTCCTTCGCCAGCACCGATCACCGTTTCGCCGGGATCAGCTCCAGACACACCAGCCGCCGGTCGCCGCGCACATACAGCAGCCCGTTCGACACGATCGGCGCCGCCCAGCACGGCTCCTCCAGCAGCGGTTCCCCGTCGGCGTCGGGTTTGCCGGCGCGGCCGGTCCGCCGCAGCAGCACTCGCGACACCTCCTCGTAGCGCTCCGGGTTCACCTTCACCAGCCGCAGCCAGCCGTCCTCGCCGAGCAGCACGAAATGCCCGTCGACGTGCAGCAGCGAGGCGCGGGTCAGGTCCGGCTCGCGCCAGCGTACCTTCCCCGTCGCCAGCTCGACGCAGCGCAGCTCCGCCTCGCCCTTGTGCCGCCCGGACGACGCATAGACGTGACCATTCACGCAAACGGGCGTCATCCAGTGGCACAGCAGGGCTTTGGTCCGCCCGCCGCGCTCGCGGTCGGTCCACACCTCGGTGAACCCGCCCGGCCGCACCGCGAGCACCGCCGTTCCCAGCTGGTAGCACTCGCTCACGAGCACCCGGTCGCCGACGATCACCGGGTTGCCGGCATTGACGCTTTCGAGCATGTTCGCCCGCCACGGGAAGTGGAAGTCGATCTTGCCGGTCGCCGGCTCCAGGGCGAGCAGTCCGCCTCTCGCGAACAGGAAGCAGTAGCGTCGTTTTCCGACAGTCGCCACCACCGGCGACGAGTAGCTGGCCAGCTCGTCGCTCACCTTGTAGCGGACCTGGCCGGTCCGCTTATCAAACGCCACCAGCCCGCTGCCGTCGCCCTTGAGGTCCATGAACGAGTCGAGGTCGCTGCCGCGCGGACTGCCGCCGACCTGCACCAGCAGCAGGTCGCCCTCGACCACCGGAGTGCTGCCGACGCCGAAGAAGTTCTGGACGACGTTGAACGTGGTGCGAGTGTCGACCTTCCACAGCGGTTTGCCGTCGACGACGCGAACGCAGTGGAGCATCCCCTCGGGGCCGTAGACGTAGACGCGATCGCCGTCGACGACGGGGCAGCAGCGCGGCCCGCCGTTGTATCCGTACATATCGCGGTAGTCCGTCGGGTAGTCGAACGTCCACAGCGGTTCGGCGGTTTCCGCCTTCCAGCAGCGCAGGGTGCAGCGGTTGCGGGTACGGTCGAACAGGAACAGCCGGCCGCGGCTGATCGACGGCATGGCGTAGCCGACGTCGATGGCTCGTTCCCAGACGATGCGCGGCCCGCCCGCCGGCCAGGGGGTGAGGATGCCCTTTTCGCGCGAGACGCTATCGTGTGTCGGCCCGAGGAAGCACGGCCAGTCGTCGCCGGTCTTGCGCGTCCGCAGGTCGGGCGGTAGTGCATCGTCCGCCGCGGCCGGCGGGGCCTCGGCGGCGACCGGCGTCTCGACCGGCGGGCGGGCGCAGCCGAGTGTCAACAGCAGGACGAGGCAGGTCAGGGGCCGCATCGCGTCCGTCCTCCGGCGAAGCCTGGGCGACGTCGTCACGAAGCATCACTGTACGCGACGGCGGACGACGGTGGAATGGGCTGATGACGACGGTCTACGGACGATCCTCGTAGCGATCCGCGGTCAGTTGTTCGACGGCTCTCCGCCGGCCGGCGGGGCGGGCGGTGGTTTCGGGGCGTCGGAGAAGTCGAACGTCGGGTCGGGGTTGGACCGTTCGCGTCGCTGCGCCTGCCGCAGTCGCGCTTCGTCGATGTAGCGCATCACCGCCGCATCCCTCGCCGCCATGCGGTAGCTGAACCAGCGCACGAAGTTGTACAGCGCCAGCAGCAGCAACAGCCACGCCGCCGAGATGTCCAGCCCGCGGATGCGGTACTTCGTCACCCCGGTGAAATACTCGTAGGCGAACAGGCCGACGGCGCCGCCCAGCCACAGGATGCCGAGGATCAGGTTCATGGTCACGCCCTGTCGCGATGGTTCGAGAAGATGCTGTATTGTTGGCGCCGCGGCCGGCGACGGCAACCGTCGGGGACTGGTTGCCCCGCATCGGGCCGCATAGGATGCGACGAGAACGCCACCACCCCGCCGAGGATACCCGTCATGGCCGGCCCGTCCGCCGCCGATCTCGACCTGCTCCGCCGTTACGACACACCGACGATCTGTAATGTCGTCGAGCTGTTCGACCTTTACCCGCGAACCGCCGGCTACATGGACGGCCGCATCGTCGCCTGTTACCCGAAGCTGCCGCCGATGGTCGGCTACGCCAGCACCGCGACGTTCCGCTCCGCCGCCCCGCCGCGCTCGGGCGACGCCTACGCCAGCCTGGACGAGCAGGTCGCCCGTTTCGCCGAGCTACCCGGCCCGGCCGTCGTCGTCTTTCAGGACGTCGACAGCCCGCCGGCCGCCGCCACCTTCGGCGAGGTGATGTGTACCACCTATCAAGCGTTCGGCGCCGTCGGCCTGATCACCTCCGGCGCCGGCCGCGATCTCGATCAGGTGGAGGTGCTGAACTTCCCGTGCTTCACCGGCGGGACGATCTGCGCCCACGGCTACTGCCACCTGCCGTCGATCGGCGTGCCGGTCCACGTCGGCGGGGTGACGGTGCATCCAGGCGACCTGCTGCACGGCGACCGCAACGGCGTGACGACGATTCCGCTGGCGATTGCGTCGGAGGTGGCGCACGCCTGCGCCGACCTGGCGGCGGCGGAGGCGGTGGTACTCGACTACCTGCGCGCCGGCAACGTCACGGTGAAGGGCTACGCCGAGGCCCGCGCCGAGTGCAAGCGGCGAATCGACGACCTGGCCCGCCGGCTGCGGAAACGGTAATCACGGGCGGCTACCGTACTCCAACCGGAGCCGCCGCTCGTTCCGCCTCGAACAGCCGGGGGAGGTTGGCGAGAAAGGCGTCCATCGAGGTGGTCGCATGCGCCGGGCGGGTCTGATAGAAGGGACGTGGAGTCTGGAACAGGCGTTCTAGCTCCTGAATCAACCGGATACACTCGCCGCGAACGAGCGGCACCTGTGATACCCTGGCTTGAACTTCCTCAACAGGAAGGGCGTTGAACGCCCGCAGGCCGCTCACCACGTCGATCAATTGCTGGCACTTCGCTCGTAGAGCGGCCATGACCTTTTCTACTCGGAGTTGGCTGGCCACCGGTGCGGCGGGCACATGCTGTTCCAAGTCAGCGAGAGGCGTCAACAGATGACCAGCCACATGGTCAAGAAAGCCGGGGGCCATGACTTGCTGAATGATGCCGATCGGGATGCCGTTGAGGAGGAACGAATCAAGAGAAAGGGCGACGCCATAGATTGCGTCTTGCACAGACAGGATATCGACCGACTGTTGCGTCTCACTCATCGTCACCCTCCCATGCAGGAGTTACGAACCCGTCACGCTTGATACGCGCGCCGGCGGATTTGCAGCCACCAGTGCAGGTGGTCGCCGAAGGTGTACGGCCGCGTGCCGTACAAGCGGCGGTCCTCGTCGATCGCCTCCTGATACTGGCGCACGAAGTCGTCCGCCGACTCCAGCGACGCGGGCGTCGTGTTCCGCTCGATGGCGAACGATTCCGTCATCTGCCGGTGTTGGCGCAACATCTCGTCGACGGCGGTGTCCTCCGGCAACACCTGCTCGCGCGACTCCGGTCCGCTCAGCTTGCGGCGGAAGCCGTACAGATGGCCGCACATCGTCAAACACCGGCTGCCGTCGCGGAACCGGGTCACGACCAGCAGTCTCGCGTCGGCGGGCCACATCCGCTGGACCACCTTCTCACCTGCTGGAGACGCGGTGAACAGCATCAGTTGTACCGTCGTCGTCGCGTCGGCGGTGCGATACACCCGCGCCACCAGTTCGCCGCCACCCGCCGGCGGATCGAGGCGGTAGTCCACCAGGTGCGTGCAGCCCGCCGCCTCCAGGTCGCCGGAGAGCTTAGCGCCCACGGGGTGGTCCAGGCTCGCACCCGCCTCGGGAGTCACCGCGACGGGATGGGGGACGGCGGCATAGAGCCGGGAGTAGCCGCGGCGGATCGGGCGAAAGACGTCGCCGAGCAGGAACAGCTCGTACCCGACGAACACGGTACCCAGCACGCCGATCACCATCATCAGAAGGGTGAACAGCAACAGCGTCGGCCACGCCGTCCATTCGCTCCCGAATTGGACGAGAGCCGCTACCAGCGGGGCCGCCACCAGGGCGAACAACATCCCCCGGCCGTACCAGTCCGCCGAGCCGCGGCCGGTCCATCGGAGTGATGAGCAGCCGGGCCACGTTGCGACCAACCCGATCGCTGCGCGCGCGACAGGAAACACCGCATCGCCAGGGCGCGGCACCTCGCTGGACTGCCGAAACGCCTCCAGCCCGGCCAGCCACGCCGCCTCGTCGCGCCAGCGGGCGGTCCACAGCGTAAACTGGTTGTCGTCGTCGAACGGTCCGCGCCGCCACGCTGCCTTCAGGTGCAGCCGCCCGTCACGCAACTCGCCGACCAGGACGAGCGTGCCCTCCGCCTTCGACCGGCCGGTCGGCCGGGAGAGGTGGCGACCCGAAACCCCTCCGCCGCCGCCTCGACCGCTCCTTGCGAAACGCGGCGACGGTGAAGCCGCAGCTCGACCAGCAACCTCGTCGAACGGGCGCACCCGCCAGCAGCGGCACGACCAGCCCTTCGATCGGCGCGCGGTGGCTCGGCGTGTAACCGGAGGTGAACACCACCGTGTCCGGGTTGGCGAGCGTCAGCCGCGGGTCGGGGAAGTCGCCGTCCTTCAGTCGGGCGGCGAACGTCGCGCACCGCCTCGGCCTGGTGCCGCGGGAACCCCTGCAACCGCACCTCGACGGCGTGGTAGGCGAACCCGCCGAACCGTCCCTCCGCCGCCTCCTCGTACAGCCGCGCACCCAGAAGTCGGCCGCCTCGTTCAGCTCGCCGGCGCCCCAGATCGAGTCAATGAACGCGGTGCGTGTAAGATGACGGAGCATGGCCGACCTCGCGGTACGATGCACGACACCGACAGTGTAGCAGGTTGTTCGACCAGGACCGCCGCATGCGCTGCTCCTCGACGCCCTCACCGACCGGCCGTTCGACGTCGTCATCCTCGGCGGCGGCCTGCACCGGCGCCGGCGTGCTGGACGCCACCCTGCGCGGCCTGCGGGTGGGCGCTGCTCGACCGGGGCGACTTCGCGTCCGGCACCAGCAGTGTGTCGTCGAAGCTGGTCCACGGCGGACTGCGCCACCTCGAACACGGCGACCTGCACCTGGTCTACGAGGCGCTGCACGAGCGCCGCCGGCTGCTGGCCAACGCGCCGCACCTGGTCTGGCCGCTGCCGTTCGTGATCCCGTTCTACGCCGGCGCGCGGGTGCCGGGGTGGAAGTGGCGGGCCGGCCTCGTCCTCTACGACCTGCTCGCCGGCGCCGGCAACCTCCGCCGCAGCCCGCCTGTCCAGCTTCCCCGCCTCCGCGCGCGTTCCCCGGCCTGCGCCCCGCCGGCCTGCACGGCGGGGCCGCGTACGCCGACGCCGGCATGGACGACGCCCGGCTGTGCCTGGAGATCGTCCGCACCGCGCGCTGCACGCCGTCGTCGCCAACCATGTCGAGGCGGTGGCGTTCGACCACTACCGCGGACGGGTCTGCGAGCGCGCGGTCGACCGGCTGACCGGCCGCGCGCTGGCGGTGCGCGGCACGCGCGATCGTCAACGCCACCGGCCCGTGGAGCGATCGCGTCCGCCGGCTGGCCGGCGAGGACGGCGAACCGCCGGGCGCCGACGAAGGGAGTGCATCTGGTGGCCGGGCCGCGCCCTGCCGCGGCGCTGGTGCTGCTGCACCCGCGCGACGGGCGGGTGTTCTTCGTCCTGCCCTGGCAGGACCGGACCGTCATCGGCACCACCGACACCGAGCTGACCGGCCCCGCCGACGACCTCGCCGTCACCGACGCCGACATCGCCTACCTGCTCGACGGCCACAACCACTTTTTCGATCCGCCATTGCAGCGAACCGACCTGCTCGGCACGTTCGCCGGCGCGGCCGCTGGGCGCGGATGCGGCCGGGCGATCCGTCGGCGCGGTCGCGCGGAGCACGTCCTCGTCGACGGGTCGGCGGGGCTGCTCAGCGTGGTCGGCGGCAAGTGGACGACCTACCGCCGCATGGCCGAGGAGATCACCGACCGGGTGATGCGCCGCCTCGGCCGCCGCGGCCGCTGCCGCACCGCCACCTTCCGCCTCGACGGTGCGCCGCGCCAGCCGTGGGCCGAGTGGCGGCCCGACGCGATCCGTTCGCTCACCCGCGGCGGGCTGTCGGCGGAGGCGGCCCAGCACCTGGTCGACCGCTACGGCCGGCGGGCGTTCGATGTGGCGGCGTGTGCGGCCCGCGATCCGCGTAGCGCAACCGCTCCTCGCCGCCGCGCCCGACCTGGCGCGCCGAGATCGTCTACCAGCCGCGAGCACGAGATGGCGTGTACGCCGGACGACCACCTGCTGCGCCGCACGCACCTGGGGCTGTTCTACCCCGATGCCGTGGAGGCATTGACCAAGCGCATCGCCGACCCGGGCGCGGAGTGAGGAGGAGTCATGGCTAAGAAGCCCGTCCGGCAATCCGGACCGTACCTGCTCGACCTGTACCTGCGGCGCGACCGGGTGCCGTCGTTCGACGCCTTTCCGTACTGCCTGCCGGCGGTGCGCCACCTCGATCGGCTACCGTTCCATCCCTACGTCACCTTCCTCGTCGGCGAGAACGGCACCGGCAAGTCGACGCTGCTGGAGGCGATCGCCGTCGGCTGCGACCTCAACCCCGAGGGCGGTAGCCGCAACCTCCACTTCGCCACCCGCGCGTCGCATTCCACGCTCGACCGTTGTATCCGCCTGGGCCGGTCGGTGCTGCCGCCGCGCGACAGCTACTTCCTCCGCGCCGAGAGCTTCTACAACGTCGCCACCGAGATCGAGCGCCTCGGCAGCGACCTGTTGCCGGCCTATGGCGGCAAGTCACTACACGAACAATCGCACGGCGAGGCGTTCTTCGCGCTGTTCGCCCATCGCTTCCGCGGCAACGGGCTGTACCTGCTCGACGAGCCGGAGGCGGCCCTGTCGCCGCAGCGGCAGCTGGAGTTTCTGGCGCTGATGCACCAGTACTGCCGGCTCGGCGCCCAGTTCGTCATCGCCACCCATTCGCCGATCGTCATGGCCTATCCGGAGGCATGGATCTACGTCCTCGGCGACGGCCCGCCCCGCCAGGTGCCGTATCGCGAGACGGAGCACTACCGGGTGTCGCACGCCTTCCTCGACAACCCGGATCGGACGCTGGCGCACCTGCTGTCGGACGATGCGCCGTGAGCGACGCTCACCAGGTGGACGAACGCTGACGATGCGCCGCCGATCAGTTCTCGCTCAGGTGGCGGCCGTTGGTCGCGTGGGCGTGGCGAGCCAGGCCGTTCAGCCGGCGGGCCGCGGCCTCCTGGCGGTCGACCGGCGGGGCCGGTTTCGGCTTGGCCGCGGGCGCCGCCGCCTCGGCGGACGACTGGCCCTGCTGGCTGATCAGCACCAGCAGCACCATCACCGCCACGCCGACGCCGACCAGGTACGGCACCACCGCCGGACTCAGGCCGAAGGCGACGACGCGGGCGACGGACAGCGTTTCCCACGGGACGAAGCGCAGGCCGACGCCGACCACGATCCCGAACAGCATGAACATCAGCCCCAGCCCGAGCGGGATGCCGTTCGGCCGCGGCGGCACCGGCGTGGCGAGCGGCGCAGCGGGCGCCACCGGCACCGGCGGGTCAGCCTCCTGGTGGCCGGCGTCCTGGCGATGCGCAGCCGGCCGCAGCACAGCCGGGATCGGCACCGTCGGCGTCAGCCGCATCCGCACCGGCTCGGGGATCAGATCCTCCTCGGGCAGCTCGTGCGGCGGATCGAACGCCACCTCGGCGGGCTGCGCGTGTTTCTCCAGTTGCCGCGACGGCTTCACCGGCGGAGCCGCCACCACGTCGGCGGCGGTCGGCGCCGCCCGCAACAGCACCGCCGCCTGCTTCAGCGCGATCACCGCTGACGGCCGGCCGGTCCGCATCCGCTCGGCGGTCAGCTGCAGGTGTTCGGCCAACCCGTGGTAAGCGTTGGCCACCTCCGAATCCCGCCGGGCGTGGCTGGTCACCAGTCCGTCGATCGTCTCCTGCACCACTGCCTCATCGTACGGCACCACCGGCGGCAGCACCCGCGACCCGAACCGGCCGCGCAGCTCGCGCTCCCACCGGGCGCCGGGGTGCTCGCCCTCGGGTAACGTCAGCAGGATGCCGGCCAGCTTGATCGGCGTGCCGGTCTGCGAACGCACCAGCAGCTCCTGCAGCGCCGGATAGGTGCGGTGCGCCATCGGCTCCGCCCGCATCACCAGCAGATAGCTGTCGCAGGTGGCGAGCAGCTGGCGCGGCCGGGGACCGAGAAACGGCGGGGTGTTGACGATCAGGCCGCCGTAGCAGTCGCGGAAACCGGGACTGCTGACCAGCGTGAGCAGGTGATCGAGCGCCTCGTCGGAGCAACCGTTGTCGTCATACGGACTGAGCACGTCCAGACACGGCAGCACGTCGCGAGCGAGCACGCCGGGCAGGTCGATGCCGGCCTGCCGCAGCGTCTGCCGGCGCGGGTGCTGCGCCAGGCCGAGGATGGCGCTGACGCTGGACAGCGGGTCGGCATCGAGCAGCAGCACCCGGGCGCCGGTCATGGCGGTGGCGGCTGCCAGGTTGATGGCGGTCGTCGTCTTGCCCACGCCGCCCTTCTGGCTGACAACCAGCAGTGTTCGCACGGTAGCTTCCTCGGGACGGGTGGCGACCAGAGGGCAGGCGGGTCCGCCCCCGCCGCCGCTCCTTGCCACACAGCGCAGCCCTGCGAGCAGGGTTTCCCCCGCCGTCTGGACAAATCTAGCACACACCCGAGCGGCTGCCGGACAAAGGCGGAAGATTCGTTACAACGCATGTGGACAGCGCCCGTTGCGCCCGTTACAGTGAGCGGATCATCGCCTCGCGCTCGTCACGACCTCCCCGGCGCGTCGCGCCCGTCTGCCGGCCTCCGCCGGCCAGGTTGTGGGATGAACAGCTTCGCCAATCGCACCGCATTGATCACCGGCGCCGGCAGCGGCATCGGCCGGCAGCTGGCCCGCCTGCTCGCCGCCGAGGGCGCCCGCGTCGCCGCCCTCGACACCCGTGCCGACGCCCTCGCCGACCTCGCCGCCGAGTTGCCCCCAGGGACCGTCGCCGGCGAGACGGCCGACGTCACCGACCTGGCCGCCACCCGCGCGGCGGTCCGCCGCCTGGAGGACCGTCTCGGCGCGATCGACCTGCTGATCGCCTGCGCCGGCATCGGCCACGCCACCCCCGCCGACCCGTTCCGCGCCGAGGACGTCAACGCCATCCTCCGCGTCAACCTGCTCGGCGTGGTCAACAGCATCGACGCCGTGCTGCCCGGCATGCGCCAGCGCGGCAGCGGCCACCTGGTCGCGCTGTCCAGCCTGGCGTCGTACCGCGGCCTGCCGCTGCTCGCCGGCTACAGCGCCAGCAAGGCCGGGTTGAACGCCCTGCTCGACTCGCTCCGGGTGGAGCTGAAGCCGCACGGCATCACCGTCACCACCCTCTGCCCCGGCTGGGTCCACACCCCGATGACGCAGCCGCTCAAGCTGCGGCCGAAGGACGTGCTGCCGGTCGACCGGGCGTGCGCGGTGATGCTCGACGCGATCCGCCGCCGCCGGCCGTTCGTCGCCTTCCCGCAGCGAATGGCGTGGCAGGTACGGCTGCTCCGCTACCTGCCGCAGTCGGTGAGCGACTGGCTGACCGGCCGGCAGCTGAAGCGCGCCCGCCGGATGGCCCGCGGGCCAGACGCGGCGGAAGGGCGGTGACCGATGCACTCGCTGTTCCGCTACACCGCGTCTCCCACGCCGTGCGGCTACCTGCCCGACCGGCAATGGAGCCTGGAATACGAGTTCGTCGCCGACCTGAAGCCGACTGAGTACCTGCAGCGCATGCACGACGGGTGGCGACGATTCGGCCACATGCTGTTCCGGCCGGCGTGTCCGGCCTGCCGCGCCTGTCGGGCGCTGCGCGTGCCGGCCGCCCGGTTTCGCCCCGATCGCAGCCAGCGCCGCTGCCGCAAGGCGAACGCCGGGGTGGTCGAGCGCCGCATCGGCGCCCCCGCCGTCAGCCGCGCCAAGCTGGCCCTGTACGACCGCTACCACGCCTTCCAGGCCGACCACAAGGGCTGGCCGGAGCACCCACCGAAGGACCCCGGCAGCTACCTCGACTCGTTCGTCCACCAGCCGTTCCCGGTGGAGGAGTGGACGTACTACCTGGACGGCCGGCTGATCGGCGTCGGCTACGTCGACCCGCTGCCGCGCGCCGCCGGGCCGCTGGCCGGCCGCGGTCTGGAGGGGTTGTCGGCCATCTACTTCTTCTACGACCCGGCCGAGCGATGGCGCAGCCTGGGCACCTGGAACGTGCTGTGCCTGCTCGACGAGGCGGTCGCTCGCCATCTGCCCTATGTCTACCTCGGGTTTTACGTCGAGGGTAGCTCGTCGATGTCGTACAAGCGCGCGTTCGTGCCGAACGAGGTCCGCGGCGAAGACGGCGAGTGGCGGCCGCTGGAGCCGTGAACGCCGGCAACTTCTTGGCGAACGCTCCGCCGGGCCGGTGCGTATCAACCAGTATCTGCTCCGCGCGCTATCGTGACGGCATCGACCCGATGAGGTGGCCATGGCCCAGGACGTGATCGTCGAAACCCGCAAACTGACCAAGATCTACCGCGACTTCTGGGGCCGGCAGAAGAAGACCGCCCTGCGGGCGCTCAACGTCGTCATCCAGCGCGGCGAGATCTTCGGCCTGCTCGGCCCCAATGGGTCCGGCAAAACCACGACCATCAAGCTGCTGCTCGGGCTGCTGTTCCCGACCGAGGGCGAGGCGTTCGTCTTCGGCAAGCCGGCCGCCGACGTGACCAAGAACGAGCGGATCGGCTACCTGCCCGAAGAGTCGTACCTGTACCGCTTCCTCAACGCCGAGGAAACGCTCGACTTCTACGGCCGGCTGTTCAACCTCGACCCGACCACGCGCAACCGCCGCGCCCAGGAGCTGATCGAGAAGGTCGGCCTGAAGGCCGACCGCAAGCGCATCCTCAAGGAATACTCCAAGGGCATGCGTCAGCGCATCGGACTGGCGCAGGCGCTCATCAACGATCCCGACCTGGTGATCCTCGACGAGCCGACGTCGGGCCTCGACCCGCTCGGCGCTCGCTGGATGAAGAACCTGATCGTCGAACTGCGCAACCTCGGCAAGACGGTCATCATGTGCAGCCACCGGCTCGAAGACGTGCAGGACGTGTGCGACCGCATCGCCATCCTGAGCGAGGGCGAGCTGCAGTCCTACGGCGAGGTACAGACGCTGCTGCAGGACGCCAACCGGGTGGAGCTGCGGGCGAGCGAACTGCAGCTGACCGACGCGCTGCGCCGCGACCTCGAAGAGGTGCTCCGCAAGCACGGCGGCAAGCTCGACACGGTCGGCCACCCGACCACGACGCTGGAGGACTACTTCCTGCGCATCGTCGAGGAGAGCAAGGCGCACCCCGGCCGCCGCTACCTGCCCGACGCCGCCCCGGCGGCCCCGCCGTCGGACGCGATCAAGCCGTGACCGGCCGTCCGCCGTCCGCCGTCGGGGGTGTCCCGGCGGCGGTTGTCCCGACCATTCCCGACGACGACTGACCCTGCCATGTCCCCCCTGTTTGCCATCGTCATCGAACGCGACCCGCTGCAATGGGCCGACCTGCCCGGCGGGCTGGTGCTGTGGCTGCAAGCGGCCGGCAGCTTCGCCGCCCTGGGACTGTTCGCCTGGCTGCTGTTCGGGCTGCCGCGGCTCCGCCGCGAGGACCGGGCGGCCATCCCCGGCTGGCAGGCCACCCTGTTCGCCCTGGCGGCGGTGGTGGCGCTACTCGGCTTCCTGATCGGCGGCATCCTGGCCGTCGTGCGCCCGGCCGACGAGCGGCCGAGTGTGGTGCAGACGGTGGCGCTGGCGCTCGGCGGGGCGGCCGCGCTGCTCGCCGTCGGCGCGCCGTTCCTGCTCAACCTGACGCGGCTGCGCTTCCGCCGCGTCTACGCGCTGGCCAAGCTGAGCTTCAAGGAGGCGATCCGCCGGCGCGTGCTGTACGCCTTCTCGTTCATCCTGCTGGTGTTCCTGTTCGCCAGCTGGTTCGTGCCGTCGATGCCCAAGGACCAGGTGCGAACCTATGTCGAGGTGGTGTACACGGCGATGAGCCTGCTGCTGCTGTTCACCGCGGTGGTGCTGTCGTCGTTCAGCATCCCGGCGGACATCAAGCAGCAGACGATTCACACCGTCGTCACCAAGCCGGTGGAGCGGTTCGAGATCGTGCTCGGCCGCTTCCTCGGCTACCTGGCGCTGATGACGCTGGTGCTGGTGGTGATGACCGCCATCAGCCTGCTGTACATCCTGCGCGAGATCCATCCGGAAGCGGCGGCCGAGAGTCTGAAGGCGCGGGAGCCGCTGTTTGGCGAGCTGAAGTTCGAGGGGACGGGGAACGAGCGGCAGGCGATCAACGTGGGCCGCGAGTGGGAGTACCGCAGCTACATCAGCCGGCCGATGCCAGGGCAGGAACAGCAGATAGCGCGGTGGGACTTCGCCCGGGTGCCGGCGGCGCTGGGCGACCGGCCGGAGGTGCTGTCGGAGTACAGCTTCGACGTCTACCGCACCACCACCGGCGAGGAAGGGCGCGACGTTTCCTGCACCTTCAAGTTCTACACCTGGCGGTTCCGCCGCGGCAACGATGAGGCGTTCCTGAAGGAACGGAAGGATCGGCCGGGAGCGGCTGGCCGCGATCCGAAGGCGGACAGCGCGCTGGCCGAGAAGTACGGCTATTTCGAGATCACCGGCCAGCCGGTGACCGACTATCGCACTCTGGCGCTGCTGCTGCCGGCCGGGCTGTTCCGCAACCTGCGGGATGCCGACGCCGACCGCGAGGCGGAGCTGAAGGCGCGGAACGAAGCGCGGCCGCCGGACCTGCAGGTCCGCGTCACCTGCGACAGCCCGACGCAGTACATCGGCATGGCCCGCTACGACTACTACCTGCGCCTGGACGCCGGCGGGCGGGCCGAGCCGCTGCTGTTCGCGGCCAACTTCTTCAAGGGGGCGTTCGGCATCTGGCTGCAGCTGGCGCTGATGATCGGCCTGGCGGTGGTGCTGAGCACCTACCTGAACGGCGTGATCAGCATGCTGGTGACGCTGCTGCTGTTCGTCGGCGGGTTGAGCCGCGAATTCATCGAGAGCGTGGCGATGGGCAAGAATCCCGGCGGCGGTCCGCTGGAGGCGATCAAGCGGCTGGCCCGCCGCGAGCTGGTCGCCCCGAGCGCCTCGGACTCGGCGTCGATCGGCGACCAGCTGGTGAGCGGCTCGGACGCGGCGTTCCGCTACCTGGTGCGGATGCTGATCGACCTGGTGCCGGACGTCAGCCGCTTCGACCTGACCAACTACGTGGCCGACGGCTTCAACATCTCCGGCGTGCAGATGGGCATGGGGTTCCTGCTGCTGGCCGGCTACCTGCTGCCGTGGGCGGTGCTGGCGTTCTACCTGCTCCGCTGGCGCGAGGTAGCGTCAAGCACTTAGTTCTCAGTTAATAGTTCTCAGTTGTCAGCAAGAAAGAGGACGATTGCGGTGTTTTCTGACAGCTGAGGACGATTAACGCATCCCCGAGAACTACCAACTGAGAACTGAGAACTATTAACTGAGAACTATGGCCATGGCTAGTTCATTCCAGCAACAGGTGCAGCAACGGAAGCTGTTGTACACCGGCCTGATCCTGGTGCTGTTCACCCTGTCATGGGGCTGGCGGCGCTACTTCGTCGACGACCTGGCCGGGCGGCTGGCGATCCGCGAACAGAGCCGCGGCGAGGTCGAGCTGGTCGGGTCGGTCGTCCGCCTCGGCCTGACCGGCTCGCGCGGACTGGTGACGTGCATCCTGTGGAACCAGGCGATCGACAAGCAGAAGAAGAACCAGTGGAACGAGCTGGAAGTGCTGGTTCGCTCGCTCACCAAGCTGCAGCCGCACTTCATCACCCCGTGGCTGTTCCAGAGCTGGAACCTGGCGTACAACGTGTCGGTCGAGTCGGACCGGGTGCGCGACAAGTATTTCTACGTCACCCGTGGGGTGGAGCTGCTCGCCGAGGGCGAGCGGCAGAACCGCAACCACCCCGACCTGCGCTGGTCGATCGGTTACTACCTGCAGCACAAGATCGGGCTGTCGGACGAAACCAACTACCAGCGGTCGCTGTTCCAGCTCAGCCTGATCCCGCCGAATGAGCGCGACCCGGCCCGGTTCTGGCGGCAGACCGACAGCGGGCCGGAGCTGAACTGGGTGGAGTTCGAGACGTTTTGCCGCGACCACCCGCAGCTGGTCCGCCGGCTCCGCGAGGGGATGCAGCGGGACACGGCCTCGGCGAAGCGCCGGCAGTTCTCCTGCGAGCGGCCCGAAGATGTGGTGCAGTTCCTCGAAGACAACTATACCCTGCCGTCGCTCTACCAGGTCGACCCGCCGCCGCTCGACGTGCCGGCACAGTCTCGTCCGTGGCTGGCCAGCAAGAAAGACACCCTGCTTCCGGTCGAGACGCGCTTCCCGGTACTGCCGCCCCAGCGGACCGGCATGTTCGACCGCGACGCCCTGACCGACGCCGCGACGCTGGGCGACGACACCGACGTCCACGGCGCCTCGCACGCCTGGTACTGCTACGCCCAGGAAGCGCTGCCGTCGCCTGGCGCGCTCCCCGGCTCCAGCGAGCCGATCACCGACCCGGCCCGGCAGCGGCGGCCGAAGTACATGACCACCCTGATCTTCCGCAACTACCCGGCGCAGGCCCGGCGCTACTCCGCCGAGCGGCTGCAGCAGGAGGGCTGGTTCCTCGACGAGGGCTGGGACTGCACCGACTGGTTCCAGGACAGCAAGGACGCCGCCCTCGCCGGCAAGCAGGTCCGCGTCGGCACCGGCGCGGAGTGGTCGCAGCGGGCGTGGCAGCGAGCGTTCCGCGCCTGGCAGTCGCACGGCAAGGAGAACCACCTGCTGTTCGACGGCGAGAGCGAGGAACAGAACATGATCAGCCTGGCCGAGCGGTATACCCGCAAGCTCGGGCTGCAGGTGGGCAGCTCCGTCCCCGACCAGGCGGAAGAACTGCTGTCGCCGGAAGAGCGGGAAGAGTACCGGGCGGCCAAGTTCATGTTCGAGTACAGCTTCTATCGCGGGGTCAGTAACTTCCCGCACCACTACAACCGGGCGCTGGTCGAGCAGAAGCCCGAGACCGTCACCTGCCGGCGAGCGTTCTTCCAGGCCGCCCAGCTCGACCTGGCCGGCTCGCCGCGGGCCGCCCTCGACCTGTACCGCACGCCGATCGAGGCGAAGGCCTGGCCCGGCAAACGGCTCAGCCCGCTCGACGCCTGGAAGGAACTGGTGCTGTTCCCGAACAAGGAATATCGCCGCGACAACACCAACCAGGAGCAGACAGCCGAGATTCAGATCCGCTATCTGCGGCTGTACAATCGATTCGATGGCCGGCGGCTGAAGGAAGACCTGAGCCGCGCCGCCGTCGTCGTGCCGCTGCTGCCGGCGCTGCGGCCGGAGACGGTTCCTGCGCCGCTGATCCCCGGCCCGTTCGACGTGCTCGACCCGGACGGCCAGCCGCTCATGGAGCTGGCCAACTACAACGCCCAGGCATCGCGGATGAACGTCACCCCGCGGCCGATGCCGGGCGGCGGTCCGCCGTCCCCCGCGCCGCCCCTGCCCGGCAAGCAGTAACCGCCGCGACCGCGCCGCTGCCCCTGCTTTGCCCCCTGCCGGCCTGTCCGGCGGTGGGTACAACAGGGGCATCGTCGTTGTCCTAACCGTCCTGTCGGGAGTTTGCGTGATGAAGAACGTCGTGCTCAGTGTGCTGGCCCACCCGGATGACGCCGAGTTCCTGTGTGCCGGCACGCTCATCCGGCTGGCCCAGGAGCGGGGGTGGGAGGTCCATATCGCCAGCATGACGCCGGGCGACTGCGGGTCGGCCGAGCTGCCGCAGGACGAAATCGCCGCCGTCCGCCGCAAGGAAGGGGCCGCCGCCGCCGGGCTGCTCGGCGCCACCTATCACTGTGTCGAGGAGCGCGACCTGCGCGTGTTTTACGCCGAGGGGCCGCTGGAGAAGGTGACGCGGCTGCTGCGGCAGGTCAAGCCGCGCCTCCTGCTGACGCACAGCCCGGCCGATTACATGCTCGACCACGAGATGACCAGCGTGCTGACCCGCGCGGCCGCGTTCGCCTGCGCCGTGCCCAATTTCCAGGCGCACAAAGGCGACATGCCGCCGCCGCTCGACCACATCCCGCACCTGTACTACGCCGACGCGATCGAGGGCAAGGACCTGCTCGGCCGCGAGATCGAGCCGGGGTTCCTGGTGGACGTGAGCGGGGCGATCGATCTGAAGGGACAGATGCTGGCCGCCCACACCAGCCAGCGGGAATGGCTGCTCAAGCATCACGGGATGGATCACTACGTCCAGTCGATGCGCGACTGGAGCGGCCATCGCGGTAAGCAGGCTGGCGTGGCATTCGCCGAGGGGTTCCGTCAGCACCTGGGGCACAGCTACCCGCAGGACAACCTGCTCGGCGAGTTGCTCGGCAGCCTGCCGTTCACCCGCCGGTGAGGGGGCGGATTAACGTGAATGGTCGCGTCAACCGAGCCGTTTTGGTGCCATGCCCACGGCTTTGCGTGGGCATGTGATGCGAGGAGCGTACCGTGGATGGGGGGCCGGTCGGCGAAACGCCGCATGCCCACGCGAGCGTGGGCATGGCACCCAGCGGACTGCGAGGGTAAGAGCAAAGGTGTCGCGGTCGGCGGGCGGGCTGGCCGGGCGGCGGCGGGCGGATAAGGTAAGCGGCGTCGTCCCGACCCCGCCAGGAGACTCCCGCCATGCGTCCGCTCCCGTTGCTGCTGTGCGCCGCCGTGCTGGCGCCGGCCGCCCTGCCCGCCGCCGAGTTCGACCAGACCAAGCTCGGCCAGATCCGCCCGCGCATGCAGCAGTTCGTCGACGAAGGCGCCATCGCCGGCGCCGTGGTGGCGGTCGGCAATTCTCGTGGTGTCGCCTACCTGGAAGCGGTCGGCAGCCTGCGCCTCGACCCGGCCCGCACCATGCCGAAGAACACCCTGTTCCGCATCGCCTCGATGACCAAGCCGATCACCGCCACGGGTATTCAGTTACTCGCGGAAGACGGCAAGCTGAACGTCAACGATCCGGTGGAGAAGTACCTGCCGGAGTTCAAGGGGCAGCTGCTGGTCGAGGCGCGCAAGGGCGACCGGCTGATCCTCAAGAAGCCGGCGCGGCCGATCACCCTGGCCGACCTGCTGACGCACACCTCCGGGCTGCCGGGCGGCTACCCGCCGGGGCTGGGCAATGTTTACGGCAAGCGGAACTTCTCACTCGCCGAGACGACGCTGGTGATCGCCCAGCGGCCGCTGGAATTCGAGCCGGGCAGCCGCTGGGCGTACTGCAACGCCGGCATCGACACCCTCGGCCGGGTGATCGAGGTGGTGTCGGGCGAGAGCTACGAGGCGTTCCTCCGCCGGCGGATCTTCGACCCGCTCGGCATGACCGACACCGTCGTCGCGCCGCAGGGCGAGCAGGCGAAGCGGATCGTCGAGCTGACCACGGTGAAGAACGGCAAGCTGGTGCCCGAGGCCAACCCGCTGATCGGCCCGGCGAAGTCGACGTCACACCCGATCCCCGCCGGCGGGCTGTACTCGACCGCCGCCGACATGGCCCGCTTTTACCGCATGATGCTGAACAACGGGTCGCTGGAGGGCAAGAAGGTGCTGTCGTCGGCGAGCGTGAAGGCGCTGACCACTGTCCACACCGGCGACCTGAAATGTGGCTTTACCGACGGGATGGGGTTCGGCTACGGCTTCGCCGTCGTCCGCAAGCCGGAGGGGGTGACGGCGATGCTGTCGCCCGGCACGTTCGGCCACGGCGGAGCGTTCGGCACGCAGAGCTGGGCCGACCCCAAGCAGGACCTGTTCGTCATCCTGATGATCCAGCTGCTCCGGCATCCCCAACGGCGACGCCAGCCCGATGCGCCATGAACTGCAGCGGCTCGCGGCGCTCGCAGTCGTCAGTGGAAAGTAGCAAAAGACAGCGCCGCAGTCCCACCTTGCCAGGCGAGCGGGAGCGGGTGGGGGAGTGGGGGAGGGATTCCCTCCCCACAGGCCCCTCTCCCGCATGCCCCGAGGAGTCGACGCTCGCTGACGTCGCGTTCCCGGCGACACCGGCTGTTGTGGGCCGGTCTCCCGACCGGCCCACTGGCGGCGACCGAAGGTCTCCCGCACTTGCCGGAGGAGACCTGCGGTCCCCGGCAGTGCCACGGTCAGGAGACCGTGGCACAACAGGAGGGCGAGCGGGAGCACGTCAGTGCCCCGAGTCAGCGCAGGACACATGACGTCGCGCTCAGGGCGAACCACTCGGGGCCCTCACGGGACCCCGCTCGCCAACAGCCAGGCAACGCCAGGCGAGCCGGAGCACATCCGTGCTCCGAGTCAGCGCGGGAAGCCTGCCGTCACTCGCCGCGCATCCAGCGGAAGAAGCGCGACAGCACCGCCTTCTTCCGCCCGGTGAGTTGTGTTTTCCGCCACGCAATCGCTACCCGCCGCAGCGCGTCCGCCTGCGTCGGGTACGGGTGTATCGTACGGCTCAGAACGGATAACCCCTTACCGGCATTCATCAAGGCGGTCAACTCGCTGACCAGCTCGCCGGCGTGCGCGGCGACGACGGTCGCGCCGACCAGCCGGTCGGTGCCGGCGCGGACGTGGACGCGGACAAACCCGGCGGTGTCGCCGTCGAGCACCGCTCGGTCGACCTCGGCCAGCGGCACCGTGTATGTCTCGATGGCCATTCCCCGCGCCCGTGCCGCCTCGGCCGTCAGCCCGACGTGAGCGACCTCCGGACTGGTGTAAGTACACCACGGAATCAGCAATCGGTTCATCCGCGCTCGCCCCAGGCCGAACGGGTGGGGGAACAGCGCGTTCTGGATCACGATCTGCGCCATCGCGTCGGCGACGTGAGTAAAGCGATACTCTGAGCAAACGTCGCCGGCGGCGTATACTCGCGGGTTGGTCGTCCGCAACCCGTCGTCCACGCGCACCCCGGCGCGGTCGAACGCCACGCCAGCGACGCCCAGACACAGTCCGTCGACGTTCGCTGTCCGCCCGGCGGCTACCAGGATCTCGTCGACACACGCCTGGTGTATCCCGAACCGAGATCGGTACAGCACCTCTTTCTCGGCGTCACGCCTGCGCACCTTGGCGATGGACGCTTGCAGGACGACATGAACGCCATCGTCGCACAACTGGCGGACGAGGAGTGCCCCGGCGTCGGGGTCGTCGCGCGGCAGCAGGCGGTCCGAGCGCTCCAGCAGCGTCACGGCGGCGCCGAAGCGGGCGAACGCCTGCGCCACCTCGCAGCCGATCGGCCCGCCGCCGATCACCGCCAACCGTCGCGGCAGTTCGGTCAGGCGGAACACCGTCTCGCTGGTCCGATAGCCCGTTTCCGCCAGACCGGGGATCGGTGGGACCGCCGGCCGGCTGCCGGTGCAGATCGCCGCCCGGACGAACCGCAGCGGCCGATCCCCCGCCAGCACGGCGTCCGGCGCGATGAACCGGCCCGCCCCCAGGAACACGTCCACGCCCAGCGCGCGGAATCGTGCGACCGAGTCGTTGCCGCTCAGTTCCGCCCGCAGCCGGCGCATCCGCGCCATCACGGCGCCGAAGTCGTAGCGCACTCCGTCGGGGATGTCGACCCCGAACGCCGCCGCGCTGCGGACTGCCGCCCACGCCCGCGCCGCCCGCAGGATCGCCTTCGACGGCACGCACCCGGTGTTCAGGCAGTCGCCGCCGAGCAGGTGCTTCTCCACCAGCGCCACGCGGGCGCCCAGCCCGGCGGCGATCGCCGCCGTCACCAGCCCGGCCGTCCCGCCGCCGAGCACCACCAGGTTGTACCGCCCCGCCGGCTTCGGCGGTTCCCAGTCGGCCGGCCGGACGTTCGCCAGCAAAGCGCGATTGGCGGCGTCGTCGGGGAGCAGGAGCGGCGCATCGGCCACGAGACTTCTCCGGAGGAGGGGCCGGCCACGCGCCGACGGTTCACCGGGTTACTTGTAGAATCTCGGTCGCCTACCATCTACCGCTGGCCTCCCTTTTGGGGACGCAGGTCTGGTAGAATCGATGCGTCCGCGCGGTCCGACCCGCCTTTACGGCGAACCGGATCACATTTTCCGCTTGTTACCCCCGTATCCAATCGATTATCGTCAATAGACGATGACAGGGAGGTTGGTGTGAGCGACCAACAGGCGCGGCCGGAGCGCGGTGAGGCGAGTTCCCTCCCGCTGCTGGACGATCCCACCCTGGACCAGACGCTGGCACAGTTCGCCTGGGCGATCGCCCACCCGGCGCGCGTGCGCATCCTCCGCATCCTGCTGGAGCGGAAGGCGTGTGTGTGCGGCCAGCTGGTCGAGCTGATGCCGCTGGCGCAGTCCACGGTATCGCAACACCTGAAGATCCTCAAGGAGTCCGGACTGGTGCAGGGCGAGATCGAGGGACCGAAGGTCTGCTACTGCGTCAACCGCGGCAACCTCCAGCGATTCAAGGAGTTGATCGCCGGGCTGTAATCCGCCCGCAACCCCGCGATCGCCCGAATGGTGGCCTGCATTATCGTCAGTCGTCGATAAACGATAACCTGAATCTGCGTTCATAAGCCGTCGTCTCTGGCACGGATTGCGCCACCGCTGGGCGTCCTGCTTCGTCTCCGCCGTATGTCCCCGCGGAGGCCGCCGGACCCCGCTCGGAGAGGCCCGACGACGGCGTTTCGTGTGGGGACGATGATTGGCAGCTCCCATGCTCCGGTTTCTCGTCGTCCTGGCTGGTCTTGGCGTCCTCCCCGGAGGGGTCCGGGCCGGTTGGGCCGACCCGCTGTTCAACGAACGGTCGCACGACTTCGGCATGATCGCCCGCGGACCAACGCTGGATCACTCCTTCCGGGTGACCAACACGACCGCCAATCCGCTGCACATCAGCGGGATCCGCATTCCCTGCGCCTGCGTGTCGGCGACGGTGTCGCGGCAGACGCTCGCCCCCGGCGAATCGGCCATCGTCGCCGCCCGGCTGGACAGCACCCGCGCCACCGGGGCAGTCGTCAAGATGCTCTACATCCAGTTCGATCAGCCGGAGTGGGACGAGGTCGGGCTGACGCTGCAGGCGCACATCCGTGAGGACATCGTCCTCACCCCGACCACGTTCGCCGCCGGCAAGGCGGCGCGCGGCACCGGCGCCAGCGCCACCGTCACGGTGCGGTTCCCCGGCCTCGTCGCTCGGGTCGTAAAGGCAAAGTGTGAAAGCACCTTCGTCACCGCCGACGTGCAGGCGGTGACGCTCGACACCGGCGAGGCGGCGTATCAGGTGACGGCGCGGGTGAGCAAGGCGCTGCCGGTGGGCAGCTGGTACACCACCGTGTGGCTGCAGACCGACCAGCCGCACCTGCCGCTGCTCAACGTGCCGCTGACGGTCGAGGTGGAAGCAGCGCTGACCTGCACGGCGGCCGACTTCGGCACGGTGCCGGTGGGGACGGAGGTGACGCGGCGCGTGGTGGTACGTGCCGACCAGCCGTTCAAGGTGGTCGCGGTGGCGCGAGGTGACGGGCAGGTCCGCGTCGACCCGCTGCCGGCGGACCGCAAGACGGTCCACGTCCTGACGGTTCACGTCAAGGCAACCGGGCCGGGCGCGCTGAGCCGTACCCTGCAGGTGGTCACCGACCTGACCGGCGACAACCGGGTCGACCTGCCGGTGACGGCGATAGCGGCCCCGTGAGCCGTGGGGCCATCGGGGAACGAAAACGGGCCGCGATGCGATCGGCATCGCGGCCCTGTAATGTTTAAGAACGCGCTCGCGCTTACCAGCGGTTGCCGTAGCCGCCGCCGCCACCGCCACGGCGCTCGCCGCCGCCGTTGCGCGGACGGTCGCCGTAGCCACCACGGCCGCCGCCGCCGCCGCCGCCACCGCCGTAGCCGCCGGTGCGCGGCCGCTCTTCACGCGGCTTGGCCTCGTTGACCGTCAGCGTGCGGCCCTGGAACTGGGCGCCGTTCATGTTGTTGATCGCCTCGTCCCCGCCCTCGCTCATCTCGACGAAGCCGAAGCCGCGGCTGCGGCCGGTCTCGCGGTCGGTGACGACCTGGGCGCGGGTGACGGTGCCGAACTTGCTGAACGCCTCGATCAGCTCGTCCGAGGTGGTCTGGAAGGGGAGGTTCCCCACATAGATGTTCTTGCTCATGCTTTCCTTGTTGGGCTCGCAAGCCCGAAACGTGGAGAC
The DNA here is from genome assembly GCA_046350215.1 of Gemmataceae bacterium. GTDB lineage: Bacteria > Planctomycetota > Planctomycetia > Gemmatales > Gemmataceae > JAXMAU01. The sequence goes on along the minus strand of JAXMAU010000062.1, from coordinate 5,134 downwards.
TGCACGGACGGTCGAACAGGAGCCGCCTCACCCACGTGAGGCGCAATCAGAGGCACTGTCCGGCAACGAGGCTTGACGTTCTCGGGGGCTGCGAGGCAAGAGAAGCTCAGAGCGCGTATCCAAGAAAGGCAAGGCAAAATTCCGCAGTCTCAGACAGAGTGGCGGGTGGAGACGCCCCCACCCATCGCAAGGGATTCTACCACCGTTGATCGGGAAATGCGCTCAGATTCTGTGCGATTCTTCGATTTTTTTTCCAGGTCCCACTTGCCTCTCCCTCGGCCATCGGGATGGGGAACCGGCGCCACCTCATCTTCCACCCTCCGCTTCCCAGACGCGCCGGCCAGCCCAGACACCCTCACCGCCGCGGTTGACCGTCTCCCGGTTTCGTGTAGACGGGGGGAGGGCGGTGTTTTAGGCTGAACACTACCCGCTCTCCCCCTGATTCGCGTGTCGTCGATGCGCGGTTACGCATCGGACCCGGGTGGAACGCATGGTGGAGCCTTCGAGTCCCTCCGAGCACGGCCCCGGTTCGCCTCTCCCGGAGCTTCTGTGGAAAGCGCTGGACGCGCTGGCGGCCCACGTCGCCTTGCTCGACCCGGCCGGCGCCATCGTGCTGGTCAACCGGGCGTGGCGGGAGTTCGCCGTCGCCAACGGCGGGCAGCTTGGGCAACTGGTCGAGGGCGCCAACTACCTCGCCGTCTGCCGGCGCGACGGAGAAGAGGGGGCAGCGTTCGCCGTCGGGCTGGACGACGTGCTGACCGGGCGGGCGGCGGCGTTCACCTATGACTACGCCTGCCACTCGCCGACCGAGGGGCGGTGGTTCCGCGCCCGGGTCGAGCGGCTGGACGTCAGCGGCGGCTCGTATGTCCTCGTCGTCCACGAGAACGTCACCGACCGCAAGCGGTTGGAGGAGGCGTATCAGGAGACGAGAGAGCGGCTGGTGGAAGTGCTGGAGGGCACCGCCGACGCCGTCTTGGCGGTCAACGTCGCCTGGCGGTTCACTTACCTCAACCGCGCCGCCGAGTCGCTGCTCGGCCGCACCCGCGAGGGGCTGCTCGGGGAAGTGTTGTGGGACGCCTTCCCCGATTTCCTCGCCACCCCGTTCGAGGAGCACCTCCGCCGCGCCGCCGCCACCCGCACCCCGGTCGGCTTCCCGCGCTACTGGGGAGACAGGCATGTGCTCACCCAGGTGCGCGCCTCGCCGGTCCACGACGGGCTGCTCGTCTACCTGCACGATCTGACCGAGGCGCGGCGGCTGACCGAGGCCGAGGACGCGGCGCAGCTGACCACCGAGCAGGCCGCGGCGATGGAGCGCGAGATCGCCTTCCTGCACGCGCTGGCCGGGCCGCAGGCGACCGCCACCTCGGTGTTGTTCGACGGCCACCCGTTGCCGACCCGGCTGCCGAAGGTGTTCGCCGAGCTGGCCCGCGACCTGGCCGGGCTGATGGACCGGGTGGTCGACGCCGGGCGGACGAACCGCCGGTGCTGGCCGACGAGCGTGCGGGCTGGCCGAGCGGCTCGGCGTGCTGCGGGTCGGCACCCGCGACGTGGCGCGTGGTCCACACCGCCGCGATGAAGGAGCGGACGCGCGAGGTTTCCCCGGCCCGCGCCCGGCCGCTACCTGGAGGCCGGCCGGCGGCTGCTGGCGGAGTTACTCGGCGAGCTGGTGACCTACTACCGCATCCGCCTGCCGGCCGGCCCGCCGCGACCGACGCCGCCCGCCTCGACGTGAGTATTCGCTTACTGGCTACGCTGAGAGGCGAGTCGCTGTTGCAGCACCGCCGCCGGCATGCGGGTGACCGTCCCGGCGTCGATCACCAGGTGCTCGCCGGCGGCGCTCTGCGGATCAGCGGTGTAGACCCAGATGGAGCGCGCGAGCGGGCGTCGGTGAGCACGAGCACGCGGTCCTGCAACAGCTTGTAGATGGCCGGCGCCTCAGCGCTGCATGGCGGCGGCCACCTCGTGGCCGGCGGCAGCTGCCCGGTGGCTGACGCCGTCGACGCGGTTTCCATGAACAGCGCAGCTGGTCCATCTGCGTCAGGTTGACGGTGCGAACGACGGCGGTACGGACCGCCTGGGCGGCCCCGCCCGACCCACCGCCGCTCGGGTTCATCACCACCCCGGTCGGCGCGTGAACCGGCGGCTGCTGCTGGCCGGCCGGCTGCTGGCCCGGCGGCTGCTCCTTCGCCTGGTTTTTCGCCGCCCGTTTGCAGCCGACGATCGTGAGCAGCAGCAGCCCGATCACCAGAGCCTTTCGCATGGCGCACCCCTTCGGGGAACGAGTCGAGGATGGGGGACAATTCCTCCCTCATCGTATCGCGCACCCGCCGCGCCGCCACGGTCGGCCGGTGGGCGCCGCTGGCCGCCGGTGGTAGAATCGCCGTGCCGTCGGGTAACCCGGTATCGGCTAATGATTATTTTACCTATCTACAAAGTATACTATACTTTCGCTTTGGTGCCATGCCCACGCTTGCGTGGGCATGCGGCGTTCCTCCGACTGGCCTCGTCCGCGGAGCCGTGTCCGCACGACATGGCCACGCAAGCGTGGCCATGGCACCCAGTGTACTCTTTGAGGATCTCTTGGGTATCATGCCCACACTTACGTGGGCATGCGGCGTTACTCCGATCCGCCGCCGCCACGGTCGGCCGGTGGGCGCCGATGAGCGCCGATGGTAGAATCGCCGTGCCGTCGGGTATCCCGGCATCGGCCAATACTCCCTTCACCGATCGAGAAAGTTGACCATGCTTGCGCTGCTTCTGTCCGCCCTGCTGGTTCCCGCCGCGGCGGGCGACGCGGACCGGCCGAACGTCGTCTATTTCCTGGCCGACGACCTCGGCTACGCTGACGTCGGCTGGCATGGCACCGCCATCCGCACGCCGCACCTCGATCGGCTCGCCCACGCCGGCGCCCGGCTGGAGCAGTTCTACGTGCAGCCGGTGTGCTCGCCCACACGGGCGGCACTACTCACTGGCCGCTACCCGATGCGGCACGGGCTGCAGGTCGGCGTCGTCCGCCCGTGGGCGCGCTACGGCCTGCCGCTGGAGGAGCGGACGCTGCCGCAGGCGCTGCGCGAGGCCGGCTATGTCACCGCCCTGTGCGGCAAGTGGCACCTCGGTCACTTCCACCGCGACTACCTGCCGACTCGCCGCGGCTTCGATCACCAGTACGGTCACTACAACGGCGCTCTCGACTACTACACCCACGTCCGCGAAGGCGGGTTCGACTGGCACCGCGACGACAAGGTGTGTCGCGACGACGGGTACACCACCCACCTGCTCGCCCGCGAGGCGGTCCGCCGGGTGACCGATCACGACACAAGTAAGCCGTTATTCCTGTATGTCGCGTTCAACGCTGTTCACGCTCCGTATCAGGTGCCGGAGCGGTACACGAAGGAGTATGCCGACCTGAAAGGCCAGCGGCGCACCTACGCCGGGATGATCGCGGCGATGGACGAGGCGATCGGCGAGGTGGTGGCGGCGGTCGAGAAGAAGGGGCTGACGCGGCGAACCCTGTTCCTGTTCTCCAGCGACAACGGCGGGCCGGCGCCGGGGCGGATCACCAGCAACGCCCCGTTGCGGGCCGGCAAGGGAACGCTGTACGAGGGCGGAGTGCGCGTGCCGGCGTTCGCCACCTGGTCGGGACGGATCAAGCCCGGCACCGTGGTCCAGCAGCCGATCCACGTCGTTGACTGGTATCCGACGCTGCTGACCCTGGCCGGCGGGTCGCGCACGCAGAAGCTGCCGGTCGACGGGATCGACGTCTGGCCGGCGGTGGCGGAGGGCAAGCTGCTGTCGCGCGCACGCTCGTGCTGAACGTCGCCCCCGGCGGCGGGGCGATCGCGCCGGCGACTGGAAGCTGATCGTCCGGCGCCAGCAGCGCGATGGACGAGGAGGACGCGCCGCCGGCCGACCGCGCGGGCCGGCCGAAGGGCAAGGGCGACCCGGTCGAGCTGTACAACCTGGCCGACGACCCGGCGGAGAAGCGCAACGTCGCCGCCGAGCAGCCGGCGAAGGTGCGCGAGCTGCGCAACCAGCTGCAGGCGCTGCAGAAGGAACAGGTCCCGCCGAAACGAGCGGTGCGGCCGAAGGGGTTCAAGGCGCCGGCGGTGTGGGGCGAGTAATGCCGAATTGTCGCCACTGCGTTGCCGGCGGTCACTTCGACGGCGCGGCGAGGCGGGCACGGACTTGCCCCAGCCGCGCCGCCAGCGGCGGCGCCAGGTCGGCGGCGCGGACGCGGTCGAGGTGAAAGCGGGCGGCGGGCAGGTTCTTGTGGTCGAGGCAGTGCTCCGCCTCCTCGATGTGCCACGCCATCGCCCGCGCGTCGGCGGCGCGGCGACGGCGGACCTGGCGAACGTCGGCCGACCCGTCGTCGATCTCCTCGCCGGCCCACAGGCTGAGCGACTCGTCCCAGTTGGTCGCCGCCAGCAGTCCGCCGTCGGGGCTGAACAGCACGCGCGGGTTGAACGGGGCGTCGAAGTGCCGCTGCGGGGCGCCGCGGAGAGTGAGCACCTCCTGCCGCCCTTCCACGTCCCACAGCTTGACGAGGTCGCGCGTCACCGCCGCCAGCCGGCCGCCGTTGGGGCTGAACGCCAGGTCGCACACCGCCACCGGCGCCGGCACGGCGCCGCGAAGGTGCAGCCGCGGCCGGTCGCCCTCACCCTCCACCCGCCACACCTTGACGGTGCGGTCCTCCGTCCCGGCGGTCGCCAGCTGATGGCCGTCCGGGGTGAACGCCACCGCCAGCACGTTGCCGCGGTGCTTGCGATCCGTCGCCACCACCGGCCGCCCGGTCGTCCAGTCGGCCAGGCCGACGACTCCGTCCTCGCCGCCCCACGCCAGGCCACGGCCGTCGGGGCGGAACGCCAGGGTGAAGAGCCGTCCGACGCCCCGCCACAGCGTCTGCTGCCGGCCGGTGGCGGCTTCCCACACGGCGATCTCGTGTCGCCCACGGTCGGCCGTCTGGCTGCCGATGCGGCCGGGGGCGGTCACCGCCTCGCAGGCGGCGGTGGCGAGCAGTCCGCCGTCGTCGCTGAAGCGGACGCACACCACCTTGGCGCCGTGGCCGCGACAGACGGACCGCTCGGCCCCGGTGGCGACGTCCCACACCTTGACCACGCGCGGATCGTCGGCCCAC
>JAXMAU010000061.1:0-36912 GCA_046350215.1 Gemmataceae bacterium | reverse complement strand
GGTGAGCGCCCTCAGCCGGCCGGCGTTGCCACCAGCAGCGCCCGGCGGAGCTTGCCCAGCGCGCTGGCCTGCACCTGCCGTACCCGTTCCTTCGACAGCCCCAACTCGCGGCCGACCTGCTCCAGCGTCTTGCCGCGGATCTGCTCGTCCAGGCTGAACCGCCGCACCAGCACGCGCTTCTCGCGGAGCGACAGCAGGTCGTTGTCGTCACGCAAATACAGGTCGATGCGGGCCGTCTGCGCCGTCGACCCGTCGATCTCGGTCGAGGCGTCGCGCGGCTCACCGTCGGGCAGGGCCTCCAGCGGCAGCGACCGGGCCAGCCGGTCGGCGGCGTGCCGCTGCGACAGCCGCGACAGCGCCCGCATCAGGCAGGTGAAGGCGTAGGTGCTGAAGCGGATACCCAGCCACGGGTTGTACGCCGCCACCGCCTGAATGAGCACGATCTGGCAGTCGCCGATCATGTCGTCGGCATGGGTCGACGGCGGAGTCCAGCGGCCAACCGCGCGGTAGATCAGCTTGTGGTTGCCGAGCGCGATGCGGTCGCGCAGGCCCAGGTAGATGGCGTACCACCGCTGTCGCGCCGGCTCGGTTTTCGCCCGCGCCATCCGCCAGGCGGCGTAGTGCATGCGGCGAGCGCAGTCGCGCGTGGTCTCGTCGAGCATGTGCGAGGCGGTCGCGTCCTGGTGCGGCGCCGCGGCGGCGCTGTACACCCGCTCGGCGTCGGACGGCTCGAAACTCGGGTGGCTGACGTGGTACGGGGTCGACACCGCAGTCCTGATCGCAGGCGCGCCGGTATACGTCATGTCGGGTACTCCTGTCCAGGCGGCGAATGACAGCCAGCCAAAACGTCCAAATCGCTCACAATCAGTATAAATCGTCCACCGAATCGTTCAAGAGCGGAAAGCGTAACAAGCCGGATAGGGCAACCGGCCCGTCGGTGTTTGCCGATGTGCCACAGCAAGAAACGGCCGGATGTGGTGGAGAAGGGGTCGCGCTGCGGCTATACTGAAGGTGCCGAGCTGGACGTTTTGGTTGTTTTCTTCCGATCCCATCGGCTATCCGGAGCAAACCATCGCCGTGATGGAACCGCGACACCTCAGCCCGTTGCAGGTCGCGCGCATCCTGGGCGTGAGCCAAACCACTGTGAAGCGGTGGGTCGACGAGAACCGCCTTCGCGCGCATCGTACCGCCGGCGGACACCGCCGCATCCCGGTGAGCGAGGTGAAGGCGATGGTCCGCCGCGAGAACTGGCCGGTGGTGGACGAAGCGCTGCTGGACGAGCCGTCCGGCCCTGACGGGGCGCTCGACGCGGCGGCGCTGCAGGAGAAGCTGTACCGGGCGCTGCTGCACAACGACACGGAACGTGCCCGCGAACTGGTGCTGGCCGCGCATCCGCACCGGCAGACGGTGGCGGAACTGGCCGACACGGTGATCGCCCCGCTGATGACGCGGATCGGCCACGACTGGGCCGAAGGCGAACTGGACGTCTTTCAGGAGCACTGCGGCACCCAGGTGTGCCTGGGCGCGGTGCTGGCGCTCAAGGCGCGGCTGGAGGCGAGCCGGCTGCACGACGGCAATCGGCCCCTGGCGGTCGGTGGCGGGCCGGAGGGCGATCACTACCTGCTGGCGAACGTGCTGGTGGAGATGACGCTGCACGAGCTGGGCTGGCGGGTGGTGAACATCGGCCCGAACACCCCGTTCGCGTCGTTGCGGCGAGCGATGGACGAATGGCGACCGCAGCTATTGTGGCTGTCGTGCAGCTACCTGGCCGACCAGGGGGGGTTCCTGGCCGGCTACCGCACGCTGTACCAGGAGGCGGCCCGCCGCGGCGTGCTGGTGGCGGTCGGTGGGCGAGCGCTGACCGAGGCGGTTCGCCAGCAGATGACGTATACCCACTTCGGCGACCGCCTGGCCCACCTGGCGGCGTTCGTGCAGCCGTTCTCGCCGCGATTGGCGCCGCCGCGGGACGGCGGGGCGGCCGGATAGCGGTCACATCCAGCGAGCGAGGATCTGCTGCAGCGCGTGGCCCCAGCTGTCGACGGCGTCGTCGCCCTCGGCGACGACCAGCGGGCCGTCGCCCTCGGCCACCGCCGGCCGCGGACCGTTTACCGCCAGCCGGGTGATGGTGGTTTCCTTGGCGGCCAGCCGCGGCGGACGGGCGCCGATCAGCAGCGCATGCACCAGGCTCCGCCGCGCCCACTCCTCGCACCGCCTGGCCAGCTTGCCCGGCGACTGTCGCTCCAGGTGAACGACGTCCAGCGCGATTCCCTCGGGGAATAGCTTGGTCAGCAGCGCCCGCTCGTCGGCGAGCGGGTCCTTGTCGCCGTCGCCGAGAAACAGGAACTGAAACGTCAGCGCGTCGGTGCTCAGCCACTCGGTCAGCCGGCTGACGAGAACGTGCAGCAGGCCGAGCAGCATCACGCCGCGCTGATACGGCAATTCGGCGTCCTTGAAGCGGGTCTGCACCAGGTCGGGGGCGAGCGCCAGCACGAAGGTGCGGCGGCGGCGGAGGAACTGGTTCTCGTCGCGTGAGTAGTACAGCAGCTCGTCCATCAGGTAGAGCGTGTCGAACAGGTCGGGCTGCAACTCCGGCTCGGTCTCCATGTACGCCAGCTGGGAGTGCAGCAGGCTCTCGATGCTGCCGCGGTTGGACAGCGAGGTGAATCCGCCGACCGGGTAGGTGTCCTCGTCGAGGATGCGCGTGGGCACCTCCATCCGGCGAGCGAGCGGGCGTAGCTTGTGTTTGGGCAGTGTGGCCTCCAGCAGCCCGGCGGCGCGGAGTACCTGCCGGTGGGCGAGTCGCTGGCTGAGGTCTTCCAGGGCGGCCCGGCTTTCCAGGTCGAAGAGGTCCTCGAGGCCGAGCACCTCGGAGGTGCGGCGGGCCGCCTGGATGAGCGACTCGTACAGGAGCGGCAAGAGCGGGTGCGGGCCGTCGAGCCGCAGCGACTCGTAGCCCTCGGCGAGCACTTCCTCCGGCGGCAGCTCCAGCAGCACGTTGATGACGCCGAGCGGCAGTTCGACGCCGTCGAAGCGTGCCCGGTCGCGAAACTGCGCGACAAAGTACGCCAGCCCGCGCGCCTGCTCGCGGCCCCCGACGTAGCGGCGGAGGGCGTCGCTGGCGCGGGCGAAGGTATGGTCGGCGTACACCTTGCCGAGCACATGGTCCTCGTAGGTGCGGACCAGGTTCATCGGCAGGTTGGGGACGGCCACCGAGTCGCGGCCGGAGCGCATCTCCCAGTCCTCGCCGAAGCTGACGTGGCCGAGGTCGGCGATCACCCCGATGGGCGGCAGCGGCTGGCCGCCAGACGCCAGCTCCTTGGCCCAGGGCAAGGCGGACCGGACGGTGGCGGCGGTCGGCGGCAGCACGCGCTGCCACCACAGCCCCTGGGTGAGAAACTGCCGCGCCTCGACCGAGTCGCGGAGGATGTGCGTCTTCATGCGTGCCTGGACCCGTGAGGACCGGCGGCCGGCGGGCCGCGTTCCCCCCATTCTACCAGCTTCGCCTGACCGGCTCGAACCCGGCTGTCGATTCATCCGGCAGTATCGATGAAACGGTCAAGCTCGCCCCCGTCGGCGTCCGAAGAATACAGGGCAGAATCTGCACGACCGGACATCCGGGCGAGCGTCAGGCGATCCGTGAACGGCGAGGGCGGCATGAAGAACACACTCGGCCTCGGCATGCTGATGATGGCGCTGGTCGCTCCGGGGATCGGTTACGGCCAGGGTCCGATCGCGCCGGCGGCCCCGTTCGGTTCCCCCGGCCTGCCTGCCCCGATCGCCCAGGACGGCCCGCCCGCCGGGTCGCCGGTGAGCGCCCCGATCGCCACGGCGCCGGGCGCCGAACCGGCCGCCGGCACCGGGGAGCAACAGCCGGCGGCACCGACCGGGTTCTCCCCACTGCTGCACGACTACCTGACCTACCTGCGGCCGTGCGGCTGCTGCGGGCCGGTCGGCAAGGACGGGCCGATCGTGTACGAGATCTACACCCGACACGGCATGAGCGTTCCGATCGGCAACAGCTTCTTCGGCGAGGTGCTGAAGCCCGGCTACAGCCTGCAGGCCGGTGCGCGCACCCTGTTCTTCGAGCCGTCGAACACCACCGCGTGGGTGATCGACCTGGGCATCCGCTCGACGTGGTACGACGCCCACGGCCGGCGGCAGATCACCCAGTTCGACATCGACCGGAACGTTCAGATCGGCAACCAGACCATCCCGATCGTCATCCCGGAGCTGCTGGTCACGCCGTCGAGCTGCAACCAGACCGCGGTCACTCTGTCGGTCGGCAACGAGTGGTATCTGTCTGGCCCGGCGGCCTGCTGTTCCAAGGACTCGCCGCTCGGCTGGCGGGTCGGCTACGACCTGGGCGGCATCTGGGGGTCGACGCGGGTGATCTATCGCGAGATCACGCACGGCAACGACGTGATCAAGGGGCTGTTCCTGGCGCTGCACAGCGACGTCGAGTGCCCGTACAAGTGCTGCATCCTGGTCGGCGGGCTGCGGACCGAGTTCAGCTACACCCGCAGCCAGGTGCTGCAGCGGCAGAACGACTCCAGCCTGGTGGCGCTCAACATCCTCGCCAATCTCGGCATCCGCTGGTGAGCCACCCGACTCGGCAGAGCGGTGGGGACGGGGCAACAGCCCTCGTCCCCTTCGTCTCGTTTAGCGGTCTGCTTTATCGTTCTTGACTCCGGCGAGCGGGTGGGTGCGGACCACCTGCCACACCGTCTCCTGGATGGCGCGGGCGAGCTTCTCGTCGCTCACCTTGTACGGCGCCGCGGGCAGACCGACCGGGGTTTCACGGTAAAGGGTGGCAAAGAAGGTGCAGCCGACGACGTAGGCGCCGACGTCGTTGAAGTGGATGCCGTCGGCATACAGCTTCTCCGCGCCGTCCAGGCCCGGCACCTTGCCGGCCTTCGCCCGCCGATCCAGCTCCAGCAGCACATCGCCGACCGGGATCAGCAGCACCGGCTTCTTCGCGTCGGGGTACGCCTTGCGCAGCGCCGCCACCAGCCGCTCGAAGTAGTCGCGCGTCTCATTGGTGCCGTCCCACCCGCCGGTATACTTCCGCTCCCACTTCTTCGCGTAGTCGAGCCGGTACGTCCCCTTTGCCGGCTCGTCGCGGCGCGGCCAGCGCGAGTAAACGTAGACCTGCACATCGGGACTCCGCTTCCGCGCCAGGTCGATGAACCGGCGGCACAGCTTCAGGTCGTTGTCGTCGCCCTTGTCCAGCTGCCGGTCGAATGGCTGGAGCGTCAGCGCGTCCCACTCGTAATCCGCCAGCGCCTTCGGATAGTGGCCGAACGGCGGTTGCTGGAAGCCCTGGGCGGGGTGGTCCCACAGCCACGCCAGCGGGGCACCGGGGATCATGTGCCGGCCCCAGACGTGCCGGTGGCCGCGCGCCTTCGCCAGTTCCGCCAGGGCAGTGTACCGGATGGTGTCGGTGACGCTGTTGCCGACGTGATAAACGCGGAGCGTCCGCGGCACGTCGTCTGCGACGGCAGACGTCATGACCAGCGCCAGCACAACCGGGGCGAGACGACACGCGAACATGACGCACTCCTCCGGGCGACGGGACCGCAGACAGCCTATGCCGGCAGAGGGAAGAAGGGAACCACGAAGGACACAAAGAGCACGAAGAAAGACAGCAAAGAGAACAAGGAGGACAAGGAGGCGACCGAACGCGGCGGCTTGACAACCTGCGGCGGGTCGGGTTTAACGAAAGGACAGCCCCCCGCCGTATCCCGCCGGTCCCCCCGGAGTCCGCCCCGTGAGCCTGCCGCGTCTGCCCGGTCTGCTCGCCCTGCTGCTGTCCGCCGGCGCTGGCCTGGCCGACGAGGCGTTCTTCGAGCGCGCCATCCGCCCCCTGCTCGCCGACACCTGCTTCCGCTGTCACGGCGGTGAACGGGTCGGCGGCAAGCTGCGGGTGGACTCGCGAGCGGCGCTGCTCAAAGGGGGCGAGTCCGGGCCGGCGATCGTGCCCGGCAAACCGGACGCCAGCCTGCTCGTCCGCGCCGTCCGTCACGCCGACGACGTGTCGGCCATGCCGCCGAGTAAGAAGTTACCAGCGAAGGCGATCGCCGACCTGGAGACGTGGGTGCGGCAAGGGGCGCCGTGGCCGGCGGCGGCCGGCAAGCCGCCGGCGTTCGTCCACCAGACACACTGGGCGTTTCGGCCGGTCGGCGCCGTCGTCCCGCCTGACCTGCCGGACGTGCCGGGCAACGCGATTGACCGCTTCCTTGCCGCGGCCCAGCGGGCGCGGCAGCTACACCCTGTCGGCCCGGCCGACCGGCGCACGCTGATCCGCCGGCTCACGTTCGACCTGACGGGGTTGCCGCCGACACCCGACGAGGTGGAAGCGTTCGTCGCCGACACCCGCACGGATGCTTATGCGCGACGGGTCGAGCAGTTGCTGGCGTCGCCGGCCTACGGCGAGCGGTGGGGCCGCCACTGGCTCGACGTGGTCCGCTACGCCGACACCGCGGGCGAGACGGCCGACTTCCCGCTGCCGCACGCCTGGCGGTATCGCAACTATGTCGTCGGCGCGGTCAACGCCGACCGACCGTATGACGCTTTCCTGCGCGAACAGCTGGCCGGCGACCTGCTCGCCGCCCGGCTGCCGGCCGACGCCCCGGCCGACCGGCACGCCGAGCTGACCGTCGCCACCGGCTACCTGGCGATCGCCCGCCGCTTCGGCTTCGACATCCTGCACGACCACTACCTGACCATCGAGGACACCATCGACGTCCTCGGTAAGAGCGTACTCGGTCTGACCGTCGGCTGCGCGCGGTGCCACGACCACAAGTATGACCCGGTGTCGACCTCTGACTACTACGCGCTGTACGGCATTTTTGAGAGCACGCGCTACCCGTTCTCCGGCTGCGAGAAGGACAAGCGGCCGCGCGACCTGGTGCCGCTGGTGCCACCGGCGGAGGCGGCGCGGCGGGGGAAGGAGATCGCTCGGCTGGACGAGCAGGTCCGCGCCGCCGAGCAGGCGATGGCCCAGGCGCGCAAGGCGCTGGCGGACGCGGCGAAACCGCCGGCCCCGCTGGCGAGCGGTGCCATCCCCAACGGCGGGGCGCAGGAGTTCGCTGCGGGCAAGGGCGCCGACGCGCTGCGGGCGATCCCGGTCCGCAAGGGCGAGATGGTTCGTCTCACCGTGTTGCCGAAGGCGAATCACGGCGCCGACTCGACGCTGGTCGAGCTGGAGATCGCCGACCGCGGCGGGCGGGTGTGGAACCTGACCGCCGACGTGCTGCCCGATTTCCACGCCGCCGGCCGCGGCTGCCAGCACGCCGACCGATACGGCAACAGGGGAGTATGGCATTATCTCGACGTCGCCGGCCCGCCGGCCCTGCTGGGCCGGTTCGTCCGCGGTCCGCACGGGGTGCCGCCGCTGCTCGTCTGGCAGGGCGGCGGAGACACGCCGGCGGTGTTCGCCAATCCGTCCGACCGGCCGCTGGCCTTCGTCACCGTCAAGTTACCGCCGCGGTCGCTGGCCGTGCATCCCGGCCCGGCCGGTGGGGTGGCGGTGGCGTGGCAGAGTCCGATCGACGGCGAGGTGACGGTCCGCGGCCGGGTGCAGGACGCCGACCCGACCGGCGGCGACGGCATCGCCTGGACGATCGACCGCGGCCCCGGCCTCGGCGGTGCGCTGACCGCGCTTCGCGAGGCGGAGGAGAAGCGCGACGCGGCGCGGTCGGCCCGCGCGCAGGTCGGCGGTGAGGACCGGGTCGCCTACGCCGTCGCCGAGGGCCAGCCACACGACGCCCAGCGGCACATCCGTGGCGACCCCGAGCGGCGCGGCGAATCGGTGCGGCGCGGCTCGTTGCAGATGCTCGGGGGCCAGACGGTTCCCGAGAAGGCCGGCAGCGGGCGGCTGGAGCTGGCCGGCTGGCTGGCCGACGCGAACAACCCGCTGACGGCGCGAGTGATCGTTAACCGCGTCTGGGGCTGGCACTTCGGCCAGGGACTGGTGAAGACGCCGAGCGACTTCGGCACGCGCGGACTGCCGCCGAGCCATCCCGAACTGCTCGACTGGCTCGCCACCCGCTTCGTCGCCGACGGCTGGTCACTCAAGGCGCTGCACCGGCTGATCGTCCACTCGGCCGCCTATCAGCGGGCGAGCGACGTCGACGAGCGCAACGTCACGACCGATCCGGACAATACCTATCTCTGGCGGTTTTCGCGGCGGCGGCTGAGCGGGGAGGAGATTCGCGACGCCATGCTGGCGGTGAGCGGCGATCTCGACCGCAGTCCGGGCGGGCCGCACCCGTTCCCGCCGGAAGGCGGCTGGGGGTTCACTCAGCACGGCCCGTTCGCCGCCGTCTACGACCACGATCGGCGCAGCGTGTACCTGATGGTGCAGCCGCATCAAGCGGCACCTGTTCCTCGGCCTGTTCGACGACGCCGACGCCAGCAGCAGCACCCCTGCCCGGCACACGACGACGGTGCCGACGCAGGCGCTGTTCTTCCTCAACGACCCGTTCGTCCACGCCCGCGCCGCCCGGCTGGCCGATGCCCTCGCTCGGCTACCCGACGACCCCGCTCGCGTCGACCGCGTCTGCCGCCTGCTGTTCGGCCGGCCGGCGACGGCGGCCGACGTCTCCGCCGCCGCGCGCTTCCTGGCGGCGTATGCCGGCGACGTCGCCGACCCCGCCGAGCGCCGCCGGCAAGCCTGGTCCGCCTATGCCCGCGTGCTACTGGCGAGTAATGAATTACTCCATGTCGATTGAGGAGTGCGCTCCGTGCTCAATCCTTCTCCCACTCGCCGCACCTTCCTCCGCTCCGCCGTCGCCGGGTCGATGTTGCTGCCGGCGCTGGTGCAGCAACTGATCGCCGAGGACGATCCGCTGGCGCCGAAGCCGCCGCACTTCGCGCCGAAGGCCAAACGAGTCATCTTCCTGTTCATGTCCGGTGGGGTGTCGCACGTCGACTCGTTCGACCCGAAACCGCGGCTGACGGCCGACCACGGCAAGCAGGTGACGCTCGACCATCCGGAGACGCGCAACCGGCCCGGCTACGAGAAGCTGTTCCTCAAGCGACCGCAGTGGGCGTTCAAGCCGCGCGGCCAGAGCGGCATCGAGGTGAGCGAACTGTTCCCGCACGTCGCCGGCTGCATCGACGAGTTGTGCGTTATTCGCTCGATGCACGCCGATCACTCGAACCACTACAACGCCACGCTGGGCATGCACACCGGCTCGTTCAACGTGGCGCGGCCGAGCATGGGGGCGTGGGTGAGCTACGGGTTAGGCAGTCCGAACCGCAACCTGCCGTCGTTCATCGTGCTGGCGCCGCACACGCCCTATGCCGGCAGCCAGGTGTGGGCGTCCGACTTTCTGCCCGGCAGCCACCAGGGAACGCTGGTGGTGCCCGGCGCCGAGCCGATGCGCAACATCCGCCCGCGCGTGCCGGCCGGCCGGCAGAAGGCGGAGCTGGACGCGCTGGCCGAGCTGAACCGCGCCCACCTCGCCGCCCGCGCCGGCGACCCGGCGCTGGCCGCGCGCATCCGCAGCTTCGAGACGGCGTTCGGCATGCAGACCGCCGCCCCCGAGGCGTTCGACCTGTCGCGCGAGACGCCCGAGACGCTCAAGCTGTACGGCCTGCCGCCGGGCAGCACCGCCGGATTCGCCTGGCAATGCCTGGTCGCTCGCCGGCTGGCCGAGCGCGGGGTGCGCTTCATCGAGTTGATCGACTCCGGCTCGTCGAATAACTGGGACGCCCACGGCGACATGATCTCCCAGCACGCGCCGCTGGCAAAGAACGTCGACCAGCCGATCGCCGCGCTGCTGACCGATCTGAAAAGGCGGGGAATGCTCGACGACACGCTGGTGGTGTGGACGAGCGAGTTCGGCCGCACGCCGTTCAACAACAGCGCCGACGCCAAGGGGCGGGAGCACCACCCGTGGGCGTTCACGTCGTGGCTGGCCGGCGGCGGGGCGAAGCGCGGCATCGTCCACGGCGGCACCGACGAGCACGGCATCCGCGCGACGGTGAAGCCCGTCCACGTCAACGATTTCCACGCGACGATCCTGCACCTGCTCGGGCTGGAGCACACTCGCCTGACCTATCGCCACGCCGGCCGCGACTTCCGCCTGACCGACATCGCCGGCAAGGTGGTGAAGGACGTCCTGGCGTGAGCGGACGGCTGGCCACCCACGCGGTGGAACCTGCGGCGTTCGAACCCCACACATTCAAGATCTGTTTTGCCTGTACCGGAGTACTCCGCCCATGTCTGACGCCCCCGCCCCGCGGCCGAAGCGAACGCTCCTTCGCCGCGTCCGCCTGCCGCGGCTGTCCGGCAAGGTCAGCGCCTTCTGGCTGGTGTGTTGCTTCGCGCTGACGGCGGCCCTCATCCCGATGGCCCTGCACCTGCCGCGCTGGGTCGAGTTCGAGATCGTGCTCGCCGCCTGGTGGGTCATCTGGCTGATCGTCCTGACCTGGCTGCTTTACACCCGCCAGCGGGTGACCGACGACCACACGCTGCGTGAGCCGCGGAACTGGCTGTCGGGGATGGGCGAGGTCAATCCGCTGGCGAACTATCCCAGCGGAAACCCGTATTACTGGGGGTCGTTCGATGTCGTCGAAGCCGAGGGGTGCCTCTACATCCTGGGGTTTCTGCTGGCGCTCGTGGCGCTGTTCTTCGTGGCGTGGTTCGTCGTCGAGGTGGCGGTGCCGCTGGTGCTGTTCGTGATGTACTTCGTGACCCGCGGCATGCTGGCGGCGGTGATCAACGATCGCCACCACTGCACCGGCCGGCTGGCTCGCTCGTTCGGCTGGGCGATGCTGTGGGCGACCGCCTACACCGCCCCGCTGGCGCTGGTGGTGTGGACCGTCCACTACTTCCACCAGCGGCCGCTGATGGGCGGATAGGCGACGGGTGATCGACTCAATCACCGCAGCGGCGTTCGACTGGGTCCGCCGCCCGCAGCGCCGTCGGCGTTCGACACCTGCATCCGGCGGCGCGAGTCTGTATAATGCGGGCCAGACCCTCTTCTGCCCGCCAGCCAACCCCGGACGAGTGACCGATGAACCCCCGCGTCCTTGCCCTCCTCGCCGCGTCGATCGCTTGCCTCGCCCCCGTCCGTGCCGCCGCCCCGGTCGACTACCTCCGCGACGTGCGGCCGATCCTCGCCGACCTCTGCTTCAACTGCCACGGCCCCGACGCCGGCAGCCGCAAGGGCAAGCTCCGCCTCGACACCCGCGAGGACGCGCTCAAGGGCGGCAAGTCGGGCGAACCGACCCTCGTCCCCGGCAAGCCAGACGCCAGTGAGTTCATCAAGCGGCTCGTCACCGGGGACGTCACCGAACTGATGCCGCCGCCCAAATCCGGCAAGAAGCTGACAGTGGCGCAGATCGACACCTTGCGCCGCTGGGTCGCCGAAGGCGCGAAGTACGGCACACACTGGGGGTTCACCACGCCGCGCCGTCCGGCAACACCAGTGGTGAAGGACATCACCTGGGTCCGCACCGCGATCGACGCCCTTATCCTGGCGCGGCTGGAGAAGGAGGGGCTGACGCCGGCACCGCGAGCGACACGCGAGACGCTCATCCGCCGGCTGTCGCTCGACCTGACCGGCCTGCCGCCGACGCTGGAGCAAGTCGACGCCTTCGTCGCCGACCGGCGGCCCGATGCCTATGAGCGACTCGTCAACCGGCTGCTGGCGTCGCCGGCGTATGGCGAGAAGTGGGGCCGCCACTGGCTCGACGCGGCGCGCTACGCCGACAGCGACGGCTACGAGAAGGACAAGCCGCGCGCCGTGTGGATGTTCCGCGACTGGGTGGTCAGCGCGTTCAACCGCGACCTGCCCTACGATCGCTTTGTTCTCGAACAGCTCGCCGGCGACCTGCTGCCCGACGCCGGCCAGGACCAGCGCGTCGCCACCGGCTTCCTCCGCAACTCGATGATCAACGAGGAGGGTGGCATCGACCCCGAGCAGTTCCGCATGGAGGCGATGTTCGACCGGATGGACGCCATCGGTAAGAGCGTACTCGGTCTGGCGCTCAACTGCTGCCAGTGTCACGATCACAAGTACGACCCGCTGTCGCAGACCGACTATTACCGCATCTTCGCCTTTTTGAACGACACCCACGAGGCGAACATCGCCGCTTACACGATGGCCGAGCAGCAGCAGCGAGCGGAGATCTTCCGCACCGTCCGCGCCGTCGAGGACGACCTCAAGCACCGCACCCCTGACTGGATGAAGCGGATGGCGGTGTGGGAGGAGCGGGTGCGCCGCGAGGAGGTGCCGTGGACGGTGGTGAAGGTGGAGAATGCCGGCGACAACTCGCAGCGCTACCTCTACCACGACGACGGCTCGCAGACCGCCTGGGGCTACGCGCCGACCAAGTGGTCGGCCCCGTTCACCGGCAAGACGGACGTGAAACGAATCACCGGCTTCCGGCTGGAACTGCTCACCGACCCGAACCTGCCGCTCGGCGGACCGGGCCGCTCGCCGACCGGGGCTGAACGGCGCTGGAGCGAGTTCTCCGTCGAGGTCGCCGGACGCGACGAAGCCGAACCAGAAGCGAGCTGTCAAGCTGGTGTCCGCCACCGCCGACTTCGGCAACGACGAGCGGCCGCTCGAACCGATGTACGACGACCGCGCCGGTAAGAGCCAAGCGTCAGCCGGGCCGGTGGCGTTCCGCCATCGACGGCAAGGACGACACCGCCTGGGGCATCGACGCCGGGCCGGGCCGCCGCAACGTTGATCGCAAGGCGGTGTTCGTCCCCGACAAGCCGATCGAGCTGCCCGCCGGCGCGGTACTGACGTTCCACCTCAAGCAGATGCACGGCGGGTGGAACAGCGACGACAACCAGAACAACAACCTGGGGCGCTTCCGCTTCAGCGTGACCAGCGCCGAACGGCCGGTCGCCGACCCGCTGCCGCGCAAGGTTCGCGAGCTGCTGTCGGTCCCCGCCGAGAAGCGAACGGCGGCGCAAAACGACGCCGTATTCAGCGTTTGGCGTGCCACCGTGCCGGAGTGGAAGGAGGCGAACGACCGCATCGAACAGGCGTGGAAGGGACACCCGGTCGGCACGGCGCAGCTGGCGATGTTGCCACGCGAGAAGCCGCGGCAGACGTTTCTCCTCGAACGCGGCGACTTCCTCAAGCCGAAGCGGCCGGTCGACGGCGGAGTGCCGGCGGCGTTCCACCCGCTGCCGGCCGGGGCCGAACCGAACCGCCTGGGGCTGGCGAAGTGGCTGGTCGACCGTAACAGCCCAACCGCCGCCCGCGCCATCGTCAACCGGGTCTGGCAGGGGTACTTCGGCACCGGCCTGGTGTCGACCAGTGAAGACCTCGGCACCCAGGCCGAGCCGCCCAGCCACCCCGAGCTGCTCGACTGGCTGGCCGTCGAGTTCATGGATAGCGGCTGGAGCTTGAAGCACCTGCACCGCCTGATCGTCTCCAGTGCCGTCTACCAGCAGTCGTCGGCGGTCACCGAGGAGAAGCTGCGCAAGGACCCGGCGAACCGCCTGCTGTCGCGCGGTCCGCGCTTCCGCGTCGAGGGCGAGACGGTCCGCGACGTGGCGCTGGCGGCGAGCGGGCTGCTCAACCTGCAGATGGGCGGCCCGCCGGTCTACCCGCCGGCGCCAGCGTTCCTGTTCCAGCCGCCCGCCAGCTACGGCCCGAAGACGTGGCAGGAAGAGAAGGGCGACGGGCGCTATCGCCGTGCCCTGTACACTTTCCGCTTCCGCTCGGTGCCGTACCCGGTGTTGACCAACTTCGACACGCCCAACGGCGACGCCTCGTGCGTGCGGCGGGTACGGTCGAACACCCCGCTGCAGGCGCTGACGACCCTGAACGAGACGCTGTTCCTCGAAGCCGCCCGCGCCCTGGCCCGCAAGACGCTGGAGGAGGGCGGCGCGACCGACGACGACCGGCTGGTCTACGCCTTCCGCCGCTGCACCTCGCGCCGTCCCGACGCCCGCGAGCTGGCGGTGTTGAAGGCGTTCCTCGAACGGCAGACCGAGCGGTTCCGCAGTGCCGACGCGAAGCCGTGGGAGCTGCTGACCGACGACGCACAGGCGAAGTCCGCCCCGCTACCAGGCGGCGTCGGCGTGGCCCGCGCCGCCGCCTGGACCGCCGTGTCGCGCATCCTGCTGAATCTGGATGAGGCGATCACCAAGGAGTAGGCCGGCGAACCCCCATGAAACACGTCAATCTCGACGCTGTTGCGGAACCGCTCCGGCAGTTCGTTCTGTCACTGTCCGAGGAACCGGGCGGCACCATCCTGGAGGTCGGCGGCCGGCCTGTCGCCTGCGTGGTGCCGGCGGTGTCGGCGGCCGAGGGGGACGACTGGACCGAGGCGATGAACGATCGCCGGTGTGATTTGATCGACCGCAAGTACGCCGGGCAGCTCAGCCCGGCTGAGGCCGCGGAGCTGGCCCAGTTACAGGAACAGATGCTCCGCTGCCGCCAGCAGGTCGCCCCGCTTCCCCTGGCCGATGCCCGACGGTTGCATCAGGAGCTACTCGCCAAGGCCCGGTCCGACGCATGACAGCGGCGTTCAATTGACATTCCGACCGGCACCCCCGCCGGTCGTGCGCTCAGGATCTGCCAAGGATCACGTCGACCGCCCAGCAGCCGCGGACGTGTGGTCCGATACTCCGCAGGTGGCACAGCAGTTCGCCGTCGGCGCAGCCGGCCTCTTCCAGCGCATCGGCCAGCACCGCCAGACGGACCGGGTCGAGGTGGCCGGCGGGAAGCTGGCGCTCGTCATACGCTGCCTGGGCGAGCGGGACGACGAGGCCGCCGTTCCACGCCCGCACCTCCGGCGCGAGGGGCGGCGACGGGCGGAACGGGTTGCCGACGACGTCGCGGAGCAGGTCGGGGGCCGCCGTACGCAGCTCCATGTCGACATAGATCGCTCCAAGCCGGCCGACCAGGAACGGCTGATGGTCGTGGACCGCCTCCATCGCCAGCCTCAGCCGTAAATCGAGTGGCCTCACCAACCGACGCCGTATGGAGATGCAAACCTCGGTGGACACCGCAGCCCCCGCCCGCGACCTGGCGCGGTGCAGGTCGTCTCGGGTGGCCATTCCGTCCGCATACCGCTCGGCCGTCTCCACCGCCCGTTGACCGGCTCCGTAGATAAGGCTATCCCACACCGCCCGGCAGCAGGCACAGGCGAATAGCCGCAACTGGCGGTCGCTGGCGGCGCGGTGGTCGCGCAGGTGGTGCAGCATCACGCGCGGGTCTGCACACGTCAGCCAATCGCATTCGGTCATGCCGGGATCCCTGACGACCGTAGTCGCGCCTCGTGTGGACTCTGTATCATAACGACAGATTCAAAGCACTCCCTCGCTGACGCTTCGGGCTGGTAGAGACGATCATCCCACCACACCGAGAACCGACCGATGCACGACCCCCGCGTCCCCGCCTTCCACGATCCGCGGCTGGTCGCCCGCCGCTGGTTCCTGCAACAGTGCGGCGTCGGCCTCGGCGCCATCGGGCTGGCCGACCTGCTCGGCACCACGGCGCCGGCGGCACCGGCGCCGATCGATCCGCTGGCGCCGAAGAAGCCGCACTTCCCCGGCAAGGCGAAGGCGGTCATCTTCCTGTTCATGGCCGGCGGGCCGTCGCACCTGGAGCTGTTCGACAACAAGCCCGACCTGGCGAAGTGGGACGGCAAGCTGCCGCCGCCGGAGCTGCTCAAGGGCTACCGCGCCGCGTTCATCAACCCGAACTCGCGGCTGCTCGGGCCGAAGTTCAAGTTTGCCCGCCACGGCCAGAGCGGCGCCGAGCTGTCCGAACTCCTGCCCAACCTGGCGACGGTGGCGGACGAGCTGTGCATCGTCAAGTCGATGGTGACCGATGCGTTCAACCACGCGCCGGCGCAGATCTTCCTCAACACCGGCGCCCAGCAGTTTGGCCGACCCAGCCTCGGCGCGTGGACGCTCTACGGCCTCGGCAGCGAGTCGCGCGACCTGCCGGGGTTCGTCGTCTTCAGCACCGGCAGCAAGGGGCCGAGCGGCGGCAACTCGAACTGGGGTAGCGGCTTTTTGCCGACCGTCTACCAGGGGGTGCAGTTCCGCACCGGCAGCGACCCGGTGCTCTACCTATCCAACCCGCGCGGCGTTGACCGCTCGCTGCAGCGCGACACCCTCGACGGGCTGAAGACACTCAACCAGCTGCGGCTCGACGCCGTCGGCGACCCGGAGATCGCCACGCGCATCAGCGCGTTCGAGATGGCGTTCCGCATGCAGACCAGTGCGCCCGACCTGATGGACATCTCGAAAGAGCCGAAGAAGGTGCTCGAGATGTACGGCGCCGAGCCGGGCAAGTCGTCGTTCGCCAATACGTGCTTACTCGCCAGGCGAATGGTCGAGCGCGGCGTGCGCTTCGTGCAGCTGTTCCACGAGGCGTGGGACCAGCACGGCGGACTGATCGGCGGGCTGAAGAAGAACTGCCAGGACACCGAGAAGGCGTGTGCCGCGCTCATCAAGGATCTCAAACAGCGCGGGCTACTCGACTCGACGCTCGTCGTCTGGGGCGGCGAGTTTGGCCGCACGCCGATGGTCCAGGGCGGCAGCGACGGCCGCGACCATCACCCCAACTGCTTCACCATGTGGATGGCCGGCGGCGGCGTCAAGCGCGGCGTGACGATCGGCGAGAGCGACGAGTTCGGCTTCAACGTGACGAAGGATAAGGTCCACGTTCACGACCTGAACGCCACCCTGCTGCACCTGCTCGGCTTCGAACACACCCGACTGACCTACCGCTTCCAGGGTCGCGACTTCCGCCTCACCGACATCCACGGCAACCTGGTGCCGAAGATGCTGGCGTGATCGGGCGCGTCAGGGCAGGAACAGGCTGTCCGGCAACTGTCGCACCGGGCGGAACTCCGTCAGCCGCAGGTCGCCGAGCAGTTTGCCGTCGCGGTAGGTACGGGTGCGGCCGGCGATCTTCAGGCCATCGACGTCGCGGTAGTCGGAGAACTGCATCTCCATCGGCACGTTCCGCCCTTCGCGGTCGCGGCTGGTTGACGTGCTCTTGAGCAACAGCCCGGTTTTACGGTCGAAGAACAGGCGGATCGGCGGGTGGCCAGCGCGGCTCGCCTCGACGATGCGGAAGGTCTGGCCGTCGGCCTGGTTCTCGCCTACCCATTTCAGGGTGTACTCGGCGCCGCGGAGCGGCAGCAGCGTCTGGGCGACGTGCTTGTGATGGAACGTGTCGCGGGTGGCGGCCACCTCGGCGGGCGTCATCTTCTCGACCTTCCCGCCTTTGACCACCCAGCCAGACTCGCCGTTGAGAATCCGCGCCAGCGGCACCCGCTTGCCGTCCTCGACGGTATGCGAGTCGAGCCGGAACTTGTCCGGCAGTTGGCCATGCAGCTGCCCGCCGGCCGGTCGGCCGAAGAAGGTGCCGGCCGTCTTCCACGTCGCCGCCTGCAGTTTTGCCAGCCGCTCGGCCCCGCCGGCGGCGGCAATGCCGCGCTCGACGACGTCGCGCGGGTCGGGCGTTTGCCCCGCGGTCAGCCCGCACACCAGCGCCACCGTCAGCAGCAGACTCATCCGCGTTCCTCCCCTGGCTCAGAAGTTGCTGATCACCTCGCCGCCGGCGCGCGAGCCGAGCGACTGCCAGGTGTCTAGCGCGATGTTGTTGCTGACGAAGCGCACGCTCCCGTCGACCAGCAGCAGGTTGACCCCGCCGGTGTGCTGGCTACGCGCCCCCTTCCAGTTGGCCGACGTGGAGATGCAGTCGACATTCGGCGAGTTCGGCGGGTAGCCGTGGTCGTAGAGCGTCTGATAGGCGTCGCCGTCGGCCCAGCGGGTATTGCGATCGGATCGCCACTCCGACGGGCTGGCGCACTTGGCCGCGTCCATCGCCCCGCCAGCGCCGATCCAGCCGTACAGCCGCGCCCGCGCGACCGTATCGGTCGGCAGCGCCGTCACCGGACCGGTGGCCGGGCCGATCAGCGACTCGGACATGAAAGCGGTGTTCGACGTACCGTCGGTGACCTCGATGAAGCGCGTCCGCGAGCCGTTGTAGAACATGCCGTCGGGGGGTGCCATTGTGGTGGTGACGGAGCGGGCGGCACCGTTCTTGCCGCTGCCGACGCAGGCGTTGTAGTTCGTCGGGCCGAACAGCGGGTCCGGCTTGCCGCCGCTGGCGGCATCGCTCGGGCACAACAAGATCGACACCTGCAGCGCCACCGCCGTCACGTTGCTCTTGCTGGCGATGACGTTGCCGCTGTTGTCGTACAGCGGGTTATCCAGGTCGCAGGCGTTGTAGATGGCGGTCTGTTCCAGGTACGGAGTGAGCTTGGCGATCGCCGACCAGCGGTAGCGGAAGGCGGCCACGCTTGGGTAGCCCGCCGTCACCTTTTGCTCGTAGCCGGCCGGGAAGTAGCCGAGTGCCGATTCGTGGTTGTGCAGCGCTAGCCCGAGCTGTTTCAGGTTGTTCTGACACTTCATCCGCGCCGCCGCCTCGCGCACTTTCTGGACGGCCGGGAGCAACAGGCCGATCAGGATGGCGATGATGGCGATCACCACCAATAGCTCGATCAGCGTGAACCCACGCCGCGGGGCCGCGAACCGACGCGCGTGCCGTACCATGAGGCACCTCAGGGATACCAGGGGGTTGCGAGTCCGAAAGTTCCTTAAGGGTACGGCAAGGCAGCCAACATGTCAATCTGATGACGAATTGATTACAAAATCGTCACAATGCCGGGCGCGGGTCAGAAGTTGGCGATCACCTCACCGGCGGCGGCGGTGCAGAGGGCGGCGAACGTCGGCAGGTCGACCGTCTCACGGACGAACTGGATGTGCCCGTCGGCGAACAGGCAGTTGACCCCGCCGGTGTGGAAACTGTACGGCTCGTTGTCGTTCTTGCGGTTGATCGGGTAGCTGCAGCCGTTGGCCGGGGTACAGCCCTCCTGCATGCCATCGCCGCTGGCGCCGTCGAGGCTGAACGGCCCCTCGCTGTCGGCCCAGCCGATCCCCTGGTCGTTGCTCAGCGCCGGCTGCTCCTTCCCTAGCCGATACACCACCGGACGGGCGGCACACTCGACGACGGCGATGGTCGTACTGGTGCCGTCGCTGACGTTCGTCAGCCGCACCTGCGAATTACGGTACATCACCGAGTATCGGTTCCCGGCGTTGTACAGCGTCGCGTTCACCGACGCCGGTTGCACGCCCATGATCGCCTCGTAGTCGGTGACGCCGAGCGGAGCGGGGAAGGTGATGGCCGGCCGCGGCGCCTTGGCGACGGCGGACGTGACCGACCGCGACGGCGCGCTGGGGCACTGGTACACCTTCACCGGGATCGCCGCCGTGGTCGGGTTGGTCCCCTCCCACCAGTTGACGTTGAAGTCGTAGATCCGCCGCAGGTTCTCCTGCTCCAGGTACGGCAACAGCAGCGGCCGCCAGCCGACGTACTTGCCCCCCGGGTTGCCCGGCCCAACCGTCGTCCACCCCGACGCCGGGAACGTGCCGTTGGTGTCGTGGAAGTTGTGCAGCGCCAATCCGATCTGCTTGAGGTTGTTGGAGCACTGCATCCGCGCCGCCGCCTCGCGCACCTTCTGGACGGCCGGGAGCAACAGGCCGATCAGGATGGCGATGATGGCGATCACCACCAGCAGTTCGATCAGCGTGAACCCACGACGATGCTCGACCGGATGACTGTACCGAGCCATATCCGCGTCCTCCGGGAACCGGATACCATTCGCCGGGTCACCTTGACCCGTAAGGAATGTGCCGGATCATCCATTAGTCTATTCCGACCGCCGCTGCGTTTCAATCAGATGACGAATCGATGACAACTCCGTCATTTTACCCTGGATCGGCGGCGTCGCTCTTGCGAGCCGAACCCGTCGCACCAACAATACCGGCGGGGGCTGCTCGTTCGTCGCGGGATGGGTGCATCGTCGTGAAAGTGCTGGTCATCGAGGACGAGGCGAAGACGGCCGCCTTCTTGCGGAAGGGGTTGAGCGAGAACGGCTTCGTCGTCGACGTCGCCATCACCGGGCGCGAGGGGCTGGAGCTGGCCGCCGGCCGGCCCTATGACTTCGTCATCCTCGACGTGATGCTGCCGGAGCGCGACGGCTGGTCGGTGCTGACGGCGCTGCGGCGGGCGGCGGTGCGGACGCCGGTGCTCCTCCTGACGGCGCGCGACACCGTCGACGACCGGGTGAAGGGGCTGGAGCTGGGCGCTGACGACTACCTGGTCAAGCCGTTCGCGTTCGCCGAGTTGCTGGCGCGGGTTCGCACCGTGCTCCGCCGCGGGCCGGCGCGACTGCCGGACACCCTCGCCGTCGCCGATCTGGAGGTCGACCTGACCCGCCACCGCGCCACCCGCGGCGGGAAGCGGCTCGACCTCACCCCCAAGGAGTTCGCCCTGCTGTCGCTGCTGATCCGCCGCAGTGGCGAGGTGCTCACCCGGACGCTCATCGCCGAACAGGTGTGGGACATGACGTTCGGCGCCGAGAGCAACGTGGTCGACGTCCACGTCCGCCGGCTGCGCGCCAAGGTGGACGAACCGTTCGACCGCAAGCTGATTCACACCGTCCGCGGGGTCGGCTATGTCCTCGAAGACCGCCCCTGACCCGACGCCGCGGCGGTGGTCGCTCGCCGGCCGGCTGACCCGCTGGTACACCGCGTCGTCATTCCTGCTGCTCGCCGCCTCGACCGGCTTCCTGTACCTGACGCTGACCTCCAAGCTGGAGGCGGAGGACGACCAGTTCCTCGCCGAGAAGGTGGAGCTGGTGCGGATGCTGCTGCGCGACCACACCGGCCCGCCGCGGGTGCTGCCCGGCCCCGGCGACAACGCGCGCGGGGCGGCCGCGGTCTTCCTGCGGGTGATTGGCGCGGACGGGCGGGCGCTGCTCACCACCGCCGGCATGGACGAGGCGCTGCCAGACACGCTGTTCCCTCCGCCGTCAGCCGGCGCGGCGATCGCCGGGGACGAGCGCTGGCTGCCGGACGGCCGCTGTTTCCGGCTCGCCGCGGTGCGAACGGCCGACCCGGACCGGCTGATCCAGGTGGCGATGGACCGCACCCAGGAGGAGGCGCTGCTCGCCGCCTATCGCTGGAACCTGGCGGCGGTGCTGCTGGCGGCGCTGGCCGGGTCGGCGGCGCTGGGCTACCGGATCGCCCGCCACGGACTGCGGCCGGTGGCGGCGATCACGGCCACCGCCGCCCAGGTCGGCTCGTCGACGCTCGATGAGCGCATCGACGCCCGCGGATTGCCGGCCGAGCTGGAGACGCTGGCCGCCACCTTCAACGCCATGCTTGATCGGCTGGAGGGAGCGTTCGCCCGGCTGCGCCAGTTTTCCGCCGACCTCGCCCACGAGCTGCGCACGCCGGTGAACAACCTGCGCGGCGAGATCGAGGTGACGCTGGGCAAGCCGCGCTCGACCGACGAGTATCGCGATACGCTCGGCTCCAGCCTGGAGGAGTGCGGCCGGCTAGCGGAGATGATCGACAACCTGCTGTTCCTGGCCCGTGCCGAGAACCCGCGGACGGCGATCGCCCGCGACCCGCTGGAGCTGACCGCCGAGCTGGCGACGGTGTGCGAGTTCTACGAGGCGGCGGCGACCGATGCCGGGGTGCGGCTGGTGGTGGGCGTCGGCCCGCCGGTGGCGGCGCGGCTGAATCGGCCGCTGCTGCAACGAGCGGTGTCCAACCTGGTGGCGAATGCGCTGGCGCACACCCCCGCCGGCGGGGCGGTCATGCTCCGCGCCGTCGGCGAACGGGGCGGAGCACGCATCGAGGTGGCCGACACCGGCCACGGTATCCCGGCGGAGCACCTGCCGCATGTGTTCGAGCGCTTCTATCGCGCCGACGAGGCGCGGTCGTCGCCGGGGTTCGGGCTGGGGCTGGCGATCGTGCGCAGCATCGTCGAGCTGCACGGCGGAACGGTGGCGGTCCGCAGCGACCCCGGCCGCGGCACCGTCGTGACGATGACGTTCCCCGCCGCGCCATCCGGTGAGTAAGGCACTACTTGCTGTGCTGGCTCATGAAGCGCTCGAACCGCGCCTTCATCTCTTCCGGCGACACGTCCTCAACGCGGGTGGCCAGCGTCCAGATGTGGCCGAACGGGTCGGTCACGGTGCCCGAGCGATCGCCGTAGAACTGGTTCGCCAGGGGACGGGTGACGGTGGCGCCGGCGTCGATCGCGCGCTGGAACACCCGGTCGACGTCGGTGACGTAGATGAGCAGGCTGACCGGCGAGCCGCCGAGCGACGCCGGGCTGCGCACGTTCATCTCGGGGAACTCGTCGGCGAGCATCAGCGGCGCGCCGCCGACCTCCAGTTCGGCGTGTCCTACTCGTCCGTCCGGCTGAGGCAGGCGATACCGCTCGGTGGCGCCGAACGCCGCCTGGTAGAACGCGATGGCGTCTGCCGCCCCCTTGATGATCAGGTACGGCGTGACACAACGATACCCCTCGGGGATCCCCTGCACCGGCATGACCGACTCCTTTCCCTGGCACGAAACCGCAGGACCGTTCGCGACCCGTCGCTCATCCACCCTCGACCAGCGGCGGGACGTCGCGATCGTGGACCATGACGCGCCGAATGGCCGTCGCCTTCCCGGTGGCCGGGTCGACGTCGACGATGGCACCGGCCAGCCGCACGTCGCCATCGGCCACGTCGAACATGGTCGGCACGAACGTGGTCACGGTGGTCAGCACCCGGTCGATGCGCCGGCCAAGGATGCTGTCATACGGCCCGGTCATGCCGACGTCACACTGAAACGCCGTGCCGCCGGGCAACACCTGCTCGTCGGCGGTCGGGACGTGGGTGTGCGTGCCGAGCACGGCAGCGACGCGGCCCCTGAGGTGGTGGGCGAGCAGGTACTTGTCGGCGGTCGCCTCGGCGTGGACGTCGACGAGTACCACCGCCGCCCGGCCGTGCAGTTCGGCCAGCACCCGGTCGACGGCGTGGAACGGGCAGTCGACCGGCCGCATGAAGGTACGGCCGAGAAGGGACACGACGGCGACCGGGGTGCCGTCGCGAGCGGTGCCGAGCGCGTAGTCGCGGCCGGGCGCCTCGGGCGGAAAGTTGGCCGGCTTGCACAGCCGCTCGTCCTGGTCGAGCGTGTCGATGATCTCGGCCTTCTTGTAGATGTGGTCGCCAAGGGTGACGAGATCAACGCCGGCGGTTCGCAGCCGGCGGTACAGCCGCGCCGTCAACCCGGACCCGCCGGCGGCGTTCTCGGCGTTGGCCACCACCAGGTCGAGCCGCTCGCGCGCGATCAGGAACGGCACCGCCCGGCGAACCAGGTTCACCCCCGGAGTACCCACGATGTCGCCAATGAAGAGAAGACGCATACGACGAAATAACCCCTCGCTCGCGCTTCGGGCTGTTAACGAGCGAACTCCACCGCCCGCGTCTCGCGGACGACGGTGACCTTGATCTCGCCGGGGTAGTGCAGCTGCTCCTCGATGGCGCGGGCGATGTCGTGGCACACCTTGACGGCGTCGCTGTCGCTCGTCTGGGAGGCGTTGGCGATTACGCGCACCTCGCGGCCGGCCTGGATGGCGTAGGCGTGTTCGACGCCAGGGAAGTTGGCCGCCACCGCCTCCAGCTCCTCCAGCCGCTTGACGTACTTCTCCAGCGTCTCGCGGCGAGCGCCGGGGCGGGCGGCGCTGATCGCGTCGGCGGACGCCACCAGCACGGTGTAGACGTGGTCCACCGTCACGTCGTCGTGATGGCCGGCGATGGCGTGGAGCACGTCGGCGTTCTTCTCGCCGTAGCGGCCGCACAGCTCGGCGCCGATCTTCGGGTGGCCGCCTTCCATCTCGTGATCAGCCGCCTTGCCGATGTCGTGCAGCAACCCGCACCGGCGGGCGACGCGGCCGTCGAGGCCCAGCTCCTCGGCCATCATGCCGCACAGGTGCGCCACCTCCAGACTGTGCTGCAGCACATTCTGACTGTAGCTGGTGCGGAACTTCAGCCGGCCGAGCAGCTGCACCAGCTTCTCGTGGACCGGGCCGACGTTCGCCTCCTGCACCGCCTGCTGGCCGACGTCGAGGATGTGCTTGTCCATCTCCTGCTGCGTCTCGTTGACCACTTCCTCGATCCGCGACGGGTGAATACGGCCGTCCTGGATCAGCTTGGTGAGCGCCAGCCGGGCGACCTCGCGGCGGATGTTGTCGAACGCGCTGACCACCACCACGCCGGGGGTGTCGTCGACGATCACGTCCACGCCGGTACACTTCTCGAACGTGCGGATGTTCCGCCCCTCGCGGCCGATGATCCGGCCCTTCATGTCGTCGGAGGGGATGTCGACGGTGCTGACGGTGGTGTCGGCGGTGTGCTCGGCGGCGTAGCGGTGGATGGCCAGGGCGAGGACGCGGCGGGCACGCTCCTCGGCGGTCTGCTTGAGCGTTTCCTCGAAGCGGTGGAGGCGCGCGGCCACCTGGTCGCTCAGCTCCTTTTCCAGCCGCTCCAGCAGCACCTGCTCGGCCTGCTCGCGGGTGTAGCCGGCGATCTCCTGCAGCTTCTGCTGATGCTGGGCGCGGAGCGCCTCCGCCTCGCGCTGCTGCCGCTCCAGCTCGGCGCGGCGGTCGACCAGCTTGGCGCGCTGGTTGTCGAGCGTCCGTTCGCGCTTTTGCAGGGCCTGGCTCTTTTCTTCCAGACTGTCCTCGCGCTTGGCCAGCCGACCCTCCTTGTCGCGCAGCTCGGTGCGTGCCCGTTCGCTCTCGCGGTCGAACTCCTCGCGGAGCCGGTACAGCTCGTCCTTGGCGCGCAGCTCGGCCTCTTTTTTGATCGTCTCGGCGTCGTCGGTGGCGGCGCGGAGGATGCGGTCGGCCTGGTCCTGCACGCCGCGCAGGCGCAGGCGGTCGAGATGGCGGACGCCGAAGTAGCCGGCGGCAAAACCGGCCGCGGCGGTCAGGCAGCTGAGGACCGCGATCAGTAGCGGATCCATTCAGCCCACTCCTTCCTGAGGCCGTGCGGCCGGAAGCGACGGGAGCCGGACGGGAGCGCAGAGACGAACGGCCGTCCGTTCCGACGGACGGCGTCCGACCGTCCCGCACGAACAGCGGGCCGGCGGACCGGACGGGCAGCCTGGACCGAAACCATCACCGATCGGCCCCTCCGAACGACCGGCCGGCGAACCGACCGGACGGCACGACGGGCCGACCGCTGGTCAGCCGTGCGGGGGCACGGACGGCGTCGGACAGGGGACGGCGGGCCGGACACGGGTGTGGACCCGGACCGGGGGAGGCCCCCCCTGCCGTGAAGGGAACGCGAGGCGACGATCACCGGCGGCGATCCGCCGGGCCGGTACGCGCACCCGCTGGCCGGTCAGCTGCAGGCGGATGTCCGCCAGCCTCGCCAGCACGTTCGGGCCGATTACCAATCCAACGGACGCCAGGAACAGCAACACGCACACAAGCAGAATCATGCAGCACTCGTAGCCTATTCGCGGAGGTGCAACGTCGCAACGGTCGGTAGGGATACCCGCCGCGTTTCCGGCTCCGTCACGATTCCTCGTGACCGGAACAACAGCGGACCTCGAGGGTCGTACCTTGCTCTTTCAGGAACCCCAGCCTGATTCCGAGTTCGTCACCAGGTCAGGGCTTGTGAACACTGCGGTTATTATGGAGACCCGGACTGCCGATCGTCAACGTGAAAGCGCGCAATCCCCGCCGGCGCGGGCGGACTGGCAGGCGGCCCCGGCCGGTGGTAGAATGACATACTCTCCGACCCCGGCCTCACCAGGGATGCTGACATGGCGGATCAGAAAACGATTCTCATCGTCGACGACGACCTCGAACTGAGCGACGGGCTTCGCGCCGTCCTCGAACGGCAGGGGCACCGCGTCCTGCAGGCGCGGGACGGACACCAGGGCAAGCAGGCGGTGTACGCACAACGGCCCGACCTGGTCATCCTCGACATGATGATGCCGCGCATGGGCGGCTACCCGGTGCTGGAGCACTTCAAGGACAAGGCCGACGCCCCGCCGATCATCATGATCACCGCCAACGAGGGCAGCCGGCACAAGGCCTACGCCGAGTACCTGGGCGTCATCGACTACATCCGCAAGCCGTTCGCGATGGAGCGGCTGCTGGACGCCGTCGACCGCGGGCTGAAGGGCAAGCCGGCCGAGCCGCCGTCCGCCGAGCCGCAGCCGTGACCCCGCCATGACCGCCATCTCCCGGGCCGCCAGCGTCCTGCTCTCCCCCGCCGCCGGCTCGCCCGCGGTCTACCTCGTCACCCGCTCGCCGACGCTGCGGTTCATGGGCGGCATGGTTGCCTTCCCTGGCGGCAAGGTCCACGCCAGCGACGACGCCCTCGCCCGCCCTGCCGACGGGTTGACCGTCGACCACGTCGCCGCCGTCCGCGAACTGTTCGAGGAAACCGGCGTGCTGCTCGCCCGCGACGCCGCCGGCCGCTTCCCGCCGACGGACCCCCACCTGGACCAGCTGCGCCGCCTGCTGCTCGCCGATGCCATTCCCTTCGCCGACCTGCTGCACCAGCACGGCTGGCGGCTCGACCCGGCCGACCTGACGCCCGCCGGCCGGCTGGTGACGCCCGCCTTCGTCCCGACGCGCTTCGACACGGCGTTCTTTGTCGCGCACTGTCCGCCGGATCAGCGACCGGAGGTGTGGGAGGGCGAACTGACCGCCGGCGTGTGGCACACCGCCGCCGATGCCGTCACCCACTGGCAACGCGGCGAGCTACCGCTGTCGCCGCCGACGCTGGCGATCCTGCGCGCGTTCGAGGGGCGGCCGGTGGACGAGGCGCCGGAGCGGCTGCGGCCGGAGCTGG
Organism: Gemmataceae bacterium; assembly: GCA_046350215.1. Taxonomy (GTDB): domain Bacteria; phylum Planctomycetota; class Planctomycetia; order Gemmatales; family Gemmataceae; genus JAXMAU01. The sequence continues at coordinate 10,191 of JAXMAU010000061.1, read as the reverse complement.
ACCGGCTCGACCGCGGCGATCTGCCGGCGATCTGGGCGGCGCCCGGCGTTCTGCTCATCCCGCTCGCCAGCGGCGGGCTGCCGCCGACAACCCACACCAACGCCTACCTCGTCGGCACCGGCCCGACCTACCTGCTCGACCCCGGCCCGGCCGACGCCGACGAACAGGCGCGGCTGTTCGGCCTGCTCGACGACCACCCGTTCGACGCCGTCGTCCTCAGCCACCACCACCCCGACCACATCGGCGCCGCCGTCGCCTGCGCCCGCCGCTACCGCGTGCCGATCCTCGCCCACGCCGCCACCCGCGACCGGCTGGCGGGACGCGTCCCGATCGACCGGACGCTCACCGACGGCGACCGTCTGCCGCTGGGCACCGCGCCGCACGGCCGGGGCGAGTGGGCGCTGCAGGCGGTGTGGACACCCGGCCACGCACCGGGACATTTGGCGTTCTTCGAGCCGGACTATGGCCTGCTGTTCGCCGGCGACATGGTGTCGCCGCTGTCGTCAATGATCGTCAGCCCGCAGGACGGCGACCTGGCGGAGTACGTGGCGTCGCTCCGCCAGCTGAACGCGCTGCCGGCGCGGATGCTGCTGCCGTCGCACGGCGGGCCGACGCTGCGGCCGCACGCACTGCTGGAGGAGGCGATCCGCCACCGCGAGGTCCGCGAGCGGCAGCTGCTGGCGGCGCTGGAGGCGGGACCGCGAACGCTCGCCGAGCTAACGCTGGAGCTGTACCGCGGGTTCCCCGAGCCGGTGCGGAACCTCGGCCGGGTGCAGATCGAGGCCGGGCTGCTCAAACTGCAGCGAGAAGGCCGCGTCGGTTCTGCCGGCGAAGGCTATCGCCTGGTCGAACCGTAACCGCGCGCCGGGCGCTCACGGCACGTTGAGCTGCCAGGAGGCGCCGAAGCGATCCTGCACCCAGGTGAACTTCTTACTGAAGCCGTAGTTGCCCGGCGGCATGAGCACCGCCCCGCCCGCCGAGAGCCGCTCGAACGCCGCGTCCAGCTCCGCCTCGTCGTCGCAATCGATGAACAGGGAGACGGACGGGGTGAACGTGAACCCGTGCTTACTCGGGCTGTCGATACACGCCATCCGGTGGCCGCAAAGCGTAAACTCCGCCAGCCGGACGGACCCCGCCGCGCCGGCCTCGCCGGGACCGTAGCGGTCGACGCGCGTGATCTCCGATCCCTTGAACAGGGAGACGTAGAAGGTCATCGCCTCCTCGGCGGTCCCTTCGAACATCAGAAACGTTTTGACGCTGCGTGCCATGCGTGATAGCTCCCGTGCGGGCGAGGAGTGACGTCGGACCATCCTATGACACGCCGCCGCTGGCGTCGCCGGTTGCGCTGGCGAGGCGAGGTGCCGTGGTGCCATGCCCACGCTTGCGTGGGCATGCGGCTACTCCGACCGGCCCGGCTGGGTGGCACCCCTGAGGCCTGCGGGCGGTGGCAGTGGAGACCTTGCCGCAACGCCTGCGCACGTCCGTGCCCCCAGGCAGCCTCGTGCCTTCTGGGTGGCACGCCCTGAGGCTCTGCGAAGGGCGTGAGCGTTGGATGAGCCTGACACGCTTCCACGCCCGTCGCTGCGCTCCGAGCGTGCCACCCGGCAAAGCCATCCGGGGCATCGTTCAGGGTGGCACGCCCTGAGGCTTGGCGAAGGGCGTGAGCGTGGAGCAGACCTGATACGCATCCACGCTCGTCGCTCCGCTCCGAGCATGCCACCCTGCCGCATCCCATGCCCAAGCTTGCGTGGGCATGCGGCACTACTCCGACCGGCCGCGCGGCGTCTTCGCCTCCTGCTGCCGGGCGGCGCGCTCCGCCTCGCGCTCGCGAATCCGTTCCTCGACGGGGACTGCGAACACCGAGGTGCGCAGCACACACCCCGGCCGTCCTGGCACACAGATCCGCCGCAGCCGGCGGCAGTCCTCACTGTCCATGTCGAAGTGCGGACACGAAAACGAGCACATGGCACACCCCCGACGCCGTCACGGCAGCCGCACCGTCACCTTGTTGTCGCCCGGCCGCACCATCGCGACCACGCTGGTTTCACGCTCGCCGACCTTCACCGTCACCCGATGTTCGCCGTGGAACGCGCGCAGACGGACCTGTCCGCCGTTGTCGGTCTGCGCCGTCGCGCGCGTCCACCAGCGCTCCTTGACCAGCCGGTGCAGCCGATCGTAGGCCGGCTTGGGCGACAGGTCGGCGCGGATCAGCCCGGCCGGCGCGCGCATCCAGGCGCCGCGGTCGGCCAGGTCCCACCAGGTGATCGCCTGCACCGCCGGGTGCGAGAACAGCATGGTGTAGATTCGCTCCACCTCGCGGGCCTGCCGCTCCTCGTCGGCGGCGGTCGACGGCCACCCCTTGCCACCCTTCGCCAGCTCCCAGCCGTTCTTGCCGGACAATACCGTCAACTCGGTGAAGTGCAACGGCACCTTGAAGCGGGCGAACCGCTCGCATACCTCCCACAGCTTGCGGTTGTCCCACGTCCCGCCGTGCATGTGGCTCTGCAGCCCGATCACGTCGAACGGCCGCTTGCCCGACAGTTCGGTCAGCCGGTCGATCAGCTTTGCGTAGTCGGCGTCGACGCGGTAGTCGTTGATGAGCAGGGTGGCGGCGCGACTGGCCGGCCGAGCTTTGGCGAAGCAGTCGCGGACGAACTCGACGCGGCCGACCTTCGCCCAGGCGGCGGTCAGCTTCGGCGCCTGCTTCTTGCAGTCGTCGCGGTCGAAGTGCGTCGCCTCGTTGACCACGTCCCAGGTGTCGACCAGTCCGCGGAAGCGAGTGACGAGGTCGCTCACCCGCTCCATCTGCAGCTGCAACACGGCGTCGGGGTCGTCGGGAAGCCAGCGCGGCTCGGCGTAGTTCCACGCCAGGGGATGCCCTTTCGCGACGATGCCGTTCTCCTTGCACCAGCGGGCCATCGCCGCGATGCGGTCGTGCTCGGGCTTGTCGCGAACCGCCTGGTAGCTGAACCAGTAGAACGGCAGGGTGGCGAAGTTGAAGGTGTCGCGGAAGCGCGCGCGGTAGGCGGCGGTGTCCTTCGCGTCGCCGGCGCGGTCGAACAGGAACAGGTTGCAGCCGAACAGGAAGGCGTGGCGCGTCTGCTCGACGGCAACGCGGGCGTCAGCGACCGGCTTGCCGGCGGCGTCGACGACCTCGACCGTCAGCCCGCCCTTGCGGTGCTTCTCGATCCGCGCCGCCGCGCCGGCGAGCGGGTCGGCCGGCGCCTTCGCCTCGTCGGCCGGGGCGGATGCCCACCCGACCAGTCCGCACGCCACCACCGCCGACAACCAGAGCCATCGACCGGACATCAATCGATCTCCCTTCCCTGCGCCCTCCACCGGGCGACGATGGTTAGTGTAGGCGCAAGGAAGGCGGATTAAAAGACGGAATCGTCCGCTTTTTGGACGACCGGCGGCGTCAGCGCGGGCGGGAGGAGCCGGCCTGCAAGCGCCGCTGCCAGTCCTCGAGCAGCTGGCCGATGTTGCGATAGGCGTAATCGAGGTCGGCCAGGTCGACGGCCAGCTCGACGGCGCGGCCCAGATCGCCGGCGTTGGCGTGCCCTTCGGCGAGGTGGAACAGGATCTCCTTCTTCTGCTCCGTCTCGGCGTCGGGCAGGTTCTTCAGCGCCTCCTCGAAGTTGCGCTTGGCCAGCGGCCAGTTCTGCCGCGCCTGGAAGCAGCGGCCGAGGCCGAGCAGCGCCTTCCAGTGCAGCCGGTTGTCGGCGCGCGCGGCCTGCAGCTCGGGGATGGCGTCCTCGATCTGCCCGGCCTCGTACAGCCGCACCCCCAGCTCGTAGTGGTTGCTCTTGTCGGCGGGGTACATCTCGATCCGCTGCCGATAGTAGCCGATATCCAGAGCGGCGATCTTGCGGAGCAGCTTTTCGCGGGCCTTGATCAGCTTGTCGTCGCGCGGGGTAGCCTTCAGCTGCTCGTCGGTGCGAGCGAGAGTGCGGCGGAACGCCTCGATCTCGTGTTCGGCGTGGGCGAGGCGCAGCTCGGGTGCGTTGCCGGTCGCCTCCAGCCCCTGTTCGAGCACCACCTGCGCCTCGTCGTGGTGCTTCTGGCGGACGAGGTGAGCGGCCAGCTGCAGGTACGGTTCAGCCGTCTTCGGGTTGGCCTCGATGCGGCCGCGCAGCGTCTCGACCTCCTGGGCGACGCGGTCGCGGGCCTGGGTGGCGCGGGCCGCCTCGGACGGCCGCTCGACGGCGGTGCGCGTGGCCGACGTCTCGGCCGTCTCGGCGGCAGCGGCAGCGGCCGCCGGCTCCTCGTACAGCCCGCGCGCGATGGTGTCGTCGACCGCCATCTGCTTGCTCTTGGTCATCGCCTCGCGGTCGGTCGGCACGGCCTTGAGGACGAGGCCCCAGACGGCCATCGCCTGCTGATACAGCCCCTGTTTCTCCAGCAGGCGGGCCAACGCGCGATTGAGGGCGACGTCGTTGGCCTTGCGCTCGCGGCCCTCCTGCAAGATCCACACGGCGACGGTCGGCAGCCCCAGCGTGGCGGCGGCCTCGGCCATGTGCAGGTGGGCGGAGCGATCCCACGGGTTCTTGGCGAGAATCGCCTCGCCGTATTCGAGCACCTTGCGGTGTTGCCCCTTCCGGCCGGCGCCGATCATCTTCAGGCGCGTCATCCAGGTGGTGAGCGGCGCGAAGAAGCTGCCGTTGCGCGTGCCCTTCCACCGGGCCTTCTGGGCCTTGCGCAGCGCCTGCCGGTACTCCAGCTTGGCCGGCACCAGCTGACAGCAGGTGCGCAGCATGCTGATGGCGAGGTCGAAGTTGCCGGCCGCGGAGGCGCGGTTGGCGTACTCGAAGTTGCGGGCGGCGACCCGCTGGTCCTCGGCGGAGGGGGGGGGCAGGCGCGGACCGTCTTTGTCGCTCATGTGCGTCGATCCTGACCCGGAAGCACGCCACGGCAGGAAAACCCGCGGGACGACCACGGGAGGCAGGGGTTTCCTGGCGAGAGTCCCGACAGTCGAATCTTATGCCGTCACCGGGGACGGTTCAAGCGGGGCAGGTCGGGGCGGCCGCCGTCAGCTGCTCTCGCGGGCGTTGCGCAGCGAACCGGCCGTCGAACGGTAGATCCGCTTCTTCCGCTTCTCGGCCTCCGGCAGCGGCTCCTGCTTGACTTTCCGCAGGTCATCCAGGTTGGCCAGGCAGGCGCGGCACTGGAGCGTTTCCAGGTGGAACGCCAGGTAATCCTGTTCGGCGTCGTCGAGCACGCCCTGCAGGTAGCTGTTGAGCCGCTCGCGGTTCGGGCAGGTGAACCGTTCGTGCCGCCAGACGCTGCCGAGCGAGTGCTCGCCGCGATCCCGTTCGGCCATCGCCTGCCGCAGCTGCTCCTGGACCGCTTTGTCTTCGCGTAACGCCTGTTCGACGCGAGCCAGCTCGGCGTCGCTCAGGGCGTCGTCCAGGTAGGCGTGGAGCTGTTCGCGGGTGATCTCGCTCATCGCCGCTCGCCGCACCTCGGGTCGGGGACGGAGGAACGCCCCCGATTACACCACACGGCCGCCGCAGCCGTCAATCGGCGACGGCGGATTGGCCGGCGGGCCGACGAACCGCGGCGGCGTCCACCGTCGTCATTTTTCCGTACCCTGCCGGCCACGCCGACGTCACCTCGACCTGGCCGACGAAATCGGCCGGCCCGAGGCCGGTCTGCCAGTCGCCGCCGGTGCGCCCGCCGCGGTCGACGTGGACCTTGACCAGATAGCGGCCGCGGTCGAGCGCCGGCTTCCCCTTCGCCCACACCGCCGCCCGCGCCGACCCGCGCGCCGCCAGCAGCGTCAGCGTGTGCTGCCACAGCCGCCCCTTGCCCCAGACGACGCGGTCGGAGGTGGCGATCGGCTCCCGCTCCCAGCCGCCGGTCCGCTCGTCCCAGGCATACACCGACACCTGCAACAGCCGATCGCCCCACGCCGGCGGGGTGCTGGTCAGCTTGAGCCACACGTCGGTGCCGAACCGTTGCGGCTCGTCCGCCCAGCGCGGCAGCGACGCGGCGTCGCGGTAACCGTCCTTCACCGTGCGAGCGTAATCCTCGACGAAGGTGCGGAACGCCCGATACCCCTGGTCGCCGACCACGAACTTCTGTCCGCCGCCGTGCTTCACCTCGTTCAGCGGTTTGCGGAGCAGCAAACTCCGCTCCGGGTGGTCGACGTCGATCAGCCGGCCGTTGCGCATCTGCTCCAGCGTCGCCGCCGGCCCCTCGGCCCGAAACAGGGCGACGCGCTGGCCGTGCTCCTGCACCAGCTTGCGGTTCTCGCCGGTGCCCTCGGTGTGGCAGCTCATGCAGCGAAAGCGCATCGCCCAGACGGTGTTGGTGAACGTCTCCAGCATGCGGTCCGTGCGGGCGTGCCGCACCACCTCCGCCGGCCGGCTCGGTCCCACCTTCGCGCCCGCCTCCGCTTGCGGCAGGCGGCGCAGCCGCGGGTCGGCGGCCGAGCGCCGGATCCACTCGGCGAATGCGGCGTATTCCGCCGCGCGGGTCTTGCGGTGGATCAGCGCCGCCCCGCCTGTCTCATCCTTGCCCATCTGAATCAGGTGCAGGATCTTCGATCGCTCCGGCCGATCGAGATCGATCATCCCCTGGTCGCGCAGAGCGACAAACGTCGCCTCGTGCGACGGACGGAGGTACTGCTTGAGGTCGACGCCGGCCAGGTGGCACTGCACACAGCTGGACGGGTTGGGCGAGCGAAAGATCGGCAGCAGCCGCTTCTCGAACACCGTCGCCGCGTCGGCCGGCTTCTCCGCCCCGCGCGCCGACCCAAGCACGCCGAGCACTATTGCGATATAAAAGATCCTGATCATATTCACTTCTTCGAGGTCGTGGCCTTGGCGTCCGCCGCCCACAGCACCGCGTTCCGCAGCAGTGCGGCGAACGCCGGCTGCTGGAAGTCGTCGACGTGGCCGAGCGAGGTGTAGAACGCGCGGCCGCCGGCAGTCGACCTGTTCACCCACGCCACCGGCTCGGCCGGCTTGCCGGGAATCGCGCCGATCAGCAGCGGCGTCGCCGTCTTCGCCAGCGGACGCACCTTGTAGAGCGATCCCCCGCCGCGCAACTCGCTCACCTTCACGCCGTCGAGGATCGGATGCTTGGCACCCACCGGAGCGACGGTGATGGTGGGTCGGGTGCCCTCGCCGTGGTGCCCGGTGTAGTTGCCGCCGAGCACGTCGCGGTCGAACTCCGGCCAGGCGTCGCACTCGGGCACCGTCTTACCCAGCGGCGGGGCGAAGGCGTGGCTAGCGGTGCGGATGCCGACCACCGCCTTGCCGTCCGCCACGAACCGCCGCACGATCGCCAGCTGCGCCGCCGGCAGCGGCCGCCGCCGCACGCTGATCAGCGCCACGTCGGCGTCGTTCAGCACGTCCAGCCCCGGCAGGTCGTAGCGCTGCTTATCGTTGGCGAACACGAAGCTGACGCGGCACGTCTTGCCCAGGTGTTTGAGTGCGAATTCGGGCAGCGACTTCTCGGTCTGATACTCGTCCTCGGCAGTGACGATGGCGACGTGCGGCCGGCGATCGCCGGAGAAGCGCAACGGCTTCCCGCCGAGCAGCTGGTCGCTGGTGATCGTCGGGCAGACGAACTTCTCGATGTGTTCGACGATCAGGTCGGTGCCGGTGAAGTGGCTGACGAACGGCGCCCGTTCCGGGTTGTACATGGTGTCGGTCAGGTCGCGGACCAGCACCACCGTCTTGCCGTTCCGCGCCATCTGCCGCAGTCCGAACGGCCGACCGAGTACGCACATATTCGTATGCACACCGACCAGCATGATCCGGTCGATACCGCGGGCGGCGAGCACGCTCCAGATCTCCTCGCCGCCGTCGCTGATGACGTCGCGGTCGGGGTCGATGGTCAGCTTGTCGGTCTGCCGCTTCCACGGCGCGCGCGGGTTGCGGCCCATCGTCTTGAGCTTCTCCGCCCACGCCTTGTGTTCGGCCGGGTCGTCGTCCTCTCCGCCGTCACTCTGGTCGATCGGGTAGGTGCCCTTATCCTCGGCCGGGATGTGCCGGCACCAGGCGTTGATCTCCTTCGGGAACGTCTTGGCCCGCGGCGTAGTCTGTGCCCGTTTCCGCGCCGGGTGGTCCTGGTAGAACTCCATGCAGCTGCTGGGCGCGTGGATGATGAGCGCGCCGCGGTCGCGCGCGGCTTGAGGAAGGCGTTCATCCGCGGCGCCAGCTCGTCGCCGCGGCGGACGGCATTCAGGCAATGATGCAGATCCCACATGTCGCAGACGATGACCGCCGTCCGCGGCGCATCCCACGCCGCCGGCACGGTGACGGTGTGATACCGCCCGCTGCCCGGCGCCGTCTCGACGCGCTTGCGCATCTGCAACGACAACGGCGCGTCCGCCGCCAGCGCAGCGGGAACGACGGCAAGCAACAACGCGGCAAACCGTAGCATGGTGCGACCTCCCAGATGTAAGAAAGAAGAGTATAACCACAAAGATCACAAAGAGCACAAAGAAAGAACAGAAAGTAAAGAAGAGAGAAGGGTAAGAGGTTTGAGCCATCCCTGCCGTATGGGCCGGGGGTGGCTCAAACCTTCACCCATCTCGTCAGTCAACAATCCGCACCAATTCTACCAATTCTTCTTTCTCTTTCTATTCATTCATTCTTTCTTTCTGCTCTTTCCTTTGTGCTCTTTGTGTCCTTTGTGGTTCCCTTCTTCATCTTAGCTTTGGGCCGGCGCCTTCGCGGATGAGGCCGTTGGTCTGCGCCAGCGTCACCACGTTCTCGGTGTAAATCGGCGCCGGCATCGCCGGTCCCTGGAAGCTCGACCGCAGGCGGACCTTGGTGATGTCCGGGCGATACTTGCTCCACGGCAGGAACAGCGTGTAACCGCAGCCGATCATGTCCTTCTTCCGCAGCCGGCACAGCGTTTCCGGATCGATGATCCAGCGCTCCAGCAGCACCGGGGTGCCGTTCGTCTCGTCGGCCAGGTCGACGGTGAGGGTGCCCTCCGCCTCCATCGGGAAGTCGACCTCCGGACCGAACAGGTACAACCGGCCGGCGATCCCCGGCCCCGGGTTGCCGCCACGAGTCGGGTCGGGCACGAAGGCGACGCTGTTCTGCCAGGTGCAGACGATCTGGCAGGGCAGCTTGCGGGTCGGCATCAACGACGTCGACCACAGCGAGCCGGAGGTGCCGACGCAGCCCGTCGTCAGGCCGGTCAGCAGCAGGATAGCCCACCCGCCGCGACGGGCGGCCGCGGTCAACGGAACAGCGACTTGCGGCGCCATTGGTCAGACTCCTTTCCCTGGGCCTCTGGGGCCGTCGTGGCCGGAGGGGACGTCGACGTGGGCGAGGTGCCCCCGATGGTCCGAACGGGAACGTTCGCTGGCGGCCGACCCATCCGCAGACTCAGATTCGCCAGCGGCCGTTCCTCCGGCGTGGACACCGCCGACACCGGGGTGATCGCCCCGTTCGTCGCGGGCAACGCGCTGAGCGGCCGCGGCGCCGGCAGCATCGGCTCCTGTGAGGCCGGGTCCCCGGCCGGCGGCGGCACCGGGACCGGCGGGTTGCCGATCGCCGGACCGGCCGGCGACGCCTGGCCCGGCAGGGCCGCGCCAGGCGGCAGCGGGGCCGCCATCCCCGGCACCGGCGTCGGCGCCGGCAGCATCGGCGCGGCCGGCTTCACCTCGCCCGGCAGCCCCGGCGCCACCGGCGCCGGCAGCTCGGCATCCACTCCACCACTCGGCGGCGCCGGCGGCGGCGGGAACAGCGGGTGCATGCCGCTCATCCCGTGCGTCTTGATCACGTCGCCCAGCACCCAGTCCATCCGCCGCGCCTCCTCGGCCAGCACCTTGTCCGCCTCCAGCGGCGTGCGAACGATGTGCGGCGTCAGGATGATCAGCAGCTCGCGCTTCTCCTTGATCTGCGAGCGGTAGCGGAACAGCGTGCCAACCATCGGCAGGTCACCCAGCCACGGGATCTTGTTCTCCGTCTTGGTGTCGCTGCGAGTGATCAGCCCACCGATCGCCACCGTCTCGCCGTCACGGGCCACGATGGTGGTGTCGAGGATCTGCTGGTTGATGATCGGCGCCTGCGCCCCGTTGCCGACCGGCAGAGTGGTGGCGGACAGATTGGAGATCTGCGGCGTCACTCGCATGGTCACCTTGCCGTCGGGGCTGATCTTGGGGATGACGCTCAGGATGGTGCCGACGTCGCGGTAATTGACGTTCTGCACCGCCAGCCCGGT
>JAXMAU010000060.1:0-37167 GCA_046350215.1 Gemmataceae bacterium | reverse complement strand
TCGCGTCAGGTCACGACTGGACCGCCCCTGTCAATTCCACCGGGCGACGGCGCCCTCGGCCTGCTGCAGCAGCTCGCGGATCGTTCCGCCGTCGACCGGCGGAGGGTCGCCGCCGACGTAGGCACGCAGATGGTCGATCGCCGGACCGGGCCGACCGGCCTGTAACAGGGCAACGCCGAGGTCGCGCCGTTGCGTCGGATCGTCGGGACACAGTTGCCACAGGCGGTCGATCACCCGAGCCACACGGGCGTAATCGCGTAGCTGCAGGTAGACCCCCTTCAGGTTGGTCAGCATCCGCTGCACGACGTACCCCGGCGAGGCCGCCGCCAGGGCGGCGGTATTCGCCTCGAACGGCACGCCGGTGACTCGCTCCACCAGCGCCTCACAGTCCGGGAGTGACAGCAGCTGTCCGCCGTGGAATGGGTCGAACAGGATCGTCTGTCCGCGCTGGACCGCCTTGGCGATGAAGTGGCCCGGCAGCCCCACGCCGGCGACCTCCAGGCCGGCGCGCGTGCCGACCGCGATCGCCACCACCGACAGCGTGATCGGCAGCCCGGTACGCCGCGACAGCACGTCGTTCAGATAACTGTTCCGCGGGTCGTAGTAGTCACGCTGGTTGCCGCAAAACCCCTGCTCGTGGAACAGGTAGCGGCACAGGGCGTCGACCTGCACCGACAGAGGACCGCGCAGGCGCGGCTTGACCTCGCGCGCCATTGCCGCCACCTCGGCAAGCTCGGCCTCGACATCCAGCTGCGGGTACTCGTCGCGGGCGATCAGCAGCGCCACCTCGGCCAGGTCGACCGCGGCGTCGGGGTTTTCGGCGAGCAGGGGTAGCACGGTGTCCAGGTTCATGCTGGAATTATAAGACAGCAGAGAATCGTCGACCGCATTCCTCCCATTTCACGCCACGTCCGGCGACCGCCCGGGGGGCCGCATGGAACTGACCGTGCAAAACGTCTACGGCCTGCTCCTGCGCAGCAAGCTGCTTGCGCTGGATGAGGCACGGGCGATGTATGCGCGGTGGCAGGCGGAGGCCGGCGACGACGCGACCAACCTCGGCCGCTTCGCCGCCTGGATGGTCGAGCACGGCTACGTTACCGACTACCAGGCCGGCCTGCTCGCCCGCGGCCACGCCGACGGCTTCTTCCTGGGCGAATACAAGGTGCTCGACCGGCTCGGCAAGGGACGGATGGCTGGCGTGTATCGGGCGCAGCACCGGCTCGGCCAGACGGTCGCCATCAAGGTGCTGCCGCCGTCGAAGGCGCAGGATCCCATGCTGCTCAGTCGGTTCCAGCGCGAGGCCAAGCTCGCCCTCCAGCTGAACCACCCGAACATCGTCCGTACCTTCCAGGTGGGAGTCGCCGACGGGCTGCACTACCTGGTGATGGAGCACCTGGAAGGCGAGACGCTCGACGAACTGCTGCACCGGCGGAAACAGCTGCCGGTGCAGGAAGCGGTCCACGCCGTCTACCTGGCGCTGCAGGGGTTGCACCACATTCACTCGTGCGGGCTGGTTCACCGCGACCTGAAGCCAGCCAACCTGATGCTCACCCCGCCGCCGGGCGACGAGAGTACACTGCCCTGTGCGGTCAAGATCCTCGACATCGGCCTCGGCCGTACCCTGGCCGACGAGACGGCCGAAGCGGCGGACCCTGGCCTGACCGGCGAAGGGGTGATCCTCGGCACCCCCGATTACATGGCGCCGGAGCAGGCCCGCGACCCGCGGCACACCGACATCCGCGCCGACATCTACAGCCTCGGCTGCGTCCTCTATCACCTGATTGGCGGCCAGCCGCCGTTTCCGGACACCAACATCATCACCCAGATGATCCGGCACGCGACCGAGCCGGCCCGGCCGCTCCGCGAGTTCAATCCGGCCGTCCCCGACGGATTGCAGCAGATCGTCAACTGGATGATGGCGAAGGAACCGTCGGCCCGGTATCCCACCCCGGAGCGGGCCGCCCGCGCCCTGGAGGTGTTCCTCGTCGCCGGGTCGACCGAGGTCGCCGCTCCCGCCGCCGACGCTGGCATGGCGTCGTACCTCCGCTGGCTGGAGCGCGAGGAGTTGAAGGGTGCCGCGGCCGCCCTCCATCACCTGCCGACCACCCCGCTGCTCGACCTCCCCGAGCGAACCGCCCGCAAGCCGTCGGCCGGCACAGCGCCCACCGCCGAAACGCTCGTGACCGCGCCAGGCAAGCGATTGCCCACTCCCGCCGACGGCGTTCCGCAGGCCGCGGTCCCGCCGGTGCCCTCGGGCAAATCGTCACGCAAGGTCAAGAAAAAGCAGGACAACGCGGCCGTCTCCCGGAAGGAGACTGGTGACCCGGTCGAGGTGGAGCTGATCCCCGTCCGCGGGCACGTCGAAGCCCCCGCCGCGCGGTTTCACCTCACGCGCCGCGACCTCGCCTTTTTCTTCCTCGGCGTTGGCAGTGGGCTGACGGCCTACGCCATCGGTCGTACCCTGGCGGGATGGCTCGGCCGTTCCCGGCACCGCGACACCGACCCCGCCGCCGACCCCACCCCCTGAGATGACCGCTGCCATGCAGATCCGGGCAAGACACTACCAGACCGGCACGTTGATCGATCGGACCGAGAGCGGCGGACGCCTCACCTCGGTGGCGCCCGCTTCCGGTGGCCTCTCCACCGGGGCGCGCCAGGCGGGCTGGGTGGCGCCGGGGCTGTTCGACCTGCAGATCAACGGGTGCGAGGGCAAGGCGTTCGTCTCGCCGGACCTCACCGTCGACGACGTCCGCGCCGTCGTCCACACCTGCCAGCGGCACGGCATCGTCGGCCTGTGTCCGACCCTCATCACCGGCCCGTTCGACGCCCTGCGGCACGGGTTCGCCACGCTGCGCCGGGCCTGTGAGGAGGATTCCGCTCTCGACCGGGCGCTGCCGTGCTTTCACCTGGAAGGGCCGTACATCAGTGCGGAAGACGGGCCGCGCGGCGCTCACCCACGGGCGCACGTCCGGCCGCCCGACCTCGACGAGTTTCGCCGCTGGCAGGAGGCCGCCGGCGGGCGCATCCGCCTGGTCACGCTGGCGCCCGAGCATGATGCCGCGCTGGCGTTCATCGAGCGGCTGACGCGTGACGGCGTGGTGATCGCCATCGGCCACACGGCGGCGACACCGGCGCGCATCCGCGCCGCGGTCCAGGCCGGCGCGCTCGCCTGTCGACGCACCTGGGCAACGGCTGTCACGGCTGCTGCCGCGGCACGAAAGCTACCTGTGGGAGCAGCTGGCGAACGACGAGCTGACCGCCAGCGTGATCGCCGACGGCCACCACCTGCCGCCGGCGGTCTTACGGGTGCTGATGCGCGTCAAGACGCCCGCCCGACTGATCGTGACGTGCGACGCCAGCAGTCTCGCCGGCTTGCCGCCGGGGCGATATGCCACCTGGGGGCAGGAGCTGGAGGTTTTGTCCGGCGGCAAGGTGGTGGTGCCGGGTACTTCGTTCCTCGGCGGCTCGGGCGTGTTCACCGACGCCTGCGTTCGCCACCTGGTCGGGCTGGGCGACGTTCGCCTCGCCGAAGCGCTCGACATGGCCGGCGCCCACCCGCGCCGGCTGCTCGGGCTGCCGGCCGTTGCCCTGGAAGCGGGCGCGCCGGCCGACCTGATCCTGTTCGACCACGGGCCGGACGAGCCGTTCCACCTCCGCGAAACGCTCGTGGCCGGCGAACCTGTGTGAACCTTTCGCTCCTCCGTCGTGTCCAGGACACCAGTATGAGCAACCTGCAACAATACACCGCCGATCATCGCTACCTGCTGGAGCAGGCGGCCAAGGCCGCGGGGTTCACCGCCCCGATCGCGCTGGACATCGACGAGTTTTATGGCCCGGTCATCAAGGCGGCCCGGCGCGGCAGCATCCTGCCGATCGACGGGGTGCTGGTCCGCGACTGGGACCCCGACGGCCGCAAGACCAACGCCGGCGTGCAGCTTGGCATGCGCCTGTACGAGCTGGGCGGCGTGACGTTCGTCCGCGTCCGCTTCATGTACAACGATCACAACAACATCTGGGGCGTCGACTTCGTCGCCGTCGACCAGAAGGATTATCGCAAGTTCTATCGGCTGGCGCTCGGTTGCCGCCGCGACGACGAGCCGCCCAGCCTGGAGCCGGTGCTGCCACCCGAACAGATCGACCAGCTGTGGCAGAATACCATCGGCTATCTCGAAGGGCCGCACCTGTCGCAGATCAAGGCGTATGGCGGACGGGCCAAGCGCGGCGTGCTGCTGACCGGGGCGCCGGGCAACGGCAAGACGATGGCCTGCCGGTGGATCTGGGAGGCGTGCCGCAAGCGCCGCTGGGAATACCGGCTGGTCAACCCGGACAACTATCGGCAAGCTCGCGCCCACGGCACCATCGAACAGCTGTTCACCGTTGAGAAGCGCGGCATCGTCTTCTTCGACGACATGGACCTGGCGCTGCGCGATCGAGACAAGATCGCCGAGACGGAAGATCAGGCTGTTTTCCTCTCTGCCATGGATGGAATCCAGGTGAACGAGGGCGTGGTGTTCGTGTTCACCACCAACTGCTCGCTCGACCTGATCGACCGGGCGTTCAAGCGGCCGGGGCGGCTCGACGTGGTGCTGCACTTCAAGCCGCCCGACGAGGAGCTGCGCCGGCGGCTGATCGACCGCTGGCACGACGACATCCGCAGCGGCCTCGACCTGCCGCGGGCGATCGCGTCGACCGACGGCTACAGCTTCGCCGAGATCGAGGAGCTGAAAAATCTGCTGGTCATGCACTTCATGGACGCCGGCCGGTGGGACTGGAACTGGGCGATGAAGCAGTTCGCCATCAATCGCAGCGAACTGACCAGCCGGCCGCAGCGACACGTCGGCTTCGGCGCCGCCAGTGGGCAGAACGCCTACCAGGACCTGTTCAACAGCTGACGCCGCCGCTCACCGCCGCCCGTGTTGTGGCCCGGTCTCCCGACCGGGCCACTCTGGCCGACCGAAGGTCTCCACGTATGCGAGGCGCCCGAGGAGACCTGCGGTCCCCAGCCGTGGCAAGGTCGGGAGACCTTGCCACAACAGCCAACAGCCCCAACAGCCACAAGAGCCACCCCTGTTGTGGCCCGGTCTCCCGACCGGGCCACTCCGGCGGACCGAAGGTCTCCCGGGTGCCGGAGGAGACCTGCGGTCGGCAGAGCGGCAGGTTCAGGAGACCTTGCCATAACAGCCCAAGCAAAACGTTTGACGCCGCCGCTCACCGCCGCGCCGCCTGCCGTTCCTGCACGCGCACCAGCAGCGCCGACTGGGCCTCCGGCGGCAGGAACTGGTCGAGCTTGCCGCCGAACTGGGCGATCTGGCGCAGAAGGGTACTCGACAGGTGCGAGTACCCTTCCTTGGCCATCAGGAACACGGTGTCGATCTCGCTGTCGAGGTTCTGGTTCATCAGCGACATGGTGAACTCGTTCTCCATGTCGCTGGTGGTTCGCAGGCCGCGGAGCATGACGCCGGCGCCGACCTCGCGCGCGAACCCGACCGCCAGCCCGGTGAACCCGTCGACCGAGACGTTTGGGTAGCGCGCCACCACCTTGCGGATCAGGTCGACCCGCTCTTCCAGGGCGAAAAACGGCGCCTTGTCCGGGTTGATGCCGACAGCGACGATCAGGCGGTCGAACAGCCGGCTGCCCCGGTGGACGATGTCCAGGTGTCCCTTGTGAATCGGGTCGAACGTCCCCGGATAGATGGCGAGGCGGCGATCGATCGGCCGGGTCATGACAACTCCCTCAGCAGGTCGAGCACGTAATCGATCTCGTCGGGTGTGTTATAGGCGTGCGGACTGAGGCGGAGGCGGCCCGCGCGGTGATTCGCCACCACCCCACGCTGGCGGAGGGTGCGGACGATCGCTGCCGGCTCCTGCCCTGGCGGGACGACCAGCGACACGATCCCCGAGCCGCTCCCCGTCGCGCCGGCTGCTGTACACCCGCCAGCCGATCGCGGCGTCGATGCCGGCACCCAGGCGGTCGGTCAGCCCCATCACGCGGGCGGCGATGGCGTCGATGCCGGCGTCCATCAACAGGTCGAGGCTCGCCCCCAGGCCGACGATGCCGCCCAGGTTGAGCGTACCGCTCTCCCATCGGCCGGCGTGCGGTTTCAACTGAAAGTCGATCGACGAGAAGTCCAATGCGCCGACGACGCTGTTCCAGCCGACACCGACCGGATGCAACCGTTCGACGCATTCGCGCCGCGCCCAGAACACCGCCGCCCCTTCCGGGCCAAGCAGCCACTTGTGCCCGTCGGCGGCGAGGAAGTCGACCGGCGTCCGGGCCACGTCGAGCGGCAGCACGCCGAGACCCTGGATGGCGTCGACGAAGAACAGCACGCCCCGTTCGCGGCACAGCCCGCCGACGGCGTCCAGGTCGTTGCGGAAGCCGGTGGCGAACTCGACCACGCTCAGGGTGACGATTCGCGTCCGCTCGTCGATGGCCGCGCGCAGGTCGTCGACCATCACGCGCCCGTCGCGCGTCGGCACCTGCCGCAGCGTTACTCCCCGATTGGCCAGGTTGAGCCACGGGTAGACGTTGGCCGGGTATTCGCCCTCGACGCTGACGATGTTGTCGCCGGCCCGCCACGGGTAGCCCTCGGCGACAATGCCGATCCCTTCGCTCGTATTCTTGACAAAGGCGACGTCGAGCGGGTCGGCATTGAGCAGGCGGCCGAACTGGCGGCGGATCTCCTCCACGCGGGCGATCCACCGCCCCTCGTGGACGACGCCGTTGGCGGTGACGTCGTCGAGCCAGGCGAGCATGGCCGTCCGCGTCGGCGCCGGCAATGGCGACACCGCGGCGTGATCCAGGTACGCCCAGGTTGCGGAAACAGGCATCGCAGCGCGAAAGACGGTCCAGTCCATGCGGTGCATTCTAGGGCCGACCGCCGCCACCGGGGTAGAGGGAATCGGGCAGACGATTCCCCTTGCCCAGCGGCGCCGCGGCTTCGACAATCAAGAGCGACGCTCCCTCATCCCGCGAGGACGATTCCCCGTGATCTCCGACCCTGGCGCGACCCCGTTCGACCTGCGTTTTCGCCTGTTCGGGGTGGACGTTCGCGTCCACCCGTTCTTCTGGCTGGTCGCGGTGATGCTCGGCTGGAGCAGCACCCGCCAGCCGGTGTTCTCCGAAAACGGCCTGCCGGAACTGCTTTTGTGGGTGGTCGCCTGTTTCGTGTCGATCCTGCTGCACGAGTTCGGGCACATCTGGATGGGGCAGGCGTTCGGCTCGCGCGGCCACATCCTGCTACACGGGATGGGCGGGCTGGCGATCGGCGCCAGCGCCGTCGATTCCCCGTGGAAGCGGATCCTGATCGTCGCCGCCGGGCCGCTCATCCAGCTGGCGCTGTGGGCCGGGTTGCGGTACGGACTGATCGCGTTCGGCCCGCCGATGTGGCTGCTGGAGTACCCTGCCCTGCGGGTGTTGCTCGCCTTCCTGATCGTCATCAACCTGTACTGGCCGATCCTGAACCTGTTGCCGGTGTGGCCGCTCGACGGCGGGCAGATCACCCGCGAGGCGAGCATGCTGGCGGCGCCGCGCAAGGGGCTGCTGTTCTCGCTGTGGGTGTCGCTGGTGGTGGCGGCGGTCCTGGCGGCGAATGCGCTGATCGGCGAGCGGGGCGAACCGTTCCTGCCGCACTACGCACCGACCGGGCTGTGGCCGGGGCTGTTGTTCGGCCTGTTCGCGTTCGGTTCCTGGCAGGCGATCCAGGCCGAGCAGAGCCGCCGGTACTACGAGCGCGACGCCCTGCCGTGGGAGCGGTGAACGGCCAACGCCCGCCCGGTGGGACGGGCGGGCGTTGACGATGAGTTAAGCGATCCGAAAAGGCCGGCTAGTTCTTCATCAGCCAGCGGAACAGGACCAGCCCGCCCATGACGATCACCGCGTCGGCGGCGAACACCAGCAGCACCTCGTTGAACTTGGCGTCCTTGGCCATGTTGGTGCCGCACAACAGCAGCGGATAGTAGACCAGCACGATCGGCAAGAAGCAGGTGATGAACGCCCCTAAATAGTCGCCGCGGCTGAACATGATGCCGATCGGACAGCCGACCAGGATGAAGCACAGGCAGCCGAAGCTGAGCGCCGGCCGCATCAGCATCTCGACGTAGATGTGCTGGATCTGCTGCCGGCGGTTCTTCTCCTTTTCCTTGAGGTTGCGGAGGTGCTGCGGCAGGTCGGCCGGGTGGCCGCCGAGCAGCACCGCCGCCGACACCGTGCCGATCTCCGCGCCGATCTCGCCGATCTCGTCGAACAGCTCGCCGCGCCGGCCGAGCAACTCCTGCCAGGTCATGTCGCGCGGCCGGCGGTTCTGGTTCTTCAGCAGGTCCGGCGGCAGGCTCAGCTCGAAGTAGCGGTCCTCGAAGTACGCCTGCGACCCGTCCTCGCTGATGCCCACGCCGAACCGCATGTGGATCAGCAGCTGCATCTTCGACATGTCCACGCGCAGGTCGGCCTCGCGGGCGTGCGCCACCATGTCGATCTGGCCGCGCTCGTTCTTGCGCTTGAACACCGGGCTGATCAGCTTCTTGCCCTGCACGCTCTTGACGAACATGGCGTAGGGCAAGTTCGGGTGGCTGACCATCCCGTGCCGGCGAAGCAGTGAGTAGAGCAGCTCCTCGGCGTCGTGGAACACCAGCGTCCGCAGCAGGTGGTGCGTGTACGGGATGATGCGGTAGTACAGTCCCACCGTCCCCAGGCTCATGGCCAGGCCGAGGACCACGCCGGGAGTGACGACGTGCAGGATGTTCACCCCCGACGCCTTGATCGCGAGTATTTCGTTATCGGCCGACAGCCGGCCGTACACCACGCTGGTGGCGAACAGGGTGGTCGCCGGAATGGTGTACGGCAGGGTGCTCGGGATCAAGAGCGGGATGGCCGCCATGATCTGGGTCGGCCCCAGCCCCTGCTGCGACGCCTCGGCGATGATGCCGGCCAGCAGCAGGATGCCGGTGATGCCCACCAGGGAAATCACGAACACCTTGGTCAGTTCCCACAGGATCATGCGGGACAGGATCGTGCCACCCACCTTGGCCTCCCCCTTGCAGAGCTGACGGCGCCGCCCAGCGGACCGCGCCGCTCATCCTCCCCCGATCGCCCGCCGTAGTGGCTCGACCACGGCGGGAATCAATTCCTTGTCGAAACGCAATGGACCGTCCTTGCCCAGCTTGCCGTGCATCTTGATCTTGAAGAACTGCTGGCTGATCGCCTGCGGGATGGCGTCGAAGCCGACCGGCAGGATCTGCGAAACCCGCCCCGGCGTGGCGGTGAACTCCAGGTTGAGGTGATTGCCGTCGAGGTCGACGTTGCCTTGCCCGCGGAGGCTGATGGCGTTGCCGTACAGGTCGAGTTGGCGGACCGCCAGCTGCGGCCCCTCGATGCCGAACAGCATGTGCGCCTGCTCGAATGCCGTGCGGTCGGGCACGCGCAGCCCGAACGCTTTCACCAAGTCGAGCAGCACCGGCAGCTGCCCCATCTTCCCCTCGGGGATGTCGACGCGGCCGTTGCCCTTCACGCCGTAGATGTCCTTGCCCTCGCCGGTCAGGTGCAGCGCCGCCCGCAGCGGCCCCTGCAGCTGGGCCTGCCGGGAGGCGTCGCCCAGGTTGTGCCGGCCGAGCAGCTCCAGCTGGACGCCGATCGCCTCCAGCAGCACGTCGTAGCGCAGTCCGCCGCTGGTGTCGACGCGCGCCTGCCCAGTGAGGGTGCCGCCGAACAGACCGGCGCGCAAGTCGCGGACGCGCAACACCTCGGGGCTGCCCGGCTCATGATCGAGGCGCGCCTGCACCCCGGTCAGCGGCTGCCCGAGTACGGTCGCCCGGTCGAGCTTGAGCTGCCCGGTGGCGCCGCGCAGCCGCCGGCCGTCGTGGTAGCCGCGAGTGTACACCTGCCCGGTCGCCCCAGTGATCGTCACTCCGGCGCGCAACGCCGCATCGTTCAGTCCGATCGCGCCCTCCCACCACACTTCCAGCGGCTTGGTCGGACCGGGCGGCGCGACCAGCGTCAGGCTGGCCGCCAGGTCGACCGGCGAACGCAGCCGGATCGCCTCGGCCACACGCTGCAGGGTGTCCGGCAGCGCCTGCAAGAAGGCGTCGTCGGTCACCAGCCCCCGTGCCGTCAACCCTTGCAGCCAGGCGGTGAAACCACCGCCGTCGGGCCGCACCTGGATCACCCCGCTGCGCAGGCCGATCTCGGCCGGCCCGTGCCGCGCCGTCAGATCGCGGATCGTCACCAGGTCCTGCCGATAGCGGACCGACGCCGCCACCTGTTCCAGCGCGTAATCGAAATACTCGGGCTTCATCGTGCAGCCGCGGACGTCGACGCTGACGTCGATGTTCTGCGGCTGGCCGGGATCGTCGACCACCTCGGCGGAGAAGCTCAGTCGGCCGGCCAGCCGTAGCTTCTTCCACGCCTGTTGCAGCGCTACCCGCTCGTTGCCGGAGATCGGCGCCAGCGCCTTCTCGAACTCGCCGTCGAGCAGCAGCTCGCGGCCAGTGATCCGAACCTTCACCCGTTCCGGCCCCGACGACCCGATTCCGCCCGCCGGCCGGCCGCCCGGCAGCTCGAACGACCGCGCGTCGACCAGGATCTCGCCGCCGGCGTGGAAGCCGCGGAACCCCTTGCACTCCCAGTGGTCCGGATGCACGACCAGGACGCCCGAGACGTTCTCCAGCGGGTACGGGAACTTGTCGTACAGCACCGACGCCCGTTTGAACGTCACCGTGAACTGCTTCTGCAAGCGCGCCTCGCCGTGGGAGCGGCGGATCTGCGCCTCGATGTCGGCCTTGCCCATCGGTCGGCTGGCCAGCCCGTGCGTGCGACTCTCCTGCGGCAAGAACTGCTGCGCCACCCGCTGCACCCGTGCCGGCAGCACCTGATAGATCGAGTCGTCCAGCAACAGGTCGCGGCCGGAGATGTCGAGGATCACCTCGCTGGTCGCCTTCTCGCCCTTGATGGAGCCGCGCAGGCTGACCGGCGTTTCGCCCGCCTGGCCGGTCAGGTCGATGTGAATGTTACGCAGCGGCGCCCGGGCCACGTCGACGACGATGGCGCCGCGAACCTGGCGTACCGGATACGCGAAGTCGACGAATGCTCCGCTCATCCCCTGCGGCTCGATCGTCCACTCCTTCACCACCGGCTTCCGGGCTGTCGCCTTGCGGTAGCGGAAGCGCACGTCGAGCGGGCCGGACGGCGAGAAGTCCGGTTTGACGAACGCCAGGTCGGCCGGCGCCGCGGCCAGCGCCGCATCGGTCACGACGAATTTCGTTACCTCCGCGTCCAGCTCGCCGATCAGGTCGAGAGGGTTGTCCAGCTGGTCGCGGCCGGCCGGCAGCCGGGCGTCGCGTAACTGCACATCGAGCCGGGCCGTACCGCTCGCCGCGCGCAGCCGCGCCTGCGGCACCACCCCGTCGGTGAGCTTCACCGCGAGGTCGAGGTTCTCCAGCGGCACCGGCAGGGCGTCGTGCCGGAAGCGGCCGTTGCGCAGGTTGAGCGTGCAGTCGTAGGTCGCCTTGCCGGGGCCGTCGCCGGGCAGCGCCACCTGGCCGCGCAGCTCCGCCCGGCCGGTCAGCTGGCCGAGCTTGCCGGCCAACTCGGGAACGATGCGGGTGATTCGACCGAGTAATTCATTACCGATGGGGATGCCGGGTAGATCGAACTCCACGCGCGCCGCCATCGTCGCCCGCGGCACCGCGGCGCGGAAGCGCACCGGCCCGATCAGGTCGGCGTGGCCGGTGCCCTCGATGTGCAGCAGCGGCAGCGGGTCGTTGATGAGCGTCAGCTCGACATTCTGCAGCTGCAGCAGCGGGCCACCCTCGCCCAGTCCGCGATCCTCGATCGTCACCGTGCCGCCGCGGACCACCACCGTCGGCAGTCGCTCTTTCAGGTTGATCGGCCCGAGGATGCCGGACACGTTGAATCGGCCGTCGCGTTCGCGAATCAAGCGGAACTGCGGTCGGTTCAACTCCACCTGCCGGATCGCTACCCGCCCGTCGAGCATCTGCTCCTTGTCGTGGAAGATGACGGCGTTGGGCACATAGAGAAAGTCGCCGGTCTCCACCTGGTCGCTCCGCGACAGGCGCAGTTCGTTGACCAGGACTCCGCCGAGCAGGCGCAGCCGGGCGGTGCCGATCTGCACGGCGACGCGTACGAACCGCTCCCCGACGCGCTCGCGCACTATCT
Source organism: Gemmataceae bacterium (assembly GCA_046350215.1). Taxonomy (GTDB): domain Bacteria; phylum Planctomycetota; class Planctomycetia; order Gemmatales; family Gemmataceae; genus JAXMAU01. The sequence goes on along the minus strand of JAXMAU010000060.1, from coordinate 24,998 downwards.
GGCGGACGACGGTCGGATTGGTGTAGAGCACAAACAGGGCCGTCCCGGCAGTCAACCCGCCGAGGATGCACACCACCAGCCCTCGGACTATCCACTTGCGCCAGGTCATCATCGATCCACGGAGGAGCCGTCTCATCCCGCTGCGAGTCGGGCCGACGGGCGGCGGATGATAGAAACCACTCCGCCGGCGGTCAACGACAAGTTCGCAGCTGCGCCTGGCAACTGGGTAGGCGGCGGCGACCGGGCGATTCGGGTGGCGTTCGCCAGAGGCCGTATCCAGTGCGACTCCCGTCGTCCGCCCTACCTTCCGATTGGACCCGCTTCCCGCCGTTATCCCCACTTCGCTGGGGCAACGAAAAAACCCCGCCGCACGAGCGGTTCGTGCGGCGGGGCCGGTTGCTGGCAGGAGGGTGGACGAGCGAGATTCGCTTGATCCCATCACGGGGGATGGACACAACGAAGGGCGATCCCGGCAAACAATTCGCCGCCGGGACCGGCCGGGCGTTAGCGGCTGGCGGTCTGCCGCTCGGCCTTGGTGAAGTCGACCGTCAGCGCCTTGCCGGCGGCCACGTCGATGCGACGGATGTCGGTGACCGTCTGGCCTTCGCGGTTGATCTCGGCCTTGACGGTGTAGAAGTAGCTCTTGCCCTTGGCGAGCTTCGGCGTGTCGAAGGTCTGCTTGCCCTCGGCCGAGACGGCGACGTCGTTGACGAACAGCTTGGTGTTGCTCGGCACGACGAAGGTCACCTTGGCCGACTCCTCGACCGGGGCGGCCACGGCGTGCGGGACGGCCACCGGAGCGGAGATCACCGGAGCGGAGATCACCGGGGCCGAGATCACCGGAGCGGCGCAGCCGCAGCCCACACACCCGCAGCCACAGCCGCACGAGCAGCCACAGCCACAGCTGTAGCAGCCACAGCTGTAGCAGCCGCACGAGCAGCTATAGCAGCCGGTGTAGCAGCCACAGCCACACCCGCAGCAGCCGCAGCCGGTGTAGCAGCCGCAGTGGCAGAACCCGTGGCAGCTGCAGCCACCGCAGCAGCTCCAGCAGCCGTGGCAACCACAGCTATAGCACCCACACCCACTGGCTGCTCCAGCAGCTGTAGCAGCCACACCCACAGCTATAGCAGCCACAGCCACGGCGTAGCAGCCGCAGTGGCAGCTCGACCAGCAGGTCGAGCAGCCGCCGTGGTGCTTGAAGCCCCAGTCGGCGGCCACCGAACCAGACGTCAGAGCGGTCGCGAGAACGATTGCGAACATCCAGCGATCTCCCCTAGACACCTAACGCGGCCGACCCGAATGCGCGGGAAAACGGGCACAGCCAGAGTTGTCTGCCCAAGTCGTTTCTCAGGCATCGACAGAATAGACCTTAAAGGTAGGGGAAGTGCCGGTCAAAGAAAATGGATGAAATGGCTAGAATGGGTCAGTTAAAGTGTTCGGGTCGTATCGGTTGTATGGGTTAGCTCGACATCTCGGCTCGCACGGTCTTTTCGGGCGGAGTATAATCCTCGCGTTCGGAATATTCGGCAGGGTGAAGGCGATTGGCCGCCTCCCCGCGCCCTCGCGCCGGCCGGTCCCGGCCCGGTCGCACCCGTCTGGAGAGGAGACGCTCGCGCATGTCACGCCGGAACCTGTTCTGGTTGCTGGGAATCGCCGCCGTGTCCCTGCTCGGCCTGGCCGTCGCCTACAGCTCGCCGACCCGCGAAGGGGACAAGGACTACGAGCTGGTCCGGCTGCTGGTCGACATCCTCCACGAGGTCCGCCAGAAGTACGTGGTGGACATCACTCCCGACCGCGAGCGCAAGCTGGTCGAGGACATGATCAACGGCGGGCTGGAGCGGCTCGACCCGCACTCGCAGTACATCAATCCGCGCGAGTACAAGCAGTTCGACAAGCAGAGCGAGGGCAAGTTCGGCGGCGTTGGCATCCAGGTCGGCTACGATCGGCAGAAGGGCGGGCAGCTGTCGGTCATCAGCCCGATGGTCGGCACCCCCGCCTACGAGGCCGGGGTGGTGGCCGGCGACGTGATCCTGAAGATCGACGGCAAGGCGACCGAACAGATGCGGATGAGCGAGGCGGTCGACATGATCCAGGGCGAGCCGGGATCGAAGGTCGTCCTCACCGTCCTCCGCGAAGGGCAGAAGGAACCGCTCGACATCCCGATCACCCGGGCCATCATCAAGGTGCCGAGTGTGCTCGGCGACGTCCGCCGCTCGGGTGATCCGAAGAGCTGGGACTACGTTGTCGATAAGAAAGTGCGCATCGGCTACATCCGGCTCGTCACCTTCGGCAAGAACTCCGCCGCCGAGCTGCGGACGGTGGTCGAGGCGCTGGAGAAGGACGGCATCCGCGGCCTCGTCCTCGACCTGCGTAACAATCCCGGCGGGCTGCTGCGAGCGGCCGTCGAGATCAGCGACCTGTTCCTGACCGACGGAGTGATCGTCAGCACCAAGGGGCGCAACCACAAGGACGAGGTCTACCACGCCCGCGCCGAGGGCACCTTGCTCAACGGTCCCGGCGGGCCGGTGCCGATGGCCGTCCTCGTCAACAAGTACAGCGCCAGCGCCAGCGAGATTCTCGCCGCCGCGCTGCAGGACCACGGCCGCGCCGTCGTCGTCGGCGAGCGGAGTTACGGCAAGGGCAGTGTCCAGAACATCATTCTGGTGGAGAACGACGCCAGCGCGCTCAAGCTGACCACCGCCAGCTACTGGCGGCCGAGCGGCAAGAACATCCACCGCTTCCCCGACAAGAAGGATTTCGAGGCGGCGAAGATCGACCCGGACGAGTGGGGAGTGAAGCCGAACCCGAAGCTGGAAGTGTCGATGAAGGACGAGGAGCGCGTGCAGTACATGCTGTACCGCAGCGACCGCGACGTCATCCGCACCAAGCCGCGTCCGCCGGAGAAGGACAAGGACGGCAACCCGAAGCCGCCGTTCGTCGACCGGGTGCTGAACAAGGCGCTCGAGCACCTGCGCGAGCAGATCGACAAGAAGCCCGCCGTGCCGATGAAACAGGACGCCTAGTCACGACGGGAGGGGTGAAAGCCTCTCCCGTCCGCCTTCTACATGCCAATGAGCGACCTTCCGCCGCTGACCGTCCTCTACGAGGACAACCACTGTCTCGCCGTGTCCAAGCCGGGCGGGCTGCTGACACAGGGCGTCCCGCCGGGCGTGCCGACGCTGGAGGGGCAAGTCAAGGACTACCTGCGCGTCAAGTACGCCAAGGCGGGCAACGTCTACCTCGGCATCCCGCACCGGCTTGACCGGCCGGTGTCGGGGGTGATCCTGTTCGCCCGCAGCAGCAAGGCCGCCGCCCGGCTCGCCGAGCAGTTCGCCAATCGAACGGTGGAGAAGGTCTACTGGGCATGCTGGAAGCGAACCCGGCCGGCGAGCTTCCGCCGGAGGACGGCCGGTGGGAGGACTGGCTGCTCAAGATGGCGGAGGAGGCCCGCACCGACCGTGTGACCAGCGACACCCCGGCCCGTCAGGCGGTGCTGACCCTGCGCGTCTGCGCACCTTCGCCGACGCCGCACTCGTCGAGTTCCGCCCGCAGACTGGCCGGATGCATCAGATCCGTGTCCAGGCGGCCAGCCGGGGCTGGCCGATCCGCGGCGACCTGCTCTACGGCGCTCGTACCCCGTTCGGCCCGCCGGCCGAGCTGCCCGCGACCGGCTGATCGCGCTGCACGCCCGCGCCCCTCACCTTCCTGCACCCCATCCGCTACGAACCCGTCACCGTCACCGCCCCCTGCCGCCGCTGTGGACCGAACTCCCGGCCACGGAGTTCGACACGCCATAAGCCGAGCATTCTGCCGTCGTCGAGGCATCTCGTCGTCTGTTGGGGTCTTTCGACCGTTCCCCAGCGCGCATGGCGACCTTCGGCCTGCCGGAGTGTGACCGGCGACGTCCGCGATTGGCTACCGACTACTGCGAGCGCAGCAAAGAAAAACCTCGCTCGTCGCGCAAGTTCGGCCCGACGGTGCGTTCGCCGGGGGAACAGAGGAGTGGCCCTGACCGAAGAGGGCCGGCCGTCCGCGGTCGGTGCGTCTCGCGCCACCCTTCGACCGGGAGCTTCCCGCCGGAGGGATACCCTGCCTCGGCACCGTCTCGTGGACGGGAGGAGACCTTCCGACCGCGGCGGTCCGCCCTCTTCGTTTTCCCTCGGCACCAACTCTTCCCCAAGAGGCAGGCGCCCGGAGACGGTCTCCGGGCGTCCTGTTTTTTCCCCCCGCCCGTCCCCTCCGATCTCGTCCCGCCGCGCATTCCCCGACTTCGCCTGACCCGTCGTCCATCGTCATGCCGATGACCGACGATGCACCCACCGAGCGTCCATCCACGGAAACAGGCCAGCAATGGGGACGGGGCAACAGCGACGGCTTACCGACGGTGCCCGCCCGCCGCGCCGGCTCGTCGGCGTGGCTGGCTGGCTACTTGCCGTCGCGCTCGGCCTGCTCGCCGGCTGCCACGTCCACCGCGACCTGTGCGTACCGCCCGCGCTGACCCGCTCCGGGGTGGCGGTCGATCTGTCGTCACCCTGGGACGAGTACCGTCCGGTCGACCTGGAGCTGTTCCCGCTGCTCGCCCGCCGGTTGCGTGGCGAGGCGGCGAACGCTGAGCCGCCTGGCTGTCCGAACCGTCCACTCAACGTCCTCGTTCTGTCCGGCGGCGGCAAGTTCGGCGCCTACACCGCCGGGGTGATGAGCGGCTGGGCCGACGCCCGCACCCGGCCGGATTTCGACATCGTCACCGGCGTCAGCACCGGCTCGATCGTCGCCTGCTACGCCTTCCTCGGGCCGGAATACGACGCCAAGGTCCGCGACCTGTACCTGCACCTTCGCAAGAGCGACATCTACCGTCGCCGCTGTCTGCCGGCGCTGGCGGTGGCGGACTCGATCTCGCGCGGCCGGCCGCTGCGGCGGCTGTATGAGCGCGAGGTGACCGACGCCTTGCTCGCCGAGGTGGCACGCCGTCACGCCGCCGGCAAACGGTTCTACGTCGGCACCACCAACCTGGACGCCAGCCGGCTGACCGTGTGGGACATGGGAGCGATCGCCTCCAGCCACCGGCCGGACCGGCTGCCGCTGTTTCGCGACGTGCTGCTGGCGTCGGCCTCGGTCCCCGGCGTGTTCCCGCCGGTCACGCTTCAGGTCACCTTCAACGGGCAAACCTACACCGAGCGGCACGTCGACGGCGGGGCGATCAGCGAGCTGTTCCTGCCGTCCTCGGTGCTGCGGCTCGACCCGGAAGCGGTCCGTCGCGGCGAACGGCCGCTGGCCGGCTCGAATGTCTGGATCGTCGTCGCCGGCAAGCTGTACGCCGACCCGAAATGTGCCCCGTCCGGCATCCGCGCGATCGCTGCCGGCTCCCTGGCGGCGCTCACCTATGCGCAGGCGCGGAACGACACGCTGCGGCTGTTCGTGCTCACCGGCCTGGTCGGTATGAACTACCACCTGATGAGCCTGGACCAGGACGCGAAGGTGAGCGCCGATGCGCTGGCGTTCGAGCCGGACGAGCTGAACCGCCTGTTCGATCACGGCTACATCGACGGCCGCAGCGGGACGCGCTGGCGCAACGCCCCGCCCGGCAGCCGGCCCGGCGAGCCGGTCCTGCCGCGCACCGGCACCGATTTCCTCGCCCCGGTCGTCCTGCCGTGACGCCCCGGTGTGCCCGCCAGGTTTTCCTTGTGCGTCCTCTCGCCGCGGGATAGCATCTTGCTAACCGGATCGTCATCGAACCGCATAAAGGAGACGGGGATGCACCATTCTTCCCTCGCACGCCGCGGGCTGCTGGTGGCCCTGCTGGCCGTCGCCCTCGCTCTCACCGGCGTCGCCGTGGCGCAGCCCGACAAGGGGAAAAGCGATGCGGCGAAGAAAAAGGGGAGCCTGGTCGGCGTGGTCACCGCCAAGGGGCCGATCTGGATCGAGGTGAAAGCCGACGGCGAGGAGAAGGGTCGCCGCTACACGCCGCACTGGCGGGGCGGACTGCCGAAGGACGGCGGCGGGCTGGACAAGGAAATGCTGGAGACGTTCAGCAAGTTGAAGGTGGGCACGCGCATCCGCCTGGCGTGGGAGTTTCAGGAGCGACCGCGCGCCGTCAAGATCGAGGTCCTCCGGGAGCCGAAGGACAAATGACCCGCCCGAGCCGACTGATCGCCGCGCTGGCAGTCGCCGCCATGTTACCAGCTGGAACGCTGGCGGCGCCCGGCAAGACGGTGTGGTGGAGCGACCTGGCCGGGGCGCAGGCGGAGGCGCGGCGGACAGGCAAGCCGATCTTCCTCGTGTTCCGCTGCATGCCCTGAGGGGACTGTCGCACCTTCGACGAACAGGTGGTTCGTCTCGACACCCTGACCGAGCTACGCGATCGCTTCGTCCTGGTCCGGCTGCTCAGGATCGCCGGGTCGGACCTGAATGTGTTCGACTTCGACTACGACCTCACCTGGGCCGGCTTCTTCCTCAACGCCGAGGGGACCGTGTACGGCCGCTACGGCGGGCGCGATGCGAGCGGGCCGGACGGCCGGCTGTCGCTCGCCGGGTTGCGCCACGCCGCCCGGGCGGCTCTGGTCGCGTACCGTCGCGATCCGACTGCGAAGCCGCCGCGCCGTGACAGGCCGGTCCACGCCGAGGACTACCCGGCCGCCCGCCGCGGCGGAGAGTGCATCCACTGCCATCAGGTGACGGAGTACCGCCGCGCCGCCCGCCGCGAGGCCGGGTTGTGGGACCCGAAGGAGCGCTGGGTTTACCCGCTGCCGGAGAACGTCGGCCTGACGCTCGAGGTTGACCGCGGCGACCACGTTCGCACCGTGGCGGCGGGTTCGCCGGCGGCACGGGTCGGCCTGCGCGGCGGCGACGTGCTTCGTCAGGTCAATAACGTCCCGGTCGCGTCACAGGCCGACGTGCAATACGGCCTGCACCGCGGTCCGTGGGCGGGCGCCGTCGAGGTCCGCTGGGAGCGCGACGGCAAGCCGTACACCGGCACGCTGACACTCGCCGACGGGTGGAAGAAAACGAACCTGACATGGCGCCCGTCGATGCTCGACCTGCTGCCGGCGCTAACCGTTTACGGAGATGACCTGTCTGCGGCCGAAAAACGCGCCCTCGGCCTGCCGCCGGACCGACTCGCCTTCCGCCAGGACGCCAAGGTCCACTCTCACGCCGCCAAGGCCGGCGTGCGCGGCGGCGACGTCATCCTCGGGCTGGACGGCGAATTGCTCGACCTGACCGTCACCGGGTTCCTCGCCCACGTCCGCCGGAATTACCTGCTCGGCGATCGCATCACCCTCCTGGTCGTCCGCGACGGCAAGCGGCTGAAGATCCCGATGGTCCTCCGCTGACGCGGTGGCGGCAGCGGCATAGTCTGCCTTTGGCGGGCATCGTCATCCGGATGTCCACCAGGGGAGACTTGTAACATGCGCCGATTCGCGATCGTCTTGTGCTATCTCGGATTGACCGGTCCGTCGGCCCGCGGCGACGAGGCGGCTCCCTTCACCCACCGCACCCCTGTGGGCGTCGCGTTCACCGTGACGGCCGACGGGCTGTCGTCGATCCGCGTCGGCGACCGCGAGCTGGCCCGCGGTGGGTGGTATGCCTGGAACGCCGGGCCGGGCTGGTTCGGCCGAGGCGAAGACGCCGTGCTCGCCCACCGCGGCTACTCCCGCGAGCTGTATGCCAGCGCGGCCAAGAGCCTCACTCGCAAGACGATCGAGCGGCTTTCGCCGACGGCGGTACGGGTGCGCCACGTCCAGGGCGACGTGACCGCCGTCCACGAATTCCGCTTCGCCGGCGAGGATGTTACCGTCCTGAGCCGCGTCGAGAACCTCCACCCGACCGCGGAACTCGCCGTTCCAGCCGTCGGCGGACTGCGCTTCACGTTTGTCCGCCCGCCCGAGGGGCTGATGCCGAACTGGCACATCTCGTACCTGCGCCACGTCGGTCTGGAGGCGTTGCACCCATCGCACCTGACGCGCATCGGCGGTAGCTACGCCAGTGACGGGCGGGTCGGCGTCGGGCTATCGCCGCGGCACACCGGGCTGAGCCGCACCCTGTTCTTCTGGGACTTCGACGACTGGAACCCCGGCCAGCGCGACGCGGTGCCGGTTCGCTGGCTCACCTACCTGCACGGCGAGCCGATCCCGCCGCTCGCCTCCCGCACCCTGGCAATGACCCTGCGCGTCAGCCCGAACGCCGACTGGCGGCACCTGCTCGCCCCGTATCGCGACCACTTCCTCGCCACCTTCGGCAAGCCGCGCTACGCTGTCGACTTCCGCGCCGTCGCCGTCGCCCACATCAACCACAGCACCGCCGCCATCAAGCCGGACAACCCGTTCGGGCTGCACGGCGGGTTCCGCCGGCTCGATCTCGACCCCGGCGTCAAGGAGTTTGGTGATCTGCTGATCCCGGCGCTGAAGGCCGCGGACGGCCAGGGTGTTATCATCTGGGGCCAGACCGGGGAGAATCCACGCGGCGAGATGTACCGCACCGACTTCGACGTGCTGCCGCCGGAGCTGGAACGCGGGCTGAAAGCGACCGCCGGACGATTCACGAAGGCGGGGTTGAAGGTCGGCGTCTGCGCCCGACCCGGCGAGGTGACATACCGGCTCGACTGGACCCGCGACGGCACCATGCTCATCTGCGGCGACCGGCCCGAGCACCTGGAGATGATGACGCGACGATTCAGCAAGATGCGCGACCTGGGCGTCTCGCTCTTTTACCTCGACTCGTTCGGCGCCAGCCTGAACGACGTCAAGATCATGCGGCACCTGCGGGCAAAGCTCGGTCCCGACGTCGGCACCTTCGTCGAGCACCAGTGCGACGTCATGCTGGTCTACTCCGGCGCCTACTCCGAGACCGACTTCTGGGCGAAGGGGTCGGCCGACGGAGTGACCGCCGACGCCTACGTGCCGCGGTCGGGGCTGCGGTTCCTCGAAGTGGGCCGCTGGATGCTCGGCGACGTGCCGGTCATCACCCGGTTGTACGAGTCGCACGGCAAGCTCCCGGCCGACTTCGAGCCGGCCGAGCGGTACTTCTACCGGCACCGGCTGACGCCGATGGTGCAGGATTTCACGTTGCCGGCGAAGGCCGCCGGGGTGGGCAAGCTGCAGGCGGATTACCTCGCCGGGCCGACGCGGTGGCGGCCGCGGTGAGCCGTCAGCTCGCCGTCTGTCGGTGCGCTTCCAGCAGGCGGCGGATCGCCGTCGATGACACCTGCCGTAGCAGGTGCGGGCGCAGCGCCGTCACTGCATCCGGCCGCACTTCGGCCAGCCCCTGTCGCACTGCCGCGAACTGGTGGACCGGCACGCTCAGCGAGTCGACCTGCAGCGCCGCCAGGGCCAGTGCGCCGAGCGGGTCGGCGGCGACCTCCCCGCACACCGACACCGTCCGGCCGACGGCGTGGGCGGCGTCGATCACGTCGGCGATGAAGCGCAGCAGGCCGGGGTGAAGCGTGTCGGCCTGGCCGCTCAGCGACGCATCGTCGCGGTCCAGCCCGAGCGCCGACGCGGTCAGGTCGTTGGTGCCGAGGGCGAAAAAGTCGACCCGGTCCGCCCAGGTCGCGACCAGCGGCACCGCCGCCGCCGCCTCGATCATGACTCCCACCGGCACGTCGGCGGCGTGTTCCAGCCCGTCGCCGGTCAGGGCGGCGCGGGCCTGGCTCATCGTCTCCAGCACGAACTCCAGCAGCTCCGACCGGGTGACCATCGGCACCAGGATGCGGACCGGCAACGGCTCCGGGCCGTCGGCGGCTGCGCGCAGAATGGCACGGACCTGCTCGCGAAACAGCTGCTGCAGCGGCGGCGAGTCGAGCACGCGCCGCCAGTCATACGGCCGGGCGGTGGCCGGCCCCATGTGCGAGTACGCCGCCAGTTTGTCCGGCCGCAGGTCGAAGGTGCGGATGCACACCGGCCGCCCTTCCATCAGCAGCAGCAGTTTGCGGTAGATCGACACCTGTTCGTCCTCGGTCGGCAGCGACCGGCGGGCGAGGAACAGGAATTCGCTGCGGTACAGCCCGACCCCGGCCGCCCCCATGCGCACCGCCGGCCGCGCCTCGCCCAGCAGGTTGATGTTCACCTCCACCCGCGGCAGCCCGGCCGGCAGGTCGGCGAACACCGGCACGCCGGCATCGGCGGAGGCGGCGGCGGGGACGAGCACCGTGTCGCCTGGCGGGTCGAGCGTGACGGTGCCGCCAGTACCGTCGACCAACAGACGCCTGCCGGGGTGTTGCAGGCTGGCGAACTCCTGCATCTGGCCGACCATCGGAATGCCGAGCGTGCGCGCCAGGATGGCGGCGTGGCTCTGCGCTCCGCCGTGCTCGAACACCACCCCGGCCAGCTGCGGCAGGTCGACGGCGAACAGCTCCATCACCGACGCCTCGCGAGCCACCAGCACCACCTTGCCGGCCGGGTCGCCGTCGCGGCTGCGCGGCCGCAGCTGCCACAGCAGCCGGTGGAACACGTCCTTGATGTCGTACACCCGCTCCTGCAGGAATGGCGTCGCCACCCGCTGAAACGCCTGCACATACTGGTCGAGCAGGGTGAACAGCGCGCCCTCGGCGGACGCCCCGCCGGCCAGGCTGGCGTCAAGGTCACGCACGATCGCGCGGTCCTGCATGATGAGCAGCTGCGCTTGCAGGATGGCGCCGTGGTCCTCGCCGACCAGCTCGGAGATGTGCCGGCTCAGCCGGGTCAGTTCGTCGCGGGCCGACGCCATTGCCGCCTTCAGCCGCTCGCGCTCGTGCGCCGGGTCGGCGGACCGCAGCGGCACTTCCCGTCGCCACTCGTCGAAGCCGTCGACCACATAGGCCTGCCCCAGCCCGACGCCGGGGCTGAGCGCCGACCCGGTGAGCACCACCGGCGAACCGTCCGGGGCGGCGGCCCTCTCGTGCGCCACCGTCGCCACCCGTTCGAGCAGCCGCGCCCCGCCCACCAGCGGCGCCAGCTGCGCCGCCACGCTCACCAGCATCCGCACCTCACTGGGTGAGAACGCCCGCTCCTCCACCGTCTGCACCACCAGCACTCCCTGCAGCGTACCGCCCTCCAGCAGCGGGACGCCGAGGAACGAGCTGTAACGATCCTCGCCCGCCTCCGGGAAATACTTAAAGCGCGGGTGGTTGAAGGCGTCGGCCACCATCACCGGGGCGAGCTGCTGACCGACCAGCCCGGTCAGCCCCTCATCCATCGACATGCGGACCCGGCCGACCGCGTCCTCGCGCAGCCCGACGGTGGCGCCGAGCACCAGCTGTCCCGTCTCCGGTTCGAGGCAGTAGACCGAGCAGACCGCCGTGTGAAACCGCCCCTGGATCAGCCGGACAATGTTGTTCAGCGTCTCGGCGGCGTCATGGCTGTGGACGACGAGCTGCGTGATCTCCCCGAGGGTGAGAAGAAGGGAACTCTCGTAACTGGTTGGGGAATATTCCATCGTTATCGTCCTACCCGGGGTGCCGACCCGTGACGATTATCCACAACCGTTGCGAGTTGGGGAAGAGACAAACGGCCCCGTCGCACTCCGGTCGCCGGCCGCACGACCGTTCTGACGGGAGGTGCAAATGGGAGGGCGTGGATGGATGGGAAGTCTGGGATGTTTGCGTCGCCTGACTTGACATCATCGCTGGATTGGGTAGGCTCGGCATGGAGGTGGTTCCGCCACCGTGTCTATCCGCGAATGATTCGCCGTTCACGCGCTTCGTGTCGCCCCCAGAGCCGGACGGGGCGTTCGACGCCTCGCCTTGCTTTCCATAGGGATGAGAGGGGTGGCTGGTAACAGGCCGCCCCCCTGTCAGCGCGTCTCCCGTTCGGGACGCGATCCGCACCGCGGTAGACCCCGAGACCCTCGATCCGCATGGACAACTCGCTGAAGCCCGAGCCGCCCGAGATCCTGCGCGAGCTGTACCACCTGTTTCGCGACTATTTCGACATGGCGGAGCGGAAACGGCGGTGGTCGATCCGCGACGACGTGCCGTGGCAGCAGTGCAACGTGCGGCTCGACCCGGTGCTGGCTGACGTGGTCGAGACATTCTGCGCCGTCGAACTGTATCTGCCGGACTACCTCTCCAAGCTGATCCCGCAGGTGCGCGGCAATCACGGCCGCGCCTGGATGCTGGCCAACTGGGGGTACGAGGAGTGCAAGCACTCGATGGTGCTGGAGGACTGGCTGCTGCACGCGCGCATGCGCTCGGAAGAGCAGATGGCCGACCTGCACACCGAGGTGTTCGCGCATGAGTGGGACCTACCATATGGCAACGCCCGCGCCATGCTCTGTTACACCACCCTGCAGGAACTGGCGACGCGCATCCACTACATCCGGCTCCGCGAGGAGGTCCGCCGCGCCGGTGGTTGCCCGGCGCTGGAGAAGGTGCTGCAGCTGGTGGCGACCGACGAGGCAGCCCACGCTGACTTCTTCCGCCGCCTGCTGGCCGTCTATCTGCGCTACGACCGCGAGGGGACGCTCGAACAGATCCGGCAGGTGGCGAACAGCTTCCGCATGCCGGCGGTGCATATGCTGGCCGACTCACGGAAGCGGATGAACGACGTCAAGGACCTGCACATCTTTGACGAGCAGATGTTCATCGACCAGGTGTACAACGTGGTGATCGCCAAGCTCGGCGTGAGCCGGGCGGAGCTGCGGCGGCGTCCGCCGCGAGAGCGGGTCGTCCCGCTGGCGGGGGAGAACGTGAAACCCTGATCGCATTGGTCGCAGGTGTCTCATGGGGACGTCGAGGCGGCGTGTGGTGGTGACGGGAGTCGGGCTGATCACCCCGATCGGTCTGACCCTCGCCGCCGTTCGCGCCGCCCTGGCGGCCGGACAGACCGGGGTCCGCCGGCTCCAGCGCTTCGACCCGTCGGGCCTGCCCGTCCAGATCGCCGCCGAGGTGCTCGGGTTCGACGCCCGCGAGTATCTCGACAAGAAGGATCGTAAAGCTCTCAAGATGATGGTTCGCACCATCCAGCTGGCGATGGCGGCGGCGCGGCTGGCGCTGGCCGACGCCCGCCTGGAAGCGGGCCAGGTCGACCCGACCCGGCTGGGCGTTTCGGCCGGCACCGGCACGGTGCCCGGCGACCTGGTCGACCTGGGCGCCGCCGGACGCGCCAGCTTCCGGCCGGCGACTGGTCGCGTCGACCTGGCGGCGTGGGGGTGCGACGGCATTCCGCTGATCCCGCCGATGTGGATGCTCAATCACGTCCCCAACATGCCGGCCTGCCACATCTCCATCCTGCACAACGCCCAGGGGCCGAATAACACCATCACCCAGTCCGACATGGCCGGCTTGCTGGCGGTCGGCGAGGCAGTGCGGGTGATCCGGCGGGACGCCGCCGATGTGATGCTCACCGGCGGCGGCGACACGCGCGTCGACCCGATCAGCGTCACCCGCTACTCCCTGTTCAGCCAGCTGTCGCGCCGCAACGACGACCCGGAGCGGGCGTGCCGGCCGTTCGACCGCGGGCGCGACGGGCAGGTGCTCGGCGAGGGAGCCGGGGTGCTGGTGCTGGAGGAATGGGAACACGCCCGCCGCCGCGGCTCCCGTGTGTACGCCGAGGTACTCAGCTTCGCCGCCGGCTTCGACCGCGGCCGGACCGGGGCGGGACTGGCGCGGGTGGCGCGTCAGGCGCTCGACCGGGCCGGTGTCACCGCGGCTGACCTCGACCACGTCAACGCCCACGCTGGCGGGCTGACGGAGACCGACGCCTGGGAGGCGGTGGGGCTGCGCGAGGCGGTCGGCGAGGTCCCGGTGCTGGCGGCCAGAAGCTGTTCGGCAATCTGTCGGCCGCCGGCAGCACTCGCCGAGCTGGCGGTCAGCCTGCTGGCCGGGCTGCCGGGCGGACAGGTGCCGGCCAGCCTGAACCACGACGTCGCCGACCCGGCCTGTCCGGTGGCGGTGCGCGAGCCGCGCCCCGCTGCGGCAGCGGCACGTCCTGAAGGTGGCCGGCACCGAGCGGGGCAATGCGCCGCCGCCGTCCTGCGGATCGGAGGTAACGTCTTACTGAGCAGGGGCAGGCGCGATGCGGCGGCGAGTCGTCATCACCGGGATGGGCGTGATCACTCCCCTGGGGGACACGGCGGACGACCTGTTTGCCGCCCAGCTGGCGGGCCGGAGCGGGATCGGGCCGATCACCCGGTTCGACGCCGCCACCTTCCCGACGACGTTCGCCGCCGAGGTCCGCGGCTTCGATCTGGCCCGCTACGTCCGCGACCCGGCCCTGGCGCGACGCCGGCGAGGCCAGCCAGTTCGCCGCCGCCGCCGCCGCGCTGGCCCTGGCCGACGCTGGTCTGCAGCACGGCGGCGACCGCGGCCGCATGGGCGTCTACCTCGGCACCGGCGAGGGACGGCAGGAGTTTCGTCGTCCTCGGCGTGGTCACCCGGCGTACCGGCCGGACACCCATTCCTCGAGCCGACCGAGCTGATCCGTCGCGGCCTGCACCTGTACCACGGCGGGCGGGAGTACGAGCAGGAGCTGCACACCCCGTCGGCTTGCACCTGGCCGAGCAGTTCGACCTGGAAGGACCATGTTACAGCTGCCTGACCGCGTGCGCCGCCGGCGCGAGGCGGCACGGGCGAGGGCAGCCGACCTGATCCGGCCGAGGAGGCCGACGTGATGCTCGCCGGCGGGGGCGCAGCATGATCCACCCGTTCGGCGTCACCGGTTTCAACCTGCTCACTGCCCTGTCGACACGCAACGATGACCCGCCGCGCGCGTCGCGGCCGTTCGACCTCCGCCGCGACGGGTTCGTGCTCGGCGAGGGCGCCGGCCTGCTGGTCCTGGAGGAACTGGAGCACGCCCGTCGCCGCGGTGCCTCCATCTACGCCGAGCTGACCGGCTATGGCAGCACCGCCGACGCCTTCCGCGTCACCGACTGCCATCCGAGGGCCGCGCGCCATCCCGTGCATCCGGCAAGCGGTCGCCGACGCTGGCCTGAACCCGAAGGAGATCGGCTACGTCAACGCCCACGGCACCAGCACCAAGGTGAACGACCTGGTCGAGACGCTGGCGATCAAGCGGGTGTTCGGCGAACACGCCTACCGGCTACCGATCTCGTCGAGCAAGAGCATGCTCGGCCACCTGATCGGCGCCGCCGGCGCCGTCGAACTGGTCATCAGCGTGATGGCGCTCCGGACCGGGGTGTTGCCACCGACGATCAATTACGAGTATCCCGACCCGGAATGCGACCTGGATTACATCCCCAACGTCCCGCGCGAGGCGCGCGTGCGGCATGTCCTGAGCAACAGCTTCGGCTTCGGCGGACAGAACGCCTCGCTCGTCGTCAGCGCTTTCACCGACTAACGACCGCGGCGCGCCGGCCGAAACACCCCTCTTGCCATTCTGCCCTCTTTCCCATCTTTCTTGGTGCTCTTTGTGTTCTTTGTGGTTCAAATCTGCTTTCCTCTACCCGTCGTGCGGCGTCCTCGCTACTCCAGACAGAGGGGGGTAACTCAGGAGCTTACGGACGAGCGACTTCAGCGGGGAAGGGGTCGCACATGAAGCTGAACGAACAGGCGCACGCCGTGGCGGACGCGATGGTGGTGCGGGCGAACAGCCTTCGCATCGGCGTGCAGCACATCCACCGGGCGCGGGTCATGGACTGCGGCATCACCGCTCCCGGCGGACTGGAGGCCGGGTTGACGCTCGCCCGCGTGTGCCTGGCCGACCGTGCCCTGGTCAGCCTCGTCCCGTCGCCGCTCACCGATCTGCCCGGCGGTGCCGTCCAGGTGGCCAGCGACGACCCGGTGCTGGCGTGCATGGCGTCGCAGTACGCCGGCTGGCAGGTGGCGGTCGGCAACTATTTCGCGATGGGGTCCGGGCCGATGCGGGCGGCCTATGGCAAGGAGGAACTGTTCGACCACCTGCACAGCCGCGAGTGGTCGCCAGTCGTCGTCGGCGTGCTGGAATCGCGCAAGCTGCCGACGGAGGCAGTAATCGATTACCTGGCCGAACGAGTACGCATCGAGCCGGACCACCTCACGCTCTTGTGTGCGCCGACCGGCAGCCTGGCCGGCACGGTGCAGGTCGTCGCTCGATCACTGGAGACGGCGCTGCACAAGCTGCACGAGCTGAAGTTCGACCTGCAACAAGTGGTGTCTGGCCTCGGCGTCGCGCCGCTGCCGCCGGTCGGCACCGACGACCTGGCCGCTCTCGGCCGGACCAACGACGCCATCCTCTACGGCGGGCAGGTGACAGTGTGGGTCCGCGGCGACGACGACCAGCTGGCCGAGATCGGCCCGAAGGTGCCGTCGAGCGCGTCGCCCGACCACGGCGCTCCGTTCGTCGAGATCTTCAACCGCTACGACCGTGACTTCTACAAGATCGACCCGATGCTGTTCAGCCCGGCGGTGATCGTCCTGGTGAATTTACTGTCCGGCCGGCGGCATGTGTTCGGCCGGCTGGAACCGGACGTGCTGCAGCGATCGTTCGGAGGGTGAGCGCCGGCCGCATGCACCTTGCCATTCTCTCTCACGGCTCTGGCTGGCACGTCGCCGACCTGCTCCGCGCCTGCGCGACGCTGGGGCACCGCGGCACTGTCGTCGACTTCCGCCGGCTGTCGGCCGGGGTGGCCGCCGATCCCCCGCCGCTGGCCGGGTTCGAGGCGGTCATCGTCCGCACCATGCCGCCCGGGTCGCTCGAACAGGTCGCTTCGCATGGACCTGTTGCAGCAGGTCGAGGCACGCGGCGTGCCGGTGCTGAACACGCCGCGGGCGCTGGAGGCGTGCGTCGACAAGTACCTGACAACGGCCCGCCTGGCCGCCGCCGGCCTGCTGGTACGCCGACCGTCGTCTGCCAGACCGCCGACGCCGCCCTGGAGGCGTTCGAGCGCTGGGCGGCGACGTCGTCGTCAAACCGCTGTTCGGCTCCGAGGGCCGCGGCATGGTACGCGTGAGCGATCCGGAACTGGCGTGGCGGACGTTTCGCACGCTGGAGCGGACCGGCGTCGTCCTGTACCTGCAGCAGATGATCCGTCATCCCGGCTGGGACCTGCGCGTCTTCATCCTCAACCGCCGCATCCTGACCGGCATGCGTCGCTACGCCCGCGGCGACTGGCGGACCAACGTCGCCCAGGGCGGACACGGCGAGCCGGCGGCGGTCAACGACGAGCAAGCGGCACTCGCCCTGCGCGCCGCCGCGGCACTCGGCACCGACGCGGCGGGGGTGGATCTGCTCCAGGGGCCAGCCGGCGAGTGGTACGTGCTGGAGGTCAACGCCGTCCCCGGCTGGCGGGCGCTGGCGCCGGTAACCGGCGTCGACGTGGCGGTCGCCCTGGTCCGCCACCTGGAGGGTCGACTGCGGCGATGACCGATTCGGTCGACGTTGGCATGCTGGCGCAGCTGGCGTGCGTGTGGGAGGCGACCGCGCGCAAGCCGGGCAACGTCCATCGTTATCAGGATTTTGGCGATACCAGTTACCTTGATTTCGTCCTCAGTGCCGCCGCCATCGCTCCCGTCCTCGCCTCCGCTGCCGGCCAGCGGGTCGGGTCGACCGTTTACGAGTGCATCCGCTGTACCCGCCTGGTGGCGCGGGCGAACACCAACCTCGGCATTGTGCTGCTGCTCGCGCTGGCCGCGGCGGGAAGGATGTCGGATCTGCGGCCGGCGGCGGAGCCGCATCTCCATGACCTCGACGTGGACGACAGCCGGGCTGCGTACGCCGCTACCTGCTCGGCGGGCGCCAGGCGGTCAGGAAGGCGGCGAAGGGCGACGTCGCCGACGAGCCGGACCGTCCGCTGCGCGAGCTGATGACGCTGGCCGCCGACCGCGACCTGGTCGCCCGACAATACGCCAACGGCTACCGTGAGCTGTTCGACGACGCCGTGCCGGCGCTCCGCGCCGGGATCGCCCGCACCGGCTGTCTGGAAGGCGGCATCCTGTTCACGCATCTGACGCTGTTGAGCCGCCACCCCGACACGCTGATCGTGCGTAAACGAGGGGCCGCCGTGGCGGCCGAGGCGGCCGACCGTGCCGCGGCGGTGCTGCGTGCTGGCTGGCCGGATACCGCGGCGGGCCGAGACGCGATGGCCGATCTCGACCGCTGGCTGCGCGGCGACGGCCACGCCCGCAACCCCGGCACGACCGCCGACCTGATCGCCGCCACGCTGTTTGCGGAGCTGCTGACCGAACGCATCCCCCTGCCGCTTTCCGTTCCGTGGTCGCGTGCCGAACTTGTTCCATGCCAGGTGGTTGCGACGTGATCTGGCGACGTGCCGGCAGTATTCTTGACAAAAAAGTAAACATTCCTAGAATGCAAGGAGAGTGTTTCCACGAGGCGATGTTCGGTATGAAGATCACGGCCCAGGAAGAGTATGGGTTGCGCTGCCTGCTTCGGCTGGCGCGCTCGCATGGCACGGCGTCGCTGACCATCCCGGAGGTGGCGGCGGCGGAGAACCTGTCGGCGCCCTACGTCGCCAAGCTGCTCACCGTCCTGCGGCAGACCGGGCTGATCGAAAGCGTCCGCGGCCGTACCGGCGGCTATCGACTGGCGCGTCCGCCGGCCGAGGTGCGGCTCGGCGCGGTGATGCGAGCGCTGGGCGAGCCGCTGTTTCAGGACCCCGAATACTGTGACCGGCACGCCGGACCGGAAACCACCGGCCCGTGCATCCACCACGGCAACTGCAGCCTCCGCGGTCTGTGGCAGACGCTCGAGGAGTGGATGCGGCACATCCTCGATCAGGTTACCCTCGACGACCTGATTCGCAACGACGTCCCGGTGATGCGGCAGCTTCGCGCCGAGTTGCCCTCGCCGTTGCCCCCCCTGCTTGCGCTCACCCCGTTGTCCCGCGAGTAAACCTCGCGGTTCACCGGCGGGCACCGTTTCCGGCCGCCGAGACGGCCGACCCCCAGTGCGGATGAGATGCGATGACGACACCGACCAGCACGATCGAAGAGTTTGCCAACCGCGAGTACGAGCACGGCTTCTACACCGCGATCGACACCGACAGCGCCCCGCCCGGCCTGAACGAGGACATCGTCCGCCTGATCTCGCGGAAGAAGGGTGAGCCGGACTGGCTGCTGGACTGGCGGCTCAAGGCGTATCGCCACTGGCTCACGCTGGAGGAGCCGCGCTGGTGGCCGAACGTCACCTTCGGGGCGATCAACTACCAGGACATCATCTATTACTCGGCGCCGAAGCCGAAGAAGCAGCTGTCCAGCCTGGATGAAGTGGACCCGGAGCTGCGCCGCACCTTCGAGAAGCTGGGCATCCCGCTCGACGAGCAGAAGCGGCTGTCGGGCGTGGCCGTCGACGCGGTGTTCGACTCGGTGTCGGTGGCGACCACGTTCAAGGGCAAGCTGGCGGAGATGGGAGTCATCTTCTGCTCGTTCTCCGAGGCGGTCCGCGAGTACCCGGAGCTGGTTCGCAAGTACCTCGGCAGCGTGGTGCCGCACACCGACAACTTCTTCGCGGCGCTCAACTCGGCGGTGTTCAGCGACGGGTCGTTCTGTTACATCCCCAAGGGCGTCCGCTGCCCGATGGAGCTGTCCACCTACTTCCGCATCAACGCCGCCGGCACCGGCCAGTTCGAGCGGACGCTGATCGTCTGCGAGGAAGGGGCTTACGTCAGCTACCTGGAGGGTTGCACGGCGCCGATGCGCGACGAGAACCAGCTGCACGCCGCGGTGGTCGAGTTGGTGGCCGCTGGCGACAACGCCCAGATCAAGTATTCGACAGTGCAGAACTGGTATCCCGGCGACGCCGAGGGCAAGGGCGGCATCTACAACTTCGTCACCAAGCGCGGCGCCTGCCGCGGTCGGGCGTCGCGGATCAGCTGGACGCAGGTCGAGACCGGCAGCGCCATCACCTGGAAGTATCCAAGTGTGATCCTGCAAGGCGACGACTCGGTCGGCGAGTTCTACTCGGTGGCACTGACCAAGGCCAAGCAGCAGGCCGACACCGGCACGAAGATGGTTCACATCGGCCGCAACACCAGGAGCACCATCGTCAGCAAGGGCATCTCGGCTGGCAACGGCCAGAACACCTATCGCGGGCTGGTGAAGGTGCTGAAGGGAGCGGCCGGGTCGCGGAACTACTCGCAGTGCGATTCGCTGCTGATCGGCGATCGCTGCGGGGCGCACACCTTCCCGTACATCGAGGTGAAGAACACCACCTCCCAGGTCGAGCACGAGGCGTCGACGTCGAAGATCGGCGAGGACCAGATCTTCTACTGCCGCCAACGCGGCCTGTCGACCGAGGACGCCGTCGGGATGATCGTCAACGGGTTCTGCAAGGAAGTATTCCGCGAGCTGCCGATGGAGTTCGCCGTCGAGGCGCAGAAGCTCCTCGGCGTCAGTTTGGAAGGTAGTGTGGGGTGATATCGTTGGGCGAGTGTGGCGAGGCGATCATGCCCGCAGTGTTCACCTTCTCCGAGGTCGGAGGGCACGCGCAGAACGAAGACTCGTTCGGCGGGCGGCCACACCCCGACGACGAGCAGACCCTGGTCTGCGCCGTCGCCGACGGGATGGGCGGGCAACCCAATGGCGGGCCTGCGGCACGGCTTGCCGTCCGGGCCGCTCTCGACGGTGCGACCAACCTCCCTGTGGACGCCATCCACTGGCCCGACGTGCTCCGGCAGGCGGACGCAGCGGTCCTGGCGGACCCGGGGGCCGGTCTGACGACCCTCCTCGGTTTCACGGTGCGCGAGGGCCGGATTCGGGGTGCTTCGTGCGGCGACAGCGCTGTCTTCATCCTCGACGCGGAGGGCCGGGCCGCTGAGTTGACCGCCAGGCAGAGGAAGATTCCCCCCGTCGGTTCCGGGGAGGCGTTTTTCGTCCCATTCACCGCGACGCTGGAAGCCCCGTGGGTGCTGATCGCCATGACGGACGGGGTGTGGAAATACGTGGGTTGGCGCCGCATCCAGGAGGCAGCCGCACGGCATCGCGGCGACGAGCTGATCAGGGCATTGCAGACGCTCGCACGTCTACCCGGCAGTGGGCAATTCCAGGACGACTTTACCTTGATCGTGGTGCAGGACAGGGGGTGAGGAGGGAAGACCGATGACTACAGTGAACGCCGATTCGACGCTGCTGTCCTACCTCGCGCCGCTGAAGGAAGAGACACTCATCCGCGACAGCGAGGGGCGCCTGCTCGGTCGCTTCATCCCGTGCGGCCTGACCGACGAGGAGGTTTACGCCCGCGCCGGTGCATTATTGAACATTGAGGAGGCGAAAAGGCGTAAGGTGGATGAGCGAGGGCAAGGTAAGCCGTTGTCCGCGATTCTGCCTCACTGCTAATGGGGGTCGACCATGGGCCATTTGATTGCCGATCAGGATCTGCGCGACCGCTTGCACGGCATCGTCGAACCAGTCGAGATTCGCGATGCGGCTGGGCAATTGCTCGGCACGTTCGTTCCGCACGTCTCCAACGAGGTGCGGGCGCTGTACGAGGAGGCCGTCGCATCGTTCGATCTCGACGAAGCGGGGCGACGACTGGCGGCGCACCAGCCTGGTCAGGGGCGAACCACGGAACAGGTGCTCGCACGCCTCAGGGCGCTGGAGCAAGGAGAATGAGGTACGCCATCGAATGGCTGCCCCAGGCGGAGGATGACCTGGCACGGATCTGGATGAGTCGCCCTGGCGACAGCCAAGCGATCAACGGTGCGGTAAATCGCATCGAACGCGAACTTCGTGACAATGCCCACCGGAAGGGGGCACCGGTCGACAACTACCGCTGTTATGTGGACCTCCCGCTCAAAGTACTTTACGTCGCGATTCCCGACGACAACCGGGTGTCAATCATCGAGTGTCGCTGGGTGGAATGCTGAGCACGACTTGTACGAGACGACCGATGACCACGCTGAACGCCGATTTGACGCTGCTGTCCTATCTCGCCCCGCTGGTGAAGGAGACGTTCATCCGCGACTCGTCGGGGCGGATCATCGGCCGTTTCACGCCGACCGCCGACGAACTGAGTGCCGAGGAGGTCCGCCGCCTGTTCGACCCTGCGGAGATGGAGCGCCGCCGACAGGCGCACCAGGGCAAGAAGGGCCTGACCACCCAGGAAGTGCTTGACCGGCTTCACGCTCTCCCGAGGAAAGAAAACAGCGTGTGAAATTCAACATTACCCAGACCTGCGCCGCGATGGAGGCGACGATTCTGTCCGTCGCCCTGACCCCTTGAATCCAGGCTAGACACTACATGCTCGAAATACGCAACCTGCACGCCCGTGTGGAAGAGAAAGACATCCTCCGCGGCATCGACCTGACGGTCAAGCCGGGCGAGGTCCACGCCATCATGGGGCCGAACGGCTCCGGCAAGAGTACCCTCGCGGGCGTCCTCGCCGGCAAGGCGGACTATGAGATCACCGCCGGCGAGGTGCTCTTCGACGGCAAGAACCTGCTCGACCTCGACCCCGAGGAACGCGCCCGCGAGGGCATCTTCCTCGCCTTCCAGTATCCCGTCGAGATCCCCGGCGTCAGCAACACCTACTTCCTCCGCGCCGCCCTCAACGCCGTTCGCAAGCATCGCGGCGAGCCGGAACTGGACGCCGCGGCGTTCCTCAAGCTGGTCCGCGCCAAGATGAAGACGGTCAAGATCAGCGACGACCTGCTCAAGCGGCCGGTCAACGAGGGGTTCTCCGGCGGCGAGAAGAAGCGCAACGAGATCTTCCAGATGGCCGTCCTCGACCCGCGGCTGGCGATCCTCGACGAGACCGACTCCGGCCTCGACATCGACGCACTGCGGATCGTCGCCGACGGCGTGAACGCCCTCCGCTCGCCCGAGCGCTCGACCATCGTCATCACGCACTACCAGCGGCTGCTCAACTACATCGTCCCGGACCGGGTGCATGTCCTCGCCGGCGGGCGGATTGTTCGCTCGGGCGGCAAGGAGCTGGCGCTGGAGCTGGAGGCAAACGGATACGCCGGGATCGGCGTCGAGGACCGCGCGGCGCAGCCCGTCTGAGCCGAGGAGACACGACCTGTCATGACCACCGCAACCAAGACCCCCTCGGCGACCGCCGCCTACCTGTCCGCGTTCAACGACCGCGAGACGGCGCTGACCGCCGGCGACCGTCCAGCCGTCCGCCGGCTCCGCAGCGCCGCCATCGCCCGCTTCGGCGAGATCGGCTTCCCCGGCGAGCGCAACGAGGACTGGAAGTTCAGCAACGTCGGTCCGTACACCCGCACCACGTTCCGCCTGCCGCCGGCCGACGTGAGCCGTACCGAGCGAACGGTGGAAGCCGCCGCGCTGCCGCCCGGCGTGCTGTTGATGAGTCTCGCCGACGCGGCGCAGAAGCATCCCGAGCTGGTCGAGCCGTACCTGGGGCAGCTGGCCGACCACAAGTACCATGCCTTCGCCGGCCTCAACACCGCGTTCTGGCAGGACGGCGCGTTCCTCCACGTCCCCGATGGCGTGGCGGTCGAGGCACCCGTTTTCCTGACCAGTCGTGCCACGGCGGTCGACGGCGAGCCGACGTTGTGGTATCGCCGCGTCCTCGTCGTTCTCGGGCGGAACAGCCAGGCGCGGGTGGTCGAGAGCTTCGCCGGCGACGGCGGAACCTACGCCACCAACGCGGTAGCCGAATTCGTCCTCGCCGACGGCGCCAGCCTGGATCACTATAAAATTCAGGAAGAAGCGACCGAGGCGTTTCACCTGGCCGGCACCCACGTCCAGCAGGGGCGCGACAGCCGGTTCTCGACCCATTATGTCGGGCTGGGCGGCGGGTTCGTTCGCAACGAGGTGCGCGTGGTGTTCGGCGGGACCAACGGCGAGGCGACGGTGAACGGGCTGTACCGGGCCGCCGGCACGCAGCACCACGACACCCTCACCGTCATCGACCACGCCCAGCCGCACTGCGCCAGCCACGAGCTGTACAAGGGCATCCTCGACGGCAAGGCACGCGGCGTGTTCAACGGCAAGATCTTCGTCCGCCTCGACGCCCAGAAGACCGATGCCAAGCAGACGAACCAGACCTTGTTACTCTCCGACGACGCGACGATCAACACAAAGCCGCAGCTGGAAATCTTTGCCGACGACGTGAAGTGTACCCACGGCGCCACCGTCGGGCAGCTGGACGACGACCAGCTGTTCTACCTCCGCGCCCGTGGTATCGGTGATGAGCAGGCGCGGGCACTGCTGACGTTCGCCTTCGCCAACGACATCATCAGCCGCATCCAGGTACCGGCCCTGCGCGAGCGGCTGGAACAGGTGCTTTTGCAGTCGAGCCACCTGCCGCCGCTGGCCGACTTCGAGGTGTAGTGATGAGCATCCCCCCCATGACCGAGGTTTCGCCGCGAACCATGACCGTGCAGCCGCCGTCTGTCGGCCGGGACGTCCGGCGAATCCGCGAGGACTTCCCGATCCTCCGCCAGAAGGTGCATGGCAAGCCGCTGGTGTACCTGGACAACGCCGCCACCACGCAGAAGCCGACCGCGGTGCTGGAGGCGGTCCGCCACTACTACACGGCGGACAACGCCAACATCCACCGGGCCGTCCATCAGCTGTCGGAACGAGCCACCCGGCTCTACGAGGGCGCGCGACTCAAGGCGCAGCGCTTCCTCAACGCCGCCGACCCGCGCGAGATTGTTTACGTCCGCGGCGCCACCGAGGGAGTGAACCTGGTGGCGAACAGCTGGGGCCGGAAAAACCTCCGTCCCGGCGACGAGATCGTGCTGACGGCGATGGAGCACCACAGCAACATCGTGCCGTGGCAGATGGCGTGCGAGGCCACCGGCGCCGTGCTCAAGGTGGTGCCGGTCAACGACGACGGCGAGTTGCTGCTGGAGGAGTACGAGCGGCTGCTCTCCCCCCGTACCCGGATGGTGGCGGTCGTCCACCTGTCCAACGCCCTGGGGACGATCAATCCGGTCGAGCGGATCGTCGAGCTGGCGCACGCCCGCGGCGCCAGGGTGCTGGTCGATGCGGCGCAGTCGGCGTCGCACCTTTCCATCGACGTACAGGATCTGGATTGTGACTTTCTCGTCCTGTCCGGCCACAAGGTATACGGCCCGACCGGGATCGGCGTGCTGTACGGCAAGCGCGAGCTGCTGGAGGCAATGCCGCCATGGCAGGGCGGCGGCGACATGATTCACCGGGT
>JAXMAU010000059.1:0-37468 GCA_046350215.1 Gemmataceae bacterium | reverse complement strand
CCGACAGCTGGCGGCCGGTCGACGAGAATGCCAGCGTCGAGGTGTGGTTGTCGATCGACGAGAAGACGGCGGTGTGCGGGCTGCGGCTGTCCGACGCCGCCATGCGGCATCGCACTTACAAGCTGGAGCACCGGCCGGCATCGCTGCGGCCGAGCGTGGCGGCGGCGATGGTGCGGCTGGCGGCGGCCCGGCCGGGGCAGTCGATCCTCGACCCGATGTGCGGCGCCGGCACCCTCCTCGCCGAACAGGCGCTGTACAACGAGCGGTTCCGGGTGCCGATGGACGTCCGCGGCGGCGACCTCGACTTCGGGGCAGTGTGGGCGGCGGCGATCAATTTGCGCCGCCTCGGCGCGCCGCCCCTGTGCCGCTGGGACGCGACCCGGCTGCCTTATGCGCCCGCCTCGATCGACCACATCGTCTCCAACCCGCCGTTCGGCAAACAGCTATCCACGCCGGAGGAAGTCGGCCCGCTCTACCGGGCGATGGCCCGCGAGTACGACCGGGTGTTGCGGCCGGGTGGACAGGCGGTCCTGCTGACCAGCGACGCGACGGCGCTCCGCGCGGCGGCCGACGCGGCCGGCTGGCAGCCGGGACCGCGGGTGCGCGTGCGCGTGCTCGGGATGCCGGCCCAGATCAGCGTCTGGCGAAAGCCGGCCGCGTCCGCTACACTGTAGCCGTCCCCGGCCGCATCCTTGGACCTCTCTCAGGACCGACACCGATGGCTTTCTCCAGGCTGAGCTGTCCCGAGTGCGGGAGCGTGCTGCGCCCCGCCAACCCGATCGCTTCCGGCAAGAAGGTGAAGTGCCCCAAGTGCAGCACCGTCTTCGTCGCCGGCGAGGACGAGGTGGACGAACTGGAAGAGCTGGACGAAGAAGAGGAACGGCCTCGCAAGAAGCCGGCGCGGCAGGCGACTCCGGCCCGCGGCGGGAAGAAGCCGGCCCCGGCGGTCAAGGCGAAGGAGCCGCCCAAGAAGAAGGACGACGAGGTCGAAACCTACGGCTACGTCAAGGACAACGAGGACGACGAGGACGACAAGCCGGTGGTGAACTACGCCCCCGACATGTCGGTCAAGGATCTGCGCGGTCCGGCGATCGTCAAGCTGACCAAGCCGGCCACCCTGCTGCAGCTGGTCGGCTTCCTGGCGGCGCTGGGCACCTTCCTGTTCGCGCTGCTGCTCATCATCCCGGAGGCATTCCCGATCAAGCCCGACGATCCGAAGCCCGGCATGGCCCCGCCGCCGGGGGAGAAGGACGGCAAGAAGCCGGCGGTGAAGATCCCGGTGTACAAGATCTTCGGCTACGACCTGAAAGAGCTGTTCGAGGTGCCGTGGTACTTCTTCCTGATGTGGATGGCGGTGCTGGCGGCGCTGGCTTTCTACTCCGCGATCGTGGTCGCCAGCGGGGTCAAGATGCAGAACCTCGAATCGCGCCGGTGGTCGATCACCGGCAGCGTCATGGCGATCCTGCCGATCAACGTGATCGGGTTCGCCTGCCTGGCAGCTCTGCTGGTGCAGTACACCTTCGGCTATCTGATGGAGGACGAGGAGTTCGCCTACACCGTCTCGCTCGGTGCCGCCGCGGCCCTGTGGCTGGCGTCGGCCTCGCTGGGCGGGAACGCGCTGAAGGTGCTGATGGACGAGACGGTCATCGCCGGCTTCGAGTACGACCCCGAGTGACCGGACGGCAGGCGAAGGGCGAAGGGCGAGGGGGCGGCATGACCACGGCCAGGGCACGCCGGCAGCCGCCGACCCGCACGGTCCGGCTGGTGCGTTCGCCGGCGATCGACGGCACTGCCGTGGTGTGTGTCACCATCGCCGCTCGGTCGACCAGCTACGCCGTCCGCGAGATCGTCTGCGAGATCGGCGGCCGCGGCTTCGCGATGCACCGGCTGGGGCTGGGTCCGCTCTACCACGTCCGCGTCGGCGAACCGCGCGACTCGTCGTGCGAGTGTCTCGGCTACCTGCGGTATGGCTACTGCCGCCACGTCCTCGGGTTGCAGGCGCTGATTCAGGCGGACCGGATCTGACAACGGCGGACGATTCGGCCATCCGGCATCGTTGACGCCGTTGTCCGGCGGCGGCTAGAGTGGAAGAGCTTGGCCCCGTCTGATCCTCCGAGGCGCTCCATGAGCCTGGTTCGCACCGCGGCGTTGCTCGTCCTGGCGATCGCGGCGGCGCCTGTCGCCGCCTGTAACGTCCCGGTGTTCCGCTACGCGCTGGAACGGTGGAAGCCGGCGGTCTACCCGATCCACGTCTTCCACCGCGGCCCGCTGACGGACGCGGACCGCCAGCGGGTGCGACAACTGGGCGGCGACCTGAACGCCACGGTTACTCTCGTCGACCTGGCCGGCGCGGTGCCGGCGGAGGCGAACGCGCTGTGGCAGCGGCAGGGGAAGGACGCCCGGCTGCCGTGGGTGGTGGTGCGGTTCCCGGAGAGCAACGCCGAGGCGACGCCCGCCTGGACCGGGCCGCTGGCTGACGACGAGATCGGCGGCCTGATCGATTCGCCGGCCCGCCGCCGGCTGGCGACGCTACTGCTGCGTGGCGAGGCGGCGGTGTGGGTGGTGCTGACCGGCGGCGACCCGGCGGCGGACACGGCAGCGCGGCGGCTGCTGACGGCTGAGTTGAAGCGGCTGGAAGGGACGGTCAAGATCTCGACGCAGGAGGACGACGGCGACCTGCGCACCGCCCTGCCGTTACGAGTGTCGTTCCCGATCCTGCCAGTGGACCGCCGCGACCCGGCCGAGGCGACGTTCGTCCGCCTGCTGCTGCGGAGCGAGGAAGGGCTGGAGGCGGTTCCCGGGCCGATCGTCTTCCCGGTGATCGGCCGTGGCCGGGCGCTGCTGGCGCTGCACGGGGCGGAACTGACCGCCGCCAACCTGGAACGGTGGGCGACGTTTCTGAGCGGACCGTGCTCGTGCCAGGTGAAGGAATTGAACCCCGGCGTCGATCTGCCGCTGGCGGTGGGCTGGGAGCAGGCGCTGGAGATCGCCGCGAAGGCCGCGGGCGAAACCGCCGCGCCTTCCGCCGCCCCGGCGATCCCGCCAGGGATGGCTACGCCAGCGCAGGCGCCGCGACCGGCGGACGCTTCTCCGTGGCTGACGCCGGTGGTAATTGTCGCGACCGTCGCAGCGGTGGCGGTCCTGTTCGTCCTCGCACGCCGGGCAGCGCGGGCCGGGTAATCCGTTACTCAGTGAAATCCGAGTACGGCGTCGACCACCCAGCAGCCGCGGTAGTGTGGCCGGCGATCGCGACAGTGGGCGAGGACGTCGGTCCGGTCGCACCCGGCCTCCTCCAGCGCATCGGCCAGGTA
Organism: Gemmataceae bacterium; assembly: GCA_046350215.1. Taxonomy (GTDB): domain Bacteria; phylum Planctomycetota; class Planctomycetia; order Gemmatales; family Gemmataceae; genus JAXMAU01. The sequence continues at coordinate 34,157 of JAXMAU010000059.1, read as the reverse complement.
GGGCAGATCACCGAAGCGGTCCTCGGCGTAGATCACCCGCGCCAGCTTGCCGACCGCACCCTCGGCCGTCGCCAGCCACGCCGGGTCGACGGTGAATGCAGCGAACGGGTTGCCAAACAGGTCGTGGAGCAGGTCGGCCTGCCACGCCCGTTCCCGCTCCCAGTCGGTGCCGCGGACGAAGTCGCGGGCGGCCACCCGGGCTTCCAGAGCGGCGTCCCAGGCGGCGTCCCACGGCGACGGGCGTGTGACCGCCCACGCCGCCCCGCCGATCGAGTACCGCGGGTAGGTCAGCCCGGTGTACGGGTGCTGCGTCAGACGCGCCACCGACGCCACCGTCAGGCCGGCCGCTGCCAGCTCCGCCGGGCCGTCCCGCCCGTCGACGACGCGCTGCGCCACCTCGACGGCGTAGCGGCAACGGTCGTCAGTGAGCAGGTGCCAGATGCGGCGGCAGCAGCCGATCGCGTAGAGCCGCAGCTTCCGCCCACTGGCCGTGCTGGTCAGGAAATGCAGCATCTCCTCGGGGCTGGTACTGGCCTGCCACTGCGCGTCGGTCATGGTCGGCGATCCGCTCTCCCGCGGGCGACGACGGCCGCCCGGTCACGTCACGCGGTCAGGCCGCTTCGGGGGCGATCCGCAGCCCCGGCCAGCGGAACGCCACGCCGCGCTCGCCGAGCCGCACCTCCGGCCGAGGCAACCCGGTACCTTCCAGCCAGTCGAGGAACCGCTCGGCCTCCCACAGCGGCAGCTCGGGACACGACACCCAGCCGTCGGCGTCGGCCGGCCGCCGGTTCGCCACGAGGTCTTCCCACAGCGGACGCACAATCGACATGGCTGGCGACCTCCCTGTCTCCCTGGCCTGGCATTCGGCCGGCCTACCGGCCGTCTGGTTCGCGCTCTCTTCCTTCCATCGGCGAACGGAATCAGGCAAACGCAGGAATAACCGTCCCCCGTTCGCCGGTTCGCCCCGAGAGGCGAACCTGCTTACCACGCTTCGTTACTTCTCCCAGTCGAACGAGTCGTTGCGAGCTTACCTGGCTTTCCGCATCCGGTCCAGACCGATTCCTCGCCGCACCGCCCGACTGGGGTTGCAAATGCCGGCATCGTCTCCTAAAAGGCCGACCTTCCTGATCTCATTTCGTACCGGATTGGTGGTGCTCGCGCCGCCAACGACGACCGTGGCCGCGGGGGAAGCGGCGACGGGCGGATTCAAGCCTTCGGGGGAAGGGGTGCTCGAATGCGCAGGTTGACCTGTTGGCTGGCCGCCGTGCTGCTGTGTGGGGCCGTTGGATGTGCCACGCAGAAGGAGTCGCACACGCCGCGCACCGGAATCGAGCAGTTGCTCATCTCCAGCGCCATCGACCAGTCGCTCGATCGCGTGGACCTGGCGCCGCTCAAGGGGCGGACGGTGTTCCTCGAAACCAAGTATCTCGACTGCGTCGACAAGAACTACATCATCGTGTCGATGCACCACCGGCTGATGGGGATCGGGGCACGGCTGGCGGACAAGCCGGAGGCGGCGTCCGCGGTGGTCGAGGTGGTGTCCGGCGGCGTCGGCACCGACAGCGAGGAGCTGTTCGTCGGCGTGCCGGAGATCCCGCTGCCGCCGCCGTCGCCGATCTCCGTCCCCAAGCTCGGCCTGTTCACCCGCCACAAGCTGAACGGCACCGCCAAGCTGCTGGTGCTCGCCTACGACAGCAAGACGAGGGCGCCGATTTTCGACAGCTCGACGACGATGGCCCGATCGGACCACAACACCTGGAGCTTCCTCGGCACCGGCAGCGTTACCACCGGCAACGTCCCCGAGCAGATCGCCACGGCCACCGGCGACCTCGACTTCAACGTCCTCAGTGCGACCCAGTACGCCAAGCGGACCGTGATGCCGGCCTCGGCCGCCCCGGCGAAGGGCGGCACGCCGACTCCGGCGACGACGCCCGACATCCAGGCGGTCGGCCACAAGAAGGCGGAATAAGCGCGACGATGCACCCGCTGCCCGCGTCGTTCGGGGGGACGGCGCGGGCGCGGGTCATTTCGGCAGCAGCTGGTCGATCGCGGGATCGGTCCGGTAAAAAACGGGATCGTGACACGGACGTCCTCCGGCAACGTACCCGAGGTGCCCATGCTGGCCCAGCGCGTACAGTATTTTACCGAATCGGTCATCCGCGAGATGACGCGGCTGGCACAGCAGTACGGGGCGATCAACCTCGGCCAGGGGATGCCCGACTTCGACGCCCCGCCGGCGGTCAAGGAAGCCGCCCGCCAGGCCATCGAGGAGGGGTACAACCAGTACGCGATCACCTGGGGCGCCCCCGCCCTGCGGCAGGCGATCGCCCGCAAGGTGGCGGCGTTCAATCACATTGCGTGCGACCCCGACGAGAACGTCACCGTCTGCTGCGGCGCTACCGAGTGCATGATGGCCACCATGCTGGCACTGGTCGATCCGGGCGACGAGGTCATCATCTTTCAGCCGTACTACGAAAACTACGCCCCCGACGCGCTGATTGCCGGCGCCACTCCGGTGTGGGTGCCGCTGCGACCGCCGGGCTGGACGTTCGACCCCGACGAGCTGCGGCGGGCGTTCACCCCGCGGACGCGGGCGCTCATCCTCAACACCCCGAACAACCCGACCGGCCACGTCTTCACCCGCGCCGAACTGGAAACCATCGCCGCGCTGTGTCAGGAGCACGACGTCCTCGTCTTCTCCGACGAGATCTACGAGTACATCCTCTACGTCGACCGGCCGCACGTCAGCATCGCCAGTCTGCCGGGAATGGCCGAGCGGACGGTGACGATCAGCGGGCTGTCGAAGACGTTCAGCGTCACCGGCTGGCGGCTCGGCTACTGCGTCGCCCCGGCGGCGATCACTGCCGGCATCCGCAAGACGCACGACTTCCTGACCGTCGGCGCGCCGCACCCGCTGCAGATGGCCGGCGCGGCGGCCCTGGCGCTGCCGCCTTCGTACTACGACGGGCTGCGCGAAGGGTATCGCCGCCGCCGTGACGTGTTCCTGCCGTATTTGCGGCAGGCCGGGTTCGAGGTGACAGAGCCGGAGGGAGCGTACTATGTGATGACCGACATCACCCCGCTCGGCGGCACCGACGACACCGAGTTCGTTCGCCGCATGATCCGCGAAGTCGGTGTCTCGGCCGTCCCCGGAAGCAGCTTCTACAGCCCCCGCGACCTCGGCCGGACCCGCGTCCGCTTCATGTTCGCCAAAAAAGAGGAGACCCTGCACGTCGCCGGCCAGCGGTTGCTACAATGGCGGACACGTCCGTGACCTCGCCCCTCCCTGTCACCGGAATCGGAATAGGACCGTCCTCATGAGCCGCTTCACGACCTGTCGTGCCGCGTGTGCTGTTTTCCTGTTGTTCGCGCTGCTGGCCGGCGGATGCCGTAAGAGCGACCCGGCCGGTGGACCGGCGACGCCGATCCCGCCGCCGCCCGGCGCGTCGGGTACCGCTCCGGCCGGGAAGGATGCGTTCGAGCACCTGTACGGCAACCAGGGCGGCGAGCTGGTGGCGGCCGCCGACGTGTCCACCGCGCCGCTGCGCGCACGCAAGGACGACACCTTCCTCAAGCTGTCCAACGCCCGGTTCAACCCGGTCGGCCGCCAGCCGTTCCCGTCCATCAGCGTCGACTATGAGGTGGCCCACCAGGGCAAGCACAACGGCGTCGCACTCGTCGTCCGCCCCGCCGAGGGCGGCGAACGGACGTACCTGCTGCTCGGGCCGATGCAGCAGTCCGGCACGCTGCACATCAACCTCGGCATCCCGATCCCCGGCGAGGCGCACCCGCAAAATGCCGAGCTGTACCTGACTCGCCAGGAACACCGTTACCCGAACAACTACCGCCCGACGTTCAAGGTGTCCAACTCGGCGGTCATGGGCACCACCAGTCGCCCGCTCACCCTTGCTCGCAACTGGACGGCCGACGAGGCGGCGAAGCTGCAGGTGCCGCCGAAGAACGCCGCCACCCCGAACAGCAACTCGAACGCCGGCGAGGACACCGCCTTCGTTGGCGACAGCGGCGGCGGCAGCTTCCGTTACGCCGAACCGGGGAAGCCGGTGCTCGGGGTGGAGTATTTCAATGGCGAGTGGGACAAGGAGCCGTGCCTGGCCAACCTGGTGCCGGTGTACGACCCGGAGGCGCCTTCCGAGGGCCGCCAGCGGCTGATGGCCCGGCCGGGCTACGCCGTCGGCGGACTGACCGTCCGCACCAAGCGGTACGTCAACGCCGTCCAGGTGACGTTCATGAAGCTCACCGCCGCCGGCAAGCTCGACCCCAAGGACAGCTACCAGAGCGGCTGGCTCGGCCACGAGAAGGTAGGCACGAAGGAAGAGAAGCTCGGCGGCGACGGCCGGCTGGTGATCGGCTTCCACACCAAGAAGGGCGCCATCCTCAACAGCATCGCCGTGGTCCTCGACCGCTGACGCGACCCGGTCGCTCCTTCGCAGCCGACACGGTCCACCCCATCCCGGCGGGCGCGGCGGAGCGAGGGCTTCGCAAACCTCTTGCATCCGGGCGGCGAGCGTGAGATCATCAACCTCACTCTCTCCCGCCCCTCTCCGACACAGGTGGGCATGCAAGTTGACCAGCTCCGTCATTGCATCGAGTCGCCGTCCAGCGCGCGGCCGGTGCTTGCGGCCTGGGGTCTGCGCGACCTCGACCGCGGCCAGTCCAACCTGGGCGCCCTCACCATCCACCTCGGCTACGCCCCGCTCGCCCAGCTAGCGGCGCCGCTTGCTCGTCTGCTCCCGCGCTGCGCCGACCCGGACATGGCGCTGAACAACCTCGAACGCTTCTTCGCCCACCCCGACGCCCCGTCGCTGGTGCCCCAGCTGCTCGACAACCGCGCCCGCCCGCTGGAGATCCTGTTCGGTCTGTTCAGCACCAGTCAGCTGTTTTCCGACCTGCTCGCACGCCACCCCGACTACCTCGACATGCTGCGGGTGCCGCTGCGCAAAAGCCCGTGCCTGGCCGAGCTGCGCGACGGGTTGCAGGCGGAGGCCGACGCCGCGCTCGGCGGCCCGTCCGCCGCGGCCGTCCCGGACGACGCCGCCCTGCTCCGCGCCTTCCGCCGCTTCCGCCACCGCCAGCTGCTCCGCATCGGCACCAACGACATCATCCGCGACCGGCCGCTGGAGGAGATCACCCGCGACATCTCGCGCGTCGCCGACGCCTCCCTCGACGTCGCGCTCGCCGTCGCCCGGCGGCTAGTTAGCCGCCGCTTTGGCGAGCCGATGACCGCCGACGGCCAGCCGGTGCGCGCGGTGGTGCTGGCGTTCGGCAAGCTCGGCGGCGAGGAGCTGAACTACTCCAGCGACATCGACCTGATGTTCGTCTACAGCGACGAGGGCCAGACCGTCGGCAAGCGGATCACCAGCGTGTCGGCCGACGAGTATTTCGCCCGCGTGGTCAGCGAGCTGGTGCGGTTGCTGGCGGCGCACACCGACCACGGCCAGGCGTACCGGATCGACCTGCGGCTCCGCCCCGAGGGGCAGCGCGGACCGCTCGCTCGCTCGCTCGCCAGTACCCTGGCGTACTACGACGGGCTGGGCCGCACCTGGGAGCGGCAGGCGCTCATCAAGGTGCGGCCGGTGGCCGGCGACCTCGAGCTGGGGCGGAAGTTCCTCCAGAGTATCGAACCTTTTGTCTATCGCAAATACCTGACATTCGCCGAGATCAACGAGATCAAGGTGATGAAGCGGCGGATCGAGCAGAAGACGTCGCAGGCGGGCGACTCTGGCCGCGAGGTGAAGACCGGCCACGGCGGCATCCGCGACATCGAGTTCACCATCCAGTTCCTGCAACTGCTCAATGGCGGCGATCTACCCGAGGTGCGGCAGCGGAACACCCTGGCGGCGCTGGCGGCGCTGGAGAAGGCCGGCTGCCTGACCGACCAGGAATACCGGGTGCTCGACGACAGCTATCGCTTCCTCCGCCGCACCGAGCACCGGCTGCAGCTGCTGTTCGACCTGCAAACGCACCGGCTGCCGGCCCGTCCGGACGAGCTGCGCAAGCTGGCCCTGCGCATGGGCTACCAGCCGCGCGACGTCGACGACGCCGACGAGATGATCGGCCCGGCCCGCGCCGGCCGCCCCCAGGCCGCCCGCCCCGACGACGCCACCGCGCGCGCCGCCGCCACCGCCGCCACCCCGCCGCCGGGCGACCCGCTGGAGGCGTTCCTGCGCGACTACCGCGATAAGACCGAGCCGACCCGCCACATCCTCGATCACCTGCTGCACCAGACGTTCGCCGGCCAGGCCGACACCGCCGAGCCGGAGTCCGACCTGCTTCTCGCCCCCAATCCGGATCCGGAAACGATTCGATCCGTCCTCGGCCGCTACCCGTTCCGCGACGTCGATGCGGCCTATGCCAACCTGGTGCAGCTGGGCCAGGAGGCGCCGTTTCTGTCGCCGCGCCGCTGCCGCCATTTCCTCGCCAGCATCGCTCCGTCGCTGCTCCGCGCCATCGCCGAGACGCCTGATCCGGACATGGCCCTGCTCAATCTGGAGAAGGTCACCGGCTCGCTCGGCGCCAAAACCGTGCTGTGGGAACTGTTCAGCTTCAACCCGCCCAGCCTGAAGCTGTACGTCGAGCTGTGCGCCTCCAGCCAGTTTCTCTCGGAGATCCTGATCAACAACCCCGGCATGATCGACGAGCTGCTCGACAGCCTGGTGCTCAACCAGCCGCGGACGCGCGATGAGCTGGCCACCGAGCTGACCGAGCTGTGCCGCGGCGCCGGCGACCTCGACCCGATCCTGCACAGCTTTCAGGACCAGGAGCTGCTGCGCATCGGCGTCCGCGACATTCTCGGCAAGGACACCATTCAGGAGACCACCGCCGCCCTGTCCGACCTGGCCGAAACCATCCTCTGCCGGCTGGCCGAACCGCTGTCGGCCCCGCTGCTGGCCCGCTACGGCACCCCGATCGCCGACGCCACCGGCGAGCCGTGCCGGTTCGCCGTCGTTGCACTGGGCAAGCTCGGCGCCCACGAGATGAACTATCACAGCGACGTCGACCTGATGATGGTGTACGAGGGCGACGGCCGCACCTGTCCGCCGCCGGGGTCGAACCGCCATCACCGCTACGAGGCGACCGACAACTTCCACTTCTTCACCGAGCTGGGCCAGCGGCTGATCAAGGGGCTGAGCCACCACGGCCCGCGCGGCCGGCTGTATCAGGTCGACATGCGGCTGCGGCCGACCGGCAAGTCGGGCAGCCTGGTGGTGCCGCTGTGCGAGTTCCGCCGCTACTTCACCTCCGCCGACGCTCACGCCGCCCACCCCGAGGGTGCCGCCCAGCTGTGGGAGCGGCAGGCGCTCGCCCGCGGCCGGGTGCTGTTCGCCACCGGCGGGTTCGCCGACCCGGTACGCCGGGCGATGGAGGAGGCGGTGTACGACCAGCCGTGGAATCCGGCGTGCGCCGACGAGATCGCCGCCATGCGCGAGCGCCTGGAGGCCAGCCGATCGGCTCGCGACCTGAAGCGCGGCCCCGGCGGACTGGCCGACGTCGAGTTCCTGGTCCAGCTACTCCAGCTGGCGTATGGCCGGCACCACCCTGCGCTGCGGACGCCGAACACCTGGCAAGCGCTGGCGGCGCTGGAGGCGGCCGGGCTGCTCGCGCCGGCCGACCACGCCGCGCTGCGCGCCGGCTACGACTTCCTGCTCCGGGTGCAGAGCCGCTTGCGCATCGTCCACAACCGCACCCTCGACGCGGTGCCGGAGGCTGGCGCCGAGGTGGAGAAACTGGCCCGCCGGCTCGGGTTCGAGTCTGGCACCCGCTTCCGCGACGAGCTGAAGGAACATCGCCGCCGCGTCCGCCAGTGCTACCGCGATGTCGTCGCTCGCGAACGGCAGCGCTAACGCGAGCGAGCCCAGGATGTTGACGAGGACATTGCGGAGAGGAAGCGTGCGCATCGGCAGGAAGAAGGCGGTTGGTGCGCTCCTGGTCGCGCTGGTTACAGGGTGGGGCCGGCAATGGTGTTCAGCTGGTTTTCGCGGCGGCCGGACGGGCTGGGGGTTCATGGCGGTCGGCTGGCGGCGTGCCCGGCGAGTCCGAATTGCGTGTGCAGTCAGGACGCTGGCCCGCGCACGCCATCGAGCCGCTGCGGTTCGACGACGACGCCGACGCGGCGTGGGACCGGCTCCGCCGCACCGTCCGCGCCCAGCCGCGGATGCGCGTCATCACCGAGGACGACGGCTATCTGCACGCCGAGGCGACCACCCGGCTGCTCCGGTTCGTCGACGATGTCGAGTTCCTGCTCGACCGGGTCGGCCGGCAGATCCACGTTCGCTCGGCGTCGCGGCTGGGCTACTCCGATCTCGGGACCAATCGCCGCCGTATCGAGGCGATCCCGCGCCGCGTTCGCAGACACGAAATGAACGACGCCGCGCGACGACAGCATCGTCACGCGGCGCCAGGATGGTTCGGCGAGTAACCGCTTACTGCTCTTTGGCCTGGGTCAGCTCGATGGTGAGGTTGTTACTCCCCGCCTTGACCTCCTGGGTGAGCGACTGGCCCTTGTAGTGGAAGATGCCGCTGGCGGCCTTCGGGCCGTTCACCTGGACGGTGACCCGGTACGTCCCCGGCGGCACATCGCCGCCCGACGCCACCAGCTCGAACGACCCGTCCGGGTTGAGCGGCACCGGATATCCCTTGGTCGGATCCGCCTTGCCGTCGGGACCGACCAGGTCGAACATCAGGGCCGCCTGGCCCTGCACCTTCACCGGGCTGCCGTTCTCCACGACCTGACCCTTGACGCGGCCCGCCTTGCTGCTGCACCCGAGGGCAACCACGGCGGCGGACAGGGCGACTGACAGAATGAGGTTTCGCATGGCTTCTCAGTAATCGTTCCCCAGGGGCTGACCGTCGTTGCGACTGTGCAGCTGGAACCACGTCCGCTGCGACACGGTGTTCGAGATGTACCGGACGCCGCCGTCGGCCATGCCGGTCATCACGCCGCCGGTGTGCTTGCTCTTGGCCGTCACCTGCCAGCTGTTGCAGCCGCAGCAACCCATGCCGATGGCGGCGTTGTCCTGGCACCCCTGGATGTCGTCATAGCCACTCAGGCCGACGTTCGGGGTCGGCGTGTCGATCCGCCCGTTGCCGGCGGAGATGCTGGCCCCCGCCTGGCCCAACGCCCAGGTGCCGCGGATGTCGTTGTCGTTCCAGCCGATCCGCAGCTCGTCGATCAGGATGGTGTTGGAGGTGCCGTCCGAGAGGGTGTTGATCTTGGTTCCGCCGTTGACCACCATCGCCCCGCCGCCGGCCATGCCGGCCGTCCACGACGGGTAGTATTCCGTGGAGAAGCCGTTCGGGTTGTTGTCCTGCCAGCCGCTGCCGGTCTTGACCGCCACGCCGACCGACCCGCCGTTCCAGCTCATCCCAGGGCCAGCGTTGGCGCCGTAGTTGCCGCGTGCCCAGCCACCGCCGACGCGGGCCATCAGCGTACCGCTGTCCGACGGGCACAGGTACGTTTTAATCGGCGTCCCGCGCATGCCCCGCCAGCCGTTGTCGCCGGTGGTCATGTAATTGTTGATGCTCGTCGAGTACTGCTTGTACAGGTTATCCTGCTCGATGTACGGCAGGAGCACCACCGCCCAGTTCGGGCCGAAGTTTTCGTCGTAGCTGTCGATCGCGTTGACGAACGTTCCCATCATCACGCTCGGCGGCAGCTGGCTGGTCGCGTCGTTGTAGTTGTGGCAGCCCAGCACGATCTGCTTGACGTTGTTGGAGCACTGCATGCGGGCCGCGGCCTCGCGGACCTTCTGAACCGCCGGCAGGAGCAGGCCGATCAGGATGGCGATGATGGCGATCACCACCAGCAACTCGATCAGCGTGAAGGCACGCCGATCTTTGGCCGAGATGAACATGACCGGGACCTCGATAGGAGATGAGGAGGAATCAGGCACCCACAGACAGTTTATTCGGGCATTTTCCTGTAAACAAGAGAGTCTCTGGCGCGTTCCGGTGCGGCGCGCGCGGATGACGCGGGGTGTTACGGTTCGGGAGACGCCGCCGGCGAGCGGGCGGCGGCCGGCGGCGGGCGGTACGGCTGGCCGTGCGTCATCCACCCCGGCGGCGGCGCGCCTTTCAGATGGTGGTCGAAGAACTGCTGCAGCCGCACGGTGTAATCCTTCTGGTTGACGCGCTGGCGCAGGCCGTGCAGTTCGCCGCGGTAGTTGAACAGGTACGCGGCGCGGTCGAGCCGCCGCAGCGCCAGATACAGCTCGAGGCCCTGCTCGAACGGCACCGCGTCGTCGTGATCGTTGTGCAGGATCAGCAGCGGTGTGCGGATACGGTCCGCCTGGAACAGCGGCGAGTTCTCCACAAACCGGCTCGGCATCTGCCAGAGGGTGCCGCCGAGACGGCTCTGCGTCCGCTCGTACTGGAACTGCCGCGGCAGCCCGGTGCCCCAGCGGATGCCGCCGTAGGCGCTGGTCATGTTGCACACCGGGGCGCCGGCCGCGGCGGCGCGGAAACGCGGGGTCTGCGTCGTCAGGTAGACGGTCTGGTAGCCGCCCCAGCTGTGCCCCTGCAGGCCGATCGCCGCCTCGTCCACCCCGCCGCGGTCGATCGCCGCCTGCACCGCCGGCAGCACGCACTTGACCGCGCTGGCGCCGGGGTGGCCGACGGTGTAGGTGATGTCGGGCAGCAGCACCAGGTAGCCGTTGCTGGCGTAGAAGCTCGGATTGATCGACGTGCCCGGCCGCGGGTCGACGAACAGGTGCAGGTTCTGCGACAGCCGCTCGTAGATGTAGACGATGAGCGGATATTTCCGATTCGGATTGTAGTCCTCCGGCCGAATCAGCATCGCCTGCAGCGGCACGTCGTCGCCGCTGCGGTAGCGGATCAGTTCGGCCTGTCCCCACACCAGGGCGGCCTTCTGCGGGTTGGCGTCGCTCACCCGGCGGAGGGAGCGGAAGTCGCGGTCGGCGACATGCAGGTCGGGGAAGTCGGCGAAGGTGGAGACGGTCAGCAACACGCGCCCGCCGTCCCGCGCCACCACCGGCGGGCCGTAGTTGCACGGCCCCTCGACCAGCCGCTCCAGCCGGCCGTCTGTCGCCAGCCGGTGATACCCGGTAGGCGGGTCCGCTCGCTGTCGGTGCGAAGCAGTAAAGGCTTACTCGAATCGAACGCCGCTCGCGCGTGTCGGTGCGAACCACGCTGTAGACGGTGGCGCTCTTCCGGCCGACCCCGCCGGTCAGGTTGCGCGGCGGCGAGCCGTCGAGCGGCGCCTGCCAGACGTCGTAGCGATCATAGAGCAGGACGTGCCTGTCGTCGGCCGTCCAGCCGGCGATGCCGTAGGGCGGCGGCGGACCGGGGCTGTCGTGCTGCTCGCTGGCGAACGAGACGCCGCACCGGGCGGTCAGGTTGATCCGCCGGCCGTCGGGGATCGACACCGCCTGCCAGTCAGTACCGTCGAACGCCGTCACCCAGCGGCCGGCCGGCGAGGCGAACACGCCGAAGCCGGCCTTCTCGAACACCCGTCGCCGCTCGCCGGTGCGGGTGTTGAGCAGGTAGACGTCGACCGGCGGCGACGCCCCTTCCACGCCGGCCAGCCGGCGGTACGGCCGGTCGTTCACCGCCACCGTCCAGTCGCCGGAGGTCGACGTGAACACGTCGGAGAGCGCATCGTCGGCCAGTTGCCGGACCGTGCGCCCATCGAGGTGAACCACCGCGCGGGCCGTTCGCACCGGCTGGCGTTCCAGACGCACCTTCTGCATCGATTGCACGAAGTCGTCCCGGTAGTGCCAAAGCTCGACGTTCACCGGGTCCGCGGCCGGGGGCGGCGGGGCGACGCCGAAGAACAGACGGGTGCCGTCATGAGAGAACGTCAGCCCGCCGGCCTCGTGGGTGGTGTGGCCGGACTGGAATGCGGATACGCCGGCTGGGACCAGTTCGCGCGCCGTCGGCAGGCCGAAGGGGACCGCGGCCGCGGCCACGCCGGCGATCCCACCGACCGGCGGCGGCAGGATCACCGCCGGGGCGAGGTTCGCGGCCGGCCGACGCCAGTGACACACGACCGGCACCGCCTGGCCAGTCGACGGCTTGGGCGGAGTGTGGAAGAAGGCAAGCTGCGTCTGCTGCTCGTCCCAGGTGAGGCGGCTGAACGTCCCCACCCCGGTGCGGAGGACGAACGGCGGCCCGGCGACGGCGGTGCGGAGCGCAAACACTCCTGCCGGCCGGGTGGCCTCGCCGGCAACGATGTAAACGAGCCACTTGCCGTCGCGGCTGAGGGTGAACTCGGTCACGCCGGCGACGACCCGCTCGCGCCCATCGTCGAGCGTGCGCAGGACGAGATCGCCCTTCCTCGCCGCGGCCGGCGACTTGGCGGCAGGCGGCGGGGCAGCTGCGCAGGGGCGACCACCGCCCGGCCGTCGTCCGGCACCTGGAAGGCGGTCACACGATCGAGGCGCGTCGTCGTGCCATCGGCCAGGCGGACGATACCGAGCGCCGACATGCCAGTCGCGCAAGCCGCCCCTGGCCCGCCCGGTCCGGGGCGCATAGAGCGGAAACAGCACGAACCGTCCGTCCGGGGTGAACCGATGCAGTGTTGGCTGCGCCGAGACGATCGTGCGCGTCGGCGGGGTCGAGAGCGATGGCGGGGCCGCGGCGGGCAGCGGAGGGTGCCGCGCGGCACGCGGACCTCCTTCCCGCTGTCGACGTGACGGACAACGACCTCGCCGTCTCCTTCCTGCGGCGCCAGCGCATAGGCGACATACCGCCCGTCGGGCGACAGGGCCGGCGCCTGGATCGACCGCCAGGAGGCGTAGTCGCTGTGACGGAGCGGCCGCTTGACGATCGGCGGCGCGGCCGCGGGGGCGGAGGCGACACACAGGATGACGGACAGCAGGAGGGGCCGCATGACGTCCTCGGGAGGGTGGCGGGGTGAACCCGGGGCCGACGAGGGCTGTCGGGAGAACGGGCCGCTCCGGCGCGGGGTTTGCCCGGCTTCCTATCATAGTAGAGGTCGACGCCCAGCCCGCCCGCCGGAACGGAACGAGAGCACAAGGAGGACCGGATGTCGTCCACCGACCACACCCGCTGGCCGACGTGGCAGAGCGGTCGTGAACTTGTACGGCTGGCGTGGCCGTTCATCCTCACCAACAGCTGCTGGACGCTGCAGATCGTCCTCGACCGCATCCTGCTCAGCCGGTCGAGCACCGAGGCGGTCGGCGCCGGCATGGCGGCGGTGATGATGTTCTGGAGCGCGCTGTCGCTCTTTCAGTGGACGACGAACTACGCGACCACCTTTGTCGCGCAGTACACCGGCGCCGGCCAGCCGCACCGAATCGGCGCCGTGGTCGGCCAGGCGCTGTGGTTCGCCACGTTCAGCGGGCTGGCGTTTCTGCTGCTGGTGCCGATGGCCGGGCCGATCGTCGCGCTGAGCGGGCACGATCCCGACTTGCAGGCGCTGGAGGCGGTCTACTTCCGCTGCCTGTGCTTCTCGGCGCTGCCGTTCCTGGTGACGGCGGCGGCGAGCAGTTTCTTCGCCGGCCGCGGCGCCAGCACGACGGTTCTGCTCATCAACGTGATCGGGCTGTCGGTGAACGCCTTCTGGGCAGTGGTGCTGATCTACGGGCTGCTCGGCTTCGCGCCGATGGGGATCGCCGGCGCCGGCTGGGCCACGGGGGCAGGGACATCGACGTCGGCCGTCGTCGCGGTGCTGCTGGCACTGCGGCCGCAACACATCCAGGTGTTCAACAATGGTCGCGGCTGGGGGTTCGACCGGCCGTTGTTCTGGCGGCTGATGTACTACGGGGTGCCACAGGGCATTGGCACGGCGCTGGAGACGCTGGCGTTCAGCGCGTTCCTGATCTTCATTGGCCGCCTGGGCACCGCCGACCTGGCGGCGACCAGCATTGCCTGTACGCTCAACCTGCTGGCGTTCCTGCCGCTGATGGGCATCGGCCAGACGATCGAGGTGCTGGTCGGCCAGTACCTCGGCGCCGATCGGCCGCAGGGGGCCGAGCGCGCCGTGTGGACCGGGCTGCTGTTCGCCGTGTCGGCGACCCTGCTGGTGGCCGCGACGTATGCGTTACTTCCACACTTACTCGCCTGGCCGTTCCGCACGGTGAACGACCCGGCGGGCTGGGAGGAAGTGAGTGCGCGGGTGCCGCTCTTGCTGCGGTTCGTCGCCGTGTACTGCCTGTTCGACTGCCTGAACGTGGTGTTTGCGTTCGCCCTGCGTGGGGCCGGCGACACCCGCTTCGTCACCGCGGTGTCGCTGCTGGTGGCGTGGCCGGTGATGGTGCTGCCGACCTACCTTGCCTGGCGGCAAGGGTGGGGGCTGTACCCGGCGTGGGCGTTCGCCAGCCTGTACGTGGTGGTCGTGGCGATGGTGTACCTGGCCCGCTTTCTGCAAGGCCGGTGGAAGCAGCTGCGAGTAATCGAAATGCCAGGCGAGGGCGACACCGGCGAGGAGGAATGGGCGCTGGCTGGCGCACGCGAGCATGGGAGCGCGCCGCCATTGGGCACGGCGAGCGCCGTCGCCGGTCGCGCAGGCGAGGCGAGCGGAAGCACATGAGCGCCCCGAGGCGGGGTGCCACTGCTTCTGGCGGTGCAGCGGACTACAATGCCTGCCGGGGATGACCGCGGTCGCCGGCGCTTTCTCGGCGCCAGGAGCAGGTTTCACCCCGAACCGCCAGCGACTTGATCAGCGGGGGTATCACCGTGCGAGGCGCATCCTACCTTGCTGCGATCCTGCTCACCCTGACCCTACCTCCTGGCCCATTCGCCACACGCGGTCTGGCAGAGGGAAAGACGGGACCTGTTACGCAACTGGGCATCGATCGCACCCGGTTCACCGTGAACGGCAGGGTCACCTTCCTGTTCGGCGTCAGCTACTACGGAGCGCTGGGTGCCTCGGACGAGACGATTCGACGTGATCTCGCAGAACTCAAGAAGCACGGCTTCAACTGGGTCCGCGTCTGGGCGACCTGGGCGGCGTTTGGCGAGGACGTCTCGGCGGTGGACGCCGAGGGCAAGGCCCGCGCGCCAACCTTGAAGAAGCTCCAACGCCTGGTGTCCGCGTGCGACGAGCTGGGGATCGTCGTCGATGTCACGCTGTCGCGCGGCAACGGCTCGACTGGCCCCGCCCGGTTGCAGTCCCTGGCGGCCCACCGGCGGGCCGTCGAAACCCTGGTCACGGCGCTGCAATCCCACCGCAACTGGTATCTCGACCTCGCGAACGAACGGAACATCAAGGACCGGCGGTTCACGAGCTTCGCGGACCTCAAGGAACTTCGGGAGTTGGTCCGCAAGCTCGACCCGCACCGCCTGGTCACCGCCTCGCACGCCGGCGACATCAGCCGGGCCGACCTCGTCGAATACCTCACGACCGTGCGCGTGGATTTCATCAGCCCGCATCGCCCGCGCACGGCCGACTCGCCGGGCCAGACCGAGGCCAGGTCGAAGGATTACCTGGCATGGATGACGGAGCCTGGCCGCGAGGTGCCGATCCACTACCAGGAGCCGTTTCGCCGTGGTTTCGGCAAATGGCAGCCACGGGCGGAAGATTACGTCATTGACCTCCAGGGCGCGCTCGCCGGTGGGGCCGCCGGCTGGTGCTTCCACAACGGCGACAACCGGGCCGCGAAGGACGGGCAGCCGCGACGCTCCTTCGACCTGCGCGAGAAGCGTCTCTTCGCCCAGCTGGACGAGGAGGAGGAAAGGGCTATTCCCCTCCTGGCCAAAGTCATCGCCGCGGCGGCCAAAGACGCCGGCGCCAGGGTACCCGCGGACGATCCCTGGCAAGCAGACGATTGGCCGCAGTGGCGCGGACCTGGCCGCGACGGCGTGTGCCGAGCTTCGGGCATGCTGGAATCGTTCCCGAGGGGCGGGTTGCACGTCCGCTGGCGCGCCCCGGCGGGGTGGGGCTTCTCCAGCCCAGTGGTGAGCCGGGACCGGGTCTACCTGGCCGACTCTTTGGTGGTGAAGCCGCAGGCCAGGGAGCGCATCCGCTGTTTGGACGCAACGACCGGCAAGGAGCTGTGGGCCCACGTCTACGAGGTCGCCTACGAGGACTGGTCCTTCGACCCCAAACAGGAGATTGGCCCCGTCGCCACGCCGATCGTCCGGGACGACAAGCTCTACACGGTGGGAAGGGTCGGCCACCTCTTCTGCCTCGACGCCACGAAGGGCGCTGTGCTCTGGCGGCGGGATCTCGCCAGGGATTATCAGGTGGCGTTCGCCCCAGGGGCGCCGTCTCCGCTGATCGACGGCGAACTGCTCATCCTTTTCATCGGCGGCAAACCCGGTGCTTGCGTCATTGCTCTGCACAAGGACACCGGCAAGGAGGTGTGGAGGGCGCTCGACGAGTCGCTGACCTTCAGCTCGCCGGTCGTCCTTTCCTCCGGCGAGAAAAAACAACTGATCGTCTGGACCAAGGAGTCGGTGACGTCGCTGGACCCGGCGACTGGCAAAACCTACTGGCGGCAGGAGCTGGCCACCAGCAGCGAGTATGCGGTATCCACCCCGGTCTATCACGACGGCCGATTGCTGGTCGGTGGCTTGATGTTCCAGCTGGACCCCGATAAGCCCGCCGCCACGGTACTGTGGCCGAAGGCGAAGTCTCCTGCGCGGAGAATCTTCAGCCACACCTCGACCGCGCTGTTCCGAGGCGCGCACCTGTTCACCGCCCGATCGGCGGGCGCGCTGATCTGCGTGGACGCGGCCACCGGCAAGCAGGTCTGGGAGTCGGCCAGGGTAACCGACCTGATGAACGGGGCGAGTATCCACCTGACCCTCAACGGCGACTCGGTTTTGCTCTACACGGACCGGGGGGAGCTGATTCGTGCCCGGCTCACCCCTGACGGCTACCAGGAGATCAGCCGCGTTGCCCTGCTGGAGCCGACGTTTCCGTTCGGGGGCAGGAAGGTCGCCTGGTCACCCCCGGCCTTCGCCAACCGGCACGTCTACGCCCGCAACGGCAAGGAGTTGATCTGCGCCTCCCTGGCGGCGGCCGGCGCCGAAGGCCGGGACAGGGCGCCCACGCCGGCGGATTCGGTGCTTCGGGCCGGGGTGGAGGGGCACACCATCCCTGACAGTACGTTGGGCAGGAATCGATAATTGAGTCTGTCACGTTTCCTCGGCCACCGCCCGCGTGAGGATGGCCGCCCGGTGCCGCTGCACCCCGAACACGCGCCCGGGGCGGTGGTATCCCTGGCGTGCGGTCGCCTGACATGATGACGATCACCCCCGCGACGAAGGAGTAACCCCGGCCATGCCAACCCATGCACCGTCCCTGGCGCGAACGGCGTGGCTGGTCGTCCTCCTGCTCATGCCCGTTGCCCTGCTCAACTACCTCGACCGCCAGATGCTCGCGGCGATGAAGTATTCCGTGATGGCGGACATCCCCAGCATTGGGACGGAGGCCAACTGGGGGTTCATGCTCGGCCAGTTCAAGTGGGTCTATGCCGTCCTCAGCCCCATCGGCGGCTATGTTGCGGATCGGTTCAGCCGGCGGTTCGTGATCTGTGGTAGCCTGTTCGTCTGGTCGACCGTGACCTGGTGGACTGGCCACGTCACTAACTATTCCGATCTTCTTTGGACACGATCGCTCATGGGGATCAGCGAGGCGTTCTACATCCCCGCCGCCCTCGCCCTCATCACCGACTACCACACCGGCCCCACGCGCTCGCGGGCCGTCGGGCTGCACCAGATGGCGATCTACTGCGGCGTGATCGCGGGAGGTTTCGCCGGCTATCTCGCTGACGACCCAGCCCTCGGCTGGCGGTTCGCGTTCGTCGCCTGCGGCGTGGTCGGCATGGTGTACGCACTGCCGCTGGTGGCCCTGCTGCGCAGGACGCCCCGAGGTCAGACGCTGACGGCGCCCATGCGGCCACGACGCCGGTGCAGGCCGCCGGGGAGCTGCTGTCCAACCTCTCGTTCATCCTGCTTGTCCTCTACTTCACGCTGCCGGCTCTGGCGGGATGGGTGGTGCGGGACTGGATGCCAGCGATCCTCAAACAACAGTTTGGCATCGGCCAGGGACAGGCCGGCGTCGCAGCCACCGTGTACTGGCAGGTGGCCGCGATTGGCGGGGCTGTTCTCGGTGGCTGGCTGGCCGACCGCTGGATGCAACGGCATGAACGGGGGCGCATCTTCGTGAGCGCCATCGGCATGTGCCTGATCGTCCCGGCCATCTTTGGCGTCGGCAACGCCGGCACGCTGGGGGTTGCCATCTCCTTCCTGGTGCTGTTTGGCATCGGCTGGGGGTTCTTCGACTGCAACAACATGCCTATTCTGTCGCAGATCGTGCGACCGCACCTGCGCGCGACGGGGTATGGGATCATGAACTTCGTCAGCATCAGTTGCGGCGGGCTGGCGGACTGGGGGTTCGGCATCCTGCGTGACCGGAACGTGCCGCTCAACGTGATCTTCAGCGTGTTCGCCGCCGCCGCCGTGGTGTCTGTTCTTCTCGTCTTGCTGATCCGTCCGCGACCCGACCTCACTGCCCGGGAGCAATCCTCGTGACCAGGTTACACGGCCTCGTTGCCGCCACCCACACGCCGTTCGACACGGACGGCCAGCTCAACCTCGCCGCCGTCGAGAAGCAGGCCGAGCACTTGCTCCGCACCGGGGTCCGCACCGCCTTCATCGGCGGCAGCACCGGCGAAAGCCACTCGCTGACTGTCGAGGAACGGTTGCAGCTGGCGCAGCGGTGGGCGGATGTGGTTCGCGGTTCGGCGATGCGATTCGTCGTCCACGTTGGCTCGAACTGCCTCGCCGACGCCCGCCGGCTGGCGGCCCAGGCGCAGACCCTCGAAGCCGCCGCCATCGCCGCTCTGGCCCCCAGCTACTTCAAGCCAAGGACGCTCGACGCGCTGGTGGCCTGCTGTGTCGAGGTCGCAGGGGCGGCACCGGCACTGCCGTTCTACTTCTACGACATTCCGGTTCTGACCGGCGTGCAACTCCCCATGCCTGAGTTTCTGGCCGTCGCCGCCGACCGCATCCCGACACTGGCCGGCATCAAGTTCACCAATTCCGACCTTATGGCCTACCAGAAGTGCCTGAACGCCGGGGCCGGCGCATTCGACATTCCGTGGGGCGTGGACGAGTACCTGTTGGCGGCCCTGGCGCTGGGTGCCACCGGGGCGGTCGGCAGCACCTACAACTTCGCCGCTCCGGTGTATCATCGACTGATCGCCGCATTCGAGAGCGGCGACCTGGCAACGGCGCGGGCCGAACAACTCCGCTCCGTCCAGCTAATCGACCTTCTGGCTGGATACGGCTACATGGCGGGGGCGAAGGCAGTGATGGGATTCCTCGGCCTCGATGTCGGCCCAGCCAGGCTGCCGAACATGAACCTGACGCCGGAACAGGTCAAGCGCCTCCGCGCGTCCCTGGAGCGACTTGGCTTTTTCGCCTGGGTGAAGGCGTAATCTCGGCGCCGGGCGAGGGGCTCATGTTGCCTCGCCAGCGCCCTGCTGCTGCCGGCTGGCGGCATCGACGATGGGCAACACCTGTTGATCCAGCCGGAAGAGATAGCCGCGCAGGCCGGTCAGTAACGACCCGGCCGACTCCTGCAGCGCCTGGACGGTGTCTGCGCTGGCACCGCCCGCCAGGGCGTGAAGGTGATATTCGACCTCGTTGGCCAGCTCGATGATTCGCCGGTGCTCATCAAGGAGTAGTTCAAAATCCTCGCGGCGGAACACCGCCAACGGCTCGGTCATGGCGAACCCTCCGCCTCGTGCCGGCTCGCCGCCGTCTGTTCCCGGTCCTCCGCCACGGCCGCCGCCAGCACCGCGAGGAGCGTGCGATACACCCCTGGCAGCCCCTTCCCCTCGGCCTGTCGGCTGGCCTCGTCGGTCCAACGCTGGACGTGTCGTGACAGGAAGTCCTGCCGCGCCCACAAGGCCGACTCAGCATCGACGCGATCCTTCGCCAGTAACGCATCAATGTGGATCAGGAAGTCGAGCTGATACACCAGGTGGTCCGCCGGAGACTGTTCACGGTCTGGTCCGGGCAGGCCAAAGCCGCGGTAGAACAGGATGTGCTCGTGGATAACCCGCGGGGCCGGCTCGCGTTTCTGGTAGTGGCTTGCCAGCAGCGGAACCGGCGGGCCAGGCAGGCCGACCTCGAAGCACGCCAGGTAACGGCTTTCGTGGTCGGCCCACTCCTCAGGCACCAGTTCGCCGGCAGGGAAGTCGACCCCAAACGCCGCCGCAATGTCCCCCAGCGCCCGGGCGAAGTCGGCGCTGCGCATCCAGGCGTGCTGCTCGGGCGACGGCGGCCCCAGCGCCGCGCGCAGGAAGTGGTATACCGCCTGCCGCACGGCGCGGACATCCGCCACACTCTCCGTGGTCATGGTCATGTGGACCTCCGCTGGGCAGGTTATTCAAGCACATACCAGATCGAGAACGTCTTCCGACCGTTGCGGTCGGCCACGTCGCCGTCCCACACGGCAAAGGCGACCGGGATCGGCGAGGTCAAGGCGGGCAGTTCCATCGTCACCGTCCAGCGGCCGGCGTCGTGTCGTGCCTGGGAACGGAAGGTCGTGCCCGTTCCCTCGACGCTCGCCCGGCCGGCGGCCTTCAACTGCTCTGCCCCGCGCGAGGCATTCCAGTAGTACAGCATAACCGGGCCGTGCGCGTCGCCCATCACCAACGACGGGAACCCCTCGCCGCCAGCTGACGCAGGAACCATGACGGCGGCGGCGTCGGCGGGCGGCGGAGGTCGCCGCGGTCGGCCGCTTGTAGATCTGGGCTTGGCCGCCCGCCTCGCCCTTGCGCGCGGCGGAGCCCTTCGGGGCATTCCGTGGCGTCCTCCCAGGTCAGCCGGAAGAACACGTCCTTGCCCACGCAGCGCAGAGCCGCGAGCGTCGAGGAGGTTGGCCGGGACGGAGCGGCCTGGTCCGTCTGATAGACTCGCGGCGCATGGAGCAGCACCGTGTGGCTCGCCTGGGCCGCCTCCCCAGCGCCTTGCCGGCGGGGTCGAGCAGTTCCTCCGCCTTGCCGGCAAACGGTGCCAGGCGAACCTTGAGGTTCGCCGCCGGTGCGGCGAGTACCGGCCTGCTCCCGCGCCTTCTCCGCATCGGGCGCACCGTGGCGGGCAAGGTACATGAGGCAGGCCAAGCATCCCGCGCCCGCCCCCGCAGCAGCGTACCCAGCAGGGATGATCCGATCGACCGATATCCGGCCCGGTGGGCTTCACGAACGAGAGCGGCTACGCCCAGCTGGATGAGCCGAAGCCGGGTCGAATGGCTGCATGGTCGGCGTCCATGATGCGGTAAGCGCACGGCATCGTCCCGACCGATGAGCAGCCGCAGCACCTCACTCTTCTCGCCGGCCTGCGCCCGGTTCAGCTCCCCGTTCAGGAACAGCAGACGCGTCGACCGGCCAACAGGTACTTCAGGTAGCCCAGCGGGCGATGCGGCCTGGTGAAAAATGCTCTTGCCGTAGCTCGCCTTGCGGCGGGTTGAACGGCGGCACATGCAGAACATTCGTCCCAGTTCCCTGGCGGGGTAACAGGCCCAGGCGACGTACCTGTGGACGAGCCAGGATCGGCGACTTGTCGTCGAGCAGCCCGACAAGCTGCGAAGGGCGCCGGGCAATTGCCGGGCGCAGGTGATGACCTTGCCCTGCTCCAGTCGGCGGGATAGCAAGATGCACTTCTGGCCTTTGCCCAGTACCTCGTTGAAGTAAATCTTTCTGTACGGGCATGCCGTACTGCGGTAGCCGCGGCAGCGTTCCTGGTCGATCAGGACGATGCCATCCTCCTCGCGCTTGTAGATGGCCTTGCGGGTGCAGGCCTCGACGCAGGCGGGGTGGGTGCAGTGGTTGCAAATCCGCGGCAGATAGAAGAAGTAGTTGTCCGCGCCGTTGAGCTGGCCCTGGTCCTCGTCCCAGTTTGGACCCCAGTTCAGCTTGGGGTCGTTGGGCTGGACCGATTTCTTGCCGCCCTGGAACAGCCGCTGCTCGTAGTTGTACTCCCACGCCTTGCCGTAGTCCTCGGCGGACGGCAACGGCGAGGGCCGCAAGTGCCCGTGAAGGTCAAACCCGCCGCCGATGGTGTCCCAGCTGCGCGGATAACCCTTGCCGGGGCGCGTCTCGACGTTGTTCCAGTACATGTACGCCATGCCGTCGTGATCGGTCCACTGCTTCTTGCAGGCCATCGTGCAGGTCTGGCACCCCAGGCACTTGTTGAGGTCCATGACCATCGCATACTGGTGTTGGGACATGGTCATCACCCCTCTTGCGCCTGGTTCGGCGGAATGCCCTTGTACTTCTCGATCTCGACCTTGATGTCGCGGTTATTCCCCGTCGGCCCCCAGTAGTTGAGCTGGAAGCGGACGTGGCCATAGGCACCGACCAGCTGGGTCGGCTTGATCTTGATGTAGGTCAGGCTTTGCCAGCCCCCCTCGGCGAAGCCAAGGTACTGTTCCCAGCCGTGGTACATCGTCAGTCGGCCGGATTTCTCCCCCGGCAGCACCTGGCACAGACACACCGTTGCGCCGATCTGGTTGAAGATCCGGACCCAGTCGCCGTCGGCGATGCCGCGGGTCTTGGCGTCGTCGGGGTGGATGTAGACGATGGGCACCCCGCGCTGCAACCGCAGCATGTAGCGGTTGTCGCGCCACGTCGAGTGGATTGACCACCGGCCATGCGGCGTGTTCCAGTACAGCGGATACTTCTTGTCGTCCTCGGGCACCGGCGGTTGGTGGCTGGGCAGCGCCTCACCCAGTCGCAGGAACCACTCATGGTCGATGTAGAACTGCTGCCGGCCGACCAGCGTCTTCCACGGCTTCTTGTCCTTGACCTGGTGCTTGAACGGCGTGTAGGCGATGCCGTCCTCGATGTCGCTCGTCCACACCTCCGGGTCGGTGGCGGTGAAGCGGCGAGGCTTCTCCAGCAAGCTCTGGTAGGTCATGCCCTTGGTCTCGGCGGAGTGCGACAGGATGAAGTCGCAGGCCGCCTCGTCACTCGCCAGCTTGCCATTGTCGGACCAGTCCTCGTACAGTCGCGTCAGGTCGCGCTGCCAGCCGAGTTCGGTGTCCTCGTAGGGTTTCAGGCCGCGCTTCTGGGCCAACTCGGCGATCTTCTTGGCCAGGGCGGCGAAGATGTCCCAGTCGGTGCGGCTCTCGAACAGGGGGTCGAGGGCCTTGCCGAAGGGGTGCATGAAACTGTGGCAGTCGGTCGAGTTCAGGTCGGTCTTTTCGTAATAACTCGATGCCGGCAAGACCACGTCGCTGTGCAGCGCGGTCGTGTCCATGCGATAATTGATGTCCACGATCAGGTCGAGCTGCTTCCACAGCGAATCGAAGATGCGCTCGTTGCCCTTGGCCTGGTTGAGGTAGTTGGCCCGCCAGACGATCAGGGCACGCGGCTTGCGCGGGGCGGCCTTGAAGTCCTTCAGCTTGGCCCAGTCGTTCTTGGGCCATAGCGGCATCCAGCCATTGGTGACCGATTCGCGAATCCACTCCTCAATCGGCCGGCCGCCGTAGGGGTGCGGGTCGTTGTTGCTGGAGTGGATGTAGGTCCACAGGGTGGTGTTCTGCCAGCGCTGCTTCTTCGCACCGCGTGGGAACGCCAGCGCCTTGAAGCCATGCTCCGGCCAGACGCGCTCCTGGCCGACGTAGTGGTTGAAGCCACCGCCGTTGACACCGACGCTGCCAGTCAGGGCGACCAGCAGGATCATGGCCCGGTTGATGGAATCGTTGTGGAACCAGTGATTGGTACCGGCACCGTGGATGATCATGGCTGGGAAGCGCGTGCCCAGGTCGCGGGCCATCGCCTCGATCTCATGGGCTGGCAGCCCTGTCTCCTTCGCCACGCGCTCCAGCGAATACTGCCCAAGCTCCTCCTTCAGCTTCTCGAAGACCGTGGTCACCCCCACCTGCTTACCGTCCGCGAGGGTGACGGTGAATTTGCCTTCCAGGGCCACGTCCAGGCCGTCCAGTCGGATCGAGGTCTGCGACCCATGTGGGTGTCCCTGGCCCTTGTCGTCGGGAACCTCGGACCCACGGAGGGGGCGTGCTTCCTCGGCCCGACGGCGCAGGCCCAGGCAACCAGGTGCCGGCACGGCCTTGCCGGACTTCCGATCCCACAGGTAGAAGATGTCCGGGTCGCCCTTCTCGACCAGATCGGCTTCGCGGAGGAACCGGCCCGTGTCCGAGCGCACCAGCAGCGGCATGTCGGTCTGCTCGGTGATGTAGGGCCGCTTGATCCAGTCCTTCTCGACCAGGATACGAGCAATGCCCATCGCCAGCAGCGCGTCAGTGCCGGGCTGGATCTGCAGGAAGTGGTCGGCGTGGATGGCGGAACTGTTGTAGTCGGGGCTAATGACGCACAACTTGGCCCCGTTGTAGCGGGCCTCGTAGGCGAAGTGGGCGTCGGGGATGCGCGTCTGGACGACGTTGGACCCCCACATGACGATGTACTTGCTGTTGAACCAGTCGGCGCACTCGCACGCCTCCGTCTGCACTCCCCAGGTCAGCGGCTCGCCGGGAGGCAGGTCGCAGTACCAGTCGTAGAAACTGCAGAACACCCCGCCGAGGAAGTGGCTCAGCCGCGCCCCACCGGCGAAGCTCACCGGACTCATCGCCGGGATAACCGAGAAGAAGGCGGTGGTGTCTGGCCCGTGGGTGACGACGTTGTCGAGCAGCTTTTCGGCGACGTAGGTCAGCGCCTCGTCCCAGCTGACTCGTTCCCACTCGCCGCTGCCGCGCTCAACCGGCTTCCCAGCCCGCAGCCCCTTGCGAATAAGCGGATACTTGAGCCGCTGGGCGCCGTAGACATACTCAACGAAACAGGCGCCCTTCTGGCAGCCGCGCGGGTTGTAGTCGGGCAGGTCGGGACTGATCCGCGGGTAGTCCGCGGCCTGCTCCTCACGGAGCATGATGCCGTCCTTGACATAAACCATCCACGAACAACTGCCGGTGCAGTTGGCTGAGTGGGTCGAGCGGACTACCTTGTCCCACTTGAACTGCTCACGGTAGAGCGATTCCCAGCCGCGGTAGGGGTAGCGGTCGAGCGGGTCGAAGTCGACAGCCTCGCCGTGGCCCTTCTCGGGCTGCCGCGGGCCGGGAAGTCCGGCCAGCAACCCCAGCCCACCGGCCCCGGCCAGGGCAAGGAAGCCGCGTCTCGTCAATGTCCTGGCATCCACGATGAACTCCCTCCTTCGGTGGTTATTTCTTGCCCAGCGAGCGGACGTGCGCCAGCAGGTCCAGGATCTCGCCGTCGCTCAGCCCGTCGGCCCCCTCGCGCTGGAACGCGGGCATGACGGTGTCCGGGCGACCACGGCGAATCGTGCGGAGGATGAAGGCATCCGTCGCGGTCCGCTGCAGAACAGCGTTCCCCAGTGACGGAGCCAGCTGGTTCGTGCCGTGGCAGCCAGCGCACAATTGCCCGAACAACTCGGCTCCCCGGCGGGCGTCACCCTGAGGTTGGGCCGCGGCGGAGGTTTCTTTGGCTTGATCGGCTGACCCAGCGAGGTAGTTCACCAGCGCCTCGACCTGAGCCTTGGTTAGCCCGCCGCCGCTCTTGCCCCACGCGGGCATCAGAGTGCCCGGCCGGCCGCTCTCGATCGCCACGCGCAGGTAGTCGCGGTCGGCTACCGACCGCAGTCCCGCGCCGCGGACAGCCGGCATAAAGCGGTGGAAGAATGGGTCCCACGTGCCGTAGCTACCCTCGCCGTGGCACTGGGCACACAGCCGGTTATACAGCACCTCGCCACGAACCTCTTTGTGGTGCAGGGTCTGGTTCAGCGAGGCGATCCGATCGGGCGCGATGTAGGTTTCGGGCAGGTCGCGCCGCTGCAGGCTGAGCATGTAGATGGTCAGCGCGTCGTTCTCCTTCGGCGTCAGCCGCGGCGGTCGCATCCGGCTTCCCGGCACCACCGTCTGCGGCTGGTCGAAGTGCTGCTTCAGCCAGTTGGACAGCGTTCGCTCGCCGCTGACGTGACCCATCGGCACCTGGTGGCCGGTCTTCAGGCCCTCGCCGTCCAGCACCGGGCCAAGCTGCCCGCCAACGCCGTCGAGCTTGTGGCACGCCTGGCAGCCACGGTCCACGAACAGCTGCCGCCCTAAAGCCAGCATCGGCGCGTGGCGAGCCATCGGCGCCGAGTCGGCAGCGTGGCACAGGCCGCAGCTGGCCTGGGTCAGGTGGAGCGGTAACAACGGGTAATCCCAGTGGACGTCCGTCGCCTTGGCTTCGCGGAAGTCGGTAGCTCGCCCCTGGCCCTGGTGGCAGATTGTGCAACCGTACTTCTCCACCGGGTGAACCTTCAGCAGGTCCCCCGAATGCGTGCAGAGCGGTTGCTTCCCGCCAGCCATCGCCGGGTTGTCCAGCGCGACGTGGCAGCTGACGCAGCGGTCGGTGCGGCCAAGCTGAGGCAAGTCGATCTGGCGGATACGGACCGCGAAGTCCCGGCCCAGTTGCTGCTGCTTCTCATCCTCGGAGGCAAGCAGCATCGCCTGATACTTCCGTTGCTGGTAGCGCCACGGGTTCAGGAAGTTCTCGCGGACCATCGCCGCCAGCAGGAACAGCAGCGTCACGCCGCTCGCCGACAGCAGCACGATCTTCACCCACCGATCGCCCGGTGAGGTCGCGGTCGGCGGGGTTAGTGTACTGGCCATTGGCTCTCACTCCAGTAGAAGTTCCAGTTCGGCCCACGATGAACCGTGGCGACGTAGGTGAGAATCACGAAGGCGACCATGATGCAGGTGAACAGGGCGATGGCCGACTGACGGGTCGACCCGCTCTTGCGCAGCACCCACTGGGACCAGGCCACGAACGCCAGCGCCATCACCGTGCCAGGGTTGATGAGGATCACCCACAGCTGGGAGATACTGGGATACCAGGCACGCAGCCAGCCAAACCGGATGACGAAGATTTCCATCGCGACGACCACGAACGCCGCAAACACGGCCGTCCGCAGGAACACGGCACGGCCAGCCGGACCGCTGAACCACACCCCGCTCGCTTCCTTGTCTCGGTCCAGGAACGGGATCAGGGCCAGTCCGAAGATCACCAGTCCCGGCAGGAATACCCCGCCGGTGAAGGCGGAGTAGCTCACCAGCTCCTGAATCCCCAGGAAGTACCACGGCGCCTTGGCCGGATTCTCCGGGACCAGGGGGTTGGCCTTCTCCTTCAAAGGCGCGTCCCAGAAGAACGCCAGGACCAGACAGGTCGCGACAACGATCATCACCACCGCCATCTCGGCGCGGAACGCCCGCGGGTAGGACGGTACGGTGTTCTCCGGCCCACGCCCGACCACGGGGGTGCGGCCACGAACAACCGCCATTAGCCCGTAGGTCTTGCCCGGCCCGCGCGGGAACGCTCCCGGTGCCTGGCCGTTGCTCGGGGTTGCCGTCAGGTGGCCGCTGGCGAGCAGTTCCTCGTCGGAAGGCCGGGCCAACCCGCCGTCCTTGCGGATTCGCCAGAAGTGCAGGCCCATCAGGTACAGCAGCGCGATCGGCAGGATCATGACGTGCAGCAGGTAGAAGCGCGTCAGGGCCGGCTGGCCGACCTCGTCGGCACCCAGCATCAGCTGCTTGCTCAGGCCGCCCGGATCGACCCAGGCCGTGATCCCAATCGCGTCAGTCAATTCGCGCGGCGACGAGGCGATGTTCGCCCCAATCGTTGCCGCCCAGAACGCCAGCTGGTCCCACGGCAGCAAATAGCCCGTGAAACTCAGCCCGAGGGTGACGACCAGCAGTCCCAGGCCGATCACCCAGTTGAACTCGCGCGGCTTCTTGTAGCTGGCGGTCAGGAACACCCGGACGGCGTGCAGGATGACCGTCAGGACCATGACGTGGGCGCTCCAGCGATGCAGATTGCGGATGAAGCGGCCCGTCGGCACGGTGTAGTGGATGTCCTTGACCGAATCGTAGGCCAGCTCGGTCGAGGGGACGTAGTAGATCATCAGCATGATGCCGGTGACCGTCGCGACCAGGAAGCTGGCCAGGGCGGCGACACCCAGGCCGAGCGTGGCGGTGAACTGTAGCGAGCGCAGGTGAATCCGCGTCGCGTGGATGTGGTACAGGAAGTTGCCGAAGATCGTTTGCGTCTGCGCCCGGTCCGAGGTTGGCGCGCCGGTACGCCAGGCGGCGTCGCGGAAGTTGCCCCACAGGTTGCGCAGGTTGTCCCAGAAGGTGGGTTGCTCGGTGGGGGCCGAAGCGGGAGCATCTGCCCGCTCCTGAGTGGCCGGTATGTTTGTCATGGAGACCTCCGTTGTTGGCCGGTCACAACGTCACCTTCGTGCCGACTGGCACCGTTTTCCTGGTATCCACCAGCATTTGCCCGTCGGGGGCCAGCGATACCTCGTACCAGGCCAGCGGCGACGGGGCCGGCCCCTTCACCACCGTGCCGTCCAGAGCGAAGCGGCTGCCGTGGCAGGGGCAGTCGAAGCCGTCGCCGCTCAGGCCCACGACGCACCCCAGGTGCGTGCAGATGGCGGCGATCACGGCGTAGCCGGTGGCGTCGTGCAGTACGTACAGGTTCTGCCCCGGCACACGGACCGGCTCGGCGCTCTCCGGATACTCTCCGGGCATGCCGATCTTCACCTGCGAGGACTGGCCGGGAAACACGCCCGGCATCGGCATCCGGCTGACCCCCAGGGTCGCGAAGCCAAGGGTGCCGGCGGTGGTCCAGAAAGCAGCTTGCCCCAGGAAGTCGCGCCGGGGCTGCGGTTCTTCAAAGCGCTCGCTCATCGCCAGTTCTCCTGGAAACGGAACCGTTCCATCGTGATCGCCCCGGTCGGACAGCGCTGGGCGCAATTGGCGCAGCGGATGCACAGCGTCTCGTCCTTGAGGATGGCCGAGTGCTGCGACAGGTCCTCGCCAGGGCCAAAGGTGTCGGCGAGCAGTCGCTCCAGCTCGGTGGGACCGGCCACCTCGTTGAGCGGAACCACCTTCAGGCAAGTGGTCGGGCACACGTCCACGCACCCGCCGCACAGGATGCACTTCTGACTGTCGAAGATGGTGTTCACGCCGCAGTCCAGGCAGCGGGCCGCCTCGCACCGGGCCGCCTCGTCCGGGTAGCCCTTTTCCACCAGGGCCTTCGGGTCCGCCAGCCGCTCCTCGACACTCAGCACCGGAATGGGGAAGCGGCGGTGCTTCTCATAGTCCTTTTCGCGGCGGTAATCGTCGATGACCTGGTGCAGATCCACCACCTCGGTCTGGATCTTTCGGCCGGTGACATACTCGTACACCGCTCGGGCCGCGTGCTTGCCGCTGGCGATGGCGTGGATCATCAGCTTCGTGCCGTGCGCCAGGTCGCCGGCGGCGAACACTCCCGGCGCGGTGGTCATCAGGGTGGCCGGCTCCAGTTTGAGGATGCCGGGGCCGGTCGTCTGGATGCCCTGGGCCTCTGGCCGCACGAACGACAGGTCCGGGGCCTGGCCGATCGACAGAAGGACGGTGTCGGCCTCGATCGTCGTTTTGCGGGATTCGTCGTACACCGGGCTGAACCGGCGGTTCTCGTCGAACACCCGGACGACGTGCTTGAACTCGACGCCGGTCACGCGCCCGTCATCGCTGCGGAGGATCCGAACCGGACCGAGGCTGTTGTGCCGCTTCAATCCCTCCTCGTCGCCTTCGAGGATCTCCACGTCGTCAGCCGGCATCTCGTTCAGGCTTTCCAGGCAGCACAGGTGAACCTCGCCGACGTCGGTCTGGCGGGCGGCGGTGCGGGCGGCGTCGAGGTAGGTCTGGCGCAGCACGGTTCGCGAGATGTCATAAGCGACGTTGCCGCCGCCGATCACCACGACACGCCGGCCGAGCCGGGGCGGCTGGCCCAGCGACACGTCGCGGAGGAAGTCTACTCCTCCCAGCACGCCGGGGCCTTCCACGCCCGGCAACGGCAGCGAACGCGACTTCTTGGCGCCCACCGCGATCACCACGGCGCTGGATTCGGCCCGCAGCTGCTCGAAGGAGACGTCCCGGCCGACCGCTGTCGAGCAGCGAATCTCAACCCCCAGCGCCTTGATCACCTCGACCTCGGCCCGGATCAGGTCGCGCGGCAGGCGGTATTCGGGCACCCCGAGGGCCAGCATCCCGGCGGCGACTGGCTCGCTCTCGTAGATCACTACCGGCAGGCCGAGCAGGGCCAGGTCATGCGCACAGGCCAGCCCGGCCGGACCAGCCCCGATGATGGCGACCGGCTTGCCTTCGGGACGTTTCCAGGTGGAGGCGCTGATCGCGGCGCGGAGCCGCTGCAGTTCATCGAGCGCCTCGCACACGCCCGAGCCGGCCTCCTGGGCGAACGTATCCCAGTAGGTGTTCGGCGCCAACTCGGCCAGAGCATGCTCCGGGCCATAACGCTCCGTCGCGCTCCGCTTCAGTGCCCGGATGGCGATCGGCTGGTCGTAGTCGCCGCGGCGGCATGCTGCCTCGCACGGCGCCCCGCAAATCCGCCCGCAGATACTCGCCAGGGGGTTCGGTCCGCGGGCGATCAGGTAGGCCCGGCGGTAGTCTCCCTCGGCGATGGCGCGCACGTACCCCCGCGCGTCGGTGTGGACCGGGCAGGCGTCCTGGCAACGGATCTGCCGCCGCCAGTACTGACTGTCGGTCAGTTCGACGTGATAGCTGCTCTGCTCCCGCTGGGCCAACATGACGGTTCTTCCTCCTCAGAAGTCGAAGGCTGCGTCTGCGGCGTGTGCCCGTTCGCCCACCTGCCGCCGACTCCGCCCCGTCCCGGCGTTTACCTTGTCCAGTAAGCGGGTAACCCCTTTTTCGTCTCGCGAAGGATCTGCAGGACCGCCTGCCGATCGCCGGCGCTCAGGTGGGCGAACGGCCTTGACCGATCCTTGCCCGTCAGCACCTCCCACAGCCGCAGATACACTCGCTCCTTTGCCTCCGCGGGCAGACCGTCGAAGACCCCGGTATAGATGAGATAGCTCAGTGGGTAACGAAATATTCGAGTCTTCAGGTCGAACTCACGGAGCGAGCGCCGGTGGGAGTCGAACGGCCCGCGCGCCGTGAATTCCTTCGCGAAGTCGGAGGTGCCGGCGACCGGCTCGCGCAGCGGGGCTTCGTCGCTGTAGAGCAGGCATTCCACCAGCGGCTCACAGGCCCCGTGGATCCGCCGCGCGATATCCGGCCGCTTCTCGCCGAGGGGTTTCCCCACCGTCCGATTGAGTTCGGCCTGTTCCGCCAGGGCGGCGCGGGTGAACAGGTTGGCGCGGGCCAGCCGGTTGTGGCACTCGCACTGATGCTCCAGCACCAGCAGCGCCACCAGGTCGCTGTGCGGAGAGAGATAGTTGCCCACGGTGAAATAGGGCTTCAGATCGGTGACGTTGACCCCCTCGTCCTCCTTCGGCTCACCGTTTCGGTCAAAGCATTTGTTGCCCAGGTGCTGCTGGCGGC
The DNA here is from genome assembly GCA_046350215.1 of Gemmataceae bacterium. Taxonomy (GTDB): domain Bacteria; phylum Planctomycetota; class Planctomycetia; order Gemmatales; family Gemmataceae; genus JAXMAU01. Next base: position 2,845 of record JAXMAU010000059.1, on the reverse strand, counting down.
CGCTGGTGCCCGTGACGTACCAGCCACCCCAGCGTTCGGCAAACGGCGTGGTGTGGTCAACCCGCTTCATCCCCCGCGCGAGCACCGGGTCGCCGACGCGGTCGGGGAACACTGACCGGATCAGGTGGCCGGGCAGCCCCTGGTTGGCCGTGGACCCGTGGCACATGAGGCAGGTTTCGCCCTGACGGACGATGGCCCCTTCCCGGGCGGGGTCCTGATCGACGGTGTAGAAGACGGTGCCCAGGTTCGGATCGGCAGCGGCGATCTCGAGCGCGTCGCCACGCAGGCAGTAACCGACGGTGACCTCGTCGTTGAAATAGAGTGCCCGCGGGGTTTTCGGGCTGATACGACTGCGCTGCAGACTGGTGCGCGAGAAGACGAACCCCTGAGACGACACCGGCACCTTCAGGTGTCGCAGCACCGAGGCCAGATAGCCGCCGTCCTCATCGTGGTCGAGCGTGACCTGCCCGGCGCGGAGGCGCGCCTGCAGCGCGGCGACCGGGTTCTGCGGGGTGGCCGCTTCGTCACCGCGCGAGAGATCCCCCGGACCTGCCGTCGCCTGGAGGCCGAGGCCGAGCAAACTCAGCAGTGCGAGCGTGAGCAGAGAGGGGCGCATCGGCGTCTATCCATAGATAAAGGGCTACTTATCCGTTTTTGCCCGGCAGACCGTGTCCCGAACACCCGCCACCACACGAGTGCGGCGTCTGCCCGCGCTGCACCCCGAAGCGTTCGGCGAGCTGGCTTGCCAGCTGCAGGTAGCTGGCGCGCGTCCCTTCCCCCAGCGCCGCCTGCTCCGCCGCCGCGAACGCCTGCATCAGCTGTCGGTCCTCTTCCTCACCGAGAAGCTGGTCGGCGAACCGGAACAACCGCTGGTCTTCCTTCCAGATGTGGTCGCGCAGCAACTGGACATACTCCCGGGCGGGGGACAGGAAGTCGGCCGCGGACTGCCGCTCGATCGCCGCCGCCAGGTCGGCCAGCAGTGCGCGGCCCAGCTCGTGCTCATGCAGCATGACCCCGGTCGGTCCGCCGTGACGCACCAGACCGCGTGCCTCCAGCAGCGGGAACAGGTGGCCTTCTTCCTTGCCGTGATGATGGCGGTCGGCGAAGACCCGGAAGAAGTCCAGTGCCCGGGCAGCCGAGTCGACATCGAGAACCCCGGTCGCCTCGGCCTGCGCGGCCATCACCTCCAGGCAACCCAGCACCTGTTCGATCACGCGGTGATCGTTCATCAACGCATCGGTGGCGTTCACCGGCCATCCTCCACCCGAGCATCCGAATCAGCCATCGGAAACCAAACGGGTTCATCATGTGTTGAGGCGAATCGCATGCCGTTATCCTCTTATTGGCCGCGAGGACTCAACCGACCCCGGCGATGACTTCGACGCCGGCTCCGGCAATCAACTCCGCGAGGGTGGTCTGCTGGAGCATCTGCAGATAGGTGGTCCGCACTGCCTTCCAGCGTTCGTGCATGGCACACGGAGCCGCATCGGAGCAAGCGGACAGACCAAGCATGCAGCTGGACCAGCGGCTGAGGTGGTCGATCGGCTCGACCACATCGAGGAGGGTGATGCGGCTCGCCTCGCGGGCCAGCCGAAATCCCCCGCCCAACCCCTTCTGCGATTCGACCAGTCCCTCGTCGGCGAGGAGGCGGAGCAATTTCCCGAGGTAGTTCTGGGGGGCACCGATGTCCTGAGCGATGGCAGCGGCGCCGGCATACGTCCCATCCGGGAGGCGGGCGAGGGCAACCATCGCCCGCACCGCGTGGATACCGGATTTACTGAGCATGTCTCCCCCCCGACTAATAGGGTAATCGCATGCCATTGTCCTGTTATAGTCGCTCGACCATCCCTGTCAACCCTGGCACGAGAAAATGGCGGATTTTCCGAGAATCATGTTTGCGGGTCGCCCGCGCCCTCGGGCTGGAGGTCGTGGAGCCAGGTGTAGACCGCGACGGCGGCCGGCAAGCCGATGGTTGGCGCCGCCAGGGCGATGATCTGTTCCAGCTCCGCCAGGGTGACACCGATCGCCCGGGCCTTGCGAACCGCGGCGTGGACGGCGCCTTCGCGCAGCGAGCCGGCCGCGAGGGCGAACTTGACCAGGCGGCGGGTCTTTTCGTCGAGCGGGCCGTCCTTGCCGGCCTCGGTCAGCTGTTCCCAGGCCGCACGGATGCCGGGGAACCGTTCGATGAATTCCTGGTGGGCGCGCGGGGGGGTCGGAAGTGCCATGAGGGTCCTCGGCCGGCAGAAGGTCAGCGAGGCGGGGTGCTCACGATGGCAGCCCGCCGGACTGTCACTATCGTCGGCCGGCCAGGCTGTCGTCAAGGAAGTTCCGAAAACCGCCAGTATGCGATTATTCCCACGGCGCGGAAAGAGGCGCCGCCGTGACACGGCGGCGCCTCTCGGGCTGTTGCAAGTCGAAACGCTGCCCGCCGGTCAGTTCGCCGGCGCGCCGGGGACCATGACCATCCAGCCGAGGCCGAAGCGGTCGGTGACCATGCCGTAGCACGGCGACCAGAAGGTGGGGGTGAGCGGCATCTCCGCATTGCCGCCGTCGGCGAGGGCGTCGAACGCCCGCCGGGCCTCCGCCTCCGTCGGCACGGTAAGGGCGAGCCGGAACCCATTGAACTTCGACTGATCGTCACAGCCGTCGGACGCCATCAGCAGCACCCCGCGAACGCGGAACGAGGCGTGCATGATCTTCGTCTCGAACCCCGCCTGGAGCATGCCCGGCGGGGGAGCGTCGGGGCTTTCGTTGAACCGCATCAGCATGTCGACCTCGGCGCCGAGCGCCTGGCGGTAAAACGCCAGCGCCTCCTCGCAGCGGCCGCCGAAGAACAGGTACGGAG
>JAXMAU010000058.1:0-37739 GCA_046350215.1 Gemmataceae bacterium | reverse complement strand
CCTGTTCGGGCGCAGGAGGTTCTGACGAGGGACACGTCGCGAAAACCACTCACCGAATCGGGTGGCCGGCTTGCTCCGTGGGTGGCCAGGTGCCCATAATGTACTCTAAGGGGAACAACCGGAAGACGCGACGCCGGGCGGCGCAACCCACCCGCAGAGGAGTGACTGGCGATGATGCGACTGGCGAGAGTGGCGGCAGCGCTGGGGCTGATGGCGGCGGTGTGGCTGACGACCACGTCCACCTCCACGGCTTGCCCGTTCTGCAACGCCATGCAGGGCAAGACGTTCACCGGCGAGGTGAACGACGCCGCGATGGTGCTGTACGGCCGGCTGACGAGCGCCAACGAAAAGAAGGAGACGACCGAGATCGAGATCGAGGACGTCCTCAAGGACAATGCGGTGCGGGCCAATCAGAAGCGGATGACCTTACACCGCTACGTCGACCTGTCGCTTACCACCGACAAGGATCGCTTCCTCGTCTTTTGCGATCTGTACAAGGGCAAGATTGAGCCGTACCGCGGCATGGCGCTGAAAGCCGGCAGCAAGCTGCCCGAGTATGTGCGCGGTGCGGTGCAGAAGAAGGACAAACCGATCGGCGAGCGGCTGAAGTTCTTCTTCGACTACCTCGACAACTCCGACACCGAGGTGTCGACCGACGCCTACAAGGAGTTCTCGGTCGCCGACTACAAGGACTTCAAGGCGATGGCCAAGGAACTGCCGGCCGACCGGGTGGTCAAGTGGCTGAAAAGTTCCGATACCCCGGCGTATCGCGTCGGCCTGTACGCCTCGATGCTCGGGCACTGCGGCAAGGACGAGCACGCCGCCGTCCTCAAGGGGTTGCTCGACGACCCGGAGCGGCGCGCCGGCAGCGGCGTCGACGGGGTGATGGCGGCGTATGCCATGCTGCGTCCGAAGGAGGGGTGGACGTACATCCAGACGGTGCTGAAGAGTCCGAAGGAAGAGTTCATGTTCCGCTATGCGGCGCTGCGGGCGGTACGGTTCTTCTACGACTACCGGACCGACGTGTTCGACCGCAAACAGATCGTCGAGGGCGTCACCCAGCTGCTGCAGCAGGACGACATCGCCGATCTGGCGATCGAGGACCTGCGCAAGTGGAAGGCGTGGGACGCCGCCGACAAGGTGCTGGCGGTGAGCAAGACGGCGGCGTTCAAGCAGCCGATCGTCAAGCGAGCGCTGCTCCGCTACTGCCTGCAGTGCCAGGGCGTCACCGAGGCCACCGCCTACGTCGCCGATCGCCGCAAGGCCGATCCGAAGGTGGTGGAGGAGGCGGAGGAACTGCTCAAGCTGGAGCAGGAGCCGGCGACGCCGGCGACGCCGGACGGCACGAAGGGCGCCGCCAAGTGACCGGCGCGCGAGCCTGGTCCCGTCAGGGCCGGGAGTGTCAGGAGGACGATCGATGCGACACCTGCTGCTGGTTGGTGCGCTGCTGGCGGTGGTCGGCCTGATGAGTGCGACCCCGCCGGCGCGGGCGTGCAGCTTGTGCGAGGGCGGCGGCTTCCAGTCGCCGACGTTCCGCCAGGAAGCGGCGCTGCCGATGGCCCGGCTGATCCTCCACGGCACCATCGCCAATCCGCGCACCGGCGGCGGGCTAAACGGCCAGACCGACTTTCACATCAAGACTGTCCTCCGCGACCATCCGGCGATCAAGGGGAAAAGCGCGCTGGTGCTGTCGCGCTATCTGCCGATCAGCGACCCCGACCGGCCGCCGCAGTACATCCTGTTCTGCGACGTCGACGGTGCGAAGATCGACCCGTACCGTGGTGTCCTCGTCCGTGGCACGCGGACGGTCGAGTACATCAAGAAGGCACTGGCGCTGACCGACAAGGATCCGGTGGCGAACCTGGCGTTCTTTTTCGGCTATCTGGAGGACAGTGACACCGAGGTCGCCCGCGACGCTTTTCTGGAGTTCGCCAAGGCGACGGATGCGCAGATCGCCCGCGCCGCCGGCCGGCTCGACGCCGCCAAGCTGCGCGGCTGGGTGAAGGACCCGAAGACCCCGCCGCAGCGGCTGAACGTCTATTCCCTGTTGCTCGGCGGCAGCGGGCAGGCGGCCGACGCGGCGCTGCTGCGCGAACTGCTCGACAGCCGCGACGACCGTTACATCAACGCCGCCGACGGGCTGCTCGCCGGTTACATGCAACACAGGCCACGCGAGGGATGGGCGCTGTTACAGGAGATCCTGGCCGACGGCCGCAAGCCGCTGTTGCAGCGGATCGCGGTGCTGCGAACGCTGCGCTACTTCCACGGTGCCCAGCCGAAGGAGAGCCGGCCGCACATCGTCCGGGCGATGAAGGGGTTGCTCGTCCAGGGCGAGCTGGCCGACCTGGCGATCGAGGACCTGCGCCGCTTCGGCGTCTGGGACCTGACGCCCGACGTGCTGGCGCTGTACGGCCGCAAGGGCTACGACGCGCCGCTGATGAGTCGGGCGATCGTCCGCTACGCGCTGAGTGGCCCGGCGACACGGGAGACGACGGCGTTTCTGACCGCCCGCCGCGCCGCCGAGGCCGATCTGGTCAAGGAAGTCGAGGAGGGGCTGGCGCTGGAGAAGGGGCGGTAAACGCCAGGCCAGCCCGCCGCCGTCACTTCTTATCCAGCAGCGACGTCTGAATCACGTACAGGTCGAGGCCGCCCTTACCGCCCGGCCGGTCGGACGCGAAGTAGAGCAGTCGCCCATCGCGGGACAGGTTGGGCGACCGATCGCCGATCTTGCCGTCGGGGTGGTTGACGGCGCCCAGCGCGATCGGCTGGCCCCAGTCGTTGCCGGCGCGAGTGGCGACGAACAGGCCGGTGCGGCCGCCGTCGAGCGGCCCCTGCAAGTACATCGTCTTGCCGTCGGGCGTCAGCGTGACGTGGTGGAAGTCGGCCGGCAAACCCACCGGCGTCGGCTCGTCCCAGCCCTGCGGGCCGGCCGCTTCCTTCCGCGTCGACACGAACACCTTCCAGCCGTCGCTGGTCTTGCGGCTGAAGTAGAGCGACTTTCCGTCGGCACTGATCCACGGATACAGCTCGTCTTCCGCAGTGTTGACGTTCATCACCGGCGTCGGCGCCGACCACGCCTTGCCGGCGTCATGGCGGACGGCGACGTACAGGTCGAAGGTCTTCGACGTCTTGTCCTTCTTGGTGGCGAAGTACAGGTAGTGCGGATAGCGGCCCTGGGTGGCGAAGGCGCTGCGGTCGTCGGCCTCGGTGGTAATGTAGTCCTCGATCAGCGCCGCCTTCGCCGGCCACACCTGCGACGCCGTCCTGCGGTGGGCGAAGTAAATGTCGTCCTTGGCGCCCTTGCGCGTGAAGAAGAGCGACAGGTTGTTGTCGGCCAGGTGCGGGTCGTCCTCGTCGTCCGAGGTGTTGCACGCCAGGTTGACCGCCTTGACCGGCGCCGCCGGTGGGAAGGCGAGGACGGCAGTCAACGAAAACACAACGGCGGCGAGGCCACCGAGGAAACCAACGAGCGCCCTGGTCATGGTTGCAATACTCCTGGTCCGATGGGCGAGGGGGCCGGATCCCAGGAACCAGTATACGGACAAAGACGACCGACTGGTACGGGCAGGTCGCACGACCCTCGGTCAGCTGGCCTGGGCGGTGGTGACGCTGCGGATCTCGCTGCGGTTGCGACCGTTCTGCTTGGCGTCGGCGAGGGCGGCGGCGGCCAGGGCGAACAGCCCCTCGTAGTCCGAGCGCAGGCCAACGCCGACCACAGCGAACCCCACCGAGACAGTGATGCGGATCTCCTGCCCGTTGTAGACGATCGGCGTTGCCGCGACGGTGGCGCGGAGGCGCTCGGCCAGGGTGGCGGCGCCCTGGATGTTGGTCTCACAGGCCAGAATGGCGAACTCCTCGCCGCCGATCCGGCCGACCGTGTCGACCTCGCGGACGGTTGCCGTCAGGGTGCGGGCGAGCGCCTTGAGCACCTCGTCGCCGCCGGTCAGCAGGTAGCGGGTGTTCACTGCCTTGAAATGATCGATGTCGAGGACGCCGAGCGCCAGCGACGTCGGGTAGCGGGTCTGCCGGCGCAGCTCGAAGCGGGCCTGGTCCTCGATGGCGCGGCGGTTGAACAGGCCGGTGAGCGGGTCGGTCAGTGCCAGCCGCTCCAGCTCGCGGTTGTGCTGCTGCAGCTGCTGGTTGGCCTCCTCCAGCTGCCGCGTCCGCTCGGCCACCCGCCGCTCCAGCTCCTCGTTGAGCCGGCGCAGCTCCTCGACATACTCCTCCTGCTTCCGTTCCAGGTGCCAGCGGTCGGCGGCGTTGCGCAGCAGGTGGTGCAGGTCGGTGAGGCTCCACGGCTTGGGCAGGTACGAGTAGACCTGGCCGCTGTTGATGGCGGCGATGACGTCGTCGGTGTCGCCGCGGCCGGTCATCAGCAGGCGGATCGTGCGCGGCCGGTTCTGTCTCGCCCAGGCGAGCAGGTCGGTTCCCCGCCGCCCCGGCAGATGCTGGTCGACGAGCAGCAGCTGCACCTCGCGGTCGCGGAGGGTGGCCTCGGCGGCGTCCGCGGACGGCGCAGTCAGTACCTCGAACTCCCGCTCCAGGAGATGGCGGAGGGTGGTGAGGATGTGCGGCTCATCGTCGACGATGAGCAACGAGCACGACGCGAAGCCCGGCTCCGGCCGGCGGGTAAGGGCTTCGTGAAACCGCTGACAGCGAGGACAGTCGGCGAGATGGCGGCCGAGATCGGCGTCCTGGCCCTCGTCCGTCCCCTCACGGTTTTCATTCAACAGCCGCTGGGCGTGCTGACACAACATAATGGCTCTCACCGATGCCCGAATCCTTCCTGAGCCTGGTGGACGTTCCATTCTCTTTTATCATACTCGGACCGGCATTGTCGATGAAGGTCAACGCCGAATTCGGCCCGTTGCCCTGCTTGCCCAAATTGCCCAGCCGGCGCAGGAACTGCCTGGAACGGTCAAGTCACGACGCCTTTTCCTCTCCGTCGTCGTCGAGGAAGCGCTGCCGCAACTCCGGCGTCGGCATGCGGCAAGCGTCGAACTTGCCAAACCAGCGGTAGCGGTTGCGCGCCACCCAGTCGTACACCAGGTCGCGGACCGCCGGCGGAACGCACACGAACAGGCCGAGCAGCGGCCACAGGCCGTCGAGGTAGGTGGCGATCCGCAGCGCCCCGGTCGAGCGGGTGAGGGTGCGGTTGCCCTCGATCAGCACCAGCGAGTTGAACTCCTGCGTCGGTAACCCGACGCGGCGGAGTAACGCCTGACCGGCGGCGCTCTGCAGCGAAGCGAAGCGGAGGCGGCCCCGCCGGTCGCGGTCGAGGACGAAGTTGACGCTGGCGTCGCAGAACCGGCACACGCCGTCGAACAGGACGATCGGTCTGGCGGAGGTGGAATGGCTCATCGCGAAGCAGCCTCCTTTGCCTCGGCGACGGGTGCCGCCGGCGGGGTCCGTGGCAAGTCGCGGCAGGAATCGGTCGGATGAGTCATCGGCTGGCTCCTTTTCTCCTGCCGCCATGCTAGCGAATCGGCAACGGTTTGCGCACCACGTCGCGTCTTTTCGCGACCGGACAGACAGACAACCGCCACGGCGGCATCGGTATAACGGACGGACCGGCGGCGAGGGTGAGCGATGACGGACGGCGACACGGACTGGCGGCGGTGGCTCGATCGGGACGGCCCGGCGCTGCTGCTGCTCGCCCGCCAGTACGTTCCCGACCGGGCGGACGCGGAGGACGTGGTCCAGGAAGCGTTCGTGCGCTTCTGGCGGGCGCGGGGGCGAGCGGCGGACGCCCGCGCCTACCTGTTCGCCTGCGTGCGGCGATGTGCCCTGGAGTGGCTCCGCGGGACGCGCCGGCGCGACCGGCGCGAGGAGGCCGTCGCTCGCCCGGATGTCGCCGATCCGCTGTTCGAGACGCGACTGGTCCAGGAGGACCGTCGGCGGCAGGTGGAGGCCGCCCTCGCTCGATTGCCGGCGGAGCAACGGGAGGTGGTCATTCTCAAGGTGTGGGGCGGGCTGACGTTTCCCGAGATTGCCGCCGCCCTCGACGTGCCGGCCAACACCGCTGCCTCGCGGTATCGCTATGCCCTCGACCGACTGCGGCCGCATCTGAGTGAGGAGCTGATCGCATGACCGACCCGATCGATCGGCTGGAGGCGGAGCTGGCGCGGCTGCGGCCAGTGAAGCCGTCGACGGCGCTGGCGGCTCGCCTGGAGGTTCGGCTCGGCCGGCCGGCCCGTCGCCCGCCGCGCTGGCTTGCTGCCGCCGCGCTGGCCGCAGGCGTTGCCCTCGTCGTCCTCGCCTGGCGCGACCCGGTCCCGCCGCCCGCTGTTGCCGCTCGCCCGCTGCCGCCGCCGAGCGTGGCCGCCTACCGGGCGGCGCTGCTCGAATCGCCCGAGGCGCTGGATGCGCTGCTCGACCGCCAGGCCGCCCGCGATTCAGGCGAGCCGGCGGTCGACATGCCGACCTGTTTCTCTCACAATCTGGACTAGGGAGACCTTTCATGGTTCCTTCTTGTGGCCTCCGTCTGCTGGCGGGGGTGGGACTGGTGTTGTCGCTGCTGACCACCGCCGCCGGCGCCGCCGACCCGCCGGCGAACGCGGCGCTGACCTACTGGCCGGGGTTCGCCCTGCTGCCGCGGCTGGAGGAGAAGCACTGGAAGATCCTCGGCGATCTGGAGACGGTAAAGCTCGACCGTGAAGCCGATCAACTGGTGCGGTCGGCGGGCCAGACGTTGCGGTTCCTCCACCACGGCGCCGCCATCCCGCGCTGTGACTGGGATCTTCCTTACGAAGACGGTTTCCACATGCTGCTCATCCATGTGGATAAAGGGCGAACGGTCGGCCGGCTGGCGCTGCTGCGGGCGCGGCAGCGTTTCGAGCGGAAAGAGTACCGCGCTGGGGCCGACGACGCGCTGGCGACCATCGCTCTGGCCCGCCACCTGGCGGCCGATCGCGTGATCGTCACTCTGCTGGTGCAAACGGCGATGGAGGAGCAGGCCATCCATCTGCTGGCCCGGCACCTGCCCTCCGCCGATGCGGCGACGCGGACGGCGGTGCGCGACCGCCTGGACCGGCTGCCGCCGCCCGGGACGCTGAGAGCGGCCCTGGAGACCGAGCGGTCGATGGTGTTCCGCATGCGGGACGCGCTGGTCGCGCTGAGCAAGAAACCGGCCGTGCAGTTTCGCAAGGAGGCGGCCGCGCTGGCGGAGCCTTACGCCGACACCGACGCTGGCAAGAAACTCCGCACCACCATCACCGGGCTGGCGGAGGTGTCGCCCGCCGCGATCACCCGCCTGTTTCAGCCGTCCGCTGACTACTACGATGCGTTGGTGAAGCTGGCGGAGTTGCCACCCGACGAGGCCGTCAAGCGGTTGACCGCCCGCCAGGAGGCGATGAAAACCGATCCCGTCGGCGGCATCTTCCTGCCGCAGATGGCAACGGTGTTCCACCGCGTCGCCCAGGGAAAGGTGCGGGCGCTGCTGCTGCGAACGGGTATCGAAATACTCGAAAAAGGCGATGCGGCGGCGAAGGCTGTGCGCGATCCCTACGGCAGCGGGTCGGTCGGCTACCGCACCGTTTCCGGCGGGTTCGAGCTGTCGTCACAGCTGACGGTCAAGGGCAAGCCGTTGACGCTGCGCTTCGGCGCCCCGCGGTGACGGTCGGCCAGCCGGCTGCTAGGGTAAGCGGGATGACGCGACCATTCCGCAGGAGGGACGACGATGCGCGACGCGCTCGGCTGGCTGGCGGTGCTGGTGGTGGTGACGCAGGCGGTGGGCGCCGACCCGACGACGGCGGAGGGGTGGCTGGAGCGTGCCCGCCAGCAGTTCGCCGAACGCAAGTACGAGGACGCGGTCGACGCCTGCACCCGCTGCCTGGCACGGGACGCCAACCGCGACGAGGCGGTCGACCTGCGCGGCAGCGCCGAGTTCATGCGCGGCCGCTTCACCGCTGCCGTCGCCGACTTCGACCGCTACCTGAAGCGGCGGCCGGAGAAGGCCAACGGCCACTGGCGGCGCGGCATCGCGTTGTACTACACCGGCCAGTACGCCGAGGGGATGCGGCAGTTCGAGGGCTACGAGCGAGTCGACACCAACGACGTGGAGAACGCCGTCTGGCACCTGATGTGCGCCGCCCGCAAGGACGGGCTGGCGAAGGCCCGCGGCAAGGTGCTGAAGGTCGGCCACGACCGGCGCGTGCCGATGATGCAGGTGTACGACCTGTACCGCGGAGCGCTGCAACCGGCCGACGTGCTGAAGGCGGCCGAGGCCGACACCGTCAGCGCCACCGAGCGGAGCCAGCGCCGGTTCTACGCCCACCTCTACCTCGGCATCTACCACGACCTTCTGGGGGAGAAAAAGAAGGCGATTGAGCACCTGCGGCTGGCGGCGGAGAAGTACCACATCGGCCATTACATGGGTGAAGTGGCACGGGTACACCTTCGCGTCCTTTCGGACGGGGCCAGGTAGCGGCTCGGGTTGCACCGCTGGCGCCCGGTTGCTTGCCCTGTCGCCGTGGATCGCCTAAAATGAGGCGTCCGATCTCTGACCGGAGTTCACCGGAGCCGATCGACGCCATGCGTTGCCGTTGGGCTGCTTTGCTGCTCATCATCCTGTCCGTCGCCACTGCGGCGCGCGGCCAGCCGGTCGTCGAGCGGCCGTCGCACCGGCCGGTCGGTAGCGGGCTGGAAACGCTGCTGAAGCCCCAGGAGTTGCTCGAACGGCGATTACATGGGCCGCGGCTGGCGCAGGCCGAGCGCGAGGCGAACGACCGGGCACAGATGCAGGGCGACTTCCGCAGTCTTGTCCAGCGGCTGATGCGCGACCCGAAGTTCCTCGATTCCATCCGCTCGCGCCTGACACCCGAGGATCTCGAACGGATTCGCCGTCAGTTCGAGAACGGCGAGCCGCTGGTCGAGGACGGGGCGCTGCAGCGGCTGCTGGAACAGGCGCTCGGCGGCAAGGGGTTGTCCGGCGCCGATGCCGAGACGCTCGGCCGGCTGGCCGAGAAACTCCGCGAGAGCGGCCTGCTCACCCGGCCGATGAATGACTCGGTCGGTCCGCCGCGGACGTCCGGGCCAGGTGGCAACCCGTCCTTGCCGCCCCCGAACCCCACGCCGCCGACGAATGCGGGGAACAGCACGCCGTCACCGTTCGAGGATCGCCGCCGAATGGGGGCGGAATAAAATCGGCCGGCTGGTGAACGACCTCGATCGCTGGCTCGAGTCGCCCTCCGGCAAGGAGTGGGCAACCTACCTGAAAACGCTCTCCCAGCGCTACGAGGCGAGCAGCCGCACCACCGAGGCGATCCGCGACCAGGCCGGCCGGCTGTCGCGCTACCTACCGCGGCTGAGCGACTACCTGCCGCGGACTGCCCTGCCGACGCCGGTGACGCCAACTCTGCCGCGGCTGCCGTCGGTCGGTCCGCTGGCGTTGCCGACCGGCTTCGGGCCGGGGTCGTTCGCCGCCGGCGGGAGCGGTGCGCTCTGGGTGATCGGCGTGATCGCCCTGGCGGCCCTGCTTTGGTGTGGACGCGGCGTTGTCGTCGGCTGGACGGGGTCCGCCCGATCCAGCTGGCAGCTCGGCCCCTGGCCGGTGCGTCCCGAGGACGTCACCACGCGCGGCGACCTCGTCCGCGCCTTCGAATACCTCGCGTTGCTGCGCCTGGGACCGGACGCCCGGACGCACCATCATCTCGACCTGGCCGCGCGCATTGGCGCTCAGCCTGACCTCGACCCCGATCGTCGCCGCGACGCCGCCCTCGCCCTGGCGCGGCTCTACGAAACGTCGCGCTACGCCCCCGACGACGCACCGCTCGTCTCCGAGGATCTGCTCCGCGCCCGCCGCGAACTGAGTTACCTCGCGGGGGAGCCGGCCGCATGACGCGACACGGCCGCCCTTTCGGCCTGACCTCGACAGGCCGCTTTGTCCGCACGGCCTGCCTGGTGGCGGTCTTCGTCTGCCTTTGTCCGGCCCTGGCGAGTCAGGAGAGCGAGCGCGAGCCGGCAGCCCACCCGGAACCCACCGAGGAGGAGCGCCCGCCCGAACGCCGGCGCGACCGGCGAAAGGCGCTGCTCGAAGGCACGCATGCGTTTCGCCGCATCCTGTTCGACAGCGGCCTGCGCCCGCTGGCCGACTTCGACGAGCTGACCGCCGAGCCGCGTCGAACGATCCTCATCGTCCTCGGCGATCTGAACGTGCTGGCGCGCGTGCCCGGCGGGCTGGGGCCGTTCGTCCACGCCGGCGGAGCGGTGCTGGCGGCCAGCGATCGGGCGATCACCGACCGCGCGGCCCGGCGAGCGATCATCGACCTGGCCGGCGTGTCGGTCAGCGGCGACCGGGTGATCTGCCCGAACACGATGGTGCGCTATCGCGACCTGTTCTTCTGTCCCTTCGTGATCCCGGTCCCCGGCGCCCATCCGCCGGTATTTCGCGACGGGACGTCGGCATTCCTCGCCGCTCAGCTTCAGGTCGTCACCAACATGCCGTCGCACCTCATCCGCCGGCGCGGCTTCCCCGGCACGGTGCGGCCGCTCGCCTACCTGCCGGCGGAGTCGGTGATCGAGACGATCGAGGGTAGCGGCATCCCCGATCGGGAGCAGCCGCTGTTCGCCGTCGGCGGCGAGGTGGGTGAAGGGCGGGTGCTGGTGCTGGCCGACCACAGCGTGTTCATCAACGAGATGATGCTGCCGGTCGACACCGCCAACGTCGAGTTCACCTACAACGTGGTCCGCTGGCTGCGCGGCCAGGGAGATCGTGACCGGGTGCTGTTCGTGGAGGACGGGCGCGTCGAGACGCGCTTCGAGATCCCGCTCAAGAGCGTCGCACTGCCGGCCGAGGAGGCGTTGCGGCTGCTGTTCGCGCGGCGCAACGAGCTGCTGGTCGAGGGCGAACGGGCGCTGGCGCGGATGGAGGACGACGGCCTGTTCAACCGCGTCACGCTGGACGCGCTCGAGCGGATCGGCTTGCCGCCGTCGCGGCTGGTCCACCTGGCGATGACGCTCGGCACGGTGGTGGCGCTGCTGCTGGTGCTGTATCGGCTGGGAGTGGCGGGCCGGTTCCGGCACGATCCCGCGGTCGCTCCGCTGCCGCAGGCGCTGGCGCGGGCGGTCCCCGATTCGCCCCTGGCCGAGCAGCGGCGGGCGGCGCTGCTCAAGCGGGGCGACCTGCGCGAGCCGGCGGCGGCGCTGGTGCGGCAGTGGTTCGCGGAGCTGGGCGTCGATCCGGCGGCGACCGCCATGCCGGCGTTCACCGCAACGGGCGGCGTGGTGCGGCGGTGGCGGGTGCGCGGGCGCCTGCGGGCACTGTGGCGGCTGGCGACGGGAACCGGACACGCCCGCATCACGGCGCCGGGTCTGTGGCGGCTGCAGCGCGAACTGGACCGCCTCGGCGACGAGTGGCGACGTGGGGCGTGGCAAGCGACGGCACCCTGATTTGGACGGTGGCGGACGACGTATGAAGGAAGCTATGAACGGCACTCCAGAGGCGCGGGCGGACGGCGGCCCTGACGGGCGAACGGCGGAGGGGTCGGTGCGCGACCTGGCCCGCAAGATGCGGCAAATGCGCGACCGGGTGTCCGCCGAGGTCGGCCGCGTCGTCGTCGGCATGGACGCGGTCACCCACCAGTTCCTGATCGCCCTGGCGGCGGGCGGGCACGTCCTGCTCGAAGGCGTGCCGGGGGTGGCGAAGACAACGCTCTCGAAAACGTTCGCCCGCATCCTCGGCGTCGACTACCAGCGCATCCAGTTCACTCCCGACCTGCTGCCGTCCGACGTCACCGGCACCTACGTCTTCGACCGCAAGCTGAACGAGTTCCAGCTACGCAAGGGACCGATCTTCTGTCAGGTGCTGCTGGCCGACGAGGTCAACCGGGCGCCGGCGAAGACGCAGTCGGCGCTGCTGGAGGCGATGCAGGAAAACCAGGTGACGATCGAGGGGACGACGCTGCCTCTGCCGCGGCCGTTCATGGTGCTGGCGACGCAAAACCCGGTCGAGCAGGAGGGGGTGTACCGGCTGCCCGAGGCGCAGCTCGACCGCTTCCTGCTCCGCGTCCACATGGGCTATCCAGGACGGAAGAACGAGGTCGACCTGCTGCGCGTCCACAGCCATCCGCAGGCGCCGGTCGAGCGGCTGTTCACCGCCGAGGACATTCTGGAGGTGCAATGGCGGCTGGCCCAGGTCCACGGCACCGACGCGCTGTTTGAGTACATCGTCGACCTGGCCGAAGCGAGCCGCGCTCACCCGGACCTGGTGTTAGGCGCCAGTCCGCGGGCGGCGCTGTGCCTGCTGCGCTGCGCCCGCGCCCGCGCGCTGCTCGACGGGCGGCACTACTTCACCCATGAGGACGTGCAGGCGGTCGCCCCGGCGGTCCTGTCGCACCGGCTGATCATCCGGCCGGAAGCCGAGGTGGAGGGGAAGCGGACGAGCGACGTGGTGCAGGAGCTGCTCGACACCGTGGTGGTGCTGCAGGAATGACGGCGCGCGGCTGGTGGTGCCTGTTCGTGGCCGGGCTGATGCTGACCGTCGGCCTGTTGCAGCAGCGGCCGGTCCTGGCGGTGCCGGGGCTGGCGGTGGTGCTGTGGGTCGGCTGGGAGTGGCTGTTCTTCCGGCTGCGGGTGACGACCCTGCTGCGGCACCTGAGGCTGACCCGCGAGGTGGTCGACATCCGCGGTCCGCTGGCAACGCTGTGGTCGGGGCGCGAGTACACCGTCCGCGTCACGATGCGGCTCGATCGCTCCGGCTGGCTGCCGTACCTGCGTGCGGTCGACGTGGTGCCGTTCGGCGTTCGCCATCTCGACGGGCCGACATCCGCCGACGGCGAGCTGCGGCGCGACACGCCACTGACGAAATCGAGTATCCGTTCTTTGCTCCGGCCCGGGCGTCGCCCGGTTCCGGTGCGGCTGGAGCTGACCGACCTGCAGGGGTTGTTCGCGCACGTCGCCTTTGCGCGACCCGGTCGTCCTGCGCGCATCCTCCCCGGCGTGCTGGTCCAGCGCGACGGCAGGCCGGCTGATCGAAGCGGCGCGGCACAGGCTACCGCCGCCGGGTATCCACCATCACCGGCGGCCGGGGTCGGGGAGCGAACTGCTCGACCTCCGCGACCTGCCGGGCGATCCGCCGCGGACGATCGCCTGGAAGGTGTCGGCCCGCCGCGACCGGCTGGTGACCAAGGAGTTCGAGAGCGAGGTGCCGGTCCGCTGCACCCTCTTCGTCGACGTGTCCGCGTCGGTCCGCGTCGCCTCGCCGGTGCTGGCCGACGACGAGGCGGACGAATCGCTCCTCCGCTTCCGCCCGCTCGACCGGCTGCTGGAGATCGCCGCCGGCGTCATCCAGGCGGGGTCGACGGTGCGCGATCTGACCGGACTGTGCCTGTTCGACGAGCACTCGTTCCGCATCGTCCGGCCGGAGCGGACGGCGAACCACCGCAATCGAAAACGGGCTGCACCTGCTCGGCGATGCCGCCGCGCTCGGCCCGGTCGCCCCGCGCCGACCCCGAGGAGCTGGTGCCGGTCGCCTACGCGGCTCAGGAGGTGTACCCCGACCTGCTGGCGGCGGAGGTCAACGCGATGCCGGCCTGGCTGACCTGGCTGGTGGCGTTCCCCGGCTACACCCGCCACCGCCGCGGCTGGGTCGACCGGCTGCACCGCCGCAACCGCACGCTGCTGGTGTGGGGCACCCTCGCTGATTCCGCTGGCTCTGCTGGCGGTCAATCTGGTGGCGGTCAACCTCGGCTGGGTGCCGGACTGGGTGCGCGGGTCGCTCGGCGGCGGCGCGGTGCTCGGCGTTCCGTTGCTGGTGTTCCTGACGTGGTGTGTGTTCTTCTTCGGGCTGGTGGTGTCGGGCCGGCCGCGGCGGTCGCGCGCTGGCGCAACGGCTGGCGGCGGTGCTGGCGGTCCGCAGCCAGGCGTCGAGCGACCCGAACGGTCGGTTGCCGCGCGGCGGGCTGGACGCGGCACTGGAAGACGACGACCTGTTCTCGGCGCACCTGCAGCAGTTTCTGACCGACCACCGGGTGCCGTGCGCGTGCCGCTCTACGACGAGCACGGCCGCTACCTGTTCGCCGTGCCGCAGAAGGTGACGGTGCTTGCCGAAGCGGTCGTGCAGGCGGTCGGACGAGGACGGGATAACGAGTTATTCGTTCTGCTGGTCGACCTGCTCGACCTCGACGATCAGCTGGGCCGACTGCTGGAGGCGGCGCGGGTGGCGCTGGCGCGGCACCACCAGGTGCTGGTCCTGTGCCCGTGGCCGGGTGGTGTGCCGCTGCCGACGGACGCCGTCGCCGACGAGGCCGACGACACGCTGCAAGAGCGGATGGCGGCCCTCGACGTCGCCCGGCTGCACGCGGCGTACCGGCGCATCCGGCGCGCGTTCGCCCGACTGGGGGTGCAGGTGGCGTGCGCGGCGGACGAGGCATCGCTGCCGCTGGTACTGGCGCGGCTGGAACGGCTCCGCAGCGCGCGCACGCTGATGGGGCCGGGTCGATCGCAGGGGTGAGCGGATGGCGAAGGACGGTCCCAACCTGATCGACGAGATCACCAGCCGGCCGAGCGTCCGCGATTACGCGCTGCTGACCGCGGCGGCGCTGCTGGTGATCGCCGTGTTGCTGGTGGAAGCGCGGGCGGGCTGGTGGGCGGTGCTGGTGGTGCTCATCGGCCTGGGCGGCATCCTCGGCCGGTGGGTGGCGGCTCCGCCGCTGGTGATGCTGGGCACGTTATCGGTGCTGCAAATGACGCGCTGGGGGCCGCCGACCGCTGGATCGAGCGGCGTGTTGCTGGCGCTGGCGCTGCTGGTGTACGTCGCGGCGCACCTGCGGCTGCTGACGCTGGTGAGCCACGCCGTTCCGCCGGACCGGCGGCGCAATCGTCCCGATTCGTCTCGACTGGTCGGTCGGTGGGTGCTGCCGGAGCCGGCGCCGCGGCGGACGGTGGGGCCGCCGGTGCTCGCCGAGATGGGCTGGCTGATCGCGGGAGCGACCGGGTTCGCCGTCGTGGCGTGCCTGCTGTGGGTGCGGCTGGCGCTGGAGCGACCGCCGGAGTTCATCGAGGTGCCGCAGCAGGTCTGGCACGGTCTGGTGCTGCTGTGGACGCTCGGGCTGTTGCTGTTGCTCGCCCGCGTGTTTTTGCTGTACCTGCGGCGAGCGCTGGCGGGGCGCGACGCCAGCCTGCTCTACCTGCAGGACCAGCTGTGGCAGGCGACGCGGGGAGAGGGACGGCGAATCTGGCGGTGGTTCACCGCGGGGCGGCTGCGGCGCGAGAAGAAGGAGGGGAGCCGATGATCTACTACGTCCGCGAGGTGGCCGGGTGGCTGCTGCTGCTGCTGGGGCTGCTGCTGTTCGCCTACGTCTACGACTTCTGTGAGCGGCGGGCGATCTTCGAGGCCGGCATCCTGGCGGTGGTCGGCATCTTCGTCTTCCGCGGCGGCATCCACCTGCTCAAGGTGGCCGTCGCCGCACGCATTTGTCAGCAGGCGCAGGACCGGCTGTATCCGGCCGCGCCGACCGGCGCCGGGCCGAAACCGACCGCCGTCCGCGACCGGGTCAGCTCAGGTAGAAGCTGAGGGCGATCAGGGTGAGGCCCACCCAGTTGGTCACGGTGGTTGCCAGGCCCAGGTTGCGGACCCAGCGCGCGCCAGGGGCGGCGGTGAAGTCCGGGTCGCCGCGCCCGCGGCGGAGCAGCCGCCACGCCAGGCCGGCGCTGAGCGGTCCGAGCACCGCGCCGACGACCGGCACGAGCGACCAGGCGCTGAGGACGTACACCCGGCGGACCTGCCGGTTGTATTCCTGCACCCGCGGATTATCCGGCGCTGCCGGGGCCTCGGCGCGGCGGCGCGACTTGCGCACCGAGGTACGCAGCGGAGCCGAGCAGGCGGTACAGGTGGCCGTCCCGTTCGGGTTTTCGGTCTGACAGGCGGTGCAGCGCATGGGGGGAATCGCTCTCCTCGTGGTGTCGCATCGGCCGGCGGCGACGTCCCACTTGAGCGATACCAGCCCGAAACAGCCCGGTCAAGCGGGCCGGGCCGGTGGACGCGGCCAACCGTCACAACTAGATCAGCACCTGAAGCAATCGCCGCTGCAACGAGGCTCGCATGCGCCATCGACCGACGTTCGAGGAGTTCACCCGGCTGGTCCAGACGACGGCCGCGGCCGGTGGTCCGCCGATCACGATGGTGCCGGTTTACCGGCAGCTGACCGGCGACACGCTCACCCCGGTGACCGCCTTCTGCAAGGTCCAGCAGGACGACTGGGCGTTCCTGTTCGAGAGCGTCGTCGGCGGCGAGCGGATGGGGCGATACAGCTTCCTGGGCGCCGGGCCGTTCCTGCGCTTCCTGGCGTTCGCCAACCGGGTGCAGGTGCAGACGCCGACCGCCGGCCAGCCGGGATTGTGGACGACCGAGGAGTTCGATCACCCCGATCCGCTGCGGCTGCTGGAAGAGAAGCTCGCCCTCTACCGCGCGCCGCACCTGCCGGGGCTGCCGCGCTTCACCGGCGGGGCCGTCGGCTACGCCGGCTACGACACCGTGCGCTACGTCGAGCGGCTGCCGAACCCGCCGGCGGACGACCGCGGGCTTCCGGACCTGTGCTTCGCCTTTCACGACCGGATGGTCATCTTCGACCACATCAGCAAAACCATCGCCGTCGTCGCCCACGCTCATCTCGACCCGAACAACCTGCGCGGTTGTTACGACGCGGCGTGTGAACGGGTCGACCGGCTGGTGGAGCGCCTGCACCAGGGCGTGGCCGACCTGCAGCTGACCGACATCGAGCCGATCGGCGAGGCGACGGTGCCGGTCACGTCGAACTTCACCCGTCCGGGGTTCGAGGCGGCGGTCGAGCAGTGCAAGGAGTACATCCGCGCCGGCGACATCTTTCAGGTGGTGCTGAGCCAGCGGCTGCGCACGGAGACGCGCGCCCGCCCGTTCGACGTGTACCGCGCGCTGCGCGTCGTCAATCCCAGCCCGTTCCTGTTCTACGTCCGCGCCGGCAACCTGTTCCTGGTCGGCTCGTCGCCCGAGATCATGTGCCGCGTGGAGGGCGACCTGGTCACTATTCGCCCGCTCGCCGGCACCCGCCGCCGCGGCGCCACGCCGGAGGACGACGAGCGGTTGGGCCGCGAACTGCTCGCCGACCCCAAGGAGCGCGCCGAGCACATCATGCTCGTCGACCTCGGCCGCAACGACGTCGGCCGCGTCGCCCGCTACGGCAGCGTCGCGCTGACGGACGTGCTCACCGTCGAGCGCTACAGCCACGTCATGCACCTGTGCAGCACCGTCACCGGCCGTCTTTTGCCGGATCGGTCCGCCTTCGACGCCCTGCGTTCGTGCCTGCCCGCCGGCACCCTGTCAGGCGCGCCGAAGGTGCGAGCGATGGAGATCATCGATGAGCTGGAGCCGCATCGCCGCGGTCCTTACGGCGGCGCCGTCGGCTACATCGACTTCAGCGGCAACATGGACACCTGCATCGCGCTGCGGACGCTCGTCATCAAGGGCCAGACCGCCTACCTGCAGGCCGGCGCTGGTATCGTCGCCGACAGCGTACCGGCGTCGGAGTACGAGGAGACGATGAACAAGGCCCGCGGCTTGCTGCGCGCCCTGGAGATGGCGGAGAAGCAACTGTAAGCAACCCGAAGCGCGAGCGAGGGCTTTCTGTTCCCCTCGCTTGCGCTTCGGGCTGTTGGAGAGTATTCCCACACGCTCCCATCGCACTTATAATGCGTCGTATTCTTGCCTTCCCACCCCCGGCCGCGGCGCCGCCGCTGCTCCCCGCGTTCTCATGGTGAACCGCTGATGAAGTCGTTGTCCGCCTTCCTGCCGGGCCGTCATCGCACCCTGGTGCTGATGGCCGCCCTGACCTTTCCCCTCATGCTGCTGTCCAGCGACGCCCCGCCGGCCGCCGGCAGCCGCAACCTGTCGAGCGGCAAGATCGCGCTGCGCAAGGGCGATCATGTGTCGTTCCTCGGCAACACCCTGGCCGAGCGGATGCAGCACGACGGCTGGCTCGAAACCTACCTCGCCAGCCGCTACCCGGCGCACGACCTCGTCGTCCGCAACCTCGGCTTCTCCGGCGACGAGCTGACCGTCCGCCTCCGCTCCCAGGACTTCGGCAGCCCCGACACCTGGCTGCGGGCCAACAAGACCGACGTCGTCTTCGCCTTCTTCGGCTACAACGAGTCGTTCGGCGACAAGGCCGGACTGGACAGGTTCAAGACCGACCTGACCGCCTTCATCAAGCACACCGTCGGACAGAAGTACAACGGCACATCGGCGCCGCGGCTGGTGCTGTTCTCGCCGATTGCCCACGAGAAGCTGCCTGACCCGAACCTGCCCGACGGCAAGGAGAATAACCGCCGCCTCGCCCTCTACACCGAGGCGATGGCCGAGGTGGCCGCGAAGCACAGTGTGCCGTTTGTCGATCTCTATCATCCGACACTCGCCCACTATCCGACGGCGAAACAGCCGCTCACCTTCAACGGCGTTCACCTGACCGACGACGGCAACGCGGTCGTCGCCCGGATCATCGACGAGACGCTGTTCAGCGGCAAGCCGGCCGGCGATCGCTCGGCGAAGGCGCTGGAGCGGGTGCGGCAGGCGGTGATGGAGAAGAACTTCTACTGGTTCAACCGTTATCGCACCGTCGACGGCTACTCGATCTACGGCGGGCGCGCCGACCTGTCGTTCGTCGACGGTCAGACCAACCGGGTGGTGATGCAGCGCGAAATGCTCGTCCTCGACGAGATGACCGCCAATCGTGACCGGCTGGTGTGGGCGCGGGCGCAGGGTCGTGACCTCAAGGTGGACGACAGCAACACCTCGCCGTTTCTTCCGGTTCGCACCAACAAGCCCGGCCCGCTGCCCGGCGGCAAGCACGTCTTCCTCGACGCCGACAAGGCGATCGTGCGGATGACCGTCGGCAAGGGGCTGAAGGTGACGGCGTTCGCCTCGGAGAAGGACTTCCCCGAGCTGGTCAACCCGGTGCAGATGGCGTTCGACTCGAAAGGCCGGCTGTGGGTCGCCGTGTGGCCGACCTATCCGCACTGGAAGCCGAAGGAGCTGATGAACGACAAGATCCTCATCCTCGAGGACACCGACGGCGACGGCAAGGCGGATAAGTGTACCGTGTTCGCCGACGGGCTGCACTGCCCGACCGGGATGGAACTGTGGGGCGGCGGAGTGCTGGTGGCGCAGGCGCCCGACCTGTGGTTCCTCAAGGATAGCAATGGCGACGGCAAGGCGGACATCCGCAAGCGGGTGATCCACGGCCTCGACTCGGCCGACACCCATCACGCCTCGAACAGCTTCGTGCTCGATCCGGGCGGCGCGCTGTACATGCAGGAGGGGACGTTCCACCACACCCAGGTGGAAACGCCGTGGGGTCCGCCGCAGCGCTGCGCCAACGCCGGCCTGTTCCGCTACGAGCCGCGGGCGCAGAAGTTCGACGTCTACGTCAGCTTCGGCTTCGCCAACCCGCACGGCCACGTCTTCGACCGCTGGGGCCAGGACATCGTCGTCGACGGCACCGGCGCTCAGCCGTACCACGCGGCGTTGTTCTCCGGCCACCTGCAGTTCCCGCACAAGCACGCCCGCCCGCCTCAGGTGTACCAGCAGCGGACGCGGCCGTGTCCGGGGATGGAGTATCTCTCCAGCCGCCACTTCCCCGATGACATGAACGGCGACCTGGCCGTCGGCAACGTGATCGGGTTCCAGGGCATCCTGCGCTACAAGGTCCGCGACGACGGCGCCAGCTTCGCCGCCACCGAAATGGAGCCGCTGCTGTCGTCGACCGACCCGAACTTCCGCCCGTCCGACCTGAAGGTCGGCCCCGATGGCGCGTTGTGGTTCATCGACTGGCACAACCCGATCATCGGGCACATGCAGCACAACCTCCGCGACCCCAGTCGCGATCGCGACCACGGGCGGATCTACCGCGTCACCTACCCGAGCCGCCAGCTGCTCACCTCTCCGCCAATCGCTGGCGAGCGCGTCGAGACAGTGCTTGACGTGCTCAAGCAGCCCGAAGACCGCGTCCGCAGCCGCGCCCGCATCGAGCTGTCCGGCCGGCCGACCGAGCAGGTGATCCCGGCGGCGAAGAAGTGGATCGCCCGGCTCGACAAGGATGACAAGGAGTACGAACACCAGCTGCTCGAAGGCCTGTGGCTGCACCAGTCGCACAACGTGGTCGACGTCGACCTGCTCAAACGGGTGCTGACCACCAAGGACTTCCGCGCCCGTGCCGCGGCGACACGAGTATTGTGTTACTGGCGAGATCGGGTGCCGGATGCGCTCGCGCTGCTCCGTACCCAGGCGGCCGACGAGCACCCGCGGGTGCGCCTGGAGGCGGTGCGAGCGGCCAGCTTCTTCACCGAGGCGGAGGCCGTCGAGGTGGTGCTGGTGGCCCAGGAGAAGCCGACCGACAGGTTCCTCGACTTCGTCCGCGACGAGACGATGAAGGCGCTGCAGCCGCACGTCCGCAAGGCGATCGCCGACGGGCGCAAGATCCAGTTCGTCACCCCGGCCGGCGCCCGCTACTTCCTGCGCACGGTGAGCACCGACGACCTGCTGAAGATGGAGCGGACGTCGGGGGTGTATCTGGAGCTGCTGTTCCGCAAGGGCGTCCGCGACGAGTTCCGCCGCGAGGCGCTCGCTGGGCTGGCGAAGGAGCAGAAGAAGGATGAGCTGACGGTGCTGCTCGCCGCCATCGCCGACCATGACGCCCAGGAGGCGCAGGACGAGAGCGTGGCGTTCGACCTGATCCGCCTGCTGACGGCGCGGCCCGTCACGGAGCTGGCGGCGGCCCGGCCGGCGCTGGAGAAGCTGGCGACGGCGGCCCGGCAGGCGGTGGTCCGCCAGCTTGGCTATGTCGCCCTGATTGCCGCCGATAACGGGATCGACCGCGCGTGGACGCTGGGCACGAAGTCGCTCGCCGCGCTGGACGACCTGGTCCACGCGGCGCCGCTGGTCCGCGAAGCCGGCCACCGGCAGGCGCTCTATCCGAAGGTGGCGGCGCTCTTGACCGGACTGCCAGGCGACCTCGGCGGCAAGGCGGCGAAGGAGAAGTTCGTCACTGGCCGCTACGTTCGTGTCGAGCTACCCGGCCGGCAGCGGACGCTGACGCTCGCCGAGGTGGAGGTGTTCAGCGATGGCGTGAACGTCGCCCGCAAGGGCAAGGCCAGCCAGAGCAGCACCTCGCACGGCGGTGAGGCGGCGCGAGCGATCGACGGCAACAAGAGCGGCACTTATGCCGATGGCGGCCAGACACACTCTGCCGAGGGGACGAACAACCCGTGGTGGGAGGTCGACCTGGGCCGCGCCGTGCCGATCCAGTCGGTCGTGATCTACAACCGCACCGATGGCAACCTCGGCACGCGGCTGAAGAACTACACGCTCAAGGTGCTTGACGGATCGAAAAAGGTGGTGTATCAGAGCGTGAACAACCCGACGCCGGAGGTGAAGGCGGCCTTCGCCCTCGGCACCGTCTCCCCCGAGCGGATCATCCGCCGGGCGGCGATGCAGGCGCTGGCCGGCGTTCGCGGCCAGGAGGCGGAGACGGCGAAGCTGCTGGTGCCGTTCCTCCGGAGCGACGCCGACCGGACCGCCGCGGTCACGGCGCTGCAGCGGATTCCGGCGAATGACGTGCCGAAGGAGCTGGCCCGGCCGGCGCTGGACGACCTGCTCGCTGCCGTCCGCAAGGTGCCGGTGAAGGAACGGACCGAGACGGCGACGGTCGACGCGCTGCAGCTGGCCGACGCGCTGGCCGGACTGCTGCCGCTCGACCAGGCGCGGCAGATGCGCCGTGAGCTGGGCGAGCTGGGTGTGCGGACCATTCGCCTGGGGACGCTCCTCGAACAGATGATGTTCGACAAGGAGCGCATCGTCGTTCAGGCGGGCAAGCCGTTCGAGGTGTTCTTCGAGAACACCGACACGATGCCGCACAACTTCGTGGTGCTGCAACCAGGGTCGCTGGAGGAGGTCGGCAACCTCGGCGAGACGACCGCCACTCAGCCCGGCGCGATGGCGCGCAACTACGTCCCGCCGTCGAACAAGATCCTGGTTGCCAGCCGGCTGATCCAGCCGCGTGAGTCGCAGCGGCTGGGGTGGACGGCGCCGCCGCAGCCGGGCGTCTACCCGTACGTCTGCACCTATCCGGGGCACTGGCGGCGGATGCACGGCGCGCTGTACGTCGTCGCCGACCTGGAGGCGTACCAGGCCGACCCGGAGGGTTACCTGGCGAAGCAGCCGCTGCCGATCGCCGACCCGCTGCTGAAGTTCAACCGGCCGCGCAAGGAGTGGAAGTTCGAGGAGCTGGCCCCGCTGGCGAAGGACCTCTCCGGCCGCTCGTTCAGCACCGGCCGGCAGATGTTCACCGTCGGTACCTGTGTCGGCTGCCACAAGTTCGGCGGCCAGGGGCAGGAGTTTGGCCCGGACCTGACCAAGATTGAGCCGAAGTGGACGCCGGTCGACGTGCTGCAGCACATCATCGACCCGTCGCTCAAGATCGACGACAAGTACCGGGTCTACACCTTCCAGCTGGACACCGGCAAGACGCTGACCGGCATGATCCTGGAGGAGACGAAGGACGAGGTGAAGGTGATCGACAACCCGCTGCTGGCGACGGCGCGGCCGATCGCCATCAAGAAGGAGAGCATCGACCAGCGGGTGAAGTCGCCCAGCTCGCTGATGCCGAAGGGGCTGCTCGACAAGCTGACGCGCGAGGAGATCCTCGACCTGCTCGCCTACGTCGTCTCGGGTGCGAACGAGAAGCACAAGGTGTACCAGGGCGGCCACGACCACAGCGGCCACGGCGGACACCAGCATTGACCCTCATCGTCGGGACAATGCACGACGGGCCGCGCTCCTCGGAGCGCGGCCCGTGCCGTTGACATCGCCTGTCAGGCTGGCGAGGCGAGCGGGAGCACGTCAGTGCCCCGAGTCAGCGTCCAAGGCGCGACGTCGCGTTTCAGGCGACGCCCTCCCGGCCCTTACGGGACCGGGCTCGCCGAAGAACGGCCCGGCGTCAGTCGGCCGGGTGCGTCCACGGCTTGCGATACGGCCGCTTGAGCAACTTCGTCGCCTCGGCATCGCCGACGCACTGGTGCTTGTCCGCGTCCCAGGTGATCGATCGCCCCAGCTGCTGGCTGAGGTTGGCGAGGATGCAGGCGGCGGTCGAGATGTGCCCCTGTTCGATGTCGGCGACCGGCTTGCTGCGCTCCTGCCGCGCCTTCAGGAAGTCGAGCCAGTGCCGCCGCAACCCCGACGCGACGTGCCGCTCCAGGTCCTTCTCCGTCTTATCTTCGGGGTACTTGTCCTCCTCGAACAGCGGAGTGCCGCTCATCGTCGCCTTGTTCGAGCCGAGCGGGAAGAACTCGTACTTGTTCACACTCGCCTTGAGCGTCCCCTTGTCCCCGTAGATAAAGGCCGCCCACGGATAGTCCGGGTCGGGCGAGCTGCCCCAGGTGCGGTGCTGCCACACCACGTTCAGGTTGCCGAAGTCAAACGTCGCCTCCTGCGTGTCGGTGATGTTCGACTTGCTGTTCTTCTGCACCAGGATGCCGCCGCTGGAGCTGACGCGCTTCGGCCAGCCGAGGTCGAGCATCCACCGCACCATGTCGAGCATGTGAATACACATGTCGCCGACGATGCCATTGCCATACTCGTTCATCGCCCGCCACCAGCGGCGGTGCGGCAGGTAGGCATTGAGGTCCTTGTAGAACGGCGCGTCGTAGGGCCGCAGCGGCGCCGGGCCGGTCCACATCTCGTAGTCGAAGAACTCCGGTACGGCCTTGACCGGCGGGCTGTCGTTCGACCGCATGTGGTAATAGCAGCAGATCTCGACGTGACCGATCTTGCCGAGCTTGCCTTCCTTGATCACCCGGTCGCGGGCCTCGATCAGGTGCGGGGTGCTGCGCCGCTGGGTGACGACCTGCACCACCCGCTTGTGTTTGCGCGCCGCGTCGACCATCGCCTTGCCTTCCAGGACGTCGACGCTGATCGGCTTCTGCACCCACACGTCCATGCCCGCCTCGCAGGCGGCGATCGCCGGCAGCGCGTGCCAGTGGTCGGGCGTCTCCACCATGCAGATGTCGAGGTCCTTCTCCTTGAGCAGCTCCCGATAGTCGCCGTACAGCCGCGGCTTCTTGTTCGTCTTGGCCCGCGCCGTCAGGACCTTGGACGCATCTTCGAGCATCCGCCGATCCGGGTCGCACAGCGAGACGATCTCGACCGGGGCCACCTGGAGCAGCCGGAACAGCGAACACTTGCCGTACCAGCCGGTGCCGATCAGGCCAACCCGCAGCGGCTTGTCGGCCGCGAAAAGGGTCGGCGTCGCGGCCAGTGCCGCGGCGGAGGTGGCGAGGAAATGACGACGATTCATGACAGAGGCTCCCGCACGGAATGGAAGGGATTTGCGGGAGATAGTGTAAGCGGCCCCTCCCGCGGCGGCGAGTGGGGCCGCCGCGGGAGATCGGCATCTGTCAGCGCGTCCAGACGGCGAAGCGGTAGCCGTCGGCCGCCAGGTGCCAGCCGCTGCCGGGGTGCCAGTCGCGGGTGCCGAGCTTCACCGCCACGCGGCCGTCGATGGTGGCGGCGTACAGCCCGCGGCTGGCCTCGCGAATGTCGACGGGGCTGGCGGAATGCACGCCGGCGGAGCGGCGGATGTCGATCAACCGCTCGATGCGGCGGCGGGTCGGCTCGCCCCAGTCGAACAGGTGCGACCAGAACACGCACGGGATGCCGGGGTGGGTCATCAGGTAAGCGTAGCCCGTCTCCACCGTTCCGCCGGGAAAGTGCTGGGCGCCGTGGTTCTCGTACTGGTTGTCGTGCTCTCGACGATATTCGGTATCGTGATTGTCCAGGAAGGTGACGGCGCGGCTCGCCCAGTAGCCCATGACCCCGTTCGGGCCGACGCGGTTGCCATTGTTCGCCTTCAGCCCGCCGTAGCTGTCCTGGGTGACGGCGTAGTAGAGGGTGTAGCGCAGCGGGAAGTCGAAGGCGGTCGACTTGCCGCCGGTCGAGTCGATCCAGTCGGTGACGTGCTGGCGGCAGCCGTCGAAGCACTCGCCGACCGACAGCCCCGGGTTGGTAGCGTCGTTGTACTCGGCGATGTAACGGCCGTGGAACCCTTTCACCAGATCGTAGCGCCAGCCCTGAAAGCCGACAGATTGAAGCCGTTTGAGATACTCTTTAACGGCGTGACGGACGTCCGGGTTGGTGTGATCGAGGTCGCGGCCGGCCGGGTGGCGTTCGCCGGTGTCGGGGTTGCCGGTGCCGACCCCGGACTCATCGTCGCGAACGATGGCAGCGCGGTTGTCGCGGAACGGCGGGTCGGCGAAGTCAGCGCCGCCGGTGTGGACGCCGACGCGGTGGTTGAGGACGACATCGGCCATCGCTCGCACCGGGCCGAGCGCCGCGATTGCCGACCGTAATTCAGCCTCGCTGCCATAGTGGGTGTCGAAGACGTTCCACCGCCGCGGGATGTACCCTTGCGGCGCCAGCGAGTCGGACGGCGGCGGCATCCACACCCAGGTGAACCCGGCGTTCTGGATGCCGGGGGCGTTGTTTTCGAGGATGCGATACCACGAGCGCCGATTGCGCCGCGCAGTATCGTGAACACCGGCGTGCGAGTGCCAGTGGAACCCCTGCAAAATGACGTCGCGGCCGTCGCCGTGATACGTCCGCGGTTCCGGAAGCCGGTGGCCGCCTGCTGGCATCGGCATCACCACCGCTCCCGGCGTCTGGATCTCGGTGTGCATGGCGCAATCAACCCTCGGAGGGTGTCGGGGATGGACCAGGCCCGTCGCAGGCCGAACGGTCGGGAGGTCGGTCTGGGCGTGACGTCTCCGTCCGCGCAGCGGATCGCTGTCGCTCGCGGTGACGCGCGCTCGTTGGAGGAACGGGTTCGGAAAACGTCAGGGACGCGGTGGAGAGTGGATCGGCCGCGGCGCCAGGCAAACCGTCGGCGTCCGGCCTTCCCGCATCACAGATCGGAACCCCGGCGGCTCGCTGAGTTACGACAGCCCCACCCGGTTCCCGGAATGGCCGCACGACATCGCCCACCCGCCGAGGAAGGGCGGGCAAAGGCGAGGGCAACGGCGGTGATGAAACGGGAAACCCGGTCCGAAGACCGGCGGCGGGTAGGGGGCTGTCACCCTCTCTGTGTCAGATACGAGTTTGCGTCATCGCCCCGGTGATTGGAAGATCATGTTTTTCCCCCGGTGGGCAAAAGGGACGCGCTGGCGCGCGACAACCGCCACGTCGCGCAGAGTTTCGCCGGTCGGTCGTCGTCGGCACGGCCGATCTTCTCGAATCGACGGACAGGGACGGGCTGGCTTTCCCAGTTTCACCAACGGGAATGGTCAGGTGAGATGGAGATAGTTATAGTTTTCAGATCGCGAAAGATGTGATTGGCGCGACGGCGGATCGGTATGGAAGGTGCGGGGGCGCCAGGCAGGGCGCCCCCGGATGCGGTGGATCAGCCGTTCCGCTTCGCGAAGTCGGTCATCAGCGCCGCCAGCGCCTGGCACGCCTCCAGCGGGACGGCGTTGTAGATCGACGCGCGCAGCCCGCCGACCGAGCGGTGACCGGCCAGACCGACCATGCCGGCCGCTTGCGCCTCGCTCACCAGTTGCTTCTCCAGCGCCTCGTTCGCCAGCCGGAACGTCACGTTCATGTGCGACCGCGAGTCGGCCTCGGCGTGACCGCGGTAGAACCCGCCGCTGTTGTCGATCACGTCGTACAGCGTCTTCGCCTTCCGCGCGTTCCGCTCGGCCATCGCCGTCAGTCCGCCGGCCCTGTCGATCCACTGGAGCACGAGGTTGAGCACATACACGCCGAACGACGGCGGGGTGTTGTAGAGCGAGTTGTTCTTGACGTGCGTGCTGTAGCGCAGCATCGTCGGCACCTTCTTGTTCGCCTTCGCCAGCCACGCCTCGCGGAGCAGCACGGCGGTCACGCCGGACGGGCCGAGGTTCTTCTGAGCGCCGGCGTAGATGAGGGCGAACTTGCTCGCGTCGAACGGCCGCGACAGGATGTCGCTGCTCATGTCGGCCACCAGCGGCCGGTCGCCCACGTCGGGGAACTGCTGAAACTGGATGCCCTGGATCGTCTCGTTCGACGTCAGATGGACGTAGGCGCAATCAGGGCTGTAAGTGATCTCGTCAGGCCGCGGCACGCGCCGATAGCCGCCGGCCTTCGTCGACGCTGCCTCGCGCGCCTGGCCGAGCGCCGCCGCCTCCTCCAGCGCCTTCTCCGCCCAGCTGCCGGTCATCACCACGTCGACCGTCGTTCCCGGCGCCAGGAAGTTCATCGGCACCATCGCGAACTGCGTCGACGCCCCGCCCTGGACGAACAGCACCCGGTAGCCGTCGCCGACGCCGAGCAGCCGCTTGAACGTCTCCTCCGCCTGGGCGTTGACCGCCTCGTACTCCTTCGAGCGGTGGCTCATCTCCATGATCGACATGCCGCGGCCGTGATAGTCGCGCAGCTCGGCCTGCACCTGTTCGAGGACGGGCGGCGGGAGCATGGCGGGGCCGGCGTTGAAGTTGTACACGGGACTCATCGGTGCGCTCTTCCTGCGGGGTGGTGGTCGTGAATATGGCGTCTGTTGTAGGACTTTGCGCGGCAGGCTGAAAGGGCAGGGCGAGGCCGGCCGTGAAGGCTGACCTCGCCCTGCCGAGGCGACCAACGGAGGCTCAGGCGGGGACGATGTCGCCGGGGCGGATGTCGAGCAGGCGGGTCAGACCGGTGACGTCGAACACCTCGTAGGCCTGGTCGCCGACGTTGCACAGCACCAGCTGGCCGCCGGCCGCCTGAACGTCGCGATGCAGCGCGATCAGCGTGCCCAGGCCGCCCGCAGTGGGCAGCTCCACGTCACTCAGGTCGAGCACCAGCTCGCGACGCCCCGGCTCGTCGATTAGCCAGTCCACCTGACGGCGGATCGACTGAACCGCATGTTCGCCGAGCAGCTCCTCGCGAATGGCCACCGTGGCGGCCGCAGGCGACGCCTCAATCTGGATCGACGGTAAGGGTTGCTGGGTCATTCGTGCCCTCCAAACGCACACTTTTGCCCCGGTCCACTCGTTCCGATAAGCGGTCGTTCCACGAGGCAAAACGCCATTCTAGCCCAAACCGGGGGGAGGGCAAGGTCAACGGGCCGTTTTGCGTGGACGGGCGTTCACTGGCGGGGTGGCGTGATCGATGCCACCGTCAGAGGCGGTGCGCCGCCGCCAGCCGGCGGACAGCGGCGATGACGTGGGCCTGTTCCTCGTCCTCCATGTCGGGGAAGAGTGGCAGCGACACCAGCCGCAGCCACTCGCGCGCGGCGGTCGGGCAGTGGTCCGCCGTCCAGCCGAGCTGTTCCTGGTAGTAGGCGTGCAGGTGGAGCGGGCGCCAGTGGACCGAGCAGCCGACGCCGGCGTCCGAAAGAGCGCGGATGAACGCATTGCGATCGATCGTCAGCCGGTCGAGCCGCAGGCGGATCGGGTAGAGGTGCCAGGCGTGCAGCCGGTCCGGCGGGTCGGGCGGGAGATCGACAACGTCCAGGTCGGCGAACGCCGCCGTGTAGGCGCGGGCCAACGCCTCTCGGCGTTGACGCATCGGCTCGGCGTGCTCCAGCTGCCGCACCCCGAGGGCGGAGGCGATGTCGGTCAGGTTGTACTTGTAGCCCGGCGCGACGATCTGGTAGTCCCAGCTGCCGCCGGCGGAGTAGCGCGTCCAGGCGTCGCGCGACAGCCCGTGCAGCGCCATCATGCGCATGCGGGCCGCCAGGTTGGCGTCATCCGTGACGGCCATGCCGCCCTCGCCGGTGGTCAACGTCTTGTTGGCGTAGAACGAGAAACAGGCGACGGCGCTGGTGCCCTGGCCGCAGCGCTGCCACGGCTGGTCGGGGCCGCTTCGCCAGGCGGCGGGGAAGGCGTGGGCGGCGTCCTCGATCACCCACAGCCGATGGGCGCGGGCGAATTGGCTGACGCGGTCGACGTCCATCATCAGCCCGCCAGTGTGGACCGGGATCACGCCGACGACGGGCGCATCGGGCGGAATCGACGCGAACCGTCCCCGGCGAACGTCGTTTACCTTGCGGGCGGCGTCGTCGAGGTCGAGATGGCCGGTTACCGGGTCGCCGTCGACCAGGACGGGAAACGCTCCCTGGTAGCGGATCACCTCGGCAGTGGCGGCGAACGTCAGCGTTGGGACGAGAACGGCCTGGCCGGCACGCAGCCCGAGCGCCTCGACGGCCAGGTGCAACGCCGCGGTGCAGGAGTTGACCGCGATGGCGTGGGCGCCGCCGACCGCCTCCGCAAACGCCTCCTCGAATCGCCGCGTCACCGGCCCGGTGGTCAGCCAGCCGGAGCGCAGGGTGCGCACGACCTCTTCCACCTCCGCGTCGGTCAGGCGGACCCGGTAGAACGGCACCTTCATGAGCCGGCCACCTCGGCGGTCAGGTCGGGCGCCGGCGATCCCGGTTCGGCAGTGCTGCCCGACTGCACCAGCTGGTCGGACAGGCGTACCTGCTCGTCGAAGTCGGGGAAGCGCTGCCGCAGCCCGGCGCGGACGGCGGCCGGGTCGTCCTCCTGGGTCAGCTGGCGGAGGTCAGCGAACAGCGGTTCCAGCTGCTCGACCGTCCACCGGCTCGCCTGGGCGGCGCGCAGCTTGGGGTGCGGCGTCGGCAACGTGCGCTCCGCTTCCAGGTACAGGTTTTCCGACAGCTTTTCCCCCTGGCGCACGCCGGTGAAGACGATCTCGATGTCGTCGGGCCGCAACCCGGACAGGCGGATCAGGTCGGTCGCCAGATCGACGATGCGCACCGGCTCCCCCATGTCGAGGACGAAGATTTCTCCGCCCTGGCCCATCGCGCCGGCCTGCAGCACCAGCTGCGACGCCTCGGGAATGGTCATGAAGTAGCGCCGCATCTCCGGGTGGGTGACGGTGACCGGCCCGCCGCGGCGAATCTGCTCCTGGAAGATCGGCACCACGCTGCCGGCCGACCCGAGCACGTTGCCGAAGCGAACGACGACAAAGCGCGTCTTCGATTTGCCGGCCAGTGCCTGCACATACCGCTCGCACAGCTGCTTGGTCATCCCCATCACGTTGGCCGGATGAACGGCCTTGTCGGTGGAGATCATGACGAACGCCTGCAGACCGAACTCGTCCGCCATGTCGGCCACCAGCCGGGTGCCGAACAGGTTGTTCTTGATCGCCTCGCCGGGGTTCAGCTCGACGATCGGCACATGCTTGTGAGCGGCAGCGTGGAACAGCACCTCCGGCCGGTGGCGCTCGAACACCTGCCGCAGCCGCCGGCCGTCGGTCACGTCGCCCAGCGCCGCCACCAGCTCCACGCCGGCAGCCGTCGCCATCGGTCGCAGCTCGCGCTCGATGAAGAACAGCGAGTTCTCCGCCCGCTCGTAGAGCACCAGTGTCCGCGGCTTGAACGACAGTACCTGCCGGCACACCTCCGCGCCGATGCTGCCGCCGGCGCCGGTGACCATCACCACTCGTCCGGCGAGCAGTCCGCCGATGGTGGGACAGTCCAGGGCGACGGGTTCCCGACGAAGCAGGTCGTCGATGTCCACGTCGCGCAATTGCAGCCGGAGGCCCTGTTTCGCCCGCCGGCCGGCGCGCGGACGCCCCACTTCTCCCTCGGAGGCTTCGCCGAGCAGGTCGTACACGTTGGAGATGATCTTGAGCGAAATGCCTGCCCGCTCGCAGCTCTCCATCATGCCACGAAGCTGTTTCCCGGTCAGGCTGCCGGCGAGCACCAGCACGTCCTTGACGCCTCGCTGCCGCGCTACCTCGCCGGCGTGGTCCAGGCCGGCCAGGATCGGCAGGCCGCCGAGGTGGGTGCCATGCGCCGATTGGTCGTCGTCGAGGAACCCGACCACCCGCGAGGCGATGGCGACGTTGAAGTTGATCTGGTTGGCCAGGATGACCCCGGTGCGGTTGGCGCCGACCAGCAGCGCCTTGCGATAGCGCTTGCGATGGAGCAGGTGCGTGTCGACGAGCGGCCAGAACAGCTCGCGGAGGAACCGGCCGGCCGAGCGCAGTCCCCCGACCACCATGATCGTACACATGAAGTCGAGCGCCAGCAGCGACGGCCGCAGGTCGTCGTCCACCAGCAGCAGATCAGCCACCCCGAGCAGCACCGTGGCGATCAGGGCGGCGCGGACCAGCTCCACCAGGTCGAAAAAGGAGACGTAGCGCATCCAGCCGTGGAAGCCGCGCAATGAGTAGGCGACCACGAGCTTGATGACCACCGCCAGCGGCAGGGTGGCCCGCAGCAGGTCCCACGTCTCCGCGTTGAAATGGAAATCGAAGCGGAGCGTGAACGCCAGCAGGTACGCGGCGGTGAACGCGACGCACAGGATCAGGAAGCGGAGCGTCTCCAGCCGGTATCGCCGCCACCGGGACATCGCCTCGCCGGGCATCAGCACGTTCCTCCCGTGGTCGACACCGGGACCACCGTGGCCCGGTCGTCAGCGGAAGCGGCGACCGGACACGGCTGCATGGGACCGCCGATCTGATCCGCCGAGTGGGGCCGACCCGTCAACACCCGTCGGTAAACGTCAATGATGCGCGCTCCGATGCGCGACCATTCATACTCCTGCGCCCGCTCCCGCGCGCCGCTCGCCAGCCGATGTCGCAGGTTCGGATTCTCGCGAAGGGAGGTGATCGCCTCGGCCAGTCGATGAACCACCTCGGCCGGGGTCGTCACCTCGATCTTCAGGCCGCAGCGCTCGGTCACGAGGTCGGCCATCCCCATGTGGTCCAGGCAGAGGACCGGCAGTCCAGCGGCCAGCGCCTCCACCACCACCAGCGGACAGGAGTCGCGCAGGCTGGTGTGGATGAACAGGTCGCGCGGGCGTACTGCTCCAGGGCCTCGCGGTGCGGCACCCAGCCGAGCCAGCGGACGAGTGGGCCGACCCCGAGCCGTTCAGCCAGGCGCTGCCAGCGTTCCTGGTGCGGTCCGGCACCGAGGACTGTCACCTCGACCGGGAACGGCAACCGGGGCAGCGCACGCAGCAGCAGCGACAGCGCCTTGATCGCTTCCAGGCGACCTGACCAGAGGATGCGGAACGGCCGATCCGCCGGGTCGTTACCTGGCGTCGGCATCGTGCCGATCGACGTCACTCCGCTGACCGAGAGCAGCTCCGGCCGGACATGGTGGACGCGCTCGAAGTCGCGGACGGTCCCCGAATTGTTGGCGAGCAGCACCGCCGCCTGGCGGACGCCGCGGCGGATACTCGGGCTGAGCCGCAGCTGCAGCTGGTTGGCGACTCCGCGGATGGCCTCGAAACCGGCGCCGAGGACGCCCGCCTCGCCGAGGAACCGCCACGGGTAGTTGCCGGTTCCGCCCCAGGTGCCCCACACGAACGGGATGCCGAGACGGCCGAGGTAGCCCGGCTCGCGGTAGCTGCACAGGTTCAGCTGGTGCGCCAGGTCGAACCCGACCTCGCTGTGAAGTCGGCGTGCCACACGGTACGCCGCCCGTTGCCACAGGCGGTAGCCGAGGTAGTACATCCCCGGCGTCCGCATCAGGGTTTGCACCAGGGACGACTTGGCGACATACGCGAACTGAAGCCCGCTGACAGGGCCATGTCGCGACAGATAGCGACGAATCTCCTCGCCGAACTCTCCGTCCTGACAAAGCACCCAGACGTCGACCTGCCGGGCCGCCTGCACCACGCAGTTCCAGCCGACGGCGCATTCCGAGCCGCGGTCCGGCGTGCAGGCATAGGCGCTCACCAGGACACGCGCCCGCCTGAACCCATTGGCGTCGGGAACGAGCACGTCATCAGGTTCCGATCGAGTGGACTGCATATCAACGGTGACCGACGACTCACACGGGATAAAACGCGGGGGTGATGTCTCGTGGCGGCGCAAAGCGAGCGCATCATCACCCGTCCCTCGGACGGAGGCTCGGGTTCCGGTACCGATTCAGGCGGGGCAGCATTCCCCCATCGACGTACATCCGCCCGCCTCTTTGGGAGTCTAGCATAGCATTTCAGTGTTCATCAACAATCCGAGACCCCAGTCGTGGTTTGATCGGCGGGGCGCGCGGTGACTGGGGGCGGTGAAAAGAGAACGGCCTCTCCCCGGAGATCCGGGGAGAGGCCGTGCCACAAGGGGGGCGGGTCAGTTGCTGCTGTTGCGGGCGATGTGCGTGAGCATCTCGCGGCACGCCTTCTCACAGCGGCGACACTCCGCGGCGCATTTCGTCATCATCTCGTCGGCGGGATGTTTTTCGCAAGCGTCGCCGCAGCGCTTGCACACCTCGGCGCAGGCGGTACAGATCGTCTCGGAGAACGGTCCCTGGCGAGCGGTGATGCAGCCGGCGGCCTTGCACACCGTCGCGCAGTCGGAGCAGGTGTGCAGGGTGTGCAGGTGGTCCTGTTTCCCCTTCGCCAGCATGCGGCCGCAGTGCGCGGCGCAGGCGTCACAGGTCCGCGCGCAGTCGTCGCACGCTTTCGCGCAATCCATGTACATCGGGGCGTGCTTGTGTCCGGATTCACTCCGGGTGTCGGCGGCGTGGCCGCCCAGAGTGAACGTCAACAGGGCAGCGGCCAGAACGAGGTGTCGCATGTCGTCTCCTGCCATTCGGGGGGAGCGGTGGGGTCCATCGCGCAACGTCCACCGTCCGACGAAGCGAACCGCGCGCCGTCGCCCACAGCCAGCGTCGCCGGTCGCGTTTCCGCTGGCAAACGCCCCCCTGGCACCGGCGCTGCGCGACGACAGGAACTTCGCTTCTCACCCACTGGGCGGCGAGGAGTGCTCGCCGGCGACAAGACGTCCCGCGGCGCGGACGCTCGGTGCCCGTCCGCTGTAGGCAACGGCGAGGGTGAGCAGGCCGAGCAGGGTGTCCTCGGTCGACGGGCACACTCGCCATCCCGGCACCGGCGCCAGCGCTCGCAGCACCGCGTCACGAAGCGTCGGAAAACGATGGACCAGTCCGCCCGAGAACACCAGCCGCTTCCAGTCGTGCGCCGGGGCGAGCGTATGAGCGCACAGGGCGTAATTGTCCGCCATGTTGCGGAATGCGGCGGTGAACAGGTGACCGACGGTCAGGTTGTGCTCGCCCATGTTGGCGATGGCACCGCGGTCGCCGAACGGCCCGCCGTAGAACGCCAGGTTCACCTGCAGGTCGGTGGACGGCACGTCGGCGACGGCGCGAGCGATGCGGTCCCACGGGTCGCCGCGCTCTCCGCCGATCTCGGTGAGCAGGCCGACCAGCGCGGCCAGCGCGCGGCCGGCGGGCACCTGGACGATCGTGCTCAACCACAGCTCATCGGGGTAGGGACGGCCGCCGAAGTCCCCCGTCCGGCGCTCGCGCGTGAGCAAACTGACCTGCGACCCGGTGGAGACATTGAGCGACAGCTCGCCCTCCTCCAGCCCGGCGCCGACGAGCGAGCACTGCTGGTCGCCGATGGCGGTGTAACAGGTCAGCCGCCGGCCGTGTACCTCGGCGGTGCCGACCACCTCGCCGAAGCGGCGCACCGCCGGCCAGCGCAGACCGCCCAGTTCGAGCCGGTCGATCAGCGGGCGGTGCCAGTCACTGCGGTCGAGATCGTACAGGCCGTAGGCGGCGGCGTTGCTCGGGTCGGTCGTCGGTACGGTGCCGCACAGGCTGGCGAGGACGAAATCGGGCAGCGACGTCGGCCAGGTGTCAGCCGGTAACTGCCCGTGCGTCTGCAGCCAGGGCAGGGTCACCAGCGGCACGCCGACGCGCAGCTCGCGGCCGGTCGCCTGCAGCTCCGCGGCGGTGATCTGCTCGCGCAACACGTCGATGAACCGGCCCGGCTGGCGCAGGTGGTCTTCCAGCGCCCGCTGGTCCTTCCAGGTGAGCACGTTCGACACCGGCCGCCGGTTCGCGTCGAGGAACACCAGGCAGTGCATCTGGCTGCTCAGGAGCAGACCTGTCGCGTCGGGGGCGTCGTCGAGCAGCTCGCCGATCAGCTGCCGGGTCGCGGCGAGGACGGCGGCCGGGTCCAGCTCACACCGCGTCGGCGGAAGGCCGGGCAGCGGCGCCGGGAACGGCAGCCGGCGGACCTGCCGCAGAGCCGGGCGGTCGAGGTCGAGGACGGCGCCCTTGAGAAACGTCGTCCCGAGGTCGATGCCGAGAAACGCGGTCATGCCGACCCCTTGCCGGCGCGGACGGCATCGCGGACGGTGATGGCGCGGCGGGCGGTGGCGCTGATGCCGGCCCAGTCCTGCGCCTGGATGGCGGAGCGGGTGGCGATCCACGACCCGCCGACGGCGGCGATCGACGCATCCTTCAGGTACGACCCCATGTTCGCCTCACTCACTCCGCCGAGCGGCACGTATTTCACTCCGAGATGGGCGTAAGGCGCCGCGATGCTCTGCAGGTACGCCAGTCCGCCCGACGGCTCGGCCGGGAAGAATTTCAGCGTGCGGCAGTCGAACTCCAGCGCCCGTTCGATGTCCGACGGCGTGCAGATCCCCGGCCCGAATGGCAGACCGAGGCGGAACGCCTCCTCGACCACGCGCGGATTCATCCCCGGCGCCACCCCGAACGCTCCGCCGACGTCGACCACTTGCCGCACCTGCTCGGGTGTCAGGATGGTGCCGACCCCGGCCAGCATCGCCGGCACCTGCTTGCGCACCGCCTCCACCGCCGCCAGCGCCACCGGCGTTCGCAGCGTCAGCTCCATGACGTCCACCCCGCCGGCGAGCAGCGCCTCCGCCAGCGGCACCGCATCCTCCGCCCGGTCGATCACCAGGACCGCCACCACGCCGCTCTGCCGGACTCGCTCGAACACCTGTGATTCACGCATGACCTGCTCATCCTCTTCGTTGAACGCCCGCGACTGTCAGCCGTCCCGTCAGCGGGGCGCATCGTCCTGCCAGGGCGGGGCAATGCCCGCTTCTTCCGCCGCGCTCGTCAGCGCCGCGACGACGTCCGGCGGCAACGGGATGCCCTCGGCCAGCGCCCTTTCGCGGTTCCGCCACTCGCGCTCGCCCGGCAGCAGCACACCGTCGCTTCCTGCCGCGGCCGGAGTGGCGTGGATCTCGTCGATCAGCGCCCGCATCCGCCGCGGGAACTCGTCACCGGGCGCCATCGCCGCCACGTCGATCGCCAGGAACGCGGCGCCATGCCCGGTCGGCTTCGACGTATCGCCCCAGATCCAGCTGCCCACCTGCCACGTCACCGCCGCCCCGCTCAGCACACCGGACAGCGCCTCGACCAGCAGCGCCAGCCCATACCCCTTGTGCCCGCCCATCGGCGCCAGCGCCGCATGGTCGGGGTAGAGGGAGCCATCAGTCGTCGGCTGCCCCGCGCTGTCGATCAGCCAGTCGGGCGCGATCGGTTTGCCCAGCTGGCGAGCGACGTACACCTTGCCGCCGGCGACCGTGCTGATGGCGATATCGAGCAGCACCGGCGGCCGGTCGCCGCACGGTAGGGCGAACGCGATCGGGTTCGTCCCGGTGACGGCGCGGCGGGCGCCTGGCGCGACCACGCTCGGCATGTCGTTGCACATCGCCACGCCGAGCAGCCCCTGCCGTGCCGCCAGCCACGGGTAGTAGCCAGCGGCGCCGAAGTGGTTGCTGTTCCGCACGCCGACATAGCTGATCCCGGCCGACCGCGCCTTGTTGACCGCCGTCTCCATCGCGAACGTGCCAATCACCTGGCCAAGCGCCGATCCGCCGTCGACGATCGCCCACGCCGGCCCGTCGGACAACACCGCTGGCCGCACGTCGGTCCGGATGCCGCCGCCACGAAGCCGCCGCAGGTATCCGACCAGCAGCTTGGTGCCGTGCGTGAACGTGCCCCAGGTGTCGGCCATCACCAGCGCGTCGGTCGTGGTCTGCGCGTCAGCGGCGGTCACCCCCAGCCGGCGGAGCGCCTCGACGGTGAACCGCTCCAGGGCGGCGACGGGAACGATTCGCGACGGCGGCAGCGAAGTTTTCATTGCCGATCTCCAAACTCCGTTCCACCGGATCAGCCGATCACGCCGTTGACCACGCTCGGCAGGGCCTCACCGCGGAGCCGCTTCGCCACCAGCCCGGCCGCCGTCTCGCGGAGCCGCCGCACCGCCTTCGGGCTGGCCGAGGCGATGTGCGGCGCCAGCACCACGTTCGGCAGCCGCAGCACCGGATGGTCGGCCGGAATCGGCTCCGGGTCGAACACATCGAGCGCGGCCCCGCCCAGATGGCCCGCTTGCAGCGCGGACACCAGCGCCGCCGGGTCGACCAGGTCGCCCCGCGCCAGGTTGACCAGCAGCGCTCCCGGCTTCATCCGCGCCATCGTCTCGGCGTTCATCATCCGTCGCGTGCGGGCACTGGACGGACAGTGCAGCGTGACGACGTCGCTGTCGTGCAGGAGATCGTCGAGAGAGGCCGCCGCCTGCGCACCCGCCGCCTCGATTGCGTCGGCCTTGACCGCCGGGTCGAACACGCGGACTGTCGACCCGAACGCGACCAGCCGCCGCACCACCGCCCGACCGATGCGACCAAATCCGACCACCCCGACGGTCAGGTCGGCGAGCGTTCGCAGCCCGGTCAGGGGGCCTACCAGCCCCCACTTGCCGCCGCGCAGGTGTTCCGTGTGCGGCACCACCTGCCGCGTCAGCGCCAGGATGAACGCCAGCGTGTGATCAGCCACCTCGTCGATGCAGTAATCGGGCACGTTGCACACCGGGATGCCCCGCGCCCGCGCCGCTTCCAGGTCAACGTTATCCACCCCAATGCCGTAGCGCACGATGACCCGCGCCTGATTCATCGCCGCGATGACGGAGGCGTTGACCGGCGCGAACTGCGTGAGCACGGCGTCGACGCCGGCGACGGC